>CAWVLT010000043.1:0-29639 GCA_963930185.1 Coriobacteriia bacterium | reverse complement strand
CCGGCGAAGAGAGCCGCCGTCCCGTAGCGTTAGCTGCGGGAACGTGTCGATGAGTGTGGGCGTAGCGCTGAGTTTGAAACTCAACCTATGTGACGAGTGCAACTATCCGGACACTTTTGGCCCATTTGAGCCCCAGAAACGTCCGAAAAGTTGCACTCGTCGTCGTTCGTCCTCGCCGGCGTTCACATGGCACCCCGTCGTCGTTCGGTTGCCCTCGCCAGCGCGTGATTGGGTCGTGGGGCACCCTACTTCATCAGGTCCTTCATCATGCGCTGCATCTCGGCCATGTTGCCCAGGTTGCCGAGGCTGCCCAAGCCGCCCAGACCACCCAGGCCGCGCTTCTTGCCCTTCTTGCCGCCGGTCTGCTGCAGCCCGGCGCGCATCTTGCCCATCATCTTGTTCATCTGGTCGAACTGCTTGATGAGCGTGTTGACGTCGTACACCTCAACGCCGGCACCGCGGGCGATGCGAGCGCGGCGGCTGCCGTTGATGACGCGGGGCTTGGTGCGCTCCTCCTTGGTCATCGACATGATGATGGCCTCAGTCTTCTTGGAGATCTCCTTGTCCACGCCGGTGCCCATCTTCTGGGCGATGCGGTCACCGCCGGGAAGCGCCGACAGGATCGACGCGAAGCCGCCCATCTTCTCGATGGCCTTGAGCTGCATGAGGAAGTCGTCGAAGGTGAGGCCCTGGTTGAGCATGCGCTCGGCAGCGGCGGCCTGCTCCTCGTCGGCCTGCTCCTGGGCCTTCTCGATGATGGACACCATGTCGCCCATGCCCAGGATGCGCCGGGCCATGCGGTCGGGGTGGAACACCTGGAAGGCGTCGGGCTTCTCGCCGGTCGAGATGAACTTGATGGGCTTGCCCGTCACGCTGCGCACCGACAGGGCGCCGCCGCCACGTGCGTCGCCGTCGAGCTTGGTCATGATGACGCCGTCGAAGTCCACGCGCTCGGCGAAGGCCTGCACCACGTTCACGATGTCCTGGCCGGTCATGGAGTCCACGACCATGAGGATCTGGTCGGGCTTGACGGCGGCCTTGATGTCGGCCGCCTCCTGCATCATGGCCTCGTCGATCTGCAGGCGGCCCGCCGTGTCGACGATCACCACGTCGCGCATGTCGTCCACCGCCGCGCGGATCGCACCCTTGGCGATCTCCACGGGGTTCTTGCCGTCGCCGCGGAAGACCTTCACGCCCAGCTCGTTGCCCAGCGTCTGCAGCTGGTCGGCGGCGGCGGGCCGGTACACGTCGCAGGCGGCGAGCAGCGGCATGTGGTTCTGCCCCTTGAGCAGGTAGGCGAGCTTGGCCGCCGCGGTGGTCTTGCCCGAGCCCTGCAGGCCCACGAGCATGATGACGTTGGGGATGCGGCTGGAGAGCACCAGGCGGCTCTCAGTGTTGCCCAGAAGGTCGGTGAGCTCGTCGAGCACGATCTTCACGACGTTCTGCGCGGGCGTGAGCGAGTCGAGCACCTCGGAGGAGAGGCAGCGCTGCTTGGTGCGCGCCACGAAGTCCTTGACCACCTTGAAGTTGACGTCGGCCTCGAGCAGTGCCATGCGCACCTCGCGCATGGCGACGTCGATGTCCTGCTCGGAGAGGCGGCCCTTGCTGCGCAGCCCGTCGAGGGTGTCCTGGAGACGGCTGGAGAGATTCTCGAACATCGCCATGGCCTAGTCCTCCTGACCGGTGATGAGTGCCTGTGCGAACTCGTGCGCGTCGAAGGGGCGCAGGTCCTCGATGTGCTCCCCCACGCCCACGCGCAGGATGGGCAGCCCCAGGTCGTGCGAGACGGCCAGCGCGATGCCGCCCTTGGCCGTGCCGTCGAGCTTGGTCATGATGACGCCGTCGATGCCCAGGGCCTCGTTGAACTCGCGCGCCTGCGACAGGCCGTTCTGGCCAGTGGTTGAGTCGATGACGAGCACCACGTGCACCGGCATGTTCGAGCGCTTGCGGGTGACCTGCACCACCTTCTGCAGCTCGCGCATCAGGTCGGCCGAGGTGTGAAGGCGCCCCGCCGTGTCGATGAGCACGAGGTCAGCGCCCTGCCGCTCGGCGGCATCGATCGTGTCGTAGCACACGCTGGCGGGGTCGGCGCCGCGCTCGCGCTTGACCACCTGCACGCCGGCGCGGGACCCCCACACGTCGAGCTGCTCGATGGCGGCGGCCCTGAAGGTGTCGGCGCTGCCGATGATGGGGCGGCGCCCCTCGTCCTTTGCCTCGGAGGCGATCTTGCCCACCGTGGTGGTCTTTCCCGCGCCGTTGACGCCCACGAACAGCACGCAGCTCGGCGACTCGCCAAACGGGTCGGACTCGCAGGGCGTGAACGCCTCGGCGAGCAACTTGACGAGCGCCTTGTTGACCTCGCGCACGCCCGTGAGCTCCTCGCGCTGGGATATCTCGCGCAGCTGCGAGGTGACCTGCTCGGCGGCGCCCGCGCCGATGTCGCTCATGATGAGCGTGGCCTCCAGGTCGTCCCAGAAGTCATCACCCACCTGCGGACCGAGCTCGAACAGGACGTTGAGCTCGCCGGTGATCTTCTTGCGGGTCTTGCTCAGGCCCTCGGAGAGCCTCTGAAACCATCCCATCGCATAACCTCCTCATGCGAGTCTGTTGCGGGACCGTCGTTCATAGGATATCAGGAATGCGTGGCCTGCTGGTGCGCGGCAGCCTGCTGGCGCGTGGAGCCGAGCGCCTCGCCAAGTCGCTGCGAGATGACGCGGCTCACGCCATCGGCCTGCATGGACACGCCGTAGAGAACGTCGGCCCGCTCCATGGTGCGCCGCTGGTGCGAGATCACGATGAGCTGCGTGCGCTGGCGCAGCTTGTCGATGGCGTCGAGCAGGCGGTCGAGGTTTGAGTCGTCCAGGGCCGCCTCGACCTCGTCGAGCACGTAGAAGGGCACCGTGCGGGTGGTGTACACCGCGAACAGCAGGCCCAGGGCCGTCAGCGACCGCTCGCCGCCCGAGAGCAGCGACATCTTGCCGACGCGCTTGCCACGCGGCTGGGCTATGACCTCGATGCCCGTCTGGTCGGGGTCGTCGGGGTCGGTCATCTCCAGGTGGCCCGACCCGCCGGGGAACAGCATGCCGAAGATCTCGCGGAAGTTCTTGTCCACCGCGTTGAACGTGTCGACGAAGCCGTTGCGCATCTTGCGGTCGATGGCCGAGATGATCTTGGTGAGCGCGTCGCGGGCGTGCTGCAGGTCGGCGACCTGGGCGTCCACGTAGTCTGCGTGCTCCTTGAGCGAGGTGTACTCCTCCAGCGCCACCTGGTTGACCGGGCCGATGTCGGCCAGGCTCTTGCGAAGGCGGGCCAGCTCGGACTCGTCCGCGCCGCGGTCCTGCGGCTCGGGGAGCAGAAGCGCGTCCTCGAGCACGACGCCCTCGTGCGAGGTGATGGCGTTGATGGCGCCGCTCACCTGCACGTCGAGGCGGCCCTTGGCGACCTTGACCTCGGACACGGCGCCCAGCGCCTGGGTGTAGGCCTGCTGGGCGCGCGCCACGCTGGCGCGGGCCTCCTCGATGGTGCGCCTGAGGGACGCCGAGTCGGCCTCGGCGAGGCTCGCCTTGTCGCGCAGGCGCGCGGCCCACTGGCGCGCCACCTCCTGCAGCGAGGTGTACAGCTCGTGGAGCGGGGCGATGCGCAGGTGCATGGCCTCAAGGCCGCGCTGTGTGTCCCGTGACACCGCAAGCGCCCGGTCGAGCTGCTGCGCCTCGCGTTCCAGGGTGCCGCAGCGCGTCTCGAGGTAGCGCGCACGCTCCTGCGTGCGCGCCAGGGCCACCTGGCAGCTGTTCGTCTCCTCGTGGGCGAGGCGGTCCTCGCGGCGGGCGGCGTCGCACTCGTCGTTGAGCGCGGAGACCCGCTCGTTGAGATCGTCGATGGCATCCTCGGCCCGCTCGAGGTCGGAGGCGCAGCGCTCGAGCGTCTCGCGCGCGGTGCCGGCCTGCGACGCCACCTGGGCGCGCTGGGCCTCCACGCGGTCGCGCTCGGACTGCGAGCGCTCCAGGGCCTGCTTGATGCGCGCGAGCTCGGAGATGACGGAGGACGCCTCGCCGGAGAGGCGCGCGACCTCGCGGGACGCCTCCTCGGACACCCTGCGCGCCTCGGCCAGGCGCGTCTCGGCGGCCTCGAGCCCCTCGTCGGCGGCCGCGGCGGCGTCCTCGAGCCCCTGCATCTGCTCGCGCAGCTCGCGAAGGCTACGCTGCGTGGCGAGCAGGCCGCTCGACGCGCCCTGGGGGCGCCCGACCACGACCTCGCGGCCGCGGCGGGCCTGGTCGCCGGCGGGGGTCACGTAGACGTGGACCGCGTCGCGCCGCGACGCCTCGATCGCCTGGGCGAGGTCGTCGACAACCCGCACGTCACCCAGAAGCGCCGAGCTCACGGCCGTGGTCCCGTCGACGTCACGCACGCGGCCCACGAGCGCGTAGCCGGCGAGCCCCTCGTCGGCGGCGACGTCTGCCGGCTCGTCGGGAGAGACGATCGTCACCTGGCCGCCGGCGTCGGTGAGCGACGTGGCGAGCGCGCCGACGCGCAGGAGAGCCGCCTCGTCGCGCGCCACGAAGCCGCGCATGCGCTCGGCAAGCAGGCGCTCGACCAGGTCGGACAGCTCGTCGGGCACGTCGATGAGCTCCGCCACGCGCGCCACGATGTCGCCGGAGTCGCCCGCCCTCTCGGCGAGGCGGGCGGCGATGGGCGTGCGGTTCTCCTCGGTGGCGGCGGCGCGCTCCAGGCCCCTGATCTCGGCGAGCGCCGAGGAGAGTGCGCCGTGGGCCTCGCGCGAGAGTCTCTGCGCCTGCGCGAGCGCCTCGCGGGCCGCCTCGCCGTCGGCGCGCAGGCGCGCCTCGTCGGCGCGAGCCGCGTCCAGGGCCGCCCTGTTCTCGTCCACCCGGACCTGGGCGGCCTGCGCCTCGGCCTGGGACTGCTGGGTCGCCTCGGTGAGCTGGCGCAGGCGCTCGGCGAACAGGTCATCCTGCACACGGGCGCTGTCGAGCGCGTCGCGCGCCTTGGCCAGGGCGACCGTGAGCTGGTCGCGCTCGCGCTGCTGGGAGCGAAGCTGCGCGTTGGCCCGCGACAGCTCGTCCTCGGCGCGCCGGCGGCTCACGCGCGCCACCTTGAGGCGCTCGTTGGCCTCGTCCATGCGCTCCGAGAGCGCCTCGCGCTCGCCGCGGACGGCCTCGCGCTCCTGGCGGGCCTCGTCAAGCTCGCGGCGGCACTGCTCGCTGCGGCTCTCGCTGCGGCGCGTGGAGTCATACAGCTCGGAGAGGCGCTGCACCATGTTGCGGCCCTTCTCGTCGAGCAGCCGCATCTGCGCGTCGATGCGCTCGTTGGCCGTCTGGCAGCGCCTGCGCTGCTCGGAGAGGTCGCCCACGAACAGGCCTTTCTCCTCGAGCATGGCCTGCAGCTTGTCGAGCTCGCGCTGGCGCTCCTTGAGCTGGAAGTCGGTGAGCTCCAGCTGGGCGTTGGCCTCGCGCTCGGCCGACTCCACCTCGCCCCACTGCGCCTGCAAGCGGCGCAGGTCATCGACGGCCAGGCTTATGGAGAGCTCCCGCACGCGCTCCGATATCTCGTTGAACCGCTGCGCGCGGTCCACCTGTCGCTCCAGGGGCCTCAGCTGGCGGCGCACCTCGCGCTGGTGGTCCAGGGCGCGCTGCAGGTGCTGGTCCATGCCGGCGAGCTTGCGAACCGAGCGTTCCTTGCGGCGCTTGTGCTTGGAGATGCCGGCGGCCTCCTCGATGAGGCTGCGACGCTCCTCGGGCCGGCTCATGAGGATGGCGTCGAGCTTGCCCTGGCTGATGATGGAGTGCGTCTCCTTGCCCAGGCCCGAGTCGTGCAGGATGTCCTGGATGTCGAGCAGGCGCGACGGCGCGCCGTTGATGAGGTATTCGCTCTCGCCCGAGCGGTACATGCGCCGCGTGATGGCCACCTCGTCGAAGTCGACGGGCAGCACGTGGTCGGAGTTGTCCAGCACCAGGTCGACCTCGGCCACGCCCACGGGCTTGCGGGCCGAGGAGCCGGCGAACACCACGTCCTCCATGGCCTGGCCGCGCAGGTGCTTGGCGCTCTGCTCGCCCAGGACCCACAGGATGGAGTCGGAGATGTTGGACTTCCCCGAGCCGTTGGGGCCCACCACCACGGTGAGGCCGGGGTCAAAGACCATGCGGGTCCTGTCTGCGAACGACTTGAACCCCTTGAGGGTGAGAGACTTCAGATACACGGGCTGGTCCTACCTTGGGTCGATCGTGTCGAGCGGGCGGGGCGGCCAGGGCTGGTCGGGGTCGAACGAGACCTCCGCCGCCGGCGCCTTGATGTATCCCAGGCGCACCAGGGCATCGGCCGCCGCGGCCGACTCGGCCGTCTTCTTGGAGGTGCCGCTGCCCTCGCCCACCACCTGCTCGCCCACCAGGCACTGGCATACGAAGGTGGGCTCGTGGGCGGGGCCAAGCTCGCGCACGAGCTCGTAGCTCGGCGTCCCGAGCCTGTCGGCCTGGGTCTTCTCCTGCAGCAGCGACTTGGGGTTCTCCGGGGTGAAGGAGCGCCAGGGCGCGAGGTGGGGCTGCAGCGTGTCGATGATCCACGCGCGGGCCTTCTCCATGCCGGCGTCCAGGTACAGCGCCCCGGTCACCGCCTCGTAGACGTTCTCCAGCGCCGAGCGCAGGCCGCGCGCGCCGGTGCCGCGCTCGCTCTGGCCGAAGATGATGACCTCGTCGATGCCGCGCTCGCGGGCCACCGCCGCCATGGACTCGCCGGAGATCAGCGAGAGCTTGAGGCGGCTGAGCTCGCCCTCGTCCATGTCGGGGAAGCGCTCGAAGAGCTCCTCGGCCACGACCATGCCCACCACCGAGTCACCGAGGAACTCCAGGCGCTCGTAGGAGGCCCAGATAGGCTTGTTCTCGGTTGCCGAGGGGTGCGTGATGGCGGACTTTATGAGCTGCGCGTCATGAAAGTCATGCCCGAGTATCTCCTGTATGCGCTGGATCTTCCACAAGACGGTTGACACCTGTGCACCCCCGCGATTCGTGTTCGCTTCGTGTCCGCTACCTATGGGCCGCAGCCGACGCGCCTAGTCGGCGCACAGCTCGGCGATGCGCTCGACGAGCCCGTCGCGGGCGGCGCCGGCCGCCACCAGCGTGCCGTTCTTGACCGCCTCGGGCGAGGTGGCGCCGTGCCCGATGACGATGACGCCCCTCACGCCCAGGAGTACCGCGCCGCCGTACTCGTCGCCGCTCATCTCCTGCTTGAGCCCCGACAGCTTGGAACGCAGCACCGCGCCGGCGAGCTTGCCGGACAGCGAGGACATCATGGCGTCCTTGAGGCGGCGCAGCAGGAACTTGGCCGTGCCCTCCATGGTCTTGAGGGCCACGTTGCCGGTGAAGCCGTCGGTCACGATGACGTCGAAAGCCCCGGAGAACAGGTCGCCCCCTTCCGCGTTGCCCTTGAAAGCGCCCACCTGCTCGCGCAGGGCCGCGAACCTGGCCTGCGCCTCCATGGAGCCCTTGGTGTCCTCCGAGCCGATGTTGAGCAGCCCCACCGTGGGGGCCTCCACGCCCAGGACGCTGCGCGCGTAGGCGCAGCCCATGTGGGCGAACCGCACGAGGTTGAGCGGCTTGCAGTCGGCGTTGGCGCCCATGTCCAAAAAGACCGTGGGCTTCGCGCCGGGAAGCGCCGTGGTGAGCGCGGGCCGGTCGATGCCGGGGATGCGCCCCACCACCAGCGTGGCGGCGCTCATGCAGGCGCCGGTGGAGCCGGCCGAGAAGAATCCCTGCGCACGGCCCTCCTTCACCAGGCGGCAGCCCACGACGATGCTCGAGTCACGCTTCTTGCGGACGGCCTCCACGGGATGCTCGTCCATGGCGATGACCTGGGTGCAGGCGACGGCCTCGCAGCGCTCATGGGCCCGCGCGAACGGCTCGACAACCTCGGCGGGACCCGTGAGCAGCACCTTGAGGGCGGCGTCCTGCGCAAGGGCGCGGGCCACGCCCTCAAGCACGACCTCGGGCGGCTCGTCGCCACCCACGGCGTCGACGCAGATGGTGGTGCAGGCTGGTGCGCCCTGCGAAGCGGGCGCAGACGCAGACGTGGGCGTGACCTCGGCTTCTGGAGCCATGACTCTCCTTCTTCGTCCCTATACACCGAAGGCCGGCGCCGCCTCAGCGGGATGCCGGCCTTCGAAGAACGCTTGATCGACGCTTTGAACTAGTCGACAGCGATGACCTGACGACCCTTGTAGGTGCCGCAGTTGGGGCAGACGCGATGAGGGAGCTTGGGAGCGCCGCACTGCGGGCAGACGGAGGTCTGCATCGTCTTGACGTTGCGGGTATTGGCGGCGTAGCGAGAACGCGTCTTCATACGGCCAGTTTTACGCTTGGGAACTGCCATCGTGAACCTCTCTTGAAACTCGGCCGAGTCAACTCACGGCCATCTCTTATGTGCGCGAATAGATACTTTACCACACAACTTGCAAGCTGAGTAGCGATTTTCGCAGGTTGATCATCCGACTTCACAGCACATGCGCAGTCAGCGGGAACGACACGCATCCTCCACAGGAGCGCGGCGCCACCGCCTCCTAGGCGCGCTGGTCTAAGGGGCCTCCCTCGTCCTGCGAGAACGTGAGCCCCGCGAGCACGCTGAACGGGTTCATCGGGTCGGGCTGCGCCTGCGAGGTGCTCGCGCAGTCGCACGTCTCCTCGTTGAGGTTGCACCCGCAGGTGGGGCACAGCCCCTTGCAGTCCTCTCGGCACAGGATCACGTAGGGCAGATCCATCAGCACCGCACCCTGCACGGCCTCGCTGATGTCGATCGTGCCCTCCGGCGAGATGAGCCCGTACTCCTCGTCGTCATCGTCGTCGACCTGGGGCTCCTCGCGCAGGTAGTAGCACGAGACCTCGCTGGCGATGTCGAGGTGGGCGGGCCCCAGGCACCGGTCGCAGCTGGTGTCGGCCTCGCCGCGTACCATGCCGGTCACCAGGATCCCCTCGCCGGTGTTGGTGAGCACCACGTCAAAGTCAAGCCCACTGGGCAGGGAGAACTCGCGACCGCCCAGCTCGAACGACTCCAGGTCGATGTGCCCCGAGCGCGACAGCGCCTCGCCGGGGGACTCCAGGCCGCTGAGCACCGAGAACACGATGGGCTGCAATGCGTTCCACGACATGGGCAGGGCCTACTCTTCGTCGCGAGGAGCCGGGGCATCCTCGTCGTACTCGGTGCGGCCCGAGAGCAGCTCGCGGTAGTAGGTGATCTGGCTCAGCAGGCTGCTGGTCTTGTCGATGACCGCCTGGAGCTCCTCCTCGATCGTGGCGAACGTCTTCTCGGCGGAGTTCGCGGCCCAGTAGCGGGTGTCACGGGCCTCGGCCTCGGCGTTGCGGCGGATGTCCTCGGCCTGGTTGTTGGCGATGCGCACGATCTCCTGGTCGCTCGCCAGCGTCTCGGCCTTGTCCTGGGCGTCCTTGACGATGTGCTCGGCCTCGGCGTTGGCCGAGTCGAGGATCTCCTTCTGCTCGCGCAGGATGCGGCGGGCCTTCTGGAACTCGTCGGGCAGGGCGCCCTTGATGTCGTCCAGGATCTCGTAGGCCGCGTCGGCGTCGATGATCTTCTTGGAGCCACCCCCGGCAAGCGGGGCCTTGGCGTTGTTGATCAGGTCTTCGAGCTCCTCGATGAAGGCCTCGATGTCGCTACCGGGCATGTAGTTCCCTCCAACACCCGCCGGCAGGCAGCCCCGCAGGCGGTCTTCTCGTACAACGACGGTCACTTTTCCTGCGAAATGATAGCAAAAGAGGGAAAAGTGTGCGCCATGATATGCAAACACGGCGCACTATCGACCAAATTCACGCGCAAGCAACGAACTTGCGCGCAATACATGCAACTCTGGGTTTAGCCAAGCCGCCCCTGCGCGGGGTCCCACGTCTGGGGGCCGTAGATCTCGCGCAGGGCGCGCTCCACGCTGGGGGTCACGAAGGCCGACACGTCCCCGCCCAGCGAGGCGATCTCGCGCACGGCCGACGAGGAGACGTAGGCGTGGTCCTGGCCGGCCATGACGTAGATGGCGTGGATGCCCGGGTCGAGCTGGTAGTTGAGGTTCGCCTGCTGCAACTCGTACTCAAAGTCGGTCATGGCGCGCAGGCCCTTCACCACCGCCGTCGCGCCCAGCTCGCGGGCCAGCTGCACCAGAAGGCCGCTGAACGGCACCACGCGCACGCCGTTCATGCCGCTCGTGGCCTCACGAGCCAGCTCCACGCGGCGCTCGAGCGTGAAGGCGGGGCCCCCGCGCTTGTCGCGCGAGGCAGCCACGGCCACGATCACCTCGTCGCACAGGTGCGTGGCCCGCTCGATCACGTCGAGGTGCCCGCGCGTGATGGGGTCGTAGGTGCCCGGCACCAGAAAGCGGCGCACGGGCCGGGGCACGAGCTCCTCGGTGGCGTGGTCGCCCCGGGGCGCCTGGTCGCGCGTGTCTGGCATGCTACTCCTCCTCACCCTCGTCGCCATCGCCGGACGGGGCGCCGTCATCTGCGCCCCACTGCAGAAGGTCGACCTTCGTCTTGCCGTACGTGTAGGTCTTGACCAGGGCCAGGCCCTCCATCTGCAGCTGGGCGCCGCGCGCGTTGCGCTCGTAGATGACCATGCAGCCCTGCGCCAGTCCGCCGCGCCGGGCGATGGCGCCTAGCAGCTCGACCATCTGCTCCACGGGCGTGGCGTAGGGCGGGTCGAGGATCACGATGTCGAAGGGCGCGCCGGGAAGCGCGCCGCGCTGGGCCGACTGCATGACGTCGCCGTGGATCGAGCGCGCAAGCGCGGGCGGCACCTTGAGGCTCGTCAGGTTGCGCCTCAGGCACGCGATCGCCTTCGCGTCGTTGTCGAAGAACGTGGCGCGTCGCGCGCCGCGCGAGAGCATCTCCAGTCCCATGGCGCCCGAGCCGGCGAACGCGTCGAGCACCGACGCCTGCTCCAGGTCCGAGACGCGCGCCATGACCACCGACGCCAGCGACTCGCGCACGCGGTCGAGCGTGGGGCGCGTGTCACGCCCCTCCGGGGCCTGGATGGGACGCCCCCTCCAGGTTCCGCCAACTATCCTCATCCTCCACCAACCTCCTTGAAGACGTCTCCGTATCGAATGATGACCTCGTCGCGCACGGGGCGAAGCGACAGGCCCGCGAGCATGGGGTCGGCCTCGAGCATCGCCCGGGAGTCCTGGCGTGCCGAGACGAGCAGGTCCTCGTCGCGCGAGAGGTCGACGTAGCGCAGGGTGGCCTCGCCGGACTGGCGGGCACCCAGGATGTCGCCCTCGCGCCGCAGGCGCAGGTCGTACAGGGCGAGCTCGTAGCCGTCCGACGTGCTCTCCAGGGCACGCATGCGCTGCTTTGCCGTCGGCGACGAGGCGCTGGCGGCCACATACACCGTGCCGGGGTGCGACCCTCGGCCCACGCGACCGCGCAGCTGGTGGAGCTGCGCGAGGCCGAAGCGCTCGCCGTCCTCGATGAGCATGACGGTGGCGTTGGGCACGTCCACGCCCACCTCGATGACCGTCGTGGAGACGAGCACCTGGATCTGCCCGGAGCGGAACTCCTCCATGACCCGCTGCTTCTCGGCGGCGGGCATGCGGCCGGTGAGCAGCCCCACGCGCGCCTGGGGGAACACCGAGCGCTGCAGCTCCTCCACCTCGCGCTGGGCCGCGCGCGGGTCGGAGGGGTCGCCGCCGGCCGACAGCTCGTCGGCCGCGCGGTCGTCCTGCTGGCCCGCCCGGTCGCGCGCGGCGCGCGTGCCGACGAGCGGGCACACCACGTAGGCTTGACGGCCCTGGTCGATGGCCTGCTGGATGGCCTCGTAGGCCAGGCGGCGCTCGCGCTTGGAGATGACCTTGGTGGTCACGCCGGCGCCGGCAACGGGTCGCTCGCGCAGATACGACGCGTCAAGGTCGCCGTAGAGCGACAGCGCCAGGGTGCGCGGGATGGGCGTTGCGCTCATGACCAGAAGGTCGGCGCCGCGGCCCTTCTCGCGCAGGACGTGACGCTGGCGCACGCCAAAGCGGTGCTGCTCGTCGATGACGACCAGCGACAGGGACGCGAACTCCACGTCCTCGCCCAGCAGGGCGTGCGTCCCGAAGGCGACGCAGATCCAACCGGCCGCGAGCCCCTCGAGGGTCTGCCGGCGCTCCGCGGCGGGCGTGGCGCCCGTGAGCAGCGCCCAGCTGATGCCGGCCGCGTCGAGCAGCGGGCCCACCTTGTGGGCGTACTGGGCGGCGAGCACGCCGGTGGGTGCCATGACGGCGGCCTGGGTGCCGGTGTCGGCCACCGCCCCCAGCGCCCGGGTGGCCACGGCCGTCTTGCCCGTGCCCACGTCGCCGAGGAGCAGCCGGCACATGGGGCGGGGCCGGGCCATGTCCTGCAGTATGTCGCGGGTTGCGGCCGCCTGGTCGGCCGTGAGCTCGAAGGGCATCGCGCGGCGCAGCGCCTGCGAGAAGGCGCCCTCGGTCACGTGCGCCACCGGGTGCACCCCGGGCAGGCGCGCCTCGCGCCCCACCGTGAGCGCTATCTGGAGCAGCGTGGCCTCGTCATAGGCGAGCCTGCGCCGGGCCGCCTCGGCCTCGTCGGCGTCGGCGGGGAAGTGGGCGCAGCGCAGGGCGCGCGCCAAGGGCATGAGGTGGCGCCGCGCCCGGTGGCGCGCCGGCCAGAAGTCGCATACCTCGGCGTAGTCCTGCACCGCGCAGGACGCCAGCCTGCGCGCCCAGGCCTGCGAGAGGCCCTCGGTCACGTGGTGCACGGGCAGCATGCGTGCGCGCGGCGCGCCCAGCGCCTGGGCGCCCTGCTCGGCCACCAGGTCGTGGAAGGGCCCGTTCATGCGCTTGAACCCGTAGGAGAAGCCCATCTTGCCCGAGAACGCCACGAGCTGGCCGGGGTGGATCTGCCGGGCGACCCACGGCTGCCCGAAGTAGGTCACGATGAGCGGTGCCGTGTCGTCGTAGCAGCTGACCTCGACCACCTCGAGCCGCGGCTTGGGGCGCTTGGTCTTGACCTCGTCGACGCGCACCACCACGGTGACCTCCTCGCCAATCACGGCATGCGCCACCGTGCTCACGCAGGTGAAGTCGAGGTAGCGGTACGGCACCGCGTAGAGCTCGTCGCGGATCGTGGCTATCCCCATGCGCCCGAGCAGCTCGGCGCGCTCTCCGCGGGCGAAGCGCAGGGCCGACGCCTCGCGGCCGAGCGCGGCGGTGCGCATCAGGCGCGCGTCGTGGGCGTCGGTCGCCAGGCGGGCGCTTGTGACGGCGGCGGCGCGCGCGGCCGAGGGGGGCTGCGGGCCCTGCAGCACGGGCGAGGCGGGGGGCTTCGACACTGCCCGGGCCTACTCTATCGAGAAGACCACGGGGTACAGGGGCTGCTCGCCGCGATGGGCGTCCACCTCGAGCTCGGGATGGGCCTCCTCGATGCGGGCGACCAGCGCCTCGAAGCTCTCGTCGTCCATGTCCTGGCCCGCCAGAATCGTGAGGGTGTCGCCGCCGGCCCTGGCCTGGATGGCGTCCACCAGCCGCAGGGTCACCTCGTCGACCGCCGAGCCCACGGCCTCGATGGCGTCTCCCGACAGGCCGATGACGTCACCGGCGTGGATGGGCGTGCCGTCAGCGGCGGCCGAGTCGCGCACGGCGTGGGTGACCTCGCCGTCGTGCACGCCCGCGACGGCCTCGCCCATCGCCTGGGCGTTGGCCTCGATGGTCGCCGACGCGTCGAACACGAACATCGCTGAGAAGCCCTGCAGCACGCTCTTGCTGGGGACGACCGCCACGGGGAAGTCAGCGGCGCCGGCGGCCGAGCCCGCCGCCATGATGATGTTGCCGTTGTTGGGCAGGATGATGACCGAGGAGGCGTTGGCGCGCCGGGCTGCGTCGAGCAGGTCGCCCATGGAGGGGTTCATCGTCTGGCCGCCCTGGATCACGACGTCCACGCCCAGCGAGCGCAGGATCTCGGCCTCGCCCTCGCCGGCGGCCACCGCCACAACGCCCAGGTCCTTCCTGGGCGCGGGCTGCTCCTTGTCGTGGGCGATCTTCTCGGTGCGCTCGGCGGCCTCCATGTCCATGTTGTGGATGAACACCTTGAACACCTGGCCGAACTCGAGCATGTGCGCGAGCACCTGGTCAGGCCGGTTGGTATGCACGTGGATCTTGTAGTCGGGGAAGGCGCCCACCAGAAGCTCGCAGTCGCCCTGGGTGGCCAGGAAGGCGCGGGTGGCCTCCTCGTCGAAGCGCCGCTCGCCCTTGAAGAGGAACTCCGTGCAGTAGCGGAACTCAGAGCCCTCCCAGTCGTCGTTGAGCTCGATGTCGACCTTGGCCGTGGCGCGCGCGATGGCGCCCTGGGCCAGGGAGGTGGTGGCCACGCGCCCCAGCGCTGCGTCGCAGAACGCCTCGAGGAAGACCGCGAAGCCAAAGGCGCCCGAGTCCACCACGCCGTTCTCCTTGAGGACCGGCAGCAGCTCGGGGGTGCGCGCCACCGAGTCGAACGCCTCAGCCACGATCGCGTCGAGGGTCTCCTCAAGCGTCGCGCGGCGTCTCTCGCAGGAGTCGGCCGCCTTCGAGACGTCGCGCAGCACGGTGAGGATGGTGCCCTCCACCGGCTTCTTCACCGCCTGGAACACCACCTTGACCGCGCGGCGAAACGCGGCGGCCACCTGCTCGGTGCCGATCTCGTCCACCTCGGCGAAGCTCTCCGCCAGGCCGCGCAGGATCTGGCTCGTGATGACGCCGGAGTTGCCCCGGCCGCCCAGAAGCGAGCTGCGCGTGACGGCGGCGCACACCACGGGCATGCCCGTGCCGGCCGGCAGCGACTCGAGCTCGCGCACGACGCTGGACAGGGTGCTCGACATGTTGGTGCCCGTGTCTCCGTCGGGGACGGGGAAGACGTTGAGCTTGTTGATCTCCTCGCTGCGATCGGCGACCGCCTGGGCGGCGCGCGCGAAGCTGAGGCGTATGGTGTCAGCAATCATCTAAGAGTTCTCCTGCAACGGAAAGTCCTTGGCCAGCGGTTCCTGTCTGCCGGGTGCGGTGCCCTACAGCTCGTGGACCTTCATTCCCTGCACGTGGACGTGCACGACGGCGTCGTCTATCTGCGCGATGCTCCTGAGCACGAACTGCACCGAGTCGGTGAGGTTGCGGGCGACGGCGGAGATGTTGACGCCGTACTCGAGCACCACGTACAGGTCGATCACAAGCCGTGCGGACTCGTCGCGCGACACGCGCACGCCGCGGCGCAGGCGCGAGCCGGGCAGCTGTCGCAGGCCGGTGCCGTCCTGGGCGGCGGGAGCCATGCCCACCACGCCGTAGCACTCCTTGGCAGCATAGCCCGCCAGATCGGCAAAGACGTCATCGGAGACGGCAAGCGCTCCATCGACTTTTCTCGTCATTGGGACCCGATCCTCCCCTCGCGTTTGGTCATCAGCGGCGCCCACATTCCACGGCGCCTTCATCGTCTGAGTGCATGCTTGAGGGTATGATAGCCTCCAACATCACGAATGGGGGCGAGGATGTGCCCGAGACGCAGATTATGCAAAGAAGTTCTGCGAATTAATTGCGCTCGCCCCATATTGTGATATAGTCAAACGGTTGTTTAGCCTTGATTGCGGCGCATGCCGCAGATCGCCCGTGCGAAGGAGTTCTTGAAATGTCTCAGGTTTGCGAGGTTTGCGGCAAGCACCCGGTGGCCAGCCGCAGCATCAGCCACTCCCACCGTGTCACCAACCGCATGCATCGTCCCAACATCCAGAACGTCTACGTCATCGAGAATGGCGAGCGTCGCAAGATGAAGGTGTGCACCAAGTGCCTCAAGGCCGGCAAGGTCGTCCGCGGCTAGGTTTTCCGCCATCGGATCTTGGCCTTTACCGAACTAAGTATCAAGCTTTTCGCATGAAGAGGGCCTACGAGGGCCCTCTTCTGTTGTATATATGCATATACAAATTCATGCGCCGCGCTTCTTCTGCGCGCAATCGTGTCAAAAACGTAAGACAACGCCGCAAGACAGCAGACAAACGGGAGGTTGAAACCCACCATGAGGATCATCGTAGCAGGCGGTGACGGCTTCTGCGGATGGCCGACTGCCCTCTACCTGTCCAAGCTCGGGCACGAGGTGTCGATCGTCGACAACTTCGCCCGCCGCAAGATCGACCAGGAGCTGCGCACCGACTCGGTGACGCCCATCTACCCGCTCGCCGAGCGCGTGGCCACCTGGAAGGAGGTCTCGGGCAACGACATCAAGGTCTTCGAGGGCGACCTCACCCACTACGACTTCCTCACCGAGGTCTTCCGTCAGGTGCGCCCCGAGGCCTTCGTGCACTTCGCCGAGCAGCGCAGCGCGCCCTACTCCATGATCGACCGCGAGCACGCCGTCTACACCCATGACAACAACGTCATCGGCAACCTCAACGTGCTGTACGCCATCAAGGAGCACGCCCCGGAGTGCCACCTGGTGAAGCTGGGCACCATGGGCGAGTACGGCCAGCCCAACATCGACATCGAGGAGGGCTACCTCACCGTCGAGCACAACGGCCGCACCGAGACGTTCCTCTATCCCAAGTCGCCCGGCTCGTTCTACCACCTCACCAAGGTGCACGACTCCAACAACATCTACTTCGCGTGCCGCACGTGGGGCATCCGCGCCACCGACCTCAACCAGGGCGTGGTCTACAACGTGCACACCCCCGAGACCCTGCTTGACCCGCGCCTGGCCAACCGCTTTGACTACGACGGCGTGTTCGGCACGGCGCTCGACCGCTTCGTGGTGCAGGCAGCGGTGGGCCATCCCCTCACCGTGTACGGCCGCGGCGGCCAGACGCGCGGCTACATCAACATCCTGGACACCGTGCGCTGCATCGAGCTCGCCTGCCTCAACCCCGCCGAGCCCGGCAAGATGCGCGTGATGAACCAGATCACCCAGTGGTTCAGTGTGAACCAGCTGGCCCAGACGGTGCAGCGCGTGGCCGCCGGCATGGGCATCGACGTCGAGATCGAGCACATGGTCAACCCGCGCGTCGAACGTGAGGACGACCACTACTTCAACGTGGTGCACACCGCGCTGCCGGCCCTGGGCCTGGAGCCGCACCTGCTAGACGACCAGACCCTGGCGGCGCTGCTGCAAACCGCGATCGACAACAAGGACCGCATCGACCCGAAGGTCATCTGCAACTCCCCCACCTGGAAATAGGAAGCAGACACGCGTCGGCGCGCCGCCCCACAGGGCGAGGCGCCGGCACCACGCGAGGCGCGCCCGCAACGCAGCAAGCTGCACGGCGCGCCTCGCGCGCTCAGCTCTCCCACCCCGTACCATCCGACTCGACATCTGGTGCCTGCATGAGAATCGCCTTTGTGACTGAGACATTCCTGCCCTCGATGGACGGCGTCGTCACGCGCATGACGCGGGCGCTTGACTGGATGGCGGACAACGGGCACGAGGTAACGGTCATCTGCCCGGACCTGGGCTGCACCGAATACCGGGGCTTTTCGGTGCGCGGGGTCCGCGCGGTGCGCTACCCGGTGTACCGCTCCCGCCCGTGGGGCACGCCCTCCCCCGCGGTCTGCCGCCACCTCGCCGAGTTCGGCCCCGACATCGTGCACGCATGGCAGCCGTCGCTCGTGGGGCTGCCCGCGGTGCGCTGGGCCACCAAGAACCACGTGCCCCTGGTGACCTCCTATCACACCGACATCTCGAGCTACCTGGACTTCTACGGGCCGCTGCGCTACGCGCGCAGGCCCGTGGTCTGGTTCATGCGCAGGCTCAACAACCACGCGCCCCTCACGCTGGTCACCTCAAACGCCATGCGCGACAAGCTGCGCGAGCAGGGCTTCACCGGCCTGCGCGTCCTGCCTCGCGGCGTGGACCTCTCCGCCCGCGACCCGCGCTTTCGCAGCGAACAGATGCGCGATCGGCTGAGCGGCGGGCACCCCGAGCGGCCGCTGCTCGTCTACGTCGGGCGCGTGTCGGCCGAGAAGGGCCTCGACACACTTGAGCCGCTCATCCGCTCGCACCCAGATTGGTCGCTTGCCATCGTGGGCGGCGGGCCCATGCTCGAGCGCCTGAGGGAGCGCTTCGCCGGCACGAACACGGTGTTCACCGGCTTCCTCTCGGGAGAGGAGCTCTCCTGCGCCTTCGCAAGCGGCGACGTGTTCGTGTTCCCGTCGGTCACCGAGACGCTGGGGCTGGTCATCCTGGAGACCATGGCCTCGGGCGTGCCCATCGTGGCCGCCAAGAGCCCCGCCACAAACGAGCAGGTGACGAGCGGCATAAACGGCGTCACCTACGACCCCGCCGACCCCCGCGAGCTGCAGCAGGCCGTGGAGCGGCTCGTCGCGAGCCCCGAGCTGCGCTCGAATCTCGCCCGCGCCGGGCGCGCCGACGCCCAGGCAAACGAGTGGTCGCGCGCCTCGGCGGCCCTCCTTGGGTGCTACCTGGAGACGCTCGACATCTACCGCGGCGGCTGGAAGGTGCCCGCACGGCCCGGCCGCGCGCGCTCTGGGCAGGCCGACGGGGGCGAGCGCCGATGAGTGCGGGCAGGGTCTCGCTGCTCGTCGAGGGCGGCGGCATGCGCGGGTTCTACTCGGGCGGGGTGCTCAAGCGCCTGCTCGACGAGGGCATCCGCTTCGACTACGTCATCGGCATATCGTCGGGCGCCCTGTGCGCCACGGCCTACGTGGGCGGCAGGCTCGACCTGGACTTCTCCACGATGGCGCCCTCCGCGCTGAGCTTTGTGCACCTCGCCGGGTTCATCCACCCCCGCCAGGGCATACTCAACACCAGCTCGTTCATCGACTTCCTCGTCAAGGACGCCCTCGAGCCCGCGCTCGCCTCGTCCGCGCGCCTGCTCATCCCCGCCACCGACGCCCTGACCGGCGAGCTCACGTGGTGGGACCAGCGCGACTGCGCCACCACCGACGACCTGTACCGGCGCATCGTGGCATCCGCCTCGATCCCCTTCGTCATGCCGCAGGCCTCGATCGCAGGGCGCGTGTACGCCGACGGCGGCATCCGCGACTCGGTGCCGGTGGACAGGGCCGAGACCGACGGCATCTCCCGCCACGTCCTCATCCTCTCGCGTAGGCGCGGCTACCGCAAGGGTCGCCAGCACCTGGAGCTCTACCTGCGGCACTGGCTCAGGCCCTACCCCAAGCTCAAGGACGCCATGCTCGCGCGGCACCTCTATTACAACGAGTCGGTGGCCCACGTGGAGGCGCTCGAGGACGCGGGCAGCGCCTTCGTGTTCCGGCCCGACGAGTACCGCCTGGGGCGCTTCGAGTACTCCCCCGGGAAGTTCGCGCTCGACTTCAACGACGGCTACGAGATGGCCGGCCGGCGGCTCGAGGAGCTGCGCCGGTTCCTGGAGGACTAGGGCGCTGGCCTAAGCGACGGTCACGCGCTTGGGGTGGACCTCGCGCAGAAGATAGGCAAAGACGACCCCGCGCGACACGCTGACGTGCGCGTCCGCCCGTTCGATGACGTTGGAGAGCCCCAGGTCGGACAGGGGCGCGAGCGGCGCGTCGCGCAGCTCCCAGCGCATGCCCGCCTCGCTGAGCGTCGCCTCGCCTAGAAGCGCCATGGCCGAGAAGGTGCGGCCGACGTCACGGGGACCAAACGCCCAAAAGCCGCGGCCGGAGGCGCTCAGCACGCGCGCACATGCCTCGTTCTCCTCGATGACCGGGCGCAGGTCAGCCGCGCGCGCAAGCGTGCCGAGCACGGCGAGCTCGTGGTCGGCACGCCCGCCGAGCACGCCGGTGAGCGTGACCTCCTCAACGTGCGGGTACGCCTGGCGCACGTACTGAAGCGCAAGCCCCAGGTCGGCCTGGTCCTTGTCCGGCGAGAAGCCCCGCTCGCAGGCGCCCTGGTCGCGGGCGTAGCGCAGGCTCAGCGGATCGAGGGAGTCGTTGTCGCCGATCAGGGCGCTGAGGCGCACACCGGCCGCCCGGCACGCGTCGGCCCCCGAGTCGCAGGCCACGACCGCGTCGGCGTCGGCGACGAGGCGCGTGAGCAGCTCGGGGGCGGGACGCGCCGGCGAGCCCCCCACCACCAGCACGCGGCGAGCCGGCTGGGCGGCGCCAGTTCCGCCCCGGTCCTGACGTCCCGTCATGCGCGGGCCCCGGCGATGGCGCGCAGATCGGCGAGGTGGTCGACCGGACCCGACCCCGCCCCCAGGTCAAGCCCCGAGGCGAGGCAGCCTCCCAGGTAGGCCTTGGCCGCACGGACGGCCTGCTCCACGTCCAGGCCCGTCGCCAGACCGCAGGCGATGGCGCTGGAGAGCGTGCATCCCGTGCCATGGGTGTTGGCAGTCTCCACGACAGGCCCCTGCAGGACGCGGGGCTCCGCCGCACCCGGCAACAGCAGCACGTCGGTCGAGCGGAAGCTCTGGTGGCCGCCCTTCACCAACACCGCGGCGCGCGGCGCGAGCGCGGCGATCTCCCGGGCGGCGCGCGCCATGTCGTCGAGGCTGTCGGGGGCGATGGGCAGGCCGGACAGGGCGCAGGCCTCGGGGATGTTGGGCGTCACGACATCCGCCAGGGGCAGGAGCTCCTCGCGCAGGACCTGCAGCGCGTCGGCGTGTAGCAGGACGCCGCCGCTCGTTGCCACCATGACGGGGTCGATGACGACGTTGCGCGCCCCCCAGCGCTCAAGCCCCCGCGCCACGGCGCGCACCACCGGCGCGCTCGAAAGCATGCCGACCTTCACCGCCGAGGGGGGTATGTCCTCGAACACGCAGTCGATCTGGCGCGTCACGAAGTCGGGGTCGACGTCGAGCACCTCGGCCACGCCCCGCGTGTTCTGCGCGGTGAGCGCGCAGATGACGCTCTCGCCGTAGAGCAGGTGGGCGTCGATGGTCTTGAGGTCGGCCTGGATGCCTGCGCCCCCCGAGGAGTCGCTGCCGGCGATGGTGAGCACGGCGGGCAGCGTGTGCGGGACGGGCCTGAGAGGCTCCTCGCCGCATCCCGCGAACGCCGCGTCGCACGAACGGCGCAGGCCGCGCGCGGCCGCGCGCACGTCGTCGCTCGCGAAGATCGCCGAGACCACCGCGGCCCCGGCGGCGCCCGTGCCGGCGAGCTCGGCCACGTTGCCCGGCCCCACGCCGCCTATCGCGACCACGGGGATGTCGACCGCGGCGCAGATGGCGCGCAGGCCCTGCAGGCCCACGGCCTGGGCGTCGGTCTTGGTGGCGGTGGGAAAGACCGCGCCCACCCCCAGGTAGTCGGCCCCGTCGGCTTGTGCGGCGAGCGCCTGCTCGACGGTCTGCGCCGACACGCCCACGATTGCATCGGGCCCGAGGGCCTCGCGCGCCGCGCGACACGAGCTGTCCTGCTGGCCAACGTGCACGCCGTCGGCCCCGGCCTCCAGGGCGCAGGCGACGTCATCGTCCACCAGAAACGGCACGCCGGCCGCCCGGCAGACCGCGCCGACCTCGCGTGCGAGCTCCACGCGCCGGGCGCGCGAGACGTCCTTCTCGCGCAGCTGCACGCAGGTGACCCCGCCCTCGATGGCGCGACGCACCACGTCGGCGAGGTCCTCGCCGGCCAGCCATCTGGAGTCCGTCACAGCATAGAGCCGCAGCATGTCGCGGACCGCATCCCTTGAGGCCATGTGCCCTCCCTTCTAGCGAAGCTCGACCTTCGCGCCGGCGGCAAGGTCCTCGGGCGTGAGGAGCGACACCTCGTCGATCAGGTAGTTGGAGAACGTCGCGTTGCCGCGACCCTCACGCGTCGCGCGAGCCGCCGCGCGCTCGCCGGCAAGGCCGTAGCCCGCGAAGGCGGCGGCGACCGCCTCGAGGGGTCTGTCGGGGTTGGCCGTCAGGTAGGCCGCGGTCACGGCGGAGAGCATGCAGCCCGAGCCGGTGATGCCTGCCATGAGCGGGTGGCCGTTGCGGATGACGTAGGTGCGCTCGGCGTCGCTCACCAGGTCGATGGCGCCCGACGCCGCCACGACGGCGCCCAGCGTGGAGGCGACGCCGCGCACGAACGCGACCATGTCGTCGAGGTTGTCCTCGGTCACGGCGTCCGCGGCTGCCGCGTCGACGCCGCGCGTACCGGACGACCCGGTGCACACGGCCTTGATCTCGGAGATGTTTCCGCGCACGCACGCCACCTCGCGATTCTCGAGGAGCCATGTGGCCGTGGACGTGCGCAGGGCGCTCGCGCCGGCGCCCACGGGATCGAGCACGATGGGATGGCCGAGCTGCTGAGCGCGCTCGGACGCGCGCCTCATGCCCTCGATGCTGCGCTGGTTGAGCGTGCCGATGTTCAGGCACAAGCCGCCGCAGATCGTGGTGATGTCCACGACGTCGTCGGGTTCGTCGCTCATGATGGGCGAGCCGCCGCAGGCGATGAGGACGTTGGCCACGTCGTGCACGGTCACGTAGTTGGTGATGCAGTGGACCAGGGGCACCTGCGTGCGCACGGCCTCCATCCTGTCGGAAAGCGCGCTGGCATGTGCGCTGGCATGCGTGTCGGCAAACGTGTCGGAAAGCATGGGCTACCGCCTTTCTGCTCGTGCCGCATTACCGGCCGAGTCGTTTCGGTCGTGGCAATGGCCACCTCTCAGCCACCCCTCGTGGCTCCCGAGCGTATAGATGTGCCGAACGGCTCGTGCGATGCAGTCGTGCGCGTGCCGTGGGCATGTCAATGCTATCGGATTGCGCCGCAACACGCCGTCCGAAACCCCTCGCGCACGAAAAACTCGATCCGATGGACAAAAATGACGGTTGTGAGGGACTTGCGGTCGCCTGCGCCAACGAACGTCTAGTAGCGCACAAAATAACACCGATGTCTACCTGCACTTTTAGTAATTGTCTTCGGGAATGCCGCTGCAAGGCATTCTCAAAACGGAGGACGACGCGAATCGACTCGCTCACAACCGAAAAGTTTGTCCATCTCACGGGAATTTTGGTGCGCGAGAGCCAGTCTCGAGGATTCGGACCGTTGACATTACGTGCCAGATCCGCACGCATTCGCAATCGCAAACCCAACGACCGAAGTCCAGCGGAGGCACCGCCAGCCCAAACCGACCCACAGAGTTGCAAGAATATGAAAAACGCCTTCAGACTGCGAGCAAGACCGAGACGCGGCTCCTTCTTTGGGTAGCATACCCGTGTAAAAACTCGAGGGCGGGCCCACGGCCCGCCAGATCAACGAAACGAAAGAGGCCCCGCAGATGCCGCGCTATGACTATCGCTGTCCCGCATGTGACGTCGTCTTTGAAGTTACGCATGGGATGAGGGAAAAACCGGAGGTCGTGTGCCCCACGTGCGGCACCAAGGCGCAGCGCGTGTTCGATGCCAGCGGCATCGTGCTCAAGGGCAGCGGCTTCTACAACACCGACATGCGCGGCAAGCGCGGCGCTACCGAGGGCACCACGGGTTCGTCGGAGAGCACCGAGCTCGCAAAGACGGGCGAGCCCGGCAAGAAGGAGATCAAGAAGGCCTCCGACGACGGCCCCAAGAACCTCGCGAAGGCCTCCGACAAGCCCGCCGCCCCCAGCACGAGCGCATCGTCGAAGGGCACGGACGCGGGAAAGTAGAGCAGACAGAAAGAGCGGGCCGAGCAGAAAGAGCGAGTCGAGCAGAAAGAGTGAGTCGAGCAGGAGAGCCTGACCACGACTTACACGAAAGCACAAGAAAGCCAAGTAAAGGGGAGCGCCCCCGTGTCCACCCGACGCGGGGGCGCTCCCTCTGTTGTGCGCGCATAAGCTTATGAGGGCCGCCGCCCCACGCCCCCTACCTCTTGCGCAGGCAGGCGCAGAAATGGCCGTCGCAGCCGTCGGGGCGCGGGTAGGTGCGCAGGTAGCCCTGCGGTCCCGACAGCTCGCCCACCTCGTCGACAAGCTCGACGATGCCGGTGGCTGCGGCCATGTCGGCAACCGGGACCACCTCGAACTGCGCGCCGACCTCGCTGGCGAGAAACGCCTCCACGACGCCCTCGTTCTCCTCAGCGAGCACCGAGCAAGTGGCGTAGGTCATGACGCCGCCGCTCGCCAGACGCTCGCCGCACGACACCAGCATGTCGAGCTGCGTGCGCGCGCACGAAGTGACGTCCCGCGGTTCCAGAGACCAGGCGATCTCGGGGTGGCGGCGCAGAGTGCCGGTGCCCGAGCAGGGCGCGTCCACCAGGATGCGGTCGAAGTGCGGAGGCAGCCCGGCGATGGCCCCGAGCCTGCGCGCGTCGCCCGTCACCTGGGTGACGCCCTCGACGCGGGCGCGCCGCAGGCGCTCGGCAGCCGGGGCGGCCTTGCTCTCGTGCAGGTCGAGCGCCCAGATGCGGGCCACTCCCCCGCGGCGATGGGCGTGACCGGCCATGAGGACGGACTTGGTGCCGCGCCCCGAGCCAACCTCGAGCACGCGCTCGCCGGGCTCGGGCGAGGCGAGGCAGGCCACGAGCTGCGCGCCGTAGTCGGCGACGACGATCTGCGCCTCCTCGCCCGTGAGCAGTTCCGACGACGCGACGACGCGCGCGTCCTGTGCGCGCCACGAGCCCGGCACAGCGCCTGCGGGGCGCGCGACGATGCCCGCCATGGCCAGCAGCTGGTCGGCGCGGCGGTCGGTCACCCACATGGGGACCGTGGCGATGTAGGTGGGGGCCTGCTCCAGGCCCGCGGCGCCCAGGTCGGCCGCGTGCTGCGCGCCGACGTCCTGGACGAAGCGCTCGAACAGCCAGGCAGGCAGGCCAAAGCGGTGCGCGTCGCTCTCGGCCATGAACTCCTCGGCTGACTCGCTCACCCGGCGCAGCACGGCGTTGGCCAGGCCGGCGGCGCTCTTGGCACGCGTCTTGACCAGCTCGACGCCCTGGCTCACCGCGGCGTGCGGGGACTTGCGCAGAAACAGCAGCTCGAAGGTCGCGATGCGCAGCGCCTCGCGCACGTCGGGCTGCAGGGACTCGGGGCGCGTCACGAACCGGTCGATCGCCTCGTCGAGCGTCCCCCACGTGGAGGCGACGCCCAGGGCCAGGCGCGTGGCGAAGGCGCGGTCCTCGTCGGAAAGGCCCTCCAGCCCCTGCTGGCCGGCCTTTGAGTTGAGCAGGTCGCGCACGTAAGCCGCGCGCTCGCGCGCCACGAGCAGCGTGGACAGGGCCGCGCGCCTCGACGCAGACAGCTTCGTCATGCGATCACCCTCCAGTCAAGTCCGTCGCTTTGGTGCACGCCCGCGAGAAACTCGCGCGCCGCCATGGCGCGCTTCCCGTCGGGCTTGATCTCGAGCACCTCGAGGGCGCTGCCGTCGGCGCAGCCCAGGACGAGCCTGCCGCCCGCGGCGCTGACGAGCCCTCGGGCCGGCCGGGGAGCCTCCTCGCCGGGCGCGACCACGTGGGCGCGCAGGACGCGAACGTCACGGCCGGCCACGTGCGCGCGGCTGGGGGCCTCGTCAGATGACGCCTGGACGCGGCGCATGTTGACGGCGGCGGGCTGGTCGGGGTCGAGCCGCAGCTCGGACTTGTCGATCTTGGGCGCGAGCGTGGCAAGGGCATCATCCTGCTCCACCCACGCAAGCTCCTCGCCGCGGGCGAGCGTGGCGAGCGCCTCAACCAGGGCCGCGCCTCCCATCGCGGAGAGCTCGGCCGAGATCTCGGGGTAGCAGCGCTCACCCACCTCGACGCTGCCCTGGCTGCACCAGGCGCCGGTGTCTAGGCCGTGCTCGATGCGCATGACCGAGTAGCCCACGCGCGCGTCACCGGCCAGCAGGGCGCGTTGCATGGGGGCGGCACCGCGCCAGGCGGGCAGGATCGAGGCGTGCACGTTGAAGCAGCCCAGCGCCGGCAGCTCGATGAGCTCGTCGGGCACGATGGCGCCGAACGCCGTGACGGCGATCACGTCGGGCTCAAGGGCGCGCAGCCGGTCGATGACCTCCTGGCCGCGCAAGCTCTTGGTCTCCAGGATGGGCAGGCCAAGCTCCTGGGCGAGCTGCTTGACCGGCGACGGGATGAGCTTCTTCCCACGGCCCGAGACGGCGTCGGGGCGCGTCACCACGCACGCGATGTCGACAAAGTCGGCGGCGGTAAGGGCGCGCAGCGAGCCCAGCGCGTAGGCCGGCGTGCCCATGAACACCACGCGCAGGCGGCGCGGCTCGACGGCGCCGCGCACGTCGGCGGCGGCACGCGCATCAGCAGCGCGCACGTCGGCGGCGCTCATCGCGAGCCCGTCTCGCCGGGGCGCGCGCCGGCGGCGAGCGCCTCCTGGTACTCGCGCATCGCCTCGAGGCGCTTGGCGGGGTCGAGGCGCTCGAGCATGGTGATGCCGTGCAGGTGGTCGATCTCGTGCTGCAGGCACACGCACAACAGGTTGTTGGCAGCCTCGTACTGCATGAGGCGGCCCTCGAGGTCGAGCGCCTGGACGGTCACCGACGTGGAGCGGGCGATCTCAAGCGACACGCCAGGCACCGACAGACAGCCCTCGTAGCCCAGGGCGGTCTGGTCCGACTGCTCGACGATCACCGGGTTGATCAGGAACATGGGGTTGTGCGTGGCGTCGTCGTCGGCCCAGTCAACATCGATGACGACGATCTGGCGCAGCACGCCGATCTGGGGCGCCGCGATGCCGCAGCCCTCGTTCTTGTACATGGCCTTCGCCATGCGCTTCGCGGTCTTGATGACCTCGTCGTCGATCTTCTCCACGCGGGCGCACTCGGTGCGCAGGCGCTCGTCGGGCGCGATCACGATCTCGGTAGCCAAGAACATCCCCTCCTTCTTGTGCGTCCGCACTCCGGCCCCGCGGCCGGCGCGCGACGGTTCGGTCTTCAGATTCTGCGTTGAAGTGTACCCGGCCCGCGTGCCGCGCACCCGCGCGGGGCATGGCGTCCTCACAAAGGCCACTCCGCCGCGCGACATCCCGGCCCGCACGTCACATGAGGTCGTAGGGATCGACGTCGATGGCGACGCTCACGCCGGGCGTGGGGCGCAGCTGCGCGAGCGCCCGGCTGAGCGCGGGGCCCAGCTCACACTCAGGGAGCGCCTTCACCAGGATGTGCTGACGGTAGCGGTCCTGCATGCGCGAGATCACGCAGTCCACCGGCCCCAGCACGCTTGCCTGGCCGGCCAGCTCCTCGCGTATGGCCTCGCCCGCTTGCGCGGCCACCCGGCGCACCTCGGCCTCGTTGGAGCCCCACACCAGCACGTTCGCCAGGCGCACGTAGGGCGGGTAGCCAGCCTCCTGGCGCAGGGGCAGCTCCTCGTCGAGGAAGATCGAGCGATCGTGTCTGGCCACGGCGCGTATGGCGGGGTGGTCGGCCTGGTAGGTCTGGATGATGACGCGCCCCTCGCGCTGGCCGCGGCCCGCGCGGCCCGCCACCTGCTCGAGCAGATCGTAGGTACGCTCGGCCGCACGGAAGTCGCAGACCTTGAGCACGGTGTCGGCGTTGATGACGCCCACCAGCGTCACCTCGGGGAAGTCCAGCCCCTTGGCGATCATCTGCGTGCCCAGCAGGATGGCGCTGGGCGCGGCGTCAAACTCCTCCAGGCAGCGCTCGTGGCCACCCTTGGCGCGCGTCGTGTCGGCGTCCATGCGGATGACGGGGACCCCGCCCCCCACCAGTTCGTCGAGCTGAGCGCGCAGGCGGTCCTCGACCTGCTGGGTACCCATACCGCTCATCTTGAAGTAGCGGCTGCCGCACTGCGGGCACTGCACCGGCACCGCGTACTCGATCCCGCAGGTGTGGCACACCAGCTTGTGCCCGCGCTCGTGGTAGGTCAGCGAAGTGGAGCAGTGCTCGCACGTGGGCACAAATCCGCAGTCACGGCAGAGCATCCACCGCGCGAAGCCGCGCTGGTTGAGCATGAGCACGGCCTTCTCGCCGCGCTCCACCACCTGGCGGATGGCCTGGGTGAGCGGCCGGGAGAACATCGAGCGCCATCCGCTTGCGAACTCCCGGCCCATGTCCACGACCTCCACCGGCGGCAGGGGCCGGGCGCCGGGGCGCTCGGGCATCTCCACGCGCGTCCAGCCCACGCCGCAGAACGTGCCGGCGCGGCAGCGGCCCAGGACCTCGATGGAGGGGGTGGCGCTGCCGAGCACCAGGGCGCAGCCGTGCAGACGCGCCAGGGTGGCCGCCACCTCGCGGGCGTGGTAGCGCGGGGCGCTCCCCTGCTTGTAGCTCGCCTCGTGCTCCTCGTCGATGACGTAGAGGCCGGGGTCGCGCACCGGGGCGAACAGGGCCGAGCGGGCGCCCACCACCACCCGGGCGGTCCCGGAGCGCACCATGTCCCACTGGTCGAAGCGCTCGCCCGTGGAGAGGCGGGAGTGCAGAACCGCCACCTCGTCGCCGAAGCGCGAGCGGAAGCGCCCCACCGTCTGGGGCGTGAGCGAGATCTCGGGCACGAGCACCACCGCGCCGCGCCCCCGGGCGAGCGTGCGTTCGATGGCGGCGAGGTACACCTCGGTCTTGCCCGACCCGGTGACCCCGTCGAGCAGCACCACGTCGCCGCGGCCCGCCCGCTGGGCGTCCGCGATGGCGTCGATGGCGGCGCGCTGGCCGGCGGTGAGCTGCTCGGCGGTGCGCCGGGGCGCGGCGGCGCTCGACAGCGACGTCTGCTGCGCGCCGCGCACCCGCCGGCGGCGCGTCACCTCGACGACGCCCTTGGCCTGCAGGGCCTTCACGACCGCCGCCGCGCCGGGGATGGAGATGGCAAGCTCGGCCTGGCGTACCGGGCCCTCGCAGAGCGCGGCGAGCACGGAGCGCTGGCGCGCGGCGTTGGCGGCCGGCACGAAGCCGCGGCCCGCATCGGTGAGCGCCACCCAGCGGTCGTCGATCTTGGTGGCGCTCGCCTGCTGCAGGGACCACAGGCCGCTGTCGGCGTCCTTGACCATGCGGGCGGAGAAGCCCGGCGGGCAGAACAGGTGCGCCGCCTGCGACAGGGGGCAGGCATACTCGCGGGCCAGCCACTCTATGGCGCGGGCACCGGCCTCGTCGAACATGGGCTCGCACAGCACCTGGCGCACCGGGCGCACGCGCGTGGGGTCCACGCCCTCGCCCAGCTCCACCCCCACGGCAATGACGTAGCCCACCGCCGGACGGCGGGCAAAGTCCACCACCACGCAAGTCCCTACCTGGCAGGACTGGCGCAGCTCAGGGGATACCTCGTAGTCGAAGGGCCGGTCGAGCGCGCGCGTGGGAATGTCCACAACGACGCGCGCGTATATGCGTGCGGTCGCCTCCTGCGTACGCTCATCCGTCACAGCGGCGCGCCTACAGGGAGTGGCCGGCGGCGGACACGAAGGCGCGCAGGGCCTCGGCGCGGTCGGTGCGCTCCCAGGTGAAGTCGGCATCCTCGCGGCCGAAGGGGCCGGAGGCGGCCGTCTTGGAGAAGATGGGGCGACGCAGGTCCAAGTCGGCGATGATGGCGCCGGGGCGCAGGTCGAACACCGCGCGCACGGCGTCCTCGATCACGCTCACCGGCACGTGCTCGCTGCCGCGGGTGTCGACCATGAGCGAGAGGGGCCGCGCCACGCCGATGGCGTAGGCGAACTGGACCTCGCACTCGTCGGCCAGGCCCGCCGCCACGACGTTCTTGGCAACCCAGCGCGCGGCGTAGGCGGCGGAGCGGTCGACCTTGGTGCAGTCCTTGCCCGAGAACGCGCCGCCGCCGTGGCGCCCCATGCCGCCGTAGGTGTCGACGATGATCTTGCGCCCGGTGAGGCCGCAGTCGCCCATGGGGCCGCCCA
>CAWVLT010000042.1:0-31874 GCA_963930185.1 Coriobacteriia bacterium | reverse complement strand
TGACGTCACCTGCGCCGGGGGAGCCCGATGTCGTCTCTGCGGTCTGAAGGTCTGGACCCAGGTTGTGTTCCATGGGATCTCCCTGCGCAGTCTGGTGGCGGGCGTGGGTAGTGGGCTGGTACATGATAGCGGCGGTGCGACCAATCTATGGAGAGAACGCCGCTGCCAGAATCGCTGGCATGCTTATTGCCATGAGTGGCCATGCCTCCCAAGGTGCTCCATAAACCAGAGTATTTTTCTTGCATTCTCCATGGCGAGCGGCACGTGCGCGGGTTGGGTCGCAGACACGTGCCGGCTCGGAAACGACGATGCGAGAGGCGGGCTGCCCGGTGCCGATGCTTTCGGTTGTGATGCCCCTGTATAACGTGGCGGACTTTCTGCCCCGGACCCTGCAATCCGTACGTTCCCAGACTCTGCGGGACTTCGAGGTCATCGCGGTGGACGACGGCAGCACCGACGCCACGGGGGAGCTGGCGGACGAGATCGCGCGGAGGGACGGGCGCTTTCGGTGCGTCCACCAGCCGCATCGGGGCGCCGCCTGCGCGAGGAATCGCGGGATGCGTCTGGCAACGGGAACGTACCTCATGTTTCTCGACGGCGACGACCTGTTCGAGACGACGATGTTCGAGCGCATGGTCTCCGGCCTCGAGCGGAGCTGCGCAGATTTCTGCCAGTGCCGATTCCGCGGCTTTGACTCCAAGACGGGCGACGGGCTTCCCGGTGCGGTGCCGCTCCACGGGCTCAGTGGGGTGTGCGAGGCAGACGAATACCTGCCCTGGCTGTTCCAGGCGGTCTCGACTCCGCCATGGGACAAGATGTTTCGCAGGGAGTACGTCGACGCGCTTGGCCTCGAATTTCAGGACCTGCCCGTGGCAAACGACGTGAGGTTCGTCCTGCTCGCCGCGGCGTACTCATCAAAGGCTCTCTTTCTCGATGACGAGCTCGTAAGGTATCGCGTGGGCTCCGGCAAGAGCCTGCAGGACAGGCGCGCCGAGAACCCCACGTGTCCCATGCTGGCGCGCAAGGCCGTCCATGACGAGCTGGCTGCCAGTGGCGTGCTCGACCGATGTGTCGACTCGTTCAGGTACTGGTTCTGCAGGTCGCTCAGGGTATGTGCGCCCACCGCCCTCGAGGTGGCAGACGCGGCGGCGCTCCTCGGCGTCTACCACGAGGTCGAGGATTCGTTTGACCACCCCATCCCGCTGCGCTTCGGGCTGCGGGCGCAGACGGTGTTTCGCCTGCTGCGCGGAAGCTTCCTGCGCATGTCGCCGCAGGGGCTCATGTGGGCCTGCGCACGCCAGTATCGCGGGCGGACGCAGGTGCGTGTGCCGCTCGCCTGCAGGGTTCGCTGGCTCGGGCGGATTCTGCTGGCGGGGGCCTTGAGGCTCTAGCGAGTAACCGATGTGGGGAAGCGCCCACGTGGCCGGGGCCTTGCGCACCGGGCCTTTTGACAGGAGGGGGCAATCCGATGGCGGATGCACAACGACCAGCACAGCAACCAGCGCGGCAGCCGGGCACGAGGCTGCTGCTCATCAGCCATGCGTTTCCGTTTGACATGAGCCGCTATGCGGCGGAGTCGTATCTCGAGACCGAGATCTGGCTTCTCGCCCGATCGTTCAAGGAGATCCTCGTCGTGGCAGATGACGCCGGCGACGCCCTCGTGCCCGCGTGTCCGCTCCCGGCCAACGTGCGCGCGGTGTCGCTGCGGGGACGTCGGCCGCAGCTGGGCGTGCTCGGTCGGGCGGCGCGCAGGGCACGTGACCTGGCCCTGACGCTGGGCCCGAGGTGGAGAGCGCTCGTCTCTGACACGACGTGTGACCCGGAGCGCATGCGTGCCAAGAGGTCGTTCGTGACGAGGGCCGCCGGGGAGCTGAGGAGGATCGAGAGGGTGCTGGAGCGGGAGCATTTCGCGCCGACGCACGTCTATGGCTTCTGGCTGCTCGAGTCGGCGCTGGCGCAGGTGTGGCTCAAGCAGTCGCGCCCCGGCGTGATCTTCTTTTCCAGGGCTCACTCCTACGACCTGTACGAGGAGCGTAACGACTTGTGCTACCTGCCGCTTCGGCGCTACATCCTCGACGGGCTCGACTACGTGTTCACCTGCTCGGAGCACGGGATGCGCTACCTCTGCGAGCGGTATCCCGACCACCGGGCAATGATCCTCACCTCATACCTGGGCACGTGCGACTTGCCCGACAAGAGCCTCGAGGCGCAGGACGGGCCGTTTCGCGTGGTCTCGTGCTCGCGAGTCGCCGAGGTCAAGCGCGTCGAGCTTCTCGCCCAGGCCCTGCGCGTCCTGGACGGCGAGGGGCGCGAGGTGGTGTGGACCCATTACGGCGACGGGGCGCTGATGGACGTCGTTCGCCGCGAGGTCGAGGGCCTCTCCTCGGTCAGGGTGGAGCTTCGCGGTTGGCTACCGAACGCCGAGCTTCTCGCGGAATACGGAAGGCGCCACTTCGACCTCTTCGTCAACGTCTCGAGCAGGGAGGGCCTTCCCATCTCGATCATGGAGGCGTGCGGCTGCGGGATCCCCGTGCTGGCGACCGATGTCGGCGGGGTTGCCGAGATCGTGCGTGACGGCTGCAACGGGATGCTCCTTTCGCCCGACGTGGACGCCCGGGCTGTCGCGCGGGGTATCGGGCGCTTTATGGAGATGCTGCCCGAGGATCGCCTTGCCCTGCGGGTCGGCGCGCGGCGCGTGTGGCAGGAGTCATTGCGGGCGGCCGACAACGTGGACCATCTGCTGGCAACCATCGGGATCGACGGTGCCGGCCGGTGACTGCCCGCAGACCGGTTGGCATGAGGGGTGCGGCGGCGATCCAGTTCGGCTCCAAGTACGCGAGCGTGGGGATCCAGCTCGTCTTCACGGCCGCGCTCGCCCGCGCCCTCACGCCGCAGGACTTTGGCCTGGTGGCCGTGACCATGGCGTTCTCGGCGTTCTTCGGGCTGTTCTCCGACCTGGGGATCGGCGTTGCCATCGTGCAGTTTCGCGACCTGGACGAGCGTGACCTGGGGGCGCTGGTCTTCTTTTCCGGCATGCTGGGCATCGGCCTAGCCGCGCTGTTCTGCGCGCTTGGGCCCGCCGTGGCCGCGTGGTATGGTGACGGGCGGCTCGCCGCCCTGTGCTGGGCGTCGTCACCGGCGCTCGTGCTCTCCTCGCTCAACATGGTGCCAGGTGGCGTCATGCTCCGCGAGAGGCGCTTTGGGCAGATCGGCCTGCGGCTGGTCGTCTCCACGCTGGCGTCGGGCACGCTCGCCGTCGTGCTGGCGGTGCTGGGACTGGGGTGCTACGCGCTCGTCGCGCAGACGGTCGCGTCACGCGCGCTGGTCCTTGCGTGGAACGTCGCGAGCCATCCCATTCGCACCGTGAATCGCCACTTCGTCGCCCCGCTGCGCAGGGTGTTCTCCTACTCCGCGTATCAGCTTGGGTTCGGTCTGGTCAACTACTTCTCGCGCAACCTTGACAACCTGCTCGTCGGGCGCTTTCTGGGCATGGGGAGCCTGGGCTATTACGACAAGGCCTACAAGCTGACGGTCTACCCGCTGTCCGCGCTCTCTGCCGTGGCGGCCTCGGTCGTCCAGCCGTTCATGGCCGAGCACCAGCACGATCCCGACCGGATATTCGCCTGCTGGATGCGCGTCGAGAAGTCCCTGTCGCTTCTGGGCGTTCCCGTGGCGTGCCTGTTCGTCTGCGCGGCCCCCGAGGTCATCTCGGTGCTCTACGGCCCCGGGTGGCAGGACGCCGTGGCGCCATTCGCCGTCCTATCGGCGTCGGTCTACTTCCAGATGATGTGCAATCCGTCGGGCGCCTTCTTCCAGAGTCTCGGGCGCACCGACTCCATGTTTCGCGTGGGCGTCATCAACACGGCGCTCACCCTGGCGGGGCTTGCCGCGGGGCTGCTGGGCGGCTCGGTCACGACGGTCGCCACGGGGGTCTGCGCGGCCTACTGCATGCACGTGGGCTCGATCGCATACTATCTGGTCATCCGCGGGTTCGGCCGCGGTCTTTCGTGTCTCGCTGCGTTTCTCCCCGAGGTCGTAGTTGGTGTGGTCGCGGTGGCGGCGTGCGAGCTTGCCTGCGACGTGGCCCGCGGGTTTGTTCCCGCGGTGCCCATCGCGTCTTTGGCGTGCAAGGCCCTGCTGATCGGCGCCGCCGTCCTTGCCGGCTACGCGCTGACCGGCCAGCTGCGGGTTGCCAGAAGGCTCATGGGGAGGCGGTAGGCCGTGCCCGACCTCACGGCCGACCCTATGGCCCTATGGCCAACCACGCCGGTGCCCCGCCGCCCCGAGCCTGCTGTCTTTCGGGGTCTGCTGCTTGGCGCACGGTCGCGGGCCTTCTTTCTGGTTCGCGGATCTTCCCTCAGTACGTGAGTCCCGTGTGCTCGACTGCGTTCACGACCTTCAGGTTGCTGCCGTCGTGGGTTAGGATCGCGTTGAACTCGGCGACCCAGCCAAGCGTGCCGTCATCGTCGAAGGCCTGGCGCGCGCTGAACGCGTCGGGCTCGTCTATGGGGGAGGGCCCGGGCCAGGCCAGGACCATCGTCTCGTAGAAGCTCGTGGCGTTGCGCGCAAGGCCCTGGCCCGTCCAGAAGGCGCGGTACTCCCCGAGCAGGGCCTGCGTCTGCTCGACGTATGTGGCGTCGAGCGGGTCGTCGTTGGGGGCGGTCGTGCGCGCGTGCTCGGCCCAGGCATCCGTACTCTCGAGCGCGCCGTGGAACAGCTCCTGCGCCTGCGGCTCCCCGCCGGCCAGGACCGTGCCGGCGGAGGCGTCGGCGACATGCTGGTCGCTTCCCTGGAACCACACGGTGGCGGTGTTGAGCTGCCACAGCGCGGTGGCGGCCGTCTGCCACAGGCAGGTCCCGTCGTAGGAGAACTGGCGGATCACCTCAACATGCTCGTTCATTGACGTGCCAGCGTAGAGGTTAATGCCCACGCCCCCACCCGGCAGCTGCGAGGTGAACAGCGCCAGCTGCAGGGAGCTCGAGGCGCTTGCGATGGCGGGCGTGGTGAAGAGCAGGGCGTCGGAGCGATAGGCTCCCAGCGACGCATCGAACTCGTAGACCTCCACGTAGATGGCCGTGCCGGCCATGGCGCCGTCCGTGCCGTACTGCCCGGCCAAGCGCAGCACCACAAGCTCGCTCTGTCCGTCGGCGTCCAGGTCCGCCAGGTCGGCACCCACGATGCCCTCGGCGTTGGCCGCAAGGGGCCAGATTACCCCGTCGGGGTTGGCCTCGTAGCTGGCGTCGTAGGTCGAGACGCCCATCGCGGTGCCCAGCCCACCGCACTGCGGCAGCAGGGTCTCGCGCAGGTAGAGGGCAAGCGTTCCGTCGACGTCGACGCCCGCCGCGTCATCCTCGGCGGGTTTCTCGGGCTCGCCGGGACCGGGCTCCTGCTCCGGCGCGTCGGCCTCATCGTCCGCGTCGCCCGCCTCGGGCAGGGGCAGCGGCTCGATGGCAGCGTCGGCGTCGGCCCCGGATTCCAGGTAGATCGTCCCGCAGTCGATGTCGTCGGCGCCGAAGTTCACGTCGGCGTAGGCGCGCCTTCCGTCGGGGGCGGTGACCTCCAGCACGTAGGTGCCCCAGTCGGTGCCCGAGCGTGCGCCAAAGGAGAAGCGTCCCTGCTCGTCGGCGCGGGTGACGTCGAGCACCTCGAACCGCTGGTTGATGAATCGATACAGGGCGATGTCGGCGTTTGCCACCGGCGTTGCCTCTCCCTCGCCGTCGGCACCGCCCGCCCGCTCGGCGACAGTTCCCCGCATCGCACCCTCGCCCCAGTAGAAGAAGTCGGACGTGCGATAGACCATCATCATGCCGATCGCGTCAAAGTTGCTTTCCCGCATGGCCGAAAGGAGGCTCCACGTGTGGGCACCCGAGTCCTGGACGCTGGTCAGAAGCTCGCCGAGCATGCCGCAGTAGTCGTAGTCCACGAAGTTGAACAGCTCGCCCCAGCTGCCGATGACGGCCTGGGCGCCGTGCTGGATGAGGAAGGTCGTGAACGTCTCGTCCTGCATGAGGTTGCAGATGGCCAGGTAGAACACCGTGTTGTCAAAGGTAACGTCGGCGTAGCGGTCCATGATGAAGTCGGTGGAGACGAAGATCCCGCCTTCGGCCGCGATGCGCAGAAGGCATCCGTCCCCCTCGCCCATCTCGTATCCGTTGTACAGGCACTGGGCGAGCATCTTGTCGTAGCGCCACCAGTCGGCCTCGCCGTAGAGCATCAGCCACGACTGCCAGGTGCCGTCGGCGCGGCGCACCTCGTTGGCGTTGCCGTGCGTGTTCACCACCACGGTGCCATAGTCGGCCAAGCTGCCGTCGCACAGCGTCTCGAAGAAGGTCGACCCACCCTTGAGCGCGGTGTAGTCGCCCCCGGTGAAGTCAGCGATGTCCTCGCACAGCCCCTCGTGGTAGTCGGTCAGGGTGAGGGAGTCGTCGCTCTGCAGGAACAGCACGTCGCGGTTGGTGATGGTCTGGTCGTTGTAAGCGCGCAGGTCATCGGGTACGCTGCCGGTCTCGAAGGCGCGGGTGAGCTCGGTGTCCTGCGCGAAGGCGTTACGCGAGCGCATCCAGGTGGCGTAGCCGTTGGGGTCGGAGAAGTCAATGCCCCCGGCCGCCGCCGCGGCGTTGGTGGCGGCCGTGCCCAGGTTGCCGAAGTCAAAGGAGTTGTCCTGTGGCGGCAGCGTGTACATGCAGGCAATGCCGTCGGGGGACTCGTAGAGCACGGCGCCTGCGGCCATGGTGACGTTGACGGCGCCGGTGTGCTGGGTGAGGTAGTCGTAGACGAGCTGCAGCGCATTCTCGTCTGGGTTCCCGTCGGGGTAGGCCTCGTCCACCTGCTGCTGCACGGCGTCGCACAGGCGCTGGGCCGACGCCACCATGTCGTCGGTGATCGCAGGGGCCACCCGCAGGGTCACCTCGTTGCTCTCCAGGTAGAAGGCGGCGCTCGGGTCTTCGGGGCTGGCGGATGCGCCCGCCGCCTCGCCAAGCGCGGCGCCTCCCCGCGCGACGTACGTGAGCTGGGTGGGCTCGAGCGCTCCCACTGAGATGACGGCCGAGTAGGTGGCCTGCTCCTTGCTGGCGGACTCCAGCGCGAGCTCGTAGTCGATGGCAGGCGTCTGGGTGTTGACGAGCGCCACCGTGGCTGGCATCTGGTCGGCCGGAACCGGCGGCTCTGCCACGGTGAGGGTGAACGTCGCCTCCGCGGGCTCGCCCAGCGTGAACATCGTGCGGTCGACCGAGAGGGTGGCAGTGGGCAGGGCGAGGTAGGTGACGCCGTCAGTGCCATCCGTGCCCTGCGTCTGCGACTCGGCGCCCGCACCCTCGGCGTCGTCGCCGGTGGCGTATGGCCCTCCGATGACGCCGACCAGGTCGGCGCGCCCGCCCTCGCTGAGGGGGCCCTCGACGATGGCCGACTCGTCCGTCGGCGTGGACGTGCCGGAGACGTCCTCGGTCGTCGCCCCGCACCCGAGGCCGAACAGCCCGCTCACCCACATCTGCAGGGCGAGCAGGATCGACATGAAGGCGGAGCCTATTGAGCTGGTGTCCATCGGGTGCCCCTTTCACCGGACGGCGATGCCGATCGTGATGCTGCCGCCCAGTATACCGTGGGGGCGCCATCGCGTGGCGTCGTCCTCGGCATGTGGCGTCATCCTCGGCCGGGACGAAGCGCCGCCCCTCGGCCGGGGCGAAACGCCGCCGCGATCGGGGCGCCGCCCTGGGACGTCGCTCAGGTTGGGCCTGACCGGGTGCCATTCGATGCTTGGGCCATCTGCCGCAACTTTGGGTTGCGGGCATCTGCTTGCCTTCGCGGAGCCCTGCCGTGCAAAATGCAAACCAAAGATGGTGGCGCGTGCCCGGCGCAACCGCGAACGTGGTGGCATGCCAGTGCGCCTGCGTGCCACGAGATGCGGCCAGAAGGCATGGACGCTCCCGGGGCGCGGCGCTGCCGCGACAAGAGGTGAGGAGCCGCACATGAACGTAGACATAGCCCGTCGTCTCTGCGACCTGCGCCATACGCACGGCCTTTCGCAGGAGGGACTTGCGGCCCGCCTGGGCGTGAGCCGTCAGGCCGTCTCCAAGTGGGAGCGCGGCGAGTCCTCGCCCGACACTGACAATCTCCTGGCTCTGTCCGAGCTCTACGGCATGACGATCGACGAACTGCTGGGGCGTGGTGACGCCGGTTCTGGGACTGCTGGTTTCGCGGGTGTCGCCTGCCACGCGGATGCCGACGCCGACGCGTTGGGCGTGGGTGCCGGTGACGCTGACACCCCTGCCCTCGATGACACCATGGGCGACGCCGCGCTTTCCGATCTGCTCGAGACCCTTCGTAGGGCCAACATCGGGGACTGGACGAGGGGATCCGGGGACGAGGCGCCAGACATCCCGCTGGTGGATGCATACGAGTTCGACGTGTCCACGGGGGAGATCGGCCGGCTCGAGGTCATCACGGGCGCCGCGAACGTGTACGTCAGGCCTGTCGAGGGCTGTGTCCTTCGCATCGAGGAACATAGCACGCTTGACGAGGAGCGCTACCGGGCGAGGATTCTCCGGGAGGGGCCGGTCGTGCACGTGGAGGAGGGGGACGCCCCGCGCAGGTTGCTGCCGATGCAGTCCTACAGGCACCTGTTCTCCATCGAGGTGCCCACGGCGTTTGCGGGGACGGTCGCAGTCTCCGCGAAGAGCGGATCTGTCGAGATGGGCGCGCAGGGGCTCGCGCTGGATGGCGTGTCGCTGGAGACGAAGAGCGGCTTCATCCACGCGGCATTCCTAGAGGCCGGCACCATCAGCCTCTCCTCGAAGAGCGGCAACGTCAAGGCCGCAGACGTCAGGGCCGGCGAGCTTAGCATCTCCACGACCAGCGGCTCCATCAAGTCTTTTGACCTGAACGTAGAGGGGCCGCTTGGTATCACCTCCGCCAGCGGTGGCGTCAGGGTTGTCGGGGCGCGGGCGTCCTCGCTCGATGCCTCGACCGTGAGCGGGGTGGCCAGACTCGACCGCACCGTGGTTGCCGGCCGCCTCGTCGCCGAATCCGTCAGCGGCAAGCTTTCCGTGAGCGCATGGAGGGCGGACCTGATGAAGGCCTCTTCCGTCAGCGGCTCCATCCGACTGGACGGGATCCGGCCGCACACGTCGCTCAGGGAGGAGTGCGTGAGCGGGGGCGTCGCCATCGCGCTGCCCCTCGACCTTTCCTTTGCGCTGGAGGCGAACAGCAAGTCAGGCGACATGTCGTACGTGCTCGACGGGTCGAACCAGGCAAGCGCAGGCGGGAGGCTGTCGCTTCGCTGGGGTGACGAACCTGCGTGCAGGGTGGGCGTCGAGACGGTCAGCGGCTCTGTTCGGATCGTCCGCGGAGGGCTTTCGTAGGCGACGTGGGTGTAAAATACCGAATGAAATGGGTGTAAAATGCCGAATGGCTATGGTGTAAAATGCCGAACGAGCTGGTTAACCTAGTCAAACGGGGGAATCCAGCCCTCGTCCCGATACGCCTCGAAGCACATACGCACCTGGTCGACGGTGTTCTTTGCGCCCGAGAGCTCCGGCAGCTCGCCAAGAGCAAAGTAGCCCGACTCGGTGGTCTCGATATTCCGCTCGAAGTGCCCGCTCACAAGCGAGCACAGCACGAAGATCTTGCACACGCCGTGGTAGTTGGCAAAAAGCTCTGGAATAGGTGAAGAATTGGGGCTGTTGCTCGCAAATCCTGGGGCGTGTCGGCTGTGCAAGCTGTGAGCTGATCGTCAGCCGGCACGTCGCGCACGAAAAGTCGTTCCGACGGGACAAAGTTTTCGGTTGGGAGAGAGTCCGGGGATGCCGTTGTGGCTCGTTGACAGGTTGATGAGGTTGGCGAGTACATAAGGTTTTACAGAAGCGCAGGTCAGAGCCATTGCAAAGGCGGGAGCGCGGGCACGGTTTCGCGTTCGCTGTTCGCGAAGTTTCTCCCAACCGTCATATTTGTCCATTGGATCGGGATTTTGGCGCGCGGGGCTCCGTTTTCCTTCTGAGTGGGCAGACGCACTGCGTGTTTTCTAGAGGGCGCTGTGTTTCCTAGTCATCTCATGCTAGAGGGAACGTGTTAGACGAAAGCCGAAATCGAATTAGGCCGACCGAAGCCGGGGACGGTACGAGACGCACCAGTCCCAGAAGAGCCGTTCGGCATCCCCGAGGGCGCGCGAGGCCAGGCGGGCGATGCCAAACCCCTCGCTTGCCCCGTCGACGGGCACCGCCACGACGCCGCTGTCCTCTCCGGAGAACAGGTCGAGGCGCGCCAGGTTGCTCACGGTGAACCCAAGGCCACGCCCGGACGTCGCGAACTCATAGAGCTGGAAAATCTCGCTCATCTGGTACACGTCGCCAAGCGACACGTGTGCGTGGCGGGCCAGCTCCTGCAACCAGTCATGGCACTTGAACCCACGGCCGGGGATCGCGATCCTGCGCCCGGCGAGGTCCTCTGCGGACAGGCTGGCCTTCTTGGCGAGGGGGTCGGACGCGGGAACCCAGAACATGCGCTCGATCCGGTCGATCTCCCGGACGTCGAAGTCCTTGCAATACGGGGTTGCCACCAAGGCAAGGTCAAACGTCTCGTCGTGCAGTCCGTCGTCGCAGGCGATGTCGCTGCACTCGTAGCTGCGGATGTGCACGTGAGGGTGTCTGGTCTCGAAGCCGGCGACGAAGTCCGAGCCCATCATGCCGAGCGTGCCCAAACAGCACCCGAGTCGGATCGTCCGCTCGGGATTGCCGCTGATGCGGGCGAACGACTCCCCGAGCAGCCTCAGGTTGCTTGCGTGCGTGCGCGCAAACGCAACGAGCTTGTCGGCGAACGCGGTCGGAACGAGGACGTGTGCCCCCTCGTCGACGAGAAACAGCGTGACCCCAAGCTCGCGCTCCAGCGCATGCATCGCAAGCGCGACGCCCTGCCGCGACATGGAGGAACGCCGCGCGGCCTGGGCGTAGCTTCGCGTCTCATAGACCAAGGTGAAGGAGCGTAACTGCTCGTCGTTCATCGTGACGTCTCCTTCGCTGTTTCGAGCCGTTTCGGTTCTACCGGACATCCCGCGCTGGGGTATCGCCGCCTCGAGCGAGACCGCCCCATCGGATGATGTCGCCCCTATCGTAGCGAAGTGGGCGCAGAGCGTGGATGCGGTCGCTGTAACGAAAACCTGACGGGCCGTAAGCGTTGGTTTCAATCGTGCCTTCGGTTGGGGTGGCGGCATGGCAAAATGGGGGAGTGACAACGGGACAACTGCTTGGTGCCTACAACTGCTTGGTGCCTGTGACCGGCCCGGGATGGAGGACCGATGCGCTTCGATGCGGGCGAGTACGAGAACCAGATATTCTCCGATGATGCGGTGGAGGGCGAGCTCGCCGGGGCGGCGTTTCGGCTCTGCGCGTTTCGGGACGTCTCCTTCGATGCCAGCTACGAGCATGGGCGCACCATCCGAGGCTGCACGTTCGAGAAGTGTGTGTTCATCGGGTGCAGCTTCAAGAACCTCACGCTGGTGAACTGCTCGTTCAACGTGTGCGTCTTCAAGTCGGCCGACTTCTTTCGCACGCTGTTTAGGGACTGCCGCCTCATGGGATGCGAGGTGCTGGGCGCGCGATGCACGGGGATGAGCGTCCAGGGCGGCGACTGGTCCTACACCAATCTCGCCAACCTCAAGTTCTCGCGCCAGACGTTGCATGGGGTGCGCCTGCGCGAGGCGGCGTTGAGCGGCTGCTCCTTCAGCGAATGCGGCCTGACCGATTGCGACCTCACGCGCGCCACGGTGCACGGCGCGAGCTTTCGCGCCTGCGACCTGCGCGGGTCTGTGCTTGACGGGGTGGCGGTGACCGAGGCGAGCTGGGCCGGGTCCAAGATAGACCTCGCGCAGTGCATCGTCATCGCCCAGGAAGCCACGGGCGCCGTCTTCGAGGAGCCGCTGGGGTAGTCGTTGTCTGGGCGGCGCCCTAACTTCGGCATTTGCGTGCTTGGCTGGCCGGGGAGCGGGCCCGGGAGGAGCGCCGGGCGCCTGCACGTCTGCCGTGGCGGGCGGAGGGCGGGCGAAGGGCAGGCGAAGAGCAAGCGGAGCGGGGCGGGCAACGGTGGTCGCAGGAACGCGCTTATTGCGCGTACTGAGGCTCATTCTGCTAAAAAAGTTGAGGTTAGGATTTCCGCTTGCCGAAGAGGCACCTTGGGATGGGCCGGATGACCTGCGTGGTATCTGTTGAGTTTTGCGGATATAACCTCTGACCTGCACTTTCTTTATTGCAATCGATTGCAGTCATAGCGAGTGGTACGACAGGCTCTCGGAAGCAATCTTCGTCGCGCGTCCTAAGTTGACATTTTTTAGCAAGTGAGCCCTTTTGGCGCGCAGTCAGCATCCTGCACGGCTGAACCGGGCACCCGCGCGGCCGGGTTGGGCGTCCTGCGTAGCCCGGCTGAGAGCTATGTGGCCTGACTGGGCGTCCGCACGAGTGGGTGTCGGTGGCCCACAGGAATTCGCCGGCGTTTGCGAACTCCCACAGGCCCTGTGTGCTGCCCCTGCGCCCCTGGTCTCTACTCCTCCACCACCAGCGGCACGAACTCGAACGTCGTGCAGTCCACGAGCCCCCGGTTGGTGAGGCGCAGCTCGGGCAGGCAAGCCAGTGACAGCAGCCCCATCGTCATGAACGGCGAGGGCATGGTGCAGCCCATCTTCCTCCAGGCCGCCTCCAGGCCGTCGGCCTCGGCGGAGACCTCCTCCACGGTCTTGGTGCTCATGAGGCCGGCCACGGGTAGCTCGACCAGGCCGAGCACCTGCCCGTCTCGCACGGCCACGGCCCCGCCGCCGCAAGCGCGCAGCGTGTTGGCGGCCAGCGCCATGTCCTCGTCGCTGCTGCCGATCACCAGCAGGTTGTGGGCGTCGTGCGCCACGGTCTGGGCAAGGGCGCCGCGTATGCCGAAGCCGGTGACGAACCCCCGGCCAAAGGTCCCCGTCTCGTGATGGCGCTCGAACACGAAGGCCTTGAGCACGTCGTGCTCGGGATCCGCCGCAAGCTCGCCGTCGCGCACGGGCACGCTCAGGTGCAGCTCGCGGTTGTTCACGCGGGCGGAGATGGCCTCCATCACGCGCACGCGCGCTGACGGGCCGCAAAGCGCGCGGCCCCGCCCGTCGACGGCGGGGATGCGGAAGGTCGCCGCGTCGATCACGAGCCCGGGGTCGATGCGCATGGTGTGGGTGGCCCACGCGGGATAGCGGAAGGGCTCCACGGCAAAGAGCGCTTCCCCGTCGCGGGCGACGACCTGCCCGTCGATCATGACGAGGCGCACGCAAAAGTCGCGCAGGTCGTCGAGCAGCACCAGGTCGGCACACTTGCCCGGCGCGACCGACCCCAGCTCGTGGTCCATATGGAAGCACGTCGCCGTGTTGATGGTGACCATCTGGATCGCCGTCAGCGGGTCGATCCCCTCCTGCACGGCGCGTCGCAGGATGTGGTCGAGGTGGCCCTGGCTGGTGAGCGTGTGGGGGTGCGTGTCGTCGGAGATGAGGTTGCACATGCGCGTGTCTATCGAGCCGTCAGCTATCGCCGGGGCGATCTGGGCGAGGTCATGCCAGGCCGAGCCCTCGCGCAGCTGGGCGTACATGCCCAGACGCATCTTGGCCAGCACGTCCTCGGCGCGCGTGGACTCATGGCAGCATCGCACGCCCGTCGCGACGTAGGCGTTGAGCCCGCGGTCGGTCTCGGGCACCGAGTAGTGCCCGGTCACGCAGCCATCGGCCTGAAGCGTCGCGGCGATCTCGCCAAGCGGGAGGGGGTCGCCTGCCAGCACGCCGGAGAAGTTCATCATCTCGCCCAGCCCGACCACGCTCTCCCATCCCATGGTCCGTGCCACGTCGTCGGGGTCGATCGAGCTGCCGGTGTCCTCGAAGCCGGGCACGGCGGGCACGCACGATGGCGTGGTGACCATGGCCTTGAGCGGGGTGCGCCGCGAGTCCTCGATCATGAGCTCCACGCCCCTGAGGCCCAGGACGTTGGCGATCTCGTGCGGGTCCCAGTAGATGCCCACGGTCCCGTGGGGCACCACGGCCCGGGCGTACTCGGCGGCCCCGACCATGGAGGACTCAACGTGGATGTGCCCGTCGAGGAACCCGGGGGCGAGGTAGCGGCCTGCGGCGTCGATCGTCTGCGTCCCCTCGCCGATGCAGTGCGTCGCGTCGGCGCCCACGTAGGCGATGCGCCCGCAGGCCACGGCCACGTCGATGGCCTCCTACACCTCGTGGGTGCACACGTTAACGAGCCGCGCGTTGCGGATGACCGTCTCGGCGGGGCGCATCCCCTGCGCCACGGCGACGAGCTCCTTGCCGCATTCCCACAGGGGCGTCTTGCAGAAGTGGTTGATCATGGCGATCCCTTCGGACGACGCTGACGTATGTGGCTATGGTGCCCGAAAGCACGCATCCGACACGCGCCGCCCTGCCCGAAAGGCGTACAATCACAGCATATGCGCATCGCCGCGCATGGCGCCGGGCGCCGGCGCTTCTGGCGATGTGCCGCCGTCAAGCAGCGCCATCGCCCAGAGAGGAAGCGCCTCGCCATGAGAGACCACAGCAGCCACATCGAGCTCACGCGCGCCCAGGCCGTCGCCACCATGCTCGCGCATTGCGCGTTTGCGCCGGCGACCGAGGAGGTGCCGCTGGCCGAGGCGCTCGGGCGCACGCTGGCCTGCGACGAGCTCGCCCTGCTGACGCTTCCCAACTGTCTGACGTGCAACATGGACTCGATCGCCGTGCGCTGGAGCGACTTTGCGGACGGCATGCCTGACATCAGCGGCTGGAGGCGCGGCGAGCAGTGGCAGTTCGCCAATACCGGCGTGGGCATGCCCGAGGGCTTCGACACGGCCATCGTGATCGAGAACGTGCAGGTGAGCGAGGACAACCAGACGCTGGAGCGCATCATCCTGCCGCCAAGCGCCCAGTTCGGCGGGACGTCGCCGGCAGGCTCGCGCATGCGCGAGGGCGACTTGGTGGCGCCTGCGGGCACCGTGGTGACGCCGGTGGTCGCGGCGGCCCTCGCCGGCGCGGGTCACACCACGGCGCACGTGATCGCCCGGCCGCGCGTGGCGTTCATCCCCACGGGCAACGAGCTGGTCGAGGCGGGTGCGGACGTCCCGCGCGGCAAGAACGTCGAGTCCAACAGCTACGTGGTGCGCGGTAAGGTGCTGGAGTGGGGCGGCGCGCCCCTCGTGTACCCCATCGTGCCCGACGATCCCGAGCAGATAGAGGCAGTCATTCGCCGTGCCTGCGCCGAGGCCGACATCGTGGTGCTCAACGCCGGGTCCTCCAAGGGCTCCGACGACTGGACCATGGAGCTGCTTGAGCAGATGGGCCAGGTGTTCAACCACGAGACCGACCACGGTCCCGGGCACCACAGCAGCTACTCGCTGGTCGAGGGCACGCCCATCGTGGGCATCTCCGGGCCGGCGCTGGGCGCTGCCTTCACCACCGACTTCTACCTCAAGCCGCTCATGGACGCGTGGTTTGGCCGCACGCCCGAGCCCGTGCGCGTAAAGGCGCGCCTCGCGGCGCCGTTCGGGCCAAGCGGCGTGGGAAAGAAGGGTGACGCCGGCGCGCCCGCAAAGCCTGCCGGGGCGATCGCAGCCGGTGGCGAGACGCACCCCAAGGTCGCCCGCGACAAGGATCATCCGTTCTACGCGATCCGCTTCCTCGGGCTTGCGCAGGGTGCCGACGGTGTGCTCGAGGCGACGCCCCTGCCGGCGCGCCCCGGCCTCGTCGCCCTCGACTCGTGCGACGCGTACTACCCGCTTGACCGTGCCAACGCGCCGCAGGTAGGGGATGTGATCGAGGTGGAGCTGCGGGGATAGCCCGCAGGGCGAGGCGCCGTTCGCCCGCGCCGAACACCGTTGGAAAGATGGCGGCCCACGAGGTGCCCAAAGCATCGGCGGAACGCAGGGCTCAGCGCTCGACTGGTCTGGCGGACTGGCCAACTGTGCTCCCTTGCAGCCGATTTGCCCGATACATCCAGAAAAATGGGGATCGGACTGCATAGATCTAGGCGATCTCAACGGAGGAATGGTGCATAGGGGAGAGGGTCATCGGTGCATACATGTATCTACCTGCACTTTTCGATGCCCCTAAGTGCTCGGTCCTTGCTGCGCGTCCAATAATGCCCACTCAAATGTAGTCGCATCCCCACTTTTCTGGTAACAAGTCGCCATTTCGCTGCACGAAGGCTGGGTGGGTGAGCCATGATCGGCGAGGTCCATATCTGCTGACCCCTTGGGCGCAGACCACCTTGTGCATTTGTTCGTGTGCCGTCCATTCGGATTTATGGTGCTCGATCATTCGTTTTTACGGTGCTGGATTATTCGTTTTCTTGGTGGTATCGTATGAATGGCGGACATGCACATGCTGCGTTATCTGCAGGTATGCGCATGCATGTGCACGACGGATCGGAGGTACCATGCCCGAGGGAACCAAGCCCAGCGGAATCGCACCAGCCACGTATCGTCCCCGCATCGTGGACGATCAGGTGGAGCGCTACCTGCGCCTGTTCGGGGCCGTCGAGGTGTCGGGAACCAAGTGGTGTGGCAAGACGTGGACCTCGCTTGCTCATGCACAAAGCGTGACGTATGTGGACAGGGGGGCCAATCTGTCCATCTGTCAGGCAGATCCCAGCTATTCGCTCATAGGCGAGCCCCCTCACGTCATTGACGAGTGGCAGCGAGTGCCGGCCATCTGGGACACGGTGCGCCATGCCGCTGACGATGCGGGCGGGAAGAAGGGCCTCTGGATACTCACGGGCTCTTCGACGCCCCACAAGGACGAGACGGCACACAGCGGGGCCGGACGCATCGGGCGCGTCAGGATGCACCCGATGACCCTTCAGGAGTCGGGGGAGTCCACGGGACGCACGAGCCTAGCTGGGTTGTTTGAGGGCTCGTTTGTCGCATCGCAGTGCGGGAATGGTATTGACAGCCTTGCGAAGATAATCTGTCGCGGGGGATGGCCGGAGGGCATCGGGCTCGATCCGGGAGACTCCCAGATCATCATCCGGGAATACCTGTCTGCCATCTATGAGCAAAGCGTGCCGCAGCTCGGCGGAGACGCCGACATCGCGCGTAGGCTCGGGCTGTCAGTTGCGCGCAATCTCGGCCAGTCACCCACCAATGAAACGCTTGCGCGTGACGTGTACGCCAGGGACAGCGAATCTTCTCCAACGGACTACGAGGCGCGCGAGGTCTCTCGCTACCTAGGCATCTTAACCCGGCTTTTTCTCGTGGACGAAGTTCCCGGCTGGGTTCCGCCGTCTCGCTCCCCGCGACGCATGCGCACCAAGCCAAAGCTCTACTTCGCTGACCCTGCCATTGCCGTCGTCGCGCTCGGCCTTTCGCCGTCCTCGCTGCTTCAAGACTGGCAGACGCTTGGCCTTGCGTTTGAGAACCTCTGCATGAGGGATCTTGACGTCTACGCCCGTGCGCTCGGGGACGCCTTGCCCCATCCGGTGCGGTATTACCGCGACGATTCAAACCTGGAAGCCGACGCTATCGTTGAGCGTGCCGACGGGCGATGGGGCGCCTTCGAAATCAAGCTGAGCGAGGCCAAGGTCGAGGACGGCGCGCGGGCTCTGCTACGCTTGCGCGACAAGCTGGCCGCAGACAAATCCGCGCGCACACGCCCTCCGTCGTTTCTTGCGGTACTGACGGGCATGGGAGAGGCGGCGTATCAGCGCGGCGACGGGGTTTACGTGATCCCCGTTCGCTCGCTTGGCGTGTAGCTGTCTTCTGCGAGGCACGTCACGCGCGGAGTTGCCTGCCATCTCGCCCAAACGCCCGCTGCATCTCGTCGAGCATGAGCTGGGCGGCGTGGCTGAATACCTGATGCTTCTTCCACGCCACGTTCATGTGGGTGACGAGGGCGGGCGTGAGCGGTCTGAACGTCAGGTCGCTGCCGGGGCCCGTGTGCACGAGCCTATCGAAGCTGACGACGTAGCCGATGCCCTCGCGCGCGAGCACCGACGCGTTGTACGCCAGGTTGTAGGTCGCCACCACGTGCAGCTCGTCTAGCCGCTCGCCGAACCACTGGGCGTATGCGTCGGTCATGGCCTGGCGCGAGAGGATGAGCGGCAGGCCCACCAGGTCGTCGACGCTCAGGGCCTCGCGCTCGGCCAGGGCGCTGTCGGAGCGCATGATGACACCCCAGGTGTCGGCGCCGGGCAGGGGCAGCGAGTTGTAGCGGGCGGGGTCGGCCTGGCGGGTGAGCACCGCGAAGTCGAGCATGCCGCTCTCGATGCGCTCGGCCAGGTCCTCGCCGTTGCCGCTGTAGAGATGCACGCGCACCAGCGGGTCGCGCTCCTGCACGGCGCGGGCGCAGCGGGCGATGTGCCTGATGTTCTCCGACTCGCCGCAGCCTATGCGCACGTCGCCGCCCACGTTGCCCTCGAGCGCATGGAACTCGCCCTGGGTCCTCTCCACCATGGAGACGATCTCGTCGGCGCGGCGGCGCAGCAGCATGCCCTCCTCGGTCAGGACGATGCCGTAGTTGCTGCGCGTGAACAGCTTGTGGCCCAGCTCGCGCTCTAGGTCCTTGAGCTGCTTGGAGAGCGTGGGCTGCGAGACGTGCAGGGTGGCGGCCGCCTTGGTCAGGCTTTGCTCGCGCGCGACCTCGAGAAAGTATCGCAGGACTCGAAACTCCATGGTGCCTCCCGTGATGGCGGCCTGGCTGGTGTCCCTTTTGCCGCGACGCTCGCCATGCGGCGCGGATGCGCGTGGCGCTTTGAGGTGGACAGCGGACGCCCGGACCATCATTCCTGATAAGAATATCTGGATATAACAACCGCGTATTTGATAATAGCCCGGGCGGAGCGTATCGTAAAGTGGCCGATGCTAACGGACGGTGTGAGAGGAGGCGTGCTTCATATGGGCACGAGGGATTCGTGCGGGCTGGACGAAAGGGCCACCCCAAACGGAGGGCCCCGCTTCACGGGCTGCGACCCCGCCTCGGAGCAGGCGTTCATCGAGCAGCTTGCCGCCGCCGGGTGTGACGACTGCCTCGTGAGGAAGTGCTGCTGCCTGCGGAGGGATAACATGACTCCTGCCATGCGCGTGCTTCTCCAGACGCATCGGGGCGAGCTGATCGAGGAGCTGCACAGGACGCAGCGGGAGATCGACTGTCTCGACGTGCTGCTGCACGACTGCTGCGACCGCTCCGACGAATCGAATGGGAGGTGAGGCTGCCGTGTCTGATCGCGTCATCGACATCCTGCTCAGCTCGTTTAGCCAGATCATCGTGCCGGGCATCCTGGTCACGATCCCGCTCACGCTGATATCGTTTGCGCTGGCGCTGGTCATCGCCACGCTGACGGCGCTCGTGCAGTTCGCCAACATACGCGTGCTCAAGCAGCTCGCGCGCGTCTACATCTGGATCATGCGTGGGACGCCGCTGCTCGTGCAGCTCTACGTGGTGTTCTACGGCCTGCCTGACCTGGGAATCGTGCTCGACCCGTTCCCCGCTGCGGTGATCGTGTTCTCGCTCAACACCGGCGCCTACGCGTCGGAGACCATCCGCGCCGCAATCGAGTCGGTGCCGGCGGGGCAGTTCGAGGCGGCTCAGTGCGTGGGGCTCACCTACGGGCAGACCATGCGGCGCATCATCCTGCCGCAGGCGCTGCGAACGGCGTTCCCGCCGCTGTCCAACGAGCTCATCGCCCTGGTCAAGGACACCTCGCTTGCCGCCAACATCACGGTGGCCGAGATGCTCATGGCCACGCAGCGCATCGTGTCGCGCACCTATGAGGCCCTGCCGCTCTACCTGGAGGTCGGGGCCATCTACCTGCTCTTCTCCACGCTGCTCACGCTCGCGCAGCGCGCGGGGGAGAAGCGCCTGGCGGCGTACGGCATGGAGAGGAGCTAGTCTGCCATGTTTAGGCTCACGGGGGTCCGCAAGTCGTTCGACGGGGTGGAGGTGCTGCGCGGGATCGACCTTGCCGTGGAGAAGGGCAGCGTGGTGGCGGTGCTCGGCCCCTCCGGCTCGGGCAAGACCACGCTTCTGCGATGTGCGAACTTTCTGGAGCGCGCCGACGCCGGCATGCTGGAGTTCGACGGCGACACGTACGACCTGGCGAGCGCCTCGTCGCGGGAGGTGGCGGCGCTGCGCAGGCGGACGGGCTTCGTGTTCCAGGGGTACAACCTCTTCCGCAACCGCACGGTGCTGGGCAACGTGACCGAGGGACTGGTGGTGGCGCGCAAGGTGCCGAGGCGCCAGGCGCAGGCCAAGGCGCGCGAGTGCCTTGAGCGCGTGGGCATGGCCGACCGCTGCGACGCGTACCCCAGCCAGCTCTCGGGTGGCCAGAAGCAGCGCGTGGCCATCGCGCGGGCCATGGCGCTCGACCCGCAGATCATCTTCTTCGACGAGCCCACGAGCGCCCTGGACCCCGAGCTCACCGGCGAGGTGCTGGGCGTGATGCGCCGGCTGGCCGACGAGGGCATGACTATGCTCGTGGTGACCCACGAGATGGGCTTTGCCCGCAACGTGGCCGACCGCGTGGTGTTCATGGAGGACGGCCTGGTGGTGGCCCAGGACGAGGCGCACGCGTTCTTCGAGCATCCGGCCAACGACCGCGTGCGTGCCTTCCTGCGCCTGGTGGGTGCGGATGGCGCCTCGTCCGAGGCCTGCGAACACACTGACAAAGACCAAGCACAGACAGGAGCATGACATGAGCCGAGACGTAACGGATGCCTTTGCGAGGACAGACGGGCTGGCCGGGGAGCACGGAGGCGCACGGGCCGGTGCCTGTGCTGGCGATGGGGTCGATGCCTGCGCCGCCGGCCGTTTGACATGTACGGGGCGAAGCTGCCGACAGACGGGCGCCGCTTTCTCGCGCCGCGGCTTTGTCGCCATGGCCGCAGGCGCGGCGTCGCTGCTCGTGATGATGCCGCTGGTCGGGTGCGACCAGTCGGACGACGCGACGGCTGATGCGTCGTCCGACGGCGACGCGGACGATTCGGGCGATCTGCTCGCGCAGATCAAGGGGCGCGGCGAGATGATCTTTGCCACCGAGGGAACCTGGTCGCCCTGGACCTTCCATGACGAGGACGGCGAGCTCGTGGGGTACGACATCGAGGTGGCGCGCGGCATCGCGCAGCACCTGGGCGTCGAGGCGACGTTTGTCGAGGGCAAGTGGGACGGCCTGTTCGCCGGGCTGGACTCGCAGCGCTACGACTGCGTGTCAAACGGCGTGACCGTCACCGACGAGCGCGCCGAGAAGTACGACTTCACCGAGCCCTACGCCTACAACCGCACGGTGGTCATCGTGCGCGGCGACTACGACGAGATCGCCTCGATGGAGGACCTCGAGGGCAAGACCACGGCAAACACCCTCGCCAGCGCCTACGCGCTGCTTGCCGAGAGCTACGGCGCGCAGACGCAGGGCGTCGACGACCTCAACCAGACCATCCAGCTGCTCGAGTCGGGCCGCATCGACGCCACGCTCAACGACGAGGTGGTGTTCTATGACTACATGGAGCAGCACCCCGACGCCGACCTCAAGATCGCGGTCACCGACGAGAACCCCACGCACGTGGCGTTCCCGCTGCGCCGCGGCGAGGCGACCCAGAGCCTGCTGCAGGCCATGAACGAGGCCATCGACGACATGCGCACCTCCGGCGAGCTGTCCGAGCTCTCGAACAAGTACTTCGGCCTTGACATCTCGCAGGAATAAACTCGCCGTCTCTTCGGTCGGCGGCCTCTGCTCTTTCGGGGCCGCCGAGCTTGCTTGCCCAATCGGGCCAATCGTTTCGAGGCGGTCGCTTGTCGATCACTTGCCTCGGTTTTTGATGTTGTCACAGCCGACGCTGCTGCAGGTGATAAGATGGCATCTGTATTCTGGGAAAGCATTGCTAAAGGCGAGGTGCCCGATGTCAAAGAGCCAGGATCGCCAAGATGAGAACTTGATAGTCGTGGTAACGACCGAGGAGTATGCCCGAAGGCATGGAATCCCTGCCCATGAGGCTGCTGTCCTGCTGAGGGACTCGGGCATGCTCAATCTCGTCCGCTCCCAGTACGATGTCTTGCACACTCTTGACCTTGACGAGGGTGCGTCGTTTGTGGAAGAAGCGTTGGGGGCATGCTCCCATGGATAAGCTCGTTGTGTATCACGGAACCGATTGCTTATTTGACCAGATCGATCTGGGCAAAAAACGTTCGGATCAGGCACAACACCTCATGCTCGTATATCTACGAATATGAGTTTTCGCCCATGGGGGATCTTGCCATCTGCTCCTTTCCGGGCCTGACCTTAGAGTGGCTCGATTTCATTCGCGACAACAGGAGCAAGGGCGGGGTCCAGCATCAGTTGACGTGGTAATGGGACCGGTCGCCAACGACAACACGCTCCTGACGGTGAACCGCTATATCCAAGGTGTCTATACGGCGGACGAGGCGCTGAGAAGACTCGCCTACTTCAGGGCGAACGACCAAGTGTCTTTCCATACTGAAAAGGCGATCGGGTCCCTGCGCTTGCTGAGGAGGTACGCGCTTGACTAGCAAGTATGTCTATAAGGGCATGGACATTACCCTCGATGTGTACGAGAAACTCCGTGCCGTTGTCGAGATCCTTGCAAAACACGAGGCCAGGCCCTTTGATGACTGTCTCGTTGACTTCACCTCGTCACAAACATATGAGGCGCTCTCCGTTCCCGACTCGCTCATGTGGTCGGAGAGCGCCCCGTTTATCGTGGACGAATACTATCGCGAGCTTGGCAGGCCCACGCTGCCTTGTAGCTAAGCGAACGGGACTCGTCGACCGGGTGCAGGTTCGTGCCGACAGCGCCACGGCCTGCACTCGGTTGATCTTGAGTACAAGCCGCCCCTACTCCTCCATTCCCAGGTAGTGCTCCAGGAAGCACTGCATCTCGCTCACGGTCTGGTAGTAGGCATCGCCCTCGCCGCGGTCGTGCGAGCCGCGGGCAAGCACGCGCAGCACCACGGGGTTGGTGGGCGCCGCCTCGCGCTGCATCCGTGCGGCGAACTTCTTGCCGTGGTAGGGAGGCACGTTGTTGTCGAGCTCGCCAGTCTGCACGTAGAGGGCGGGATAGGCCTGCCCCACGCGGATGTTGTGGTAGGGCGAGTAGCCGCGCATGATGGGGAAGAGGGTCTCATTGCGCGGGTCGCCATACTCGGTGATATACATGGGGCCGCGGTCGTCGTAGGCAAAGCGTAGCATGTCGGTGTGCGGGACGCTGGCGATGACGGCGCGCATGAGCTCGGGCTCCTGCGTGAGGGTGGCCGTCACGAGCAGGCCTCCGTTGGAGCCGCCACAGATCGCGGTCTTGTCTGGGCAGGTCCAGCCCAGCTCCTGCACGCGCTTGATGATGTCGATGAAGTCGTGGAACACGTTGGGCTTGTTACCCAGCATGCCGGCCTCATGCCACGCCGGGCCGCGCTCGCCGCCGCCACGCAGGATGCAGTGGACGTACAGGCCGCCGCGGTGCGCCCAGTCGGCGACGTCCAGACCCACGAACGCGTTGGTGTAGTCGGGGGCGAGCACCACGTTGTAGCCGCCATAGCCGAAGAACAGCGCGGGCACCCCGCCGGTGGGCTTCACGTCAGCGCGGTGAACCAGGTATGCGCACAGCGCCTCTCCGTCGCGCGCCGGGACGTCGATGCGCTCCACCACGATATCGACATTGGCCTGGGGGATGGCGTCCGCCTTGATGGTCTCGCTACCCTGCGGTACGCTTGCGCCCGAAACGTACAGCGTCGTGGCCTGCCGCGCCGTCGCGTCGTAGCGGATGATCGAGGGCGGCATGCGGAAGCTCTCGAACTCAAGGCACAGGCAGGCGGAGTCCACGCAGGGGCTTGCGAGCTGCTCGCCGGTGGCCAGGCAGCCGGTGTCGTCAGGCAGGGGGACCTCGCACAGGCGCGCGCCGTCAAGGCCATAGACCCCAAGCGCGGAGGCGGCGTTCTTCTGGAAGGCGCACACGACGGTCTCGCCCATGACGAGGGCGCCGCAGAGCACCTCGCCCGCGCCGGGCTGCGCGATCACCTCGCGGGCGTCGGAGAGGTCGGGGCCGGCTGCGTCCACCGAGATGATGCGCCCCATGGGGGCGTCCCAGTTGGTGAGCAGCAGGTGGCGGTCGCCGACTGTGCCCACGTAGGCAAAGGCGGCCGAGACGTCGCCACTCACCGGCCTTGCCGCGGCGCTTGCGCCCGCCGGGGCCTGCACGGCAGCGGCCACCTCGTCGGCGTTCAGGTGATAGACGATCTGCGTGCCGTAGTCGGGACACACCATCACGAACACGCCGCCCAGCGCATCGGGCTGGACGTCGCAGAACACGGCGTTCTCCTGCACCTGGTAGACGAGCTCGACCTCGTTGTCCGCGCGATTCCAGCGATGGACGTAGTTGGAGTTGGTGCCGCTCTCGGGATGTTCCTTGGCGTCGGAGTAGTACAGGTGCTCGCCCCTCGCGTCCCAGGCGTAGTAGAACATGCCGTCCAGCCGGACGAGCGTCTCGTCGGCCGCGACGTCGCGCACGAGCACCGACAGGCGCGGCGCCCGGTCAAACAGCACGCAGCAGGCCAGGATGTTGGGGTCGGTAGGGCAGGGCGCGGCCGAGACCACCTTGCACAGGCCACCGGCGTCTTGCGCGCAGAAGAGCTGCTCGGGGTTGGCGAAGTCCTCGTCGAGGCGGACGATCGTGCGCAGGCCGCCCTTGACTGCGTCGGCGATGTAGCCGCCGCGCCCACCGTCGATGGGGGTCACGCCCGAATAGGTGACGCTGCCGGCCTTGGCGCGCAGGTAGTCGATGCGCGCCTGCACGCGGCACGGCATCTCCCGCGCGAAGAACGCGTCGGTGTACGCGTTCTCCTCGGCGACCCAGGCGAGGACCTCGGGGTTCTGCGCGTTCTCGAACCAGCGATAGCCGTCGATGATCGTCTCGCCGGGCCACTGGTCCTTGACCGGACGCCACGGGGCGAGCGGATATCCGTGCGGGTTGCGGTCGTCGGCCTCGTGGGCCGCGACCACGGCGTCTTGCTGCGTCATGGGGATTCCTCCTTTGGTCGTAGGATGCGCCGGGATTTGCCGGGCGGCAAGTGAAAGGTCGTGCTGGGGACATGCTACTACGAAAGGCCCTCGCCGGGGCTGGGGATGGGTCTGATGGCGCGACCGGCGGCGCCGGTGGTGGCGTGGCGGCGGCACGGTGATGGCGTGGAGGCGCATGGTGATGGCATGGCGATGATAGCCATGATGGTGGCATAAAGGCGGCATAAAGGTGGCATGAGGATGGTCGAGATCCCGAGTTCTGTGTTGCGGTGGTCAGGATCTTGAGTTCTGTGTTATGCAAGGAATCTGCTAGTATTAAAGGCAACGCGTTTACCTGTGGTGATACAGACGTTTGTATTCGTAATACCAAGTTTTATCGGAAAATGGACCATTTTCGAACACAGAACTCGGTAGTTTGACCAGTCGAGACCTCTCGACGAGCACAGAACTCGCCATCTTGACCAGGCCATGCACCGGAAGTTCCCGGAAGTCAGGTGGGGAGGTGTCACGGCGGCCATGCGACGGATCCGGCGCATCCGGGACGTCCAAGGAGCCGCGAGAAGACGCTGCGATGTCGGGGGGGGGGCTGTCGTCACGCGCCCGCTCGTCGTCTGTGTTCGCTTGCGGCCCGCACCTGCACGCACCTGCACGCGCCGACCGCGCCGGCCAGCTTCCCGCGCGTCCCCTATTCCCTCACCAGGGCGTCGAGCTCCTCCTTGCTGTGTATCCCCAGCTTCTTGTAGATGTGCTGGATGTGGGCCTTGACCGTTCCGGGCGAGATGCTGAGCGCGTGGCCGATGGAGCGGGGGAGGTTTCCCTGCGCGAGCAAAAGCAGGATCTCGCTCTGTCGCGCCGAGAGGCCGTGCTTCTGGGCGAGCGCGTCCACTACAAGCTGCACGCGGGCCTGCTCGCCCAGGTCACTGCCCTTGCTGGTGAGCACGATGCGCCAGTTGGAGTCAAGGGAGGGCTCGGAGATGATGATGAACGTCACGAACACAACGCAGACGATGCACACGCCCAGGATCGCCAGCGACGGCAGGGCGTTGAACAGCAGCGTCCCCATGCCGAGAAACGCGATGTGCGTGATGTTGAACAGGCTGAACAGCCACACGGCGCTGATATTGTAGCGCCGCGACAGATTGCACAGCAGCACGGACACGTAGATGAACACGGCGGTGTAGCTCGCCCGCACGAAGATGGTGACCACGCCTATGGTCGCTGGCTGCACGACGAGCAGGGCGAGCAGGCCGGCGATGGCCACGGGTAGGATCACGCGATAGACCAAGGTGAAGTTGAAGCGCTTGGAGGCGAACAGGACTGACGCGCAGACGATGAGCGCGGGCAGCAGGATGCCGACGTGCATGAACACGTCGTCCTTGTAGAACAAAAGCCACGTACCGCACCCGTAGGCAAACGCGTACAGGGCAACGAGGACCATCGGCTTCCAGGGAAACGAGGTCGTCCCGTACGCGACGCGCGGGGCGAGCGACTCGCGACGCAGCCTCGCCGTGCTCGCCGAAAGCATGAGCAGGGCGACGAGGGGCAGGACGAAGGTCGCGATGATCAGGTGCGCGCCCGTGTAGCCAATGAGCGCGAGCACGAGGACCTCGCGGAGAACCCACGATCCCGCGTAGTACGCAGCCACCTTGATGGGGTTGAGCACCCCGTAGATCTCCCACCAGTAGAGAAGGGGCGCCGCAGATCCGGCGCCGGCTATGACGAGCCCCGCCACGACCAGGGGCTTGGGCGTGTCCGGCGTTGCGTACGTGACGGCGATGATGACGTTGGCAATCAGCATTGCGACGGCGCTTGCGATGAGGGGGACACGCTTCTTCATGAGCGGGGTGAGCCTGCGCGCGAGTGTCAGGAAGAGGAGGAATATCGGCGCGGAGCCCAGGTCGACCGCGAGGGTGACGGTGCCGAACACGACGCGATCGTTGGTCTGGGCCATGCTCTGGAGAAGGGCGATCCAGGCCAGAAGAGTCCCCATGCCGACGAAGGCGGGCGAGCCGCCGGGCAGGGCCTTGTCGAGCCAGACTTTCATCCGTTCGTACATGCCGCTCACCTCATAGACGCGTTTCTCCGCGGGTGCCCATCGCAGTGAAGGCACGACGGCACCTATTGCTGCCTGCGGGGTTATGGGGTCGGGTTACGTGCGTACGGTTGCCTAACCCAAGACCCCGCTTGTTTGGGCGCTGGGAGCATCATACCTTTGAAAACGGCCGGACGCGGCGGGATTGTCAGCGAGTTCGTGAGCATGCCCATGCGCTCACGGGCCACCTCGCCGCGTTCGAGGGATCAGGGAACGACGCATGACAAAGCGTGGGAGAGGAAGGAAGGCCAATGAGCAACCATTCTGCACGTCAGGTTTCGCGCAGGGGCTTCGTCGTGGGCGGGGGCCTTGCCGCTGCCGGTGCGGCTGCGGCCGTGAGCGGGCTGGGTGTGGCCCTTGCCGATGAGGCAGCCGAGGAGGCCGTTGCCGAGACCGCTGCCGAGGAGATGCCGGCCGGGGCTGGGGCGGCCCAGGGCAGCGCCCATGTGTATCAGGTGATCTCCGACGAGCTGAACCCGCAGGATCGCGACTATCGCCAGAACTCCGGCGACCTCTCGCACGTCCTGTCCCCTTGGAAGCTCGGCAACCTCGAGTTCAGCAACCGCATCGTCAAGTCCGCCGCCGGCTCCAACTACGAGAACGGTGGCTGGGACGCCTTCGTCGAGTACTATCGCCGCCTTGCCGCCGGTGGCACGGAGATGATCTGGGTCGAGAACTTCTGCCACATCTTCACCCCGTACACCTGCTCTATCAACGCCAACATCGACGAGTTCACCGACGAGCAGGTCAAGCAGCTCGTCGACGCCATCCACGCCGAGGGCGCCAAGTGCGGTACCCAGAGCGACATGATGGGCTCCACGTTCATGAGTGAGATCGTCACGGCCGGCGGCGGTACCTATGACTGCCAGTACATGACCGAAGAGAACATCGAGTTCATGATCGAGAAGTACGTCGAGGCCGGCAAGAAGCTCAAGGAGTGGGGCTTCGACGCATGGGAGCTCAACTGCGCCGGTAACAACATGACCCAGTGGTTCTTCTCGCGCGCCCGCAACCACCGCGAGGACGACTACGGCGCGCAGACCTACGAGAACCGCACGCGCTTCATCACGCGCGTCATCCAGTCCGTGCACGAGGCCGTGGGCGAAGACTGGCCCATCCAGATCCTCATGAACGGCATCGAGGAGAACGACGTCAACATCGGTGACAGCGCCGAGTTCAACACGGTCGCCGATGGCGTCGAGATCGCCAAGATGCTCGAGGCCGCCGGCGCCGCGAGCCTGCACGTGCGCATCGGGCCTCTCGAGCAGCACGCCACCCAGTTCTTGGCCGACCTGTTCTTCGACCCGCTGGGCTGCATGGGCTCCACGAGCTTCGGCACGCAGTTCGACTTCTCGCGCCACTTCGAGGGCAAGCTCATCGCCAACCACGACGGCTGCGGCATTATGCTCGACGTCGCCAAGGAGTACTGCGACGCGGTGAACATCCCGGTCGGCACGGTGACCTACCTCGACCCTGCGCACGCCCCGGACTTCACCGACCAGGCTATCGCCGACGGCAAGGTCGACTTCCTGATGATCAACCGCCCGCTCACCGTCGACAACGAGTACGTGAACAAGCTCAAGGAGGGGCGCTTCGACGAGATCCGTCCCTGCACGCGCTGCTGCCACTGCTGGAACGACTCGTTCAGGGAGGATCCATCCCCGCTGAGCAGCCAGTTCGGTGGCATGAACTACTCCTGCCGCCTGGATCCGGTGCGTGACTTCGTGGGCCAGGACCGTGGCCTGCCCGGCGGCTTTGATCCCGATCCCGGCGACGGCGAGAAGAACGTCATGGTCGTGGGCGGCGGCCCCGCCGGCATGGAGGCCGCTCGCATCGCGGCGCAGCGCGGCTACACCGTCACGCTCTACGAGAAGCAGGGCTACCTGGGCGGCCTCATGAACTTCATGAGCGCCATCAAGGGCCCGCACCAGAACCTCGCCGACTACATCGCCTGGAGCGAGCGCGACCTGGAGCTCAAGGGCGTCACGGTTGTCACCGGACAGGAGGTCGACGCCGCCTTCATCAAGGAGCAGGCGCCCGACGTGGTGATCCTGGCCGTGGGCGGCAAGCGCGACGCACTCGTCGCGGAGGGTGACGAGGCCACCAACGTCATCTCCATCGACGACGTGGCCAGCGCGGAGATCGGCCAGAGGGTCACCATCATCGGCGGCAACGCCCAGGCGACCGACGTGGCCCTCTACCTGCTGGCGCAGGGCAAGCACGTGAACATCGTGATGTCCGACACCATCGACCTGCTGAGCAAGGGCCAGTCCATCTGGTGCCGTAAGTTCTCGATCCCCATGCTCTACGCCCGCGGTACCCGCGTGTACCCCGGCGCGGAGTTGCTGGGCATCGCCGACGGGCAGATCACCGTCAAGAAGGACTCGGGCGCCGAGGTCAGCTGGGCGTGCGACACGGTGATCGACGCGCGCGACATGCTCACCAACGAGGACATGCTCGCCGAGCTCGAGGGCATGGACGCACACGTGGTGGGCGACGCCACCGACCCGTGGAACATCCAGTACGCCATCCGCTCGGGCAACTGGTGCGCCCGTACGATCTAAGACCGGACGCTCCTGCCCTCGCGGGCGAGCGCGTGCGCGGGGTGCGCCCGTAGCGCGCACATGGGTAGCGCGCACATGGGTGGCGCGGGGTGCCCATGATCGCACAGAACTCCCGATAATGACCAAGCCTCCTACCTGCGAAAATTGTGTAAACCAGCAGGTAGGAGGCTTGCCGTCAGATGGTCAGGATGGGCAGTTTTGTGCGCGCCCATCCCCTCGGATGGTCAGGATCGGCAGTTCTGTGCGCGTCCTGCGCGCCGCGCGCTGCTTTCGGCGTGCCGTCCGCCTTACTTTGCGGCGAGCGCCTTGCCGATCATGCGGGCAAAGGTCACCGAGCGGCCACAGCAGTTGCCGGTCGACAGGTTGGGATAGGTGTGCGCGTAGTACGAGCCCGAGTCGCAGCCGCCCACGTACAGGCCCTCGATCGCGGTGCCGTCGGGACGCACAGCCTGGAAGTCCTCGTTGATCGTGATGCCGTCCAGGGTGCAGAGCATGTAGCCCGAGGTGCGCACGCCGTAGAAGGGGGCGGTGCGGATGGCGGAGAGGCGGTGCGGCTCCTTGCCGAAGTCCGGGTCAAACTGGTTGTCATAGTTCTCGTTCTGACGCTCGACGGTCTTTACCAGGTTCTCGGCGGGAATGCCCAGGCCCTCGGCCAACTCCTCGATGGTGTCGGCCACCACGATGTAGCCGTTGTCGATGAGGCCCTGGTTGATGCCCTCGGTGGCCTCGAGGGTCATGTTGGTGGGCGCGCCGTTGTCGAACGGGTACACGCGGGCGCATCCGTGGATGTCGAACTGCTCCAGGTACGTGGCGTAGTCAGAGTCCCAGATGTCCACGATGGTGTGGTCGGGCTGGGTGAGGGCGGCGTTGAGGATGTAGTCGTAGGGCGCGCTCTCGTTGGTGAAGCGCTCGCCGTTGAGGTTCACCTTGAGCCAGGGGTTGGAGCCCATCCAGAACAGCGAGCCGGTGGTCTGCGAGCCGCCTATCTCATCGGGCTTCACGGCGACGCGGTCGAACACCATGGCGGTGTGGACCTCGTCCATGTGGGCGCCGGCCCACAGGCAGGCCTTGATGCCGTCTCCCTCGGTGCCGGCGATGGCGATGGACAGGGAGTACTTGTCCAGCGTCTGGGGCTGCAGGGCCGCCATCATGTCGTCGTTGCGCGCATAGCCGCCGGTGCAGACGACCACGCCCTTGCTAGCGTTGACCTGCAGGTAGCTGCCGTCCCCCTTCTGGGCGATGGCGCCGGTGACCTTGCCGCTCTCGTCCTGGAGCAGCCTGACCATGGGGGTGCTCCAGCGGAAGTCCACGCCCACCTTGACTCCGTAGTCGCCCAGGACGTTCTTGCCGTTGATGACGTCGGTCATGCCGGCGAACTCGGCGTCGGCCGGCCAGCTGGGGATGTGACCCGTGGGCCAGTGCTTGTAGAAGGTCTCCTTGGCGTTGGCGGCACCCTCGTAGTACAGCTCGAAGCCGGCCTCCTCCAGGCGATCCTGGTACCAGTCGATGGCCTCGCCGGAGTTCTGCGCCCACAGGTGATAGAGACGCGGGTTGCAGTAGTTGTCGGCGTAGCGGATCATGTCGTTGACGATCTCGTTCTCGTCGATCTCGCAGCCGGCCTCCTTCTGCAGGCGGCTGTTGAGCGAGCCGAGGTTGTCGCGCACGCCGCCGCCGATGGAGTACTTCTCCAGGCAGACGACCTTGGCGCCCGCCTCGGCGGCCGCGCAGGCGGCGAACAGGCCGGAGGTGCCGGCGCCACACACCAGAACCTCGGTGTCGACGACCTCGGAGATCTGGTCCTCGGCGATCTCGGGGGCGGTCCCCAGCCAGGCGGGGACGTCCGACGCCGCCTCCTCGGTCTCGGCGGCCTCGTCGGCGAGGGCGCTGGCGGCGGTGCCGGCAAGACCGGCAGCGGCAACGGCGGCCGCGCCTGCGCTCACAAAGGATCGACGGGTCATGCTTTGCGTGCTCTCGGACATGGGTGGAGCTCCTCTCTTCTCTCGGATGGCGCTGCCGTGTCGTCGTGTGTGCGCCGGTGGGAGCGCGGTGCTGGCGGGAACGGCGGCGCCTCGAACGACTCCGAAGATAGGGCGCGTCTGCCGCGATATCGTCATACCACCCGGCTGATTCGTCGGCACAAACCACTGGCTGTGCCAGTGGAGTAACCTCCGGCTCTGCCACAAGCGGGTGATGCCCCTTCGTATGATGGAC
>CAWVLT010000041.1:0-32255 GCA_963930185.1 Coriobacteriia bacterium | reverse complement strand
ATAAAGCTCGCCATGTTGCCGATCGCCTCATTGACCTCGGGCGCATGGGCGAGCACCACCACAGGCAGCTGCTCCTTGGGGCTGATGCGGTAACGGGCGCGCGTGGAGCGCACGTCGGTCACCACGGCGCGCGTGAGCTCAAAGGCGCGCTCAGCCGGCTCGTTGACCCAGCGGTCAAACTCCTCCGGCTCCGGCCAGCGGGCGATCATGAGCGCCTCGGCGCGATCGGTCTCGCCGGTTGCCGGGTCAACGTCGAGCCAGCTTGCAGGCATGGTGTCCCAGATCGCCTCGGTCACGAAGGGCATGAAGGGGTGCATGAGGCGAAGCGACGTGTCGAGCACGAAGATGAGGTTGCGCTGCGCCTGCAGGCGGGCGGCGTCGTCCTTGAGGCGCGCCTTGGTGACCTCGACGTACCAGTCGCACACCTCGTTCCAGAAAAACGCCTGCACCCCGCGGACCGTGTCGCCAAAGGCGTAGGTCTCGATACCCTCGGTCACGGCGCGCACCTGCTTGGCCAGGCGGCTCATCATCCAGGCATCCGCCTCGGTCTCGGCCACGGGCTCGCCGGGAGTGTAGTCCTCCATGTTCATGAGCAGGAAGCGGCTCGCATTCCAGATCTTGGTCACAAAGGCCCGCGCCTGCTCGGTGCGGGGGCTGCCCAGGAACTCGTGGGTCTTCTTGTCGATGTCGGCGTCGAACTTGACGTCCTGGTTGTTGGTGATGAGCGTGAGCAGGTTGAAGCGCATGGCGTCGGCGCCGTACTTGGCGATGAGATCCATGGGGTCGACGCCGTTGCCCTTGCTCTTGGACATGCGGCTGCCGTCCTTCGCCAGGATCGTGGCGTAGATCACCACGTCGTGGAAGGGGATCTCACCGGTGAAGTACAGCGAGCTCATGACCATGCGGGCGACCCACAGCGCGATGATGTCGCGCGCGGTGACCAGCGCCGTGGTGGGGTGATGTCCCTCGAGCTGCTCGGGGTGGTCGGGCCAGCCCTGCGTGGCAAACGTCCACAGCTGGCTGGAGAACCAGGTGTCCAGGACGCTCTCGTCCTGGTGCACGTGCGCCCCGCCGCACTTGGGGCAGGTGTGCACGTCCTCCATGCACGCGTCCTCCCAGCCGCAGTCCTCGCAGTAGAACACGGGGATGCGGTGGCCCCACCACAGCTGGCGCGAGATGCACCAGTCCTTGAGGTTCTCCATCCAGGTGAGGTAGGTCTGCGTCCAGCGCTCGGGATGGAACTTGACCTCGCCGTCCTCCACGACATTGGTGGCCGGACCCTTGAGCTTGTCGACGGCGACGAACCATTGCTCGGACAGCCACGGCTCGAGCGTGGAGTCGCAGCGGTAGCAGTGCATCACCGAGTGGTCGTGATCCTCCACATGGTCGAGCAGGCCATGCTCCTCGAACCAGGCGACCACGGCCTCGCGGCACTGCTCGCGGGTGAGGCCGGAGAACTCGCCGTAGCCGTCCACCACCACGGCATGCTCGTCAAAGACGTTGATCTGGGGCAGGTCGTGCGCCTGGCCCATGGCGTAGTCGTTGGGGTCGTGGGCGGGGGTCACCTTGACGAAGCCCGAGCCGAAGCCCGCGTCGACGTGATAGTCGGCGAAGATCGGGATCTCGCGGTTCACGATGGGCAGGATCACGGTCTTGCCCACGAACTTCGCCTTGTCGGGATCCTTGGGGCTCACGGCAACGCCGGTGTCGCCCAGCATGGTCTCGGGGCGCGTGGTGGCCACCACGATGTACTCCTGGCCGTCGACCGGCTCGGCCAGCGGGTAGCGCAGGTGCCACAGGTGCCCCTTCTCCTCGCGGTACTCGGCCTCGTCGTCGGAGATGGCGGTGGTGCAGCTGGGGCACCAGTTCACGATGCGCTTACCGCGATAGATGAGCCCGTCGTGGTACCAGTCGCAGAAGACCTTGCGAACAGCGCGTGCGTAGTCGGGGTCCATGGTGAACTTGGGGTCGTCGAAGTCGATGGAGCAGCCCATGCGCTTGATCTGCTCGACGATGATGCCGCCGTACTGGCGCGTCCAGTCCCAGCAGGCGTCGACGAACTTCTCGCGACCCAGCTCGAGACGGGAGACGCCCTTCTCCTTGAGCATCTTGTCGACCTTGGTCTGGGTGGCGATGCCCGCATGGTCGGTGCCCAGGATCCAGCGCGTCGAGACGCCGCGCATGCGCATGTAGCGCACGAGCGTGTCCTGGATGGTGTCGTCGAGGGCGTGGCCCATGTGGAGCATGCCGGTGACGTTGGGCGGCGGGATGGTCACCGTGCAGTCGCCGACGCCCTTGTTGCGACGATAGGCGCCCGCACTCATCCACGCGTCGATCATCTCAGGCTCGACTGCCTGCGGATCGTAAGTCTTCGGCATCTCTTCCACGGCGTTCTCCTCCACACATGATCAGAGTCAAGATCAACGTCAAGCACGGGCCAGCAATCATGGGTCCCATGTGGCCCAAACGAAAGAAGTATACATGCGAGCCGGCCGCCAGCCAGGCCCCATGCCACGCCCGCGCCCATAAACCCGCGAAACGCCACGCTCCCCTGCCGATGTCAGCGAGTCGCGGGCCCGCGGGACCCAAAGCACCCACGAGACCCACGAGGCTCACGAGACTCAGGAGATCGCGCACGGCGCACGCAGCCCGCACGATCGATGTGATGGGATTGCCAGACAACGCTTACGCATTTGTACGCATCTTGGCGTTCTGGGCCCCGGCGCCCGGGGACGGTGGTACAGTGACCACGTCAAGAGCAGCGTCTCAGCAACACAGGCCGCACAGGCAAAGACGAGGCCGGCTGCCCCGGCCTGCTCTTGGGTATGTCAGGAACGGCCGCCACGGGGAGATGCATGTACCGCAAGCCCACCATACAGCAGAGGATCGCCGACACGCTTCAGGACGCCGCGCAAGCATGGGGCAGGTTCGTCGCGCAGCTGCGCACCGTGCGCAAGGAGGGCATGACGCCACGGATGAGGCGCCAGGCCATCGTGCTTGCGGTCGCACTCGTCGTCGCGGTGGTGGCGTGCGCCGTCGTGGTGGTGCCCGTCGTCAACCTCATCAGCAACCCCGAGCGTTTCCAGCAGATGCTGCAGGCCAACTACCCGCTTGCCGTCATCGCCTACGCGCTCATCAACACGCTGCACGTGTTCGTCGCCATCATCCCCGGCGAGCCGCTGGAGCTCGTCGCCGGCCTGCTCTTCGGCACCTGGGGTGGTCTGGCCGTGGTGAGCGCCGGGCTTGCGCTGGGCGAGCTGCTCGTCTTTCTGCTCGTGAGGCGCTTCGGCCCCAGGTTCGTGCATCTCTTCGTCTCGCAGGAGAAGCTCGACGAGCTCGTGCTCTTTCGCGACCAGCGCCGCCGCAACGTCATCACCTTCCTCATGATGTTCATCCCCGGCACGCCCAAGGACATCTGGTCCTACGTGGTAGGCCTCACGCCCATGCGCCTGTCCACCTGGATGCTTATCTCCATCCCCGCCCGCGTGCCGTCGATCCTGATTTCCACCGCGGTGGGCGCCACTGCCGCCAGCGGCAGGCCGCTGCTCGCCGCGCTGCTCTTCGTGCTGGTCATCCTGGTCTCGGTGTTCGGCATCTATTACTATCTGCTCATCTCGCGACAGGCCAGGGTGGCCGCCGCCATGGAGGAGGTGGCGCGTCGCGAGTGGGAGACCAACGGCAGGCGCTCCAACGATGCCGAAAGCGAGAAGAGGCAGGCAGCCGAGAAGAGAGAGACGGCCCAGCCCGCCCAAGGCTAGCGTCCAGCGGCGTTCGCGCGCCAAAACGCCCTTACGATGGACAAACTTTTCGGTTGGGAGAAAGTGTCCATTTTTCAGATTGTCTCGGTATGTTTTGCTCAAATGTGTATTTCTACTATTAGGCTAATCGTTATTTGCTTCCATTTTAACTTTTTGTAGGTTTGGCTCATATCACAAGTCAAAGGTCAGGACAGACTTTCTCCCAACCGAAATTTCTGTCCATCCCCGAAGGATTTGGCGCGCAAGGCGCGTGTCGCATGCCGCAGGGGCACCATAAAGGAAAAGCGTGCGGAGACCGCCGTGGCCTCCGAACGCTTGTCGTCGATCTACATGTTTGCCAAGCACTCAGGTAGGCGCTCAGCCAGGCATTCCGGCTTGGCACTGGCTAGGCGCTTTGGAGTCGCCCGTCCTCCAGACGCGGCTCCACCACGTTGGTGGAGTTCACCTTGAGGGGCTTCTCCTCGCCCGTCACCGCCGAGGCGGTGACGATGACCTCGGTGATGCCCTCCTCGCTGGGCAGGTCGTACATGGTGTCGAGCAGTACGCTCTCGCAGATAGAGCGCAGGCCGCGCGCGCCCGTGCCGTGCTTGATCGCCTTGTGGGCGATGGCGCGCAGGGCGTCGGGGGTGAAGGTGAGCTTCACGCCCTCCATCTTGAACATGCGGGTGTACTGCTTGACCAGCGCGTTCTTGGGCTCGGTCAGGATGGTGACCAGGTCGTCCTCCGACAGGCCGCGCGTGGCGGTGATGACGGGCAGACGACCCACGAACTCGGGGATCATGCCAAACTTGTGCAGGTCCTCGGGCAGGCACTGCGCCATGAGCTCGTCGGTGGTCTCGCTGACCTTCTCGCGCAGCTCGGAGTTGAAGCCGACGCCACGCTTGCCGATGCGATCGGCGATGATCTGGTCGAGGCCCACGAACGCGCCGCCCAGGATGAACAGGATGTTCGTGGTGTCGATCGAGATGAGCTCCTGCTGCGGGTGTTTGCGTCCGCCCTGTGGCGGAACGCTGGCGACCGTGCCCTCGAGGATCTTGAGCAGCGCCTGCTGGACGCCCTCGCCCGACACGTCGCGGGTGATGGAGAGGTTCTCGGCCTTCTTGGCGATCTTGTCGATCTCGTCGACATAGATGATGCCGACCTGGGCCTTCTCCACGTCGCCGTCGGCGGCGGTGATGAGCTTCAGCAGGATGTTCTCCACGTCCTCGCCCACGTAGCCGGCCTCGGTGAGGCTCGTCGCGTCGGCGATGGCGAAGGGAACCTTGAGGAAGCGCGCGAGCGTCTGTGCGAGCAGCGTCTTGCCGGTGCCCGTGGGTCCCAGGATCAGGATGTTGCTCTTGGCAAGCTCGACGTCCTCCCCGTCGCCAGGCATGGCATACTCGGGCACGGCGATGCGGCGGTAGTGGTTGTACACCGCCACCGACAAGGCACGCTTGGCGTCCTCCTGCCCCATGACGTACTGGGAGAGCTCCTCGTAGATCTCGTGAGGGGTGGGAAGGTTGGCCAGGTCCAGGCCAACCTCCTCGTCCTCTATCGGCTCCTCTTCCTCGCGCACGAAGCCGCTCTCGGCAAGCATCTCGCTGCAGGCGTCGATGCACTCGTCGCAGATGTACACCCCGTTGGGGCCTGAGACGAGCTTGCCCACCTGGTCCTGAGACTTGCCGCAGAACGAGCAGCGCAGCGGCTGATGAAGGATATAGTCATCCATATGGCTTAGGCCTCGTCAGTCGTGGCTGCGGCGGAACGCGAGGTGATGACCTTGTCCGCAAGACCGTAGGCAACGGCCTCCTCGGCGGTCATGTAGTTGTCACGCTCGGTGTCGCGCTGAATGGTCTCCAGGGTCTGGCCGGTGTTGGCAGCCAGGATGCCGTTCAGGCGATCACGCGTCTTCTTCATGAAGTCGGCCACGATCTCGATCTCGGTCTGCTGGCCCTGCGCCCCGCCGCTCGGCTGGTGGATGAGCACCATCGAGTTGGGCAGGACGAAGCGCTTGCCCTTGGCGCCGGCCGAAAGCAGCACGGCGGCCATGGAGGCGCACTCGCCCATGCAGATCGTCGACACGTCGCACTTGATGTAGTTCATCGTGTCGAGGATGGCGAGGCCGGCCGTGACCGACCCGCCCGGCGAGTTGATGTACAGCGAGATGTCCTTGTCCGCATCCTGGCTCTCCAGGTGCAGGAGCTGGGCAATCACCAGGTTCGCGCTGACGTCAGAGACCTCCTCGCCCAGAAAGACGATGCGATCGTTGAGCAGGCGCGAATAGATGTCATAGCTGCGCTCGCCACGGGGCGACTGCTCCACGACTATCGGCACGAGCGAAGAAATTGGGTTCATGGTCTTCTCCATGTAGGCAACCTCCCGTGTGGGAAAGGCCTACTCAGCCTTCCCGTCGGTGTCCTCGGTGGCCTCGTCGGCCTTCTTGGTGGTCTTCTTGGTGGTGCGCTTCTTGGGAGCGGGCTTCTCCTCGCCCTCGGCGCCCTCCTCGGCCTTGTCGGCAGCGGCCTTCTTGGTGGTGCGCTTCTTGGGGGCGGGCTTCTCCTCGGCCTCGCCCTCGGCGGCACCCTCCTCGGCGGCCTTCTTGGTGGTGCGCTTCTTGGTGGTCTTCTTGGCCGGCTTCTCCTCGGCCTTGTCGGCATCGTCGCCCTTGGCGGGCTCGGGCTCGTCGGAGATGGTCACGATGGCGGTCTCGAGCAGCCAGTCAATGGCCTTGTTGCGGCGGATCGACACGCGGATGGCCGGCATGCGGCCCTCCTCGTTGAACTGCTCCTTGACGGACTCCCAGTCCTCGACGCCGGACTTCTTGAACTCCTCGTCCACGTCCTCGTCGGTGCAGTCAAACCCCTTGTCGGCAACAAGCGCGTCGAGGGCCAGGGACTCGCGGGCGATGTCGGTGGCCTGACGCTGCAGGTCGGACATGAAGGTCTGCGAGTCGATGCCGTTCATGCGCAGCCACACGTCCAGGCTGACTCCCTGGCGCTGCAGCTGGTTCAGGAAGTTCTGGCCCAGCTCCTGGAACACGGTCTGGGTGAACTCGGGGGTGGGCTCGCCCTCCAGGCGCTCGGCGAGGGCGCCGGTGACGCGGTTCTCCTTGATCTGGGGGATGGCCTGCTGCTTCTGGGTGCTGATCTCCTTGCCGATGGCCTCGCGCATGGCGGCGACGTCGTCGAAGCCGAAGTTCTTCTTGGCGAACTCGTCGGTCAGCTCGGGCAGGGTGTGCTCAACCAGGCGGTTCAGGGTCACGTCGACCTTGGCGACCTTGACCTCGGGGGCCTCCTCGCCCTCGGCGGCCTCGGGCTGCGGGAGCTCGAACTCGATGGTCTTCTGGTCACCGGGGTTCATGCCGAGCAGGCCCTTGTCAAAGCCCTCAGGCATGGCGCCGCCGCCGAGCTTGTAGAGGCGGTTCTCGAACTTGAGGTTCTCGGCGTTCTCGCCGCCCTCGCACTTGATGTAGACGAAGTCATCGTCCTGGACCGAGCGGCCCTCGATGTCGACGTACTTGCCGAAGTAGCCGCGGAACGTCTCGACCTGGCGATCGATCTCGGCCTCGGTGGCCTCCTCGCTGGGGAGGGTGATCTCGACCGGCTCGCAGGAGGTGAGCGTCAGCACCGGCGGCACGGTGTAGACCACCTTGAAGGTGAAGTCCTGCTTGTCCTCGACCATGGCGGGCTCGGGGAAGCGGGGGTCGCCAACCGCGACGATGTCCTCGGCGTTGCGGACGGCGGGCTCGACCTCGTTGACGAGCTGCTCGGTGGCCTGGGCCATCACGGTGGTGCGGCCAATCTGGCTGTTGATCACCGGACGGGGGGCGTGACCGGGACGGAAGCCCGGGAAGCGATACTTGTTCGCCATATCCTTGTAGGCGCCTGCGATGGCCTTGTCAACGTCCTTAGCGTCAACCGTGACGGTGACCTCGACCTTGTTGTTCTCCAGACGCTTTGCCGATGTCTCCAACGTTCCTCCAACTCGATTGCCTGCGGGCCAGATGGCCCAGTTTGCGATGGTGCGGGCGAAAGGGTTCGAACCTTCACGGGTTGCCCCACTGGAACCTAAATCCAGCGCGTCTGCCAATTCCGCCACGCCCGCATGGGAATACCAACTAGCGCATATTACCAGACATGGCCGCGATATGCGCCAAAACGCTGACTTCTTTTACCCACCTTTTGGCACCGTCAACGGAAAAAATAGACCTCGGGGCTTCGCGTGCGCCGCAAACCGGGCTGTCGAGAGCCACCGAGCGCACGTGGGAGCGCACGTCAGCGCACGTCTGGCTAATGGTGACGAATACCAGCTCGAGTACATCAATTCGGACGTTTTATCCGCCTGTGGGGCCCCAAAATGTCCGGATTGATGCACTCGGGGCCATAACGCGGTGGCGCATGACCGCTAGCCGACGCAATAGCCGCACCCCCACACCGTGCGTATGTAGCGCGGCTCGTCAAAGGAGTCCCCCAGCTTGGAGCGCAGGCTGCGGATGTGGACGGCGAGGCTGCTGTGCCCGCCCCCGGGGCGAGAGGGGCCCCAGACCTCGTCGCAGATGTCCTGGGTCCGCATGGTGCGCCCCTGGTTCTGCATCAGGACGCGCAGGATGTCGAACTCCCGCGGGGTGAGCCTGACGGGCTGGCCCGCGCAGGTGCACGCGCGCACCTCCACATCGAGCTCGAGATCCAGATACCGCAGCACCTCCGAACCGCCCATGCACATATCGCCTCCATGCCTACGCTCGCCAGCCGCGCCGCACGTCCCACCTGGCGCGGGGCAGCGGGCCGGCTACGTCTCTTTCGCCAATGGCGCCAACGCTTATGGTCTACGCTAGTAAATATACTTACTGATGTAAACGGTTGACACAAAACTCGCAGACATACACACAAGAAACCGAGAAGCATGAAGACGGGGGGCGTGGGGGATACCGCCGCTTCTGACGGCGCCTTGCCGGCCCCACAACCTTAATATTGATGGTTTCAGATACCGTTGACGGATGTAGGTATTGACATTCTTACGTGGAGGAATATAAGTAGATAGTGGTTTACACCTATAAAAATACGGTGTGAGCGGCTATCTGGCAGAGAGTACCTGATAGCATCATGACAAAGACAGTTACGCCCGCGACGAAAGGGGCTCGGTCATGAAAAATGAACTCTCATCCTCCGAACTGCGCGTGATGAACGTGATCTGGCGCTGCGGTGGCCAGGCAAGCGCCAAGCAGATCGTAGACGAGCTGGCCAAGGAGGTCAACTACAGCGCAAGCGCCACCTACACCCTCATCTACCGCTGCATAAAGAAGGGCGCCGCCGAGCGCATCGACCCCGGCTTTGTTTGCAACGCCCTGATCAGCCAGGACGAGATCGGAAGCGAGAGGACCGACCGGCTCATCGACGAGCTGTTCGACGGGTCGGCGGACAAGCTGTTCGCGGCGCTCGTGCGCAGGGGCAAGGTCTCCGACAAGAAGCTCGCCGAGCTCAGGACGATGGTGGACGAGATGGAGGCCCAGGCCGACGACTTCGACGACCTCTAGACGATCTCTAGGGTAGCTAGGTAGCTGCATCGGCGCAGGGGAAGGACGCCGGAAGGGGGCATCATGACGCTGGTTGAGATGTGCCTGCAGGGCTCTGCCATGATCCTGGTGGTCCTCGCCCTACGCGCCCTGCTGGGTCGGCGCCTTCCTCACGTGACGTTCTACGCGCTGTGGATCGTGGTGCTCGCCAGGCTGCTGGTCCCGGTGTCGATCCCGATGCCGTTGAGCCCCTGGGGAGCGCTCGAGTCGACCCTCTCCCCCGCCATCTCCCAGCTCGCCAGCGATTCGGACCAGACAGCGAGCTCTGACACGGAGGCGCAGATCGAATCGACGCCTTCTGCCACGACAGGTGCCGACCAGGCCCAGACGGCCGGCCTGGCTGACACCCGGCTCGCGTCATCGACAAGCAGCTCCGCCGGCGCGTCCACCGGCGCAGCAAGCGCCCAGGCCGGCCAGCCCGCCGCTGTGCTCGATACGACCGCCCTGACGTCGGACGCGCAGGGCGCCCAGGCCGTCGAGGAGACCGCGCCTGCACAGCGCGCCGTCGACACGCAGGCGACAGCCGCGCAGGCCGGGGGCGTCCAGACGGGCTCGCTGCCCACCGGCCCATTCGCAAGCCTCTCCCCCTGGCAGCTCGTCTGGTGCGCGGGCGCCCTGGTATGTGCCGCCGTGTTCGTCTGGCTCTACGTACGTGCCGTGCGAGAGCTGCGCTTCGCCGTGCCGGCGACCCATCCCCTCGCGCAGAAGTGGGAGGCCTCCCATCAGCCTCGCCTGCGTAGCCTGCACGTCAGGGAGTGCGAGTCGATCGCCTCGCCCATGACCTACGGCGTGGCCCGACCCGTGATACTGGTGCCCGAGGGCTTCGACTGGGAGGATCGCATCTCCTCCAGCCTCATGCTCGAGCACGAGCTCGTGCACGTGAGGCGCATGGACGCCCTGCTCAAGCTCGCCCTGGTGGCAGCCCTGTGCCTGTACTGGTTTGACCCGCTGGTCTGGGCGATGTTCATCTACGCCAACCGAGACATCGAGCTCTCCTGCGACAGCGCGGTGGTGCGCAGGCTCAACAAGCGCGGGCGCGCCCACTACGCGCGTGCCCTCATCGACACCGCGGACCCATGCCACTCTCCCTCCTATGCGACCGCCTTTGGCCTGAGCGACCTGGAGCGGCGCGTGCGCGCCATCGTGACGGCAAGGCGCCCGGGCCTTCTGGCCGCGGCCGCATCGGTGGCGCTGACGTTCGCGGTGCCCCTGACGCTGGCGACGACGGGGGCCAACGCCGACCCCCAGCCCATCGTCTCGCCCAGCGAGAACGGCGCCTTCGCCGTGCGCGAGGATAACGGCACGCGCATCCTGACGCCGCACTACTCGCTGTACGTGCCCGACGGAACGCTGGAGGATGGCTGGTCGTGGACATATGACCCGGAAGTACGCACCGAGGACGTCTCGCACTACGTCGGCGGTAGCGCCGCGGACAGCCCGACGAAGCTCCTGAGCGGCTGCGAGCTGACGATACGAACTCCGAGCAGCTGGAGCCTCTTTTCCGTGCAGTATGAGGACCCGGATTGGGCCGACGTCCAGGACTACCACGTCACGGTGCCCGCGGAGGTAACATCAGGGGCGGCTGATAGCCCCTCGTCTTCGGGCGAAGCCGAACTGATGGTTGTCACCGTGTCCGCGCCCGCCTCAAATGACTACGAGCCCGACCAAGATCGCGCCCGCCAGCTTCTCGACTCCGTTACGCCGCTCGTGTCGACCGACCTCACCGCATCCAGCCCAGAGTACGCAGACGTGGCGGCACAGGCCGGCGCGATGGCCGGTGGGGCGAGCCAGTCCGGGACCGTCCATGTCGGCCAGTCCCATAGCGCCAGGGTTCTCCATCGAACAGACGAGACGCATATGTACAACTACACGGCGCCTCCTACCGACGAGAACGGCGACACGTACATCGACACGGGATGCTATCTCGTCCACCTGCCGGAGTCCGACCTGCCTCTGCTGCCCGCCGGCTCCGTGGCCGACCACTCCGATCGCGAAGGCGAATACGACACGTACACCTATAGCTTTACGGAGGATACGACCTGGCGCTTCGGCGCGTTCGTGAAGCACGTCCTTGACGTCACGATCACGCGTGCGGACGGAGCGACGGAGTCCTTCTCGGTCATGTGCGCGCCGCAGGATGCCCTGCCGGACGACCCGTCATATGCGTTCGCAACCAGCGACATCAGCCCGATGGACGGAAATACCGTCATCGTCTGCACCCCAGTCGCAAGCGGCGCCGACGACCAGGGCACGGCCGCAGACGAACGGGCCCGGACATACGTCGACGCTGTCCAACCGAGCCTTGCAAGCCACAACCCCATCGTCGCCACCAGGCAGGACGGCGTCACCCATCTGGAGACCCCGTACTACTGCGTCGACATACCCGATGACGTGACGACCGAGGACTGGTCCTACTCCTACGAGGGCTCGTTCATGTATTCGTTCGACGCCGAGGGGAACCCCTCCGAGCCGTCCCTGGGTTGCCGTCTGTCGATTTCCACCGGTAAAACAGCCTATATGATCTACGTGACTACGAGCACCACTATGTCCCTGGGGCCGAACGGCGTCCAATTCCCCGACCTGGGTGTGGTCAGCTCTGACGGAGCGCGCGTCATAGTCTACGCCTACCCAAACGTTGATCTGGAAACTGCCGAAAACGATTGGGGCCAGGCGGTACAGGACGCCCAGTGGATCGCCCAGTTCGTGACGCCGAAGAGCCCCGACCAGACCAAGCCGCTCGACCTTGGGTCGGCCATGATAGCCGCCTTTGGATAACGCCTCACAGGGCGGCTGGCCGCCGACGGCATAGCCGTTGGCGGGATGGCCATCGGCGGGAATGGCGCGGACCAGGCAGTTCTGATATCCTGATGAGACGCTTCGCAAGCAGCCGACGTCCGGGGTGTCAGCATGAGCATGCAGTTCATCGAGATGTGCCTGCAGGGGTCCGCCATGATACTGGTGGCCCTCGTGCTGCGCGCACTTCTGGGCAGGCGCCTGCCGCACGTGACGTTCTACGCGCTGTGGATCGTCGTGCTCGTCAGGATGGTGATCCCGGTCGCGATCCCCTCCCCCGTGAGTGTGTGGCCTGCCGTCGAGAGTGCGGCGGTCGGCCTCATCCAAGGCGTGACGGCCGCGACAGACGAGCAGGCCTCCCCCGCGCCCGACAACGAGCAGGAGGGGTCATCTACGGTCGCGGCGCCCGGCGTCGCCGGCAGCTCGGTGGCACCTGCACAGACGCCGGCCGCCTCGCGCGCGGGCGGCCCGTCCCCCTGGCAGATCGCGGGACTCATGTGGGCGGTCGGCGCCATTTCGTGCGCCGGAGTCTTCGCCGTCCTGTACGCGCGCGCCTATCGCCGGCTGCGCCTCGCCGTGCCGGCAAACGACCCCTTCGCGCGCCTGTGGGCAGCGGCGCACCGCCCCCGCCTGCGCGGGCTGCGCCTCATGGAATGCGCGGGCATCGGGTCGCCGCTGACCTTCGGCGTGCTGCGACCCACCATCGTGGTGCCCGTGGGGTTTGACTGGTCCGACCACCCGGCGGCTTCCCTGGTGCTCGCCCACGAGCTGACGCACGTGCGCCGCCTTGACGCCCTGACGAAGATCGGCCTGGCGATGATGGTGAGCCTGCACTGGTTCAACCCTCTGGCATGGGTGGCGTACGCATGCGCGAACAAGGACATCGAGCTCTCGTGCGACGAGGCGGTCACGTTCCCGATGGACGCGCACGGGCACGCACGTTACGCCAGCGCACTCATCAACGCCCAGCAGACAAGGGAGAAGGCCTACATCGTAAGCGGGTTCAGCGGCGACTTCTTCGAGGAGCGAATCGGGTCCATCGTCCGCTCGGGCCACAGGACGTACAGGGGACGCGTCGCAACCACCGCCGCCTCGCTTGCGCTGTCAGCCGCGGTCACGCTCACCCTGGGGACCGTCGGCACCGCAAGCGGCACCGCCGCCGAGGGAGGCATCGCCGAGACACCCCAAGCAGGCCCATGGCAGGGCGACGCCCAGCTGGCCGGCACTGTCCTCGTCGAGGCCGGCACAGGTGGCCTGCAGGTCTCGATAGATCGCGACGTGGACACGAGCGGTACGATTTTTGGGTGCGACCGTTCGACGCGGATAGACGCGCCGCGCTACACCGTGCTCGTTCCCGAAACGCTGATAGCTCCCGAGAACATAGAAGTCAACTTCTCCCCCTACGGAGGCGCCCCCGCGCCGAACGGGATGACCGACCTCATGTCGATCACCGATACGAGCACGGGCGTAACCGAGTTCTACGTGTACTGCTACCCGCGAGATCCGAACTTTCCCCAGTACACGGTTCCCGGTGAACTGGTCGAGATGCCCGGCTATGTCCAGAAAGACCTGGGAAGGGTGGATAGTGACTACGGATACGGCATCGCGGTCGCCATCCCCCAGAACAATTCCGACCTGCTTTCGACCACCCTGGGCCCCGGCGGCGCCAACCTCAGTGAGTATCTGGTGCGCGCCGTGACCGGTGTCACGCAATAGCCCGGTGCCAACCGTGTGATTTTCTCGCTGTCACACCAACTCGCAACGTATTCCCCGTTGCCACGCAGGAGATTTGTCCCTATACTGTCCTCCTCGTGGAGGGGATGCGACCAGCGAGCATTCCACGGGGCGTAGCGCAGCTTGGTAGCGCATCTGCTTTGGGAGCAGAGGGTCGCTGGTTCAAATCCAGTCGCCCCGACCACGCGGCGGTAGTTCAATTGGTAGAGCGTCAGCCTTCCAAGCTGATTGTTGCGGGTTCGAGTCCCGTCCGCCGCTCCATCGCACCCTCGGGCGCGGGCTGTCATCTGGGCAGCCCGCGCCTTTTTCATGGCACCCGAGGCGCGGCACGCCCCGCCGGCGACAGGCGTCGCGGGCGCCGTAGAGGATTCGTGGCATCCGCCGTGTGTAGTGCGTTTGTTGCGATTCCGTTGGTCTAATCATTGGCCGAGCATATCGAGCCAGCATGACGCACGTGGCGCGCGGGCACCCCGCATGCGCGCACACGCAAAGGAGAACGTGACATGGGGATCTTTCTTCACATCGTCGGCTATGCGGTCTGCGCAGTGCTGCTTGCCGCAACGCTTCGTCTCGCAAGGGGCAACGTGGCGGCGGACGGAGGACCCGTCTACACGCGCGGGTCAGCCGTGGGCGCAGGCATCTGGGCGGCTCTGCTGTTCGCGTGGGTCGTCTACAACGCCTCGGGCCTCGTGAGGTGCTCGGCACCATGGCTTCCTCCCCTGGTGAGCGCCCTGCTCGCGCTCACGGGGTGCCTCACGCTGATCGGCCCGTCCATCCGCAGACGCTGGCACACCCCGCTTGCGGTCGCGCGCCCTTTCGTGGTGGCGCTGAGCCTACCGGCCGCGCTGTTCTTGCTCGAGTGGCCGTACAACACCTCGCTGTTCTCGATCGACGCCGAGCACATGCGCCTCAACCTGTGGCTCGTGGGCGCGGGCGTCCTCGCCATATGGTTTGTCCTGCAGCGCCGCAACGGCTCGCTGCTGTTCTGCCTGGCGGCATGCCTGGTCGGCGGCCTTGCCAACTACTTCCTGTGCCTGTTCAAGGGCCAGACCATCCTGCCGGCCGACGTGCTCGCCATCTCCACAGCCGCCGAGGTCAGCGGCGGGTACGACTTCGTCCTCTACGACAGCGCCGCGGCCGCCCTGTGCGTCTTTCTGCTCATCGCGGCGGTGCTGGCGCTTCTCCCCTCGCCGCGCCTCTCCAGGATCAAGGCGGCCGTGAACCTGATCATAGGCCTCGCCATCGCGGCGAGCCTGGTCAACTGGTACGAGACGCACGACATCTACGAGGACTACGGCATCAGCGTGGACGTGTGGGCCACGCGCGACTCGTACATGCGCTTCGGCTCCATCCCCTGCTTCCTGCAGCGCATGCAGGAGGTCGAGGCCGAGCCTCCCGCCGGCTACGACACGCAGTCGGCCGAGGAGCTGCAGGCCTCCCTCTCCCGCGCATGGGACGAGAGTGAGTCAGGGCAGGCGCACGCGTCGCGCCAGGAGGCGCTTGCCAGCGACATCGCCCAGGGCGACGACGAGGCCCCCAGCGTCATCGCCATCATGAACGAGTCGTTCAGCGACCTGTCGCTGTTCGAGGGAATCGAGGGCTACGACGGCGTCGAGGGCCTGTGGGACATGGACGGGCTGGTACAGAGCGGCCTGGCCTACACCAGCGCCCGCGGCGGCGGCACCTGCAACAGCGAGTTCGAGTTCCTGACCGGCTCGACCCTGGGCAGCCTGGGCGGCGGGGTATACCCCTACATGTTCTACGACATGAGCGTGCCCGAGTCGCTCCCCCGCTACTTTGCCGCGCAGGGCTACGGCACCACCGCCATCCACCCGGCCGAGGCCTCCAACTGGCGCCGTGACGTGGTGTACGGGCAGATGGGCTTTGACGAGTTCATCAGCGAGGACGACTTTCCCGCCGACGCCCCAACGCTACGCGACATGATCAGCGACCGTGCCACTTACGACATGATCCTCGACGTGCTTAACGAAAACGACGGCCCCCAGTTCGTCTTTGACGTGACGCTGCAGAACCACGGCGGCTACGACACCGGGCTGCTCGACGAGTACCCCTATGACGGGGTCACGGTCAACGGACAGTCCGTCGAGGGCATGAGCGAGTTCCTCAGCTGCGTCGACGCCTCGGTCGAGGACCTGCACTACCTGCTCGACGAGCTGAGCAAGCTCGACCGCAAGGTGATCGTGGTGTTCTTCGGCGACCACCAGCCGGGCTTCAACGACGACCTGGCTCAGGCGTCGACGGGCACCGCCCTGGGCGACATGAGCCTGGACCAGGTGCAGATGCGCTTCGCCACCCCATACTTCATCTGGGCGAACTACGACCTGGGGATCGAGGGGGCCGAGGCAACCTCGATCGCGGCCGGCAACTCCGCCGACTACGCCCCCGCAAGCACCGCTGACACCAGGCTCGACCTGAGCCTGGGATACCTGATGGCGCAGACCGCCCGCGTCACGGGCCTGCCCATGACCGACTACCAGAAGGCCCTGCTGCAGCTGGAGACGCAGATGCCCTCGGTCAACCTGAACGGCTACCAGGACGACCGCCGCTGGTGGTTCTGGATCGGCATGGACGGCCCCGCCAAGCAGGCCTACGACCAGTACGCGATCCTGCAGTACGCCAACCTCTTCGATGCGCAGGGCAACGCGGCGTTCGCCCGGTTCGAGAGCACGGGTGGGCAGGCGGGAGCTGCCTAGGCGCCCTCGACAAGGGAGCGCAGGCCGTCGACTCCTAGCCGCCCGTCCCACAGAGGACACAGACAAAACGAGGGGCATCCGCTGCCGATGGCAAGACGGATGCCCCTCGCGTTTATGCACCCCGTGTTTGAGCTCCCTCGAGTTTGTGCACCCCGCGCCTAGGATCCCAATCTCAAAGCGGCCAAAGCGTCAAAGCGATCGGGACGCAGCCGCATGCCGGCACCGGAGATAGCACCTACTGGAAGGAGCGCAGGTCGATCTTCTTGACGTCCTTGCGGTGCGTCTCGCGATACAGAGAGAACTTGCGCCCGATGACCTGCACCACCTGCGCGCCCGTGCGCTGAGCAAGCTCCTCGGCCGCCTCCCTGGTGGACAGGTCGCTCGAGTCGAGCACCGAGCACTTGATGAGCTCGCGAGCCTCGAGCACCTCGTCGGCACGCGCCACCACGTCGTCGTTCACGTTGTTCTTGCCCACCATGACAACGGGGGTGAGGCCGTGCGCCATGCTGCGGAGCTTCTTCACCTGAGCGCCAGTCAGAACTGCTGCCATCTAAACACCGTACACTTTCTCTTCGCTGGGAGAAGCCGCGCCCTTGGGCACGCCCTCCCACGTCTCAAACCGACAACCAAGGAGACCGGATCGTTCCGCAAGCCCTGATCCAGCTCCAAAACGGATATAGTAGCGCGCAGCGCCGCACACACCCAAGCCGAGAGCGTCTTTCGCAAATAAACTGTACGCACGTGAAAGAGCAAGGACCTAGGATCTTCGGAGAAGCCAAACCCCGACAACCGGCGCCATCCCATTGCGCAAGATAACGTCGCGATTGCTAAAAAATGTCGGGTTAGCACGACCCGAGCAGGCGGCCTGCACGGCCCACGGAGACAGGAATCCGGCATCCTGACATCACGCCTCTTCTACCTGCGCCTTTTCCGGAAACCTTGTCGGCACATACCCAGACGTTCGTGTACAGTCAGGCTTCATGCTCGCCCAAGTAATCCTAACGTCACTTTTTTTAGCAAAATGGGCCCCGAATCGTGCAATGGATTCACACGACGGCCGCGTATCATTGGCCGCAGGCAACCAACGAAGGGCTGGGCAACCATGAGGATCCTCAACATCACCGCGCAGAAGCCCGACAGCACCGGCAGCGGCGTGTACCTCGCGCAGACCGCGCGATGCATGGCGCAGGCCGGCCACGAGGTGGCGGTGATCTGCGGCATCGCGTCAGGCGACATCCCCGCGCTCGCCGGGGGCATTCGCGTGTGGCCCGTGCGCTTCGACACGCCCGATCTGCCCTTTCACGTCGTGGGCATGTCCGACACCATGCCCTATCCCTCCACACGCTATCGTGACCTCACCCCGCAGATGGTGGGGCAGTTCGAGCAGGCGTTCGGCACCGTGATCGACGAGGCCGTGCGCTCCTTCGCGCCAGACGTCGTGGTGTGCCACCACCTCTACCTGCTCGCTGCCATCGTGCGGGAGCGTCTCCCCCACCTGCCGGTCGCCGCGGTATGCCACTCGACCGACCTTCGCCAGATGGCGCAGCACTCCCTTGAGCGCCGGCGCATCTTGGCGGCGATGCGGCGGCTCGACGCGGCGCTGGCGCTGCATGGCGAGCAGGCGCGAGAGATCGAGGCGACCTACGGGATCGAAGCGAGGCGCGTCCACGTCATTGGGACCGGCTTTGACGCGCATACGTTCAACCGGGCGGGAGCGCCCGCGCACGGCGGGGCGACCGGGCCTCTGCGCCTGATATACGCAGGCAAGATCTGGGAGCGCAAGGGCGTCATGAGCCTGCTTGAGGCCATCGACCGGCTGGAACCATCCTGGCCGGACGGCACGCCACGAGGGCTCGAGCTGAGGCTCGCCGGTGGGCACGGCGGAGACGAGGAGGGGTATGCGCGCATCGTACAGCGCGCAGGCCGTTGCCGCCACCGGGTCGAATTCCTCGGGAGACTGCCGCAGGCGCAGCTCGCGCAGGAGTACCGCGCGGCCGACGCGTTTGTGCTCCCCTCGTTCTTCGAGGGGCTGCCGCTCGTGGCGATCGAGGCGCTGGCCTGCGGGTGTCGCGTCGTCATGACCAACCTGCCCGGCATCCGGGACTGGGTCGACGAGAACGCACCGGGCAACGGCATCACATGGGTCAGGCCACCGCGCATGGCGGGCGTCGACGTGCCGCTTGCCGAGGACCTGCCCGCGTTCGAGCGGCGCCTGGCGAACGCGATCGAGCAGGCGCTCAACCGGCCGCGGCACGCGCGCGACGTGAGTGCGCTCACCTGGGAGCATGTGACCGAGCGCATGGTGGCGGCGGTCGCGAGCGCATGCTAGCGACGGTCGTGGGTCGGGCGGACTAGTACTCCACGCCCCCCTCGCCCCCACGCCACGCTCGTAGGGATGACGTACGCAGCGCATCTCGGTCACGTAGTCCGCCGCCTCGAGCAGGAAGGGCGCGGGGTCGCGCCCGGTGAGGACCGCCTCGGGGTCGGCGGGGCCACGGGTGCCGGCGCACCGGCCCACGACCTCGCGCACGAGCCCCTCGTCGAGAAGCCCGGCGCCCAGCGCGTCGAGGGCCTCGTCCAGCACGAGCAGGCACCCCTCGCCTGCCGCGCGATGCCCCTCCAGCCAGCAAAGCGCCTCGCGCAGGTTTGCGTCATGCTCCCTGCGCGAGGCGGCGCGCTCGTCCTCGCTCATGGCGAAGGTGAACCTGACGGGCGGCACGTCGTGCAACAGGGTCGCATGTGGCAGCCCGCCGATCATGCGGGCCTCGCCGCTCGATCCGTCCTTCAGGAACTGCACCACGCATACGGACAGGCCGGCGCCAAGCATGCGAAGGGCAAGCCCCATCGCCGCCGTGGTCTTGCCCTTGCCATTGCCATGGTACAGGTGCAGCATGGGGCCGGTCCTACTCGGCGAACTCGAACTCGTCGCGATGACGGTCGCAGAAGACGTCGAAGAGCTTGTCAAGCAGCTCCTCGTCCTCGACGGCGACGTACTCCTCGTCGTACTCGGAGTCCTCGTCGTCGGTAGGCTCGATCCTGAGGATCAGCACCTCGGCCGCGTCCTCCTCCTCGGTCTCGACCGGCAGCAGCACTGCGTACTGCTCGCCCTCGTACTCGATCGTGTCGAGGTGCTCGAACTCCACCTCGGTGTCGTCCTCGTCGGTGAGGACGACCACGTCGTCGGACACCTCGAGCTCGTCCATCTCGCTCATCTCATCCATCTCGTCAGCCATCTAAAAGCCTCCCTCTGCACGGCGCCGACGGCTGTCGGCGCCAGACCTCCTGCGCATCCGTATAAACCGCCCTCGGCGCGCCGAAGCGCGCATGTGCACATCCTATCAGGCCGCGGCGGCAACATTGTCACCGAACGCCGCCAACAGGCCGCAGCACGCAAGATCCATCTAGAGCCCCATCGGCGCGCAACGACAGCGCGCAGCGCCAGCGCGCAACGACAGCTCGCAGCGTCGGCGGACAACGACAGCGAGCGCCTACAGCACGATCTCGAAGCCGATGCGCTTCTTGGTGAGCTCCACCTGGTTGGAGAGCTCTATCTCGCAGCAGCGGGTCATGCCCGCCTTCTCGAAGGTGCGTTGCATGGGCAGGTTGCCCTCGTGCGTGTCGACGCGCACGCTGGCAAAGCCCCGCGCGCGGGCCTCCTCGAGGCAGCGTGCCAGCATGAACGAGGCCACGCCCCGTCGACGGGCCTCGGAGGCGACCGCCATGCGGTGGAGCACCACGTAGCGCACCTGCCCGCGCGCCGCGTCGTTGGCCGACTCGGTGAGCCAGGCACCGGAGGTGACGTTGTCGTAGTCGCCCTCCCCCTCCTCGAACACCGAGACCGTGCCCAGCACCGCGCCGTCTCCGTCGACCGCCAGCCGCGCATGCCCGCCGCGGACGTCAGCCTCGAGCATGGCGGGCGTGGGGCTGCCCGCCTGCCACTGGTCGAGTCCCTGGGCCGCCAGCGCGGCCTTCCCGTCCGCGATGATCTGGAGCACCCTGCCCAGGTCGTCCATCGTCGCCACGCGCATATCCATGGAAAACGCCCCCTCACGTCGTGATTGAAGTCCGCTGCAAACGCGTATCATAGGCAGCATACCCGCTTGCGGCGCGCATCTGCGCGAGACGTCGGCGCGAGACAAAAGAAAGAGACGAAGAAGAACGGGGCACCTCCATGACAGACTCCATGACAACGGCGGCGGGGCGCGAGTCGGGCCTGACCGCTCTGCTCAAGCGCAAGCCCTGGCAGTTCCTCACGAGCTACGCGCTCAAGTGGATCGCCATCATCACGATGGTGGTCGACCACGTGGGCTTCATCCTGGTGTGGGAGCACTACCTGGACGTGCGCCTGACCATCGGTGGCGCCAGCGAGGCGGCACTCATCTACGACGTCTACAACGTGATGAGGGCGATCGGACGCATCGCGTTCCCGCTGTTCTGCTTCCTTTTGGCCGAGGGGTTCCACTACACGCACAGCAAGCCCAAGTACGCCTTTCGGCTGTTTCTGTTCGCGCTGATATCGGAGCTGCCCTACGACTGGGGGCTCTACGGCACCGGCCTTGAGTTCGCCGAGCACCAAAACGTCATGTTCACCCTGCTCGTAAGCTTCCTGGCGCTGTGGGGCGCCCAGGCCGCGAGCCGTGCGCTGAAGTTCCCCGCGTGGGCCGAGGTGATCGCGACGGTCGCGTTCATCTGCGCCGGCGCCTGGGTGGCCGAGGTCACCAACATGAGCTACCACGCGTTTGGCGTGCTCATGGTGGGTGCCCTGTACCTGGCCCGCAAGAGCCACCTGCTGCAGTTCGCGCTGGGCGCGGCACTGGTGTGGTGGTACTGCGTGGAGCACGGCAGCTACTTCGAGCTGCCCGCCCTCATCGGCCTTGGCCTGCTGTTCTTCTACAACGGCAAGCGCGGCCGCTCCATGAAGTGGTTCTTCTACGTGTTCTACCCCGCGCACATCCTGATCATCGGGCTGCTGCACATGTGGCTGTTCTAGAGAAATAAAGATGAGCCCGAGTTTAGAAGCGTATCTTGTCTTGGTCTTATCTGCGGGGTGAGCTAACCCAAGAGCCCGCTCATCCCGCATGAGAGACTAACATCCGGGCAATTCGAGTAAGCTCGAAATGTTATGCGAAATATGGCGCATCGAGTCATCTAGCCAGTCCAAATACTCATCCGCTGTCATATGAACCGTGATGTCGATTGCTTTGCCCATTATTGCTTCGGCGCTGTCTTCGTTCTCTATAATTGAATCGCCCAGTAGGCCAACGAAGTTGTAGTGCACCAGGGCATTTCTTAGCATCTTTGATTGCTTGATTGTCTTTCTTGTCGTTCGATCTACAACCTGACTAAGCATATCTGTTACCATTATTGCATGCTGGTTTTGCAGTGAGTCCTTCATTATCCATCCTGTAAATTTATTAATACTATTATTCGCAGAATATAAAACTGCAGTTGCATACTTAATTTTTAAAGCTTCATCTATGAACCTCGCATCATACAGAGCGATGACGGAGTTGATCTGGGTCAATATCTCGCTAAGCAAGAAAAAGCAGGTATGGTCGCTGATTCCTTTGCCTGCCAGCGGTCTTTCAAGATCAGAGTAATGAAATTCAGCATTGGTGACCCTAAATTCATCTGCAACTAGCGCACTTTTCTCAAAATCTAGCAACTTGACTGTTTCATAATGAATGCTAGCGGCGCTCCCTATATCGAATCCAAGTTGGCCCACAAGTTCATTATCAATTTTAGGGCATTCTACATCCCCATTGTATATATAGCGAGCAATATTGTATGTCGTAGTAATTAGAGTATCATTATAATATGTAATTGATACATCATGTTGCATCGCATTCAAAACTTTACTGAATACACCTTGGTTCGATTTTGCTTTCGATGTTAAGTACCGTACAATATTATTTACTTCTCGTACATATTGATCTACGTGGATTTCCTTAGAAGAAAGAGACTTTGAAGCACTTCGCAACCGCGTAACCAGCTGCGTATCAGATGGGAAATCCGGATCAAAATGCCTGCGCACAAAGCGGCCACTATCATGAACCGTTAAAGCACAAAATGGCACTATGCAGAACATTAGCCACGGCGAAGATTTCGGGTAACGTTGCTGGTGATCTAGCAGCAGGCCAAACATCCTGCCTTCAGAAATAAACATCATAAGACTGGCATTATCGTGTTTGGTGATATTACTCGATTGATCTATATCCCCTGATCCCATGGCGTCCTTTCGTTTGTCTCCAGCTAGCGGCAATCTTCTGCTGGCTAGTCCAACCCATCGATCACCGTAAGCAAGTCCTCGTAACTATGTACCACACCATAGCGAACGTCCTCACCGCTTAGCTCGTTAAATAGCTTACGCGCGCAGGCTATCTTGCCTTTCTCGATATCACGAAGCGTAAGACTGTCCAGGCTGCCCTTGGTTTCAGCAATAAAGTGGATGTGTCGCACGCTCCCCTCTTTAAATGCAATAGCCCAGTCCGGTGCATAGTTGCCAACAGGAGTCGGAATCTGAAAAGACCTAGGCAGCTTTGCATAAACAGCAACCTTGTCGTCAGCTTCCTCGAGTGCGCGTGCAAACTCTCGTTCACCCTCAGAATCCAAGAAGATGTAATCCTGCACGCAACGACCCACCTCAAGCGCTTTAGAGGCGTTCTCTGGCATTCTCTCAGCAAAGATATCAGAGCTGTAGCGCTCTTCAAGCCTATGGTAATGAATATGGTTGACCACCATTAGCGCTTTCTCAGCAAGGATGCACTTGGATACCTTGGCGATAAACTCTTCGGGGTTGTCGCGAAACATCGCAAACTTACCCGGGAGAATCCCCTTCAATATGGCCGCAGCGCTCCTTCGCGTGATCTTAGCCGCCGTTGCGACTTCACCGAGGAGGTCATAGGTGACGCCTGCCGAGTCTTCACCAATCTCGTAATCTCGGCGCCTAGCAGTCCCAAAGGATTCGCCACTGTCAAGATCTTCGCGTGACTGCGTTGCCTTCTGGGCCGCAGTCATCATGACATAGGAGGCTTTGGCAACAAAGAGCTCCTGGTTGATACGCTCGACAGACCTGCGCCTAAGCTCCCCATCATCAAAGTCAGCGGTATAGGAGTACTTCGAGTTGATCTTGCTCCAAAGTTCCTGGAACTCCGCCTTCCTATAATTCTGATTGAGAGGATTAGACGTCACCTTGGGCTCCATGCCATTGGCTATATAGCCGTCAAGCGCATGCTCGTCATAGACGCTTCGCACCAATGCAGCAATGTCGTCCTCATAAGCATATAGATGCTCTCCGAGATCCCCCTCCTCGAGCACGGAAAGGCCGCAATCCTTGAATCGCTGAGTCGGCACGCCCTGACGATCTATGAGGCGATTGGCCACGAGAGCGTACACGATCTCCTCGGCATCCTCCGCAGTGAGAGTATAAGGAAGGACCTCCCCCGCCTGCACGACAACGCCCTCGAAGAGCTTTGCCGTAACAGCCTTGGGACGCTCGCGCAGAGCACTTCTGATGTCACTCTGCAAAGCACGGGTAAAGTCTGCATAGCTCTCGGACGCCACAACAGTAAGCATGTTAACGCGTTGGACATCATGTTCACCAAGCGCCTCGAGGTCCTGTCGCTCTCCTTCCTGGTTCACGCACAGACGCAATCCACGACCAACCTCCTGGCGCTTACCAACCTCGGAATTCGAGTGCTTGAGGGCACATATCTGGAAGATGTTGGGATTGTCCCAACCTTCGCGCAAAGCAGAGTGGCTGAAGATGAAGCGCGTAGGTTCTTCAAACGAGAGAAGCCGCTCTTTGTCCCGGAGAATGAGGTCATAGGCGGCTTCGTCATCGGACTCATCGCTTCCGCGTTTGGTGCTGCTATCGACAGAACGTCCTTTCTTGTCGATGGAGAAATAGCCTTTATGCGTGTCATGCGCATCGATACCGCAAAGCCATTGGAGATATCGCCGACGATTCTCTCCCCGCCATCCGCCAGGGGAAAGATCGAGCTCTTGCTGGCCTCGACCGAGTTCTTCCACAGCACGGACATACTCTTCCTCAAAGATACGCCCGTACTCCCCCAGCGTCACTTCGCCGGCATCATCATACTGACGGTACCTGGAGACCTCATCGATGAAGAAAAGGGAAAGACACTTTATCCCGCGAGCAAAGAGCGCCTCCTCCTTCTCGAGATGGCTCTTGATGGTCTCGCGAATCTGAACTCGGCGAATATCACGTTCAGACGAGTCGCCCCAGACCTCCCCTCGCCCAAGGACAATGCCATTCAGAAAGCGGACATAGCCGAGCCGCCCATCGGAATCCGGAACGATCTCAGCAATGGTATAGCCGTCACGATACGCTTCGAGCTCGCCCGACTCTAAATAGATGTCATCATGCTCGAAAAACCCTTTGGATCTCCTCGTAACAGACCCGGACGCGCCGAGCTTCTTATACTCGATGATAGCCTGAGGTGGCCTGTTCGTGCTAACTTTAATATCTTGCAGGTAAAGATAGCCATCCGTGCCGCGCATGTTTTTAAGCTCGAAGCCCTTGACCTCTATGCGTTTAACCAAACGCTGGTTAAAAGCGTCAAGAGCATCAAGGACGTAAACAGTGTCGTGGTGCTCTCGATGCGTGGCGGAGTAGTTGAGACACATTAACGGCCGGAAGCGCTTTATTCCTTCCTGCGTGGCCTTTCCACCCATCTTCTGCGGTTCGTCTTGAATGACAATAGGACGGTTGGCAGATATGACGTCAATAGGGCGGCGCGACCCAAACTCATCGCGCTCCGAGTACATGACACGCGCCTCCTTGGATCTGCCGCCCTCTTTCATCGAGGTGTTGAAGGCCTGCATGTTGACTATCATGACATTAATATCAGGGCTCTGAGAATACGTGTCAATCTCCCCAAGCCTGGACCTGTCATAGACAAAGTACTTGAGAGACTTGCCATATTGCTCAAAGAAATGCTGCTCGGTGTTCTGTAACGACTTATACACACCCTCGCGAATCGCAACAGATGGGACGACTACGATGAACTTTGTCCAACCGTAGAGGCGGTTAAGCTCGAACATCGTCTTGGTATACACATAGGTCTTACCCGTGCCGGTTTCCATCTCAACATCAAGGTTAATCGGAGCAGGTCCCTTGGCAAGTACCGTAGATTCAGTAAGGCGATTCGTGCGCTGGACCTTCTGCACGTTCTGAAGAAGTGTCTCCGGATTTAAGGTAAGGGGCGTGTTGGCGTAGCCGGCGGCGTACTCTTCCTCACCGCCCGAGATTATTCCCATTGCCTTAGTTTGATCCATACGCCCAAGATCGCGGAGATAGAGAGATGCACCCACATTGGGCTGGCCAATGAAAACATCAGTAACTGATCGCGCCGCATCAGTCTGGTAGGGCTGAATTTTGAACCTAAACTGCATCTGCTCCGCTCCTACTCCGCACCCAAAATCGAGAGATTCTCCGCAGCCCACCCCCAGCCTGAAAGTCCAGCGACATTTGACTGCGGTCTTATCTGTATCCTTAAATTACCTTACGGATGGTATCGGGACTAAAGGTCTTGAATAACTCCTCGAGGTTAGTCACAGCGGAATCGCCGGCAAAAGAAGAGTCACGAAAAACAGCATAGAGCGGCTTTTCTCTAGCGATTGCCTCTAACACTTGCGTGGTAACGTTTTCGGCAAAGCAGGCAATGAGCTGTCCGTCGTTTACATCGAGAATCGTCTTACCAACAAGCTCTCGCCTGCTAATTTTAGCCGAGTATGGAATCCTAAAAGCGGGCAGAACCTGGAACAAGAGATCAAGGTCGGAAGCACCCTCTTCGATATTGTCCACAAGCTCATCAAGCAGCAACTGCACGGATTGGGATGGGGAGACGTACTCATCCTTAAGGCAGGAGTCATCTATCCGTAAGACGCGAAAGCCGACATCTGGGATTGACCTCGGTTCTTCTCCAAGTTTGAGCTGATGATTGGACTCTTCTACCTCTGCCGCAATCTTGGCACCCGCACGACGGAGGCGCTCTTCCGCGATCTCAGTAACGCTACAATAACCATCCTGAAATGCGAGGCTCTTTCTATCGGTCTCTTCTGGCAATTGAACCATAATGAATCTCCTCATACCGCCATCTTCGGCATTGAGTCTCATCACAGCATCAGCCATTGACCCAGACCCTGAAAAGAAATCCATCACAATGCCATCTTGCTTCGATGCATGCTCAAGAACCCGTTTCATCAAAAGGACCGGCTTCGGAAAATCAAAATACTTTTTTCCAAGAAGATCGGCAAGATCGTCGCCACCCATGTCAGTATTTCCTGCGTACTCATGCTTCCAAAAATTAATCGGGGTAAGGCCACGCGCCTCGTTTAAATATAGTTTCAAACGAGGGTATTGGGCATGTCTGTCAAGACCCCACCACAAGCGTTCTTCAGCAATATGGCGCCTGTTCTCATCTTCGGAAAACTTCCATGCATTTGTTGGGTGCTCAACAACCCTACCATCTGGTGCAACGATCTGATAAGAAAGATTTGGCCGGGCCTCCTTGCGTGCTGGGTTAACGTATGAAGCGGTGATCCAAGGACCACGTGGGTCATTATCGGGATTCGAGTATCCCGAGTCGCTCTCACTGGTGCGAGGCAAAAGGTTAACACAAAACATATCGGATTTTGAATATACCAAAATATGTTCGATTGTTGTAGTGAAGTTAATCGTATTATTGCTTCTCGTATATCTTTTTTGCCATGAAATATCGCTACGGAAATTAGCAGCCCCGAATACTTCGTCGCAAATCTTTCTGAGATTAGCAGATTCACCATCGTCGATCGAAATAAAGATTGCCCCGTCTGGCGAGAGCAAATCCCTAGCCAGAAGAAGCCTAGGATACATCATCGAGCACCAGTCGGAATGGAAACGTCCATTCGATTCGGGGTTGGCCACAAGACGGCCGCCTTCCTCGTCGAATTCGCCGTTCACGGATTCGTAGTCCTCGCGAGTCAGGGAAAAGTCATCATCATAGATGAAGTCGTGGCCTGTGTTGTACGGCGGATCAATATAGATCAGCTTGATCTTCCCAGCATAGGTCTCCCGCATGATCTTGAGTGCCTCGAGGTTATCACCCTCGATATATAGGTTCTGGGTCGTGTCCCAGTTAACGGATTTCTCGAGGCATGGCCTCATGGTCTTGCGCGTCGGGCGCCTGGCCTCTAGCTTGGCATCCCGCTTTCCGGGCCAGGTAAACTGGTAGCGCTCCCTGGGACCATCAACCACGCGGTCGGATAAATCATCTCGCAGGGCGTCGAAGTCGATAGCACGCACCACATTGCCGTCAGCATCCAATGCCTCGGTAATCACATCAGGGAACAGGCCAGCGATCTTGTCGATGTTCTCTTGCGTGAGATCCGGCGTCTCCCGGGAAATCCGCTCCATGAGCCCTCTCCTGTCATCGGCCTCCCAATCTGAAGGGAGAGCCCTCCTCAACTTATGTCACCCCAGCTTCTCGCCGGTCGAAAAGCAAGGCAATCGGACACACAGGTTGCATCCGAAACCAAGACTACCCCCAGCGGTGGCCAGAAACTTGATGCGATCACATTCCGAGTAAAATATACCAGCTTCTGGCCAGGCTCATTTCCAAGCTCGCTCGGCCTCCTCAAGCTCCGCCTGTTTTCTCCTCATTTGCGCAAACAGCTCGTTCTTGCGGGCAACCTGGCGCTCTTTGCGTGCTCTCGCCTCGAGTACTGTCACTTCGTCACGCAACGCCTTGACTCTCTCATGTTTTTCGATCCGCGCCCAGACATTCTCGCCATCCAACTCGCCAAGTGCCACTTGGGCAAGGATCGAGTCCCAGACCTCATCGAGATTCTCGCCTCGCAAGACAATGGAAGGCGCATTCGTTGATGACAAAAAGCGGCCGCCATCGCAAACCGTCACCTCATGAGTGCAGCCATTGACCACGATCACCTTATTTGGATTCGCCCTTGAAATCGCTCGAACAACGCGTTGGGGGATCTCGGTACCCTTGGCGTCAACCTGCACCACAATTATCTCATGAACATGTTTCCCGTCTGCGAAATTGCAGGTCGTAGGCTTTATCGAGTTTGCAATAATAACCGCTTCGACCCCAGAGACAAAGTCTGCCCGTGTCGACGCATCCAAGCTCATGTGCCTGTAAAAGGCTTCTTTGGGAATGCGACGCCCCACCTCCGTTGTACTTGGCAGCCCTAACATCTTGGCTTCACCACCAGAAAGCACACGAGTTCGAAATCGTCGAGGCCTTCTATATCGTTCTCCAGGAAGCCCGTAGTTCCGCTGCCAAAAAAGCTGTCGATGTCAGACTCCTTCTTGAAGTCAACGATAGAAGCAACGGCTTTACGCAAAAGCGCGGCCTCTCTGTTCATGTCGCGACCATTCCTCGTCTCTCGATTGAACGCACGACAAAGTCTCATGTCAGGTTCGGACTTGCCTCGACAGAGAAGGCGCATATCATCGAGAACCGATTTGGGCTCAAGATGGCCGTGGATCACGGATCCATCTGACCCCATCCGCACCACGTAAAAGGGATGTAGACGATTCTTCCTATCGCGGTCAACCCCGCTGTTGACATTGCGAAGCACGAAGATGACGCCGGGGTCATCGCCCTCGACGATAGCGTTGATCCCCGATGGCAAGCGATCTATAGTAGGGTTTTCTCGATAATACCCCACGAGGTCCATACGGAACTCGTTGAGTCCTAGGTCTGTAATCGACACGCCGCCGGAAACGTCCTCGAGATCTATAACCTCGTCACGCATCTGCTCGAGCTGACGGCGGCGATATTCGAGATCGCCGTTCTCGTCCTCGTTGATATAATCATCGTCGCCCGTGGAGGTCATAACCGTAATGCGCATACGCTCCTCGACCCGCGCCTTCAACTTGATGTATTCATCAAGCTCGACATCAGGCCAGTAGTTCACGAGCTGGATACAGTCGTTCTTCGAGCCAATGCGATCTATGCGGCCAAAGCGTTGCACGATGCGCACCGGATTCCAGTGAATGTCATAATTGATAAGGTAGTCGCAATCCTGCAGGTTTTGGCCTTCAGAGATGCAGTCAGTGGCGATGACAATGTCTATGTCCTCCCCAGCAAGCTGCGGAGCCACAATTGGTCGTTCCTTGGACATGGGAGAAAAGCATGTCAGTATCTCGAGCATATGGGGTGGAACCCTTTTGCAAGTTGACTTGCAGCCATTCCCGGTAACTAGCGCAGTCTCCATTCCAAGCTCCCGTTTTGCAAATGCGGAGACATGCTCATATAGATACTCGGCAGTATCAGAGAAGGCGGTGAAAACAAGCACCTTGCGATTACCTCGGTTGATGGGATGCTCGACCTTCTCGCGAATCTGCTCGCAGATCTCGATAAGCTTGGCATCATGGGTAGGGCCAATGTCTTTCACCATAGAGATGAGAACTTCGATAACGTCGATATCCGCCCTGATGTCCTGTTCCCATCTCATCCAGTCCATATCCTCGAGAGCGACCTTCATGCCGCTTCCAACTTCAAATCCGTTCTCGTCATCAGGGTCAAGATCTAAATCCTCAGACAAGACGCCACCAACCATTGTTCCCGACGCAGAGCCAGCCTTGAAATCGTCGATCTTCCCAAGAGTGCCATGCATCACCTTGAGCACTCGCTCGAGCGTAAGCTTGAAGGAATGAACTGAGCTTTCGAGGCGCTTAAGCAGGTTCGTGTTCATTAGCCTGCGTATGCCCGTCTCTCTTCCGGCAAGAGTGAGGCCATCTGTCTCGTTGTAAACGTACTTGAATGTCTTGCTTGGCTGAAGATAGGCACTCGGCATGTACACGGCAAGGGTAAGGGAGTCAAGTTCGTCGTAGATCTCGTGGTAGTTGATGGACCCTTCAAGAGTCGAAAGTTTTGGGCGCTTCGAGATGGGGGGAAGACGCCTCGGAAACGGACCTAGGGCGCTCATATCGTAATATCGTTGGATGTGCTTGCGGCTTCGAGCAACAGTAACCTGATCGAGCACTTCGAAGAAGTCGAAGTCGAGCATATCCGTGAGAGTCCCTGTCGTCCGCCACTCGGCAGGTAGCTTCGACCAGCGAGCGTAAACCGCTTGCGCGTTGCGAAAAACAGTCTCGATATCATTAGAAAGATGCAGCCTCTTAGACCATTCGACAGGATCACCCCAATAAGCAAGTGCCAACTGGTTGCGTAGATCACGGAACCGGTTGTTCACGGGTGTCGCCGAAAGCATAAGAACCTTGGTCCTCACACCTTGCTTGATGACCTTCTCCATAAGCATCTTGTAGCGGTTCATCTTACCTTCGGTAGCAGAGTCTCCGCCGTTGCGGAAGTTATGCGACTCGTCAATGACCACTAGGTCATATGCACCCCAATTGATGCGATCAAGCGGCAGACCCGTCTCAGACACACCTCTCGTGCGGGAAAGGTCAGTATGGAAGAGCACGTCATAACGTAGACGATCCTCTACAATGGGATTGTTTACCAAGTTGGAGTTATAGGTTATCCAGTTGTCCTTGAGCTTTTTGGGGCAGAGGACAAGCACGTTGCGATTTCTGCTTTCGTAGTACTTGATTACAGCAAGAGCCGTAAACGTCTTGCCCAGACCAACCGAGTCCGCCAAGATACAGCCGTTGTAAGTCTCGAGCTTGTTGATAATTGCAATCACGGCATCTTTTTGGAAGTCATAGAGCTTGCCCCAGATGGCACTGTCGCGAAAGCCAGTGCCCTCATTAGGTAAAACATCATCAGAAATGTCATCAAGAAACTCGTTGAAAATACGATATAACGCTAGGTAATACACGAGTTCTGGGGCATTTTCCTGATACATCGCCGTGATACCGTCAATCACGGCGTCAGTGACATCAACGAGCCGACCAGACTCCCAGGCAAGATTGAACTGTTGAAGGAGCCCGCGGGACGTAGGTGCATCAGGCCTTATGATCATCTGGTAGTTGGATGTTGACTTTTCAACGCCCAGTTCACTGGTCGTGAAGCCCTGAAACGGCGTATATGCCACTGCATCATCGGGCTTCTCCGCCACAAGAAACGTATTTCCCATGCCGTTTTCGCCCTCAAAGGACTTGAACCTTGCCTTTCTCCGAATCCAGGCAGCGCATTCGGAAGCGACGGCCTTTTGGGTAAGCTCGTTGCGTAGTTTGATCTCGAACTCAGTGCCATAGAGGCCCTGTTCGCGGTTAAGGCGAGGAATGTAGAACTCGCGCTTTTCTTTGGGTGTGCGCTGTTTTGTAAACGCCTGGGAGGTAAAGATAAAACGCAGCTCATCGAGTCCCTCGAGCTGCTCTCTAAGTTCCTGATAGGCATACATGGAGAAAAGCGACGCAGCAACAGAGACTCTATCCCCCGGCTTAAGGACTGCGACAAGGTCATCTTTCACGATTCGAGACTTATTGTCAAAGAAAGAAGGATCCATGTCACAGCCCTCGTCTTATGAGATGCCCAATGAAACCTAGCCTGCGGACGTCGCAAAGCCAATATCAGGGAACTTGTTTATCATAATTCTAACAGAGGGCAAGGCACGTCCACCTGATATAATTTTCTTAAGTCACTTCGCAGGAAGTGTGGATTGAAATAACGCGCGCGCATTCGAGTCGTACGGCGGCGACATCGCCCCCCCCCTCACAGGGGGCGTGGATTGAAATCTTTGGCGCCTCAAGTGCAAAGCGGCTCATCGGGC
>CAWVLT010000040.1:0-15368 GCA_963930185.1 Coriobacteriia bacterium | reverse complement strand
GTCGAACTGCTTGGTGAAGACCTCCTCGACCTGCTCGGGCTCGCCCTTGCGCAGCAGGCCGTGGTTGATGAACACGCAGGTCATCTGTCTGCCGATGGCACGCGCGCCGAGCGCCGCCACCACGGAGGAGTCCACGCCGCCCGAAAGCGCCAGGATCACGCGGCTCTCCCCCACCTTCTCGCGGATCTCGGCGATCTTCTCCTCGACGATGGAGTCCATGCTCCAGTTGGGCGTGAGCTTGCAGATGCCGAAGAGGAAGTTCTCAAGGATCTGGCGGCCGTGCTCGGTGTGGCGCACCTCGGGGTGGAACTGCGTGGAGTACAGCTTGCGCTCGGGACACTCCATCGAGGCCACGGGGCACACGTCGGTGTGCGAGGTGACCGTGAAGCCCTCGGGCGTGCGGCTCACGGCGTCGCGGTGGCTCATCAGCACGGTCTGGGTGACGGGCGTGCCGGCGAGCAGGGCCGAGGGGGCCTGCGCGTCCAGGTCCAAGTGCAGCTCGGTGGGGCCGTACTCACCCACCTCGGAGTGCGCAACCTCGCCGCCCAGGGTCACCGCCATGATCTGGTGGCCATAGCAGAAGCCGAGCACCGGGACGCCCATCTCGAACACCTTGGGGTCCATGGAGGGGGCGTCTTCCGCATAAACGCTGGCGGGGCCGCCCGAGAGGATGATGGCCGCGGGGTTCATGGCGGCCAGCTCGTCGGCGGGCGTGTCGCACGGCATGATCTCCGAGTACACGTGCAAGTCGCGCACGCGACGGGCGATGAGCTGCCCGTACTGCGCGCCGAAGTCGAGGACGATGACGAGCTGGTCGTTGGTAGCCATGTGAGGAGGGTCCCTTTCTGCCGGATGGGTCGAGCGCGTCGGGTGCCGGCACCTGGCATGCCAGTTCGCACCGCGCGGTTTTGTCTGTGCGTATAGTACGGCAAAAAGCGGGCGACATCGCCTCTCACCGGCGATGTCGCCCGCTTCATCAACCGAGCTACACGCCGGGCGTCGCAACACCCCCGCCACGGCCGTGGTATGCTCTTGGTACGAATGGCACTGGGAGTGCGGGGCGTGCCCGATTCCGGGTCGCCCATACCGCACCCGAGGCGAAAGGACCCCCATGATCATACGCCACGCGACGCTTGATGACCTGCCCGCCATCGTCGAGGCCGAAGCCCTCAGCTTCCCGCCGGCAGAGGCGTGCGGCGAGGACTCGTTCCGCAGGCGCCTGACCGCCTATCCCGACCACTTCTGGCTGCTCGTCGACGATGACGGCAACCTGCTCAGCTTCGTGAACGGGCTGGTGACCGATGAGCGCGACCTGCGCGACGAGATGTACGACGACGCCGACATGCATGACGAGGGCGGCGCCTGGCAGATGATCTTCGGGGTGGTGACCGTGCCGCAGGCGCGCAGGCAGGGACATGCCGGGACGTTGCTCACGCGCGTGGTCCACGACGCGCGCGAGCAGGGCCGCAAGGGGCTCGTGCTCACGTGCAAGGAGCCGCTGATCCACTACTATGCCAAGTTCGGCTTCGTCGACGAGGGCATCAGCGGCTCGGAGCACGGCGGCGTCGCCTGGCACCAGATGCGCGTCGAGTTCTAGGCGCGCCGTCCCCGCGGGCGCCTACCCCAAAAACTCCTCGTTGAGCTCAATCCCCGCCGCCCGGCAGGAGGCGCGCAGGTCATCGTCGGCGATGACCTGGCAAAAGACGTCGCTGCCGCCGTTGAGGACGCGGGCCTGGCAATAGACGCCGGCGGCCTTCTCGAGCACATGGGCGCGCCCGAACGCGTCGTCAAACGAGGTCCCTGCGCACACCACCCCCTGCTGTGCCAGCACCACGGCACAGCAGGTGCGCATCTTGTCGGCCGCCGCGAGCGCCGCGCCCCCGTCTGACAGCAGGCCCCACGCAAGCACGCCCACGCCCTCGGGGATGGCGGCGACACAGCCCCCAAGAGACTTCCACAGGATGCGCGTGAACACGCGGTCCTCCAGCGGAAGCACCGTGGTTAGGGCGATCAGCGCAGGCGTATGGGCATGGTAGACGACGCGTGCGCCCCTGGCGGCATGGCAGGCGAGAAGCACAGGCAGCTCCTCCGACGCACGGCCGTCGCCAGACAGGCCCCACACGACGCGATAGGCGTCGCCCGCATCGTTCAGCTCGATGATCCCCACGCAGCGGGCAAGGTCGCTCGAGACGTTGTGCAGGTACGCCCCGGCGCCCGTCACTAGCAGATAGGAGCCGGCAAGCGCAGGCTGGGCAACGCCAGCCGGCCGCCATGCCCCCGGCTCGCCCAGCAGCGGGAGCACCGGGCGCACCTCGTCGTCGCGCAGAAGGCAGCTCGCGCTGCCACGATCACGCTCGTGCCAGCCCAGGGACCAGCCGTCATCGCACAGGCGCACCATGCCGTCAAGGGCGGGAAGCGCGTCGAGGACGTCCCACATCGTGGGGTCGGCCCCATCATCGGCGTTACCGGTGCCGTCGACGCCGTCGTGCCCGTCCCCGTCACAGCAGCAGTCGTCGGCCGCCCCGCACGAGCATTCGCCCCCGTACCCATGCGCATGGGCATGGGCATGGTCGTGATCGTGCGCGCAGCCACAGGCGTCGCGCGTCTCCCCTCGCTCCCTGCGGGACCCCTGCGTCTGCCCCTGGGCGTCTTCCTCCATGCCAGCCCTCACCTCAGGCTCAAGCAGAGCCTGAGCCTTCTTCGCCTTCTTGGCCTTTGCCTTGCCTTTCTTGCCCATGGCCGTCTCCTCCCCGTGTCCCGACGTCCGTCCTGCGAGACGCCGCCTGCCTCCATGCCAAAAGAAAAAGCGGCGCACGGCAGAGACGCACCGCACGCCGCAGAAGAGCCGAAGGCCCTAGCGCAGATAGAAGCGCTCGGTCGCAAACGATCCAACGACCATGGCCACGCCCTCAACGATTGCGAGCACGCCCAGCAGCACCGAGAGAAGCCCCGGGCTCGTGAGCATCATGATGCCGAACACCACGACGAGCAGGGCCACGAGCAGGCCGAGCCACCACGCCCCGCCGAGCAGCTCGCGCATGCGCCATGCCGAGACGCCAAGCGCGACGCCGCCGATGATGACGAACGTCCCGATGAGCCAGATGAGCGCGATGCCCGAGAGCACAGGGTGGCCGATGAACATGATGCCCAGGATGAGGTTCATGATGCCGTCGAACAGCAGCCAGCCGGAGAACATAGCAAAGCCGCCGGCCAGGAAGAACCCCATGATCCCCGCCACGCCCGAGACCAGAAAGCCGATGCCCACCATGAGGGAGACCGTGCCTATCGTGAGGCCCGGCCACGCGACGCAGACAATGCCGAGAATGGCGACGAGAACACCCAGAACCAGCATCGGCCAGGACACGCGCTTGGAATGGTCGGGTACGATGCTCTGCTTGTAGGCCATGCCGGCCTCCTCCCCCGGGCCCGTCCGCCCGACCCGCTGTCAGGCACCATGGCAGACCCTTTTGTATTCAGCTTATACCCGCTTCATGCTTAAAATCGTAGTTGAAGCCTAGCATTTTCGCCCGTGACAGCAAAAGGCCCTCCGCACGGGAGGGCCTCCTTGGCAACGGGCGTCCGTAAACCAGCGCGCATCGAGCGCCGTCGAGATGCCTGGCAACAGAGACGGCACGGCGAAGTCGGATGCACGCCGCGCCGCCCCTGGCCCCTTCGCTACACGTTAAAGCGGAAGTGCATGACGTCGCCGTCGGCAACGACGTAGTCCTTGCCCTCCATGCGCAGGCGTCCCGCTGCACGGGCGCCCGCCTCGCCGTTGTAGGCGATGTAGTCGTCATAGGAGATGGTCTCGGCCTTGATGAAGCCGCGCTCGAAGTCGCTGTGAATGGCGCCGGCGGCCTTGGGGGCGGTGTCGCCGATGTGGATGGTCCAGGCGCGGACCTCCATCTCACCCGCCGTGAAGAACGACTGCAGGCCCAGCAGCTTATAGGCGGCACGCGCGAGCTGTGCGAGGCCGCTCTCCTGCAGACCCAGGCTCTCGAGGTACTCGGCCGCCTCCTCGTCAGAGAGCTCGGCGAGCTCGGCCTCGACCTGTGCGCAGATGGCGATAGGGGTCATTCCGTCGATGGGCGCGAGCTCGCTGCCCAGCGCGTCCTCGTCCACGTTTGCCACGTAGAGGATCGGCTTCATCGTGAGCAGGAAGAGGTCGTGGACGCTTGCGCGCTCCTCGTCGGTCATCTCCATGGCGCGGGCGTTGTTGCCCTCGTCGAGCCAGGCAGCCAGGCGCTTCATGGTGGCGAGTTTGGTCACGCTCGCCTTGTCGCCGCGATGGGCCTCCTTCTCGGCCTTGGGCAGCGCGCGCTCGATCGTGCCCATGTCGGCCAAGATGAGCTCGGTGCTGATGGTGTCGACGTCATCGGCCGGGCTGACCTTGCCGGCCACGTGCACCACGTCGGGATCGGAGAAGTAGCGCACGACCTCGCAGATGGCATCTGCCTCGCGGATGTTGGCGAGGAACTGGTTGCCGAGACCCTCGCCTTCGCTCGCGCCCTTCACCAGGCCTGCGATGTCGACGAACTCGACCGTGGCCGGCATGATGCGACCGGGATGCACGATGTCCGCCAGCTTCTGCAGGCGCCCGTCGGGCACGTCGACGATGCCCACGTTGGGATCGATCGTCGCGAAGGGATAGTTGGCCGCCAGGCCGCTTTGCTTGGTGAGGGCCGTGAAGAGCGTGGACTTTCCAACGTTGGGCAGGCCCACGATGCCAATTGAGAGGGACATGACACTCCTTGCGAGGTTGATTGGTCGCCCGAGGACGTCCGGGCGAGTCTTGAACGCGTATAGGGTATCACCTTTGTGGCGCGTTCCCCAACAAAAAGAGGGGCCGTCCGAAGACGACCCCTCTTCTTTCATGACTTGCGCGATCGTGCGACAACGTGTCTGCTTCGCACGAAAGCGGTGCCTGGCAGCTTATGCCTGGGCGCCCGAGAGTGCCTCCTCGACGGCGGAGAAGATCGCCTTGGAGGTCACCGAGGCGCCGGAGACGCCGTCGACGCCGTCGGTGCCGTTGGCGGCCACGATCTCGGCGGGGAGCTGCTCGATGGCCTTGGAGCCGATGCCCTGGGTCTCGGAGTTATCGCCCACGGTGACCTCGGTGATGACGCCGCCGGAGACGGTGACGGTCACGGGGACGTCGCCGCCCATGCCCTTGCCGGTGCCCTCGTAGGTGCCGTCGGCGTACGCGCCAGCGGCGGCCTCGGCGGGAGCGGCCTCGTCGGAGGCGTCGGCCTCGTCGGCGGCGCTGCTGGCGGCCTCGGGCTCGTCGGCCTCCGCGGACTCGGCTGCGTCGGCCTCGGCGCTGGCGGCAGCCTCGCCGTCGGTGGCGTCGGACTCGTCGGCGGCGCTAGAGGCGGCCTCGTCCTCGGCGGAGGAAGCGGCGGCCTCGCCGTCCTTCTCCTCGGAGGCAGCCTCGGCCTCGTCGGAGGCGGCGGGCTCGGCCTCGGTCACGGCCTCGGTCTCGTCGGCGGCAGCGCTGGTCTCGGCCTCGGCCTCGGCGCTGGCGGCAACCTCGCCGTCAGTGCTCTCCGCGGCGGAGTCGGCAGCCTCGGTAGCAGTCTCGGTGGTCGCCTCCTCGGTGGCCGTCTCGGGGGTGTACGGCTCATTCTGCGGCTGGCCGCAACCGACTGCAGTGGCCACCAGAGCCGACATGCAGGCCGCAGAAAGACCAATCAGTGCACGGTTCTTCATGCCTAACTTCCTCCTTGTCCAGGCCCTGGCAGCCTGTTTCGCCGGGGCACACGAACTACCTACCAACGGATACGAACACGAACCTAAAAATACCTAGACGTTCATATGACATATGGTATTCGCCCATGCAGCAATCGTGCATCCACATAGCAGCCTTGCAGCCAAAATACCATGATAGTGCTACAAGGAACGGCCCGTACAAGCACGCGTTGCACACAGGTCCTGCACACTTGGGCAACGGGCGACCTGAGGCGCGGCTCGACGCGCAACCCTATGCGCGACCCAACGCGCGACCCGACGCGTGGCACGGCGCATCGCACACGGCACCGGCAAGCCGCGGGCCAACCACCACGGCCGGCCCGCGAGCCGGCCTACAGGCTGATCTCCCGTGCGTTCATCCAGTCGAGCGCCTCGTCTATCTTGGGCAGCCGGCGCAGCCTCGACTGCGGGTCGTCCACGAGCTGCCCGCGCGCAACCACCATCTCCAGGCGCCGCAGGGCGGACACGTCGCGCAGCGGGTCCTCGCGCGTGACGATGAGATCGGCCTCCTTGCCCGCCTCCACGGTTCCCGTGATGTCCGCCAGACCCAGGATCTGGGCGTTGACCTGCGTCGCCGTGTGCAGCGCAAAGTCAGGCGTCACGCCGACGTAGCGCACGAAGTAGTCCAGCTCGCGCCACATGTCGTACTGGGTGACGTACGGGCAGGACGAGTCGGTCCCCAGGCCAACGAGTATCCCCCTGTCCAGCGCGGTGCGGGCGCTCTCGATGACGCCGCGGGCCACGACGCGCGCGTTGCCCACGAGCATCTCCTGCGCCTCGCTGAGCCCCTCCTGACCTCGGCCCGTGATCGCCACCAGCGGCAGCGTGGGCGAGATGGTGCACGTCACGGCCGCGCCGCGGCAGCGGTAGAGCTCGGCGATCTCGTCGGTCATGGGCGCGCCGTGCTCTATGGTGTCCACCCCGCACTCCAGCGCGCTGAGGACGCCCTCGGTGCTCTCGACGTGCGCCATGACGGGCAGGCCCAGGCCGTGGGCCTCGTCGCAGGCCGCCTCGGTGATGCGCGGGCTCATGCGCAGCATGCCGGGCTCGCCCGCGCGCTTGGCGTCGAGCACCCCGCCCGTCACGAAGAGCTTGATCACGTCGACGCCCATCTCCTTGAAGTCGCGCACGTAGAGGCGGGCTTCCCCGGGGGTGTGCGCCACGCGCGAGAGCAGCCCGCACGCATGCCCCTCGGGCACCGTGATGCCGTTGCCGGCGGCGATGACGCGCGGGCCCACGACCTCGCCGGATGCGATGGCGTCGCGCAGCCACACGTCGGCCGAGAACGCCTCGCCCGCGTCGCGCACGGTCGTCACGCCGCCGCAGAGCTGGGCGAGGGCCGCCTCGCGCATGTAGCGGCACAGGCGATCCTCGTCGTCCATGCACGCGCGCATGCGGTCGTCCTGGCCGAGCGGGTCGCCGTCCTCGTCGCAGGCGCCGGTCTCGTCGCCCGTGCCGATGAGGTGGGCGTGCATGTTGATGAGGCCGGGCATGAGGAAGGCCCCGTCTAGGTCGACCATCGTCGCGCCGTCGGGGATCCGCACGTGCTCGCACGGTCCCACGTACGCGATGGTCCGCCCCTCGATGACGACCGCGCTGCCCGGGCGGCGGGCCATCGAGCCGTCCCGCCCGAGCGTGCCGTCGAGCACCGTGGCGTTGAGCAGCGCGATCGCGCCGCGGTCTGCGCCGCATGCCCGCCCGTCGGCCCAGCCGAGCCCGTCGCCCGCGCCGACCGTCCCTTTGCCCACGTCCATCCCGACCTCCATGTCGCCCGCCTCCCGGATCGAAGTTTTCGTCTGAAGCCGCCGCCCGAGGCCACCGCCTGGCGCCGGCGTCCCTGCCGCCAGCGCTCCGGCGTCGGCATTCCCGGCGTCGGCGTCCATCATACCCGCTCGCCGACCAGGCGCTCCCCCGCCGCCGGACGCGGATCGGCCGGTTGCCGATAGGCCGGCCGCCAGCAGGCAACCGGCCACCGATTTGCCGTGACACTTACGGGAAGGCAGGTGAGACCGATCCCCCAATACCTACGAATGGCGTATACTTATATTTTTATCGACGCGCCGCACACAACCATCGAGGAGACACGCCATGGAAACCACCCGCGAGGCAACGCGTATCGTCGTAACCGTACTGGGCGCCGACCGCAGCGGCATCGTGGCCGCCGTCGCCACCTGCCTGTCCGAGCACCAGGCCAACATCCTGCAGATCAGCCAGAACATCCTCGACGGCATCTTCACCATGAGCATGATCGTGGAGCTCGACGAGGGCCAGGTCCCCTTCGACGACCTGCGCCAGGCACTGGTGGCGCTGGGCGAGCAGCTCAACGTCCAGGTCCAGGTCCAGCGCGAGGACGTGTTCAACTTCATGTACCGCATATAGCCGCACTGCAACAACCAGGAGGTTCCGATGGCTCGCAAGGACGCGTTTGACCTCTACGATCACTTTGAGTCGTGCAACTACATCGATCCGCGCAACTACGAGCGCACCAACGTCAAGCGCGGCCTGCGCAACGCAGACGGCACCGGCGTCATGGCCGGCTTCACCAACATCTCCAACGTCCACGGCTACGTGGTGAGCGAGGGCGACCAGATCCCGGCCGAGGGCGAGCTCATCCTGCGCGGCTACAACATCGCCGACCTGGTGCACGGCGTCATGGACGAGGGGCGCTTTGGCTACGGCGAGCTGGTGTACCTGCTGCTCACCGGCGTTCTTCCCTCGGCGCGTGAGCTGGAGGGCTTCGTCACCCTCATCAACGAGAACCGCGAGCTGCCCCACACCTTCGTGAACGACCACATCCTCACGGCGCCCTCCTGCGACGTGATGAACATGCTGAGCCGCTGCGTGCTGCAGCTCTACGCGGAGGACCCCACGCCCAACGACACGAGCGCCAAGCACGAGATCGACACGGCCGTCTCGCTCATCGCCCGCCTGCCGCGCATCGCGGTGCTCGCCTACTACTCGATCATGCAGCACTACCACGGCGGCGAGATGGTGTGGCACAACGCCCAGGAGGGCCTGTCCACCGCCGAGACCATCCTGGACATGCTGCGCCCCGACCACGTGTACACGGCCGAGGAGGCGCACATGCTCGACATCCTGCTCATGCTGCAGGCCGAACACGGTGGCGGCAACAACTCCACGTTCACCTGCCGCGTGCTGACCTCCTCGGGCACCGACCCCTACGCCGCCTACTCCGCGGCCATCGGCTCACTCAAGGGCCCCAAGCACGGCGGCGCCAACCTCAAGGTGCGCCAGATGTGCAAGGACCTGGAGGCCACGGTGGCCGACTGGACCGACGAGGGTCAGGTGGCCGACTACCTGCGCAGGCTCATCCGCAAGGAGGCCTACGACCGCGCGGGGCTCGTCTACGGCATGGGGCACGCGGTCTACACGCTCTCCGACCCGCGCGCCCGCATCTGCCACCACTACGCGGCGCAGATGGCGCGGGGCACCGAGTTCGAGGCCGAGCTGCGCCTCATCGAGACGATCGAGCGGCTCACGCCCGAGATCATCGCGCAGGAGAAGGGCACGCGCAAGACGCTGTGCGCCAACATCGACCTGTACACGGGATTCGTCTACAACATGCTGGGCATCCCCGAGGAGCTCTACACCCCCCTGTTCGCCACGGCGCGCATGGCCGGTTGGGCGGCGCATCGCTTCGAGGAGCTCGTGAGCGGCCGGCGCATCATCCGCCCCGCGTACAAGAGCATCATCAGCCACCACGGCTACGTGCCGCTCGACCAGCGCCAGGCGCCGCAGGGCTTCACGCCGCCCGAGCCCATCGAGCTGCCCGCCCAGGCAACCAGCGACGCCGACGCCGTGGGAGACTAGCGCGCCCGCGCCGCGGAAGGCCGACAAGCAGGGGCGCGCGGCAAATGCGGGGAAAGCGCAACGACGGGGAAAGCGCAGCGAGTGCAACTATCCGGACATAATTTCCCTTGGCAAGGCGAAAAAGTGTCTCGATAGTTGCACTCGGCGCGTTTGGAGCCGCCCGGCTACGCGTCCTCTCCCACCTCGGCGTGCTCGAGCAGCCACTCCTGGGCGAGGCGGCGCAGGGTGAACTCGCACAGGCGATGCGTCTGGCCGCTCTCGGCGAACCAGGCGAGGTCGTCTTGCTGCTGCTCGGTCAGCTCGGGCGAGGCGCTGCGCATCGCCCAGGCGATCGCGTCCTCGTCGACCTGCAGCCCCAGGTGGTCGGCCAGGGCGTCGAGGGCGAACTCGGCGCGCAGGTCCTCGCGGGCGGCCTGCCGGCGCCCCTCGAGCCACCGCTCGAGCGTGAGCCCCTCCTGCGCGAGGTACTCCTCCAGCGTCGCCCCCTGGCGGGCCAGCCGCTCGACCGCCTGCCCGCGCAGGTCCTCCAGCCGTGCGTCCACCAGCGCCTCGTCGACCTCGCCCACCAGGCGGCCGGCCAGCTCGGCCGCGCACGCCCGGCGCGCCTGCGCCCGCAGCGGGCGCTCGAGCACGGCGCGGACCTTCGCGCGCAGGCCGGACAGATCGCCCGCCTCGGGCATGTTCGCGCACACCCAGGCGTCGTCGATGAGGGGCGCGGTGCCGCCCGCACTCTGCGCGGCCAGGTTGCGCGCCATGTTCTCGATCCAGGCGTCGACCTGCCCCTCGGTGGCGACGGGGGCCTCGCCCAGGCGCACGGGGGCGTCGTAGTCGGCGAGCTCGAAGGCGGGGCGCACCAGCACGCGCGCCTTGAAGTCGTAGGGCTGGCCCGCGCGCGGCAGGTCGGCCATCACGTAGTCGGGCTCGCCGAAGGGCATGACGCCGATGCGCATCATCGCCAGCGAGAACAGGCGCGCCAGCACGAACGCCGCGAGAAACGACGAGCCCTGCTCCTCGCCCACCTGCGCCTGCAGTGCCTGCAGCTCGCCCATGTCGAGCTGCGCGGGGTCGTCAGCCCGCACGCCGCAGCGCCTGGCCAGCGCGGCGTTGGCGTCTGACAGGGTCAGCGACACGAGCTCGGCGGGGGCGCTCACCCTGAGGTCGGCGTGCCCGTCGCGCCCAAAGACCACCGAGACGCCCACGCCGCCGTCGCGGGGGTCGTAGATCAGCTCGGTCTCGCGGTCAGCGCCGCGCCCGGCCTCGCACTCGGCGCCGCACCCGGTCTCGCGCCCGGTCTCGCGCCCGCCCTCGAAGTCCTCTGCCATGCCCGGCCTCCCCCGTCTCTCGCCTTGCGCCCGCGCGGCCGCACGCACGCGGCCGCGCCCCCCCGCCGCCCTACTCGCCGAACAGCTCCGCGATCTGCCCCATGCGCTCGACCACCGGCACGCCGAAGGGGCAGCGCCGCTCGCAGCTCCCGCAGCCTATGCAGTCGCCCGCGTGCGCCTCGAGCAGCCGGTAGTGGTCGGCGACCGACTCGGGCACCCCGCCCGTCGCCGCGACCTGCATCGCGGCGAGGTCGGCGTACTTCTGCACCATGGCGACGTCGATGCGCACCGGGCAGGGCGCGCAGTGGCCGCAGTAGGTGCACCTCCCGGCAAACGCGTTGCGCGGCGCGCTCGACAGCACGCTGGCGTAGTCGAGCTCGTCGGGCGTGGCGGTCTCGTAGGCCACGGCCTCGTCCACCTGCGAGGGGTCCGAGAAGCCCACGAGCACGCTGGCCACGGCGGGGCGCGTCAGCGCGTAGTGCAGGCACTGCACGGGTGTGAGCGCCACGCCGAAGGGCGAGTCCTGCTCCCTAAGCAGCCGCCCGCCCTCGAAGCCCTTCATCACCGTGATGCCAACGCCCCGCTCCTCACAGGTGGCGTAGAGCCGCGCGCGCTCCGGGGAGATGCCGCCCGAGCTCAGGTCGCCGAACGTCTCGTCCTTGAAGAGCCGGTCGATCTCCACGTCGTTGCCCAGCATGTCGAACGCCGGGTTGCAGCTGAACATGACGAGCTCGACCTCGCCGCTCAGCGCGGCGCGCAGGGCGATGGCGGGGTTGTGCGTGCTCATGCCGATGTGGCCGATCACCCCGCGTTCCCTGAGCTCGCGGGCGTACGCCAGGCAGCTGTCCTGCGACGCCATGACCACGTCGTAGTCCTGCGCCGTGTCCACGAAGTGCAGCATGCCAAACTCCACGTGGTCGGTCCCCAGGCGCTCGAGCAGATCCTCGAAGGACGGGACCACCCTGCCCATGTCGCGCGAACGCTCGTACTGGCCGTTGTGCCAGGTGGAGCCGATGTGTCCCTGGATGACCCACCTGTCGCGGCGCCCCCGCAGGGCGTGCCCCAGCGTGGAGCGCATCGTGGGGTCGGCCATCCAGCAGTCAAGGACGTTGATGCCCGCCTGCTCGCAGCGGTCGAACAGCGCGCGGGCGGCCTGCGGGTCGTCCTTGTTGACCCACTCCCCGCCCAGGCCGACCTCGCTCACGCGCACGCCCGTCCTGCCGATCTCGCGGTACCTCATGCCGACGGCCTTCCTCTCCTCGTCTCCTCGCCACGCGTCCACGCCAGCCCGCGCGCCTACACCAGCTGCAGGCGCGGGCCGCTCGAGTCGATGGCCGTCTCCACGAGCCAGTCACTCGCCCGCGAGCGGCGGCCGAGCTCGCGCATGCGCTCGATCTCGCCGGACTCATGCATGTTACGCAGGGTCTCGCCCTCGCGCCCGGGGGCGATCTGCGCGACCATCGCGTTGATGTCCGCGTCGCTCACCTCGATCTGCAGGTGGTCGGCCAGCGCGTCGAGGGCCAGGTCGTGGCGCAGGGTCTCGGCGGCGCGGTCGCTCATCTGCTTCTCGAACGCCTCGGCGTCGAAGTCGGGCTGGGCCATGTAGGAGCGCACGTCCACGCCCTGGCGCTGCATGTCCAGGGCGAAGCTCGTGAACAGCTCGTCGCGCATGCGCTCCACGTACGCCGAGCTCACCTTGCCCTCGAGCCGGCGGGTGAGCTCGGCCGAGGTCAGCAGCATCATCTGGTCGTGCCACGCGTCCTGCGCCTGGGCCTCCAGGCTCTCGCGCACCTTGGCGCGCAGGCCGAGCAGCGTGCCGGCCTCCGGCGCGTTCTTGATGACCCACGCGTCGTCGATCCTGGCCGGGACCTTGCGCTCGATCTCCTCGACCGTCGCCTTGATCTTCATGACCTCGTAGGCCACCTCGCCCGTCTGCGGGTCGGCGGTGGGCATGCCCACCGAGAAGTCGCGGGTCTGGCACACCTTCATGCCCACGAGGTTGCGGTCGAACTCGTCGGGCAGCATGCCCGTGCCCATGACGTAGTGCATGTGCTGCTGGGACACGGCGTTCGCCTCGTCGCCGCTGCGGGCGATCTCGATGGACACGATCACGTGGTCGTTCTCGGCCACGGTGTCGCGCGTCAGGTCGGGCTCGTAGGTCGCCAGCTGGTCGGCCATGGCGGCCAGGTAGTCGCTCACGTCCTTGGTGGTGACCTCGCGCTTCTCGGGGAACTCTATCTCCACGGGGTCGTAGGAGGAGAGCTCGACCTTCGGGCGCAGCAGCATGTCAGCCTCGAAGGCGAAGTCCTCGCCCTCCGCGGGCATCTGCGCCGGCGCGGCGGCGGGCAGCAGGTAAGGCTCCACGCCCGTCACCTCGCACGCCTGGGCGAGGAACTGCTGCTGGAGGTAGCCGGGGAAGAACGCCTCGTAGCCCTCCTCGCCCAGCTGGTCGCGCAGGCGCTTCATCTGGGCCTCGTCGCGCGAGTCCACGTTGAGGCTGCGCGCCAGGGCGCGCCGCGCGTCCTGAAGGGCCGCCGGGACGTGCGCGGCATGCACGGTCACCGCCATGTGCACGCGGCCGTCCGCCTCGACGTCGAGCCTCACCTCGCCGTTGCCGAAGGGGAGCTCGACCGTGCGGTGCAGCTCCTCGCCGTAGGTGGGCGCCTCGCCGGAACCCTGCCCGCGCTTCTTGTGCGCGGCCACCTGGCTGAAGTCGATGACGTCTCCCATGTTTGTCTCCTTGCCTCTCTCATGCGTGTGCCCAGCCAGCACGAGCGCCGCGCACCGGGCATCGTCAGCAACGTTTCGCAAGCATCACATCATACTACATCGCGCGCGCCGGGTGGGCCACGCGTCCCGGGCGCGGCGCGGCGACGAAAAAGGCCCCGCCCCCACCGAGGCGGGAGCGAGGCCTTGCCGAGTCAGTCTACCGGGCGCCGCGCGGCGACGCGCGCCTCGCGCGACGCGGGCGGTCGGGGTCAGCGGCGATTAGTACATGCCGCCCTGGCCGCCCTGGGCGGCGGCGGAGGCGATGGCGTCCTCGATCGTCGTGTCCTTGGGAACGTCGGTCACCGTGGGCTCGGTGATGAGGATCAGGCCGGCGATGGAGGCGGCGTTCTGCAGGGTGATGCGGGTGACCTTGACCGGGTCGAGCACGCCCATCTCGATCATGTCGCCCCCCTCGCCGGAGGCGGAGTCCAGGCCGTGGCCGGCCTCCATGTTCTTGATCTTCTCGACGATGACCTGGCCCTCGTAGCCGGCGTTGGCGGCGATGGTGGCCACCGGCGCGGTCAGGGCCTTCTTGATGATGTTCACGCCGATCTGCTCGTCGGCGTCGTTGACCTTGAGCTCCTCCAGAGCGGGCAGGGCGTCCATGAACGCCACGCCGCCACCGGCGACGATGCCCTCCTCGACGGCGGCACGGGTGGCCTGCAGGGCGTCCTCGATGCGGTGCTTGATCTCCTTCATCTCGGACTCGGTGGCGGCACCGACCTTGATGACGGCCACGCCGCCGGCCAGCTTGGCCATGCGCTCCTGCAGCTTCTCGCGGTCGAAGTCGCTCTTGGTGTTCTCGATCTCGCCCTTGATCTGAGCGGTGCGCTCCTCGATCTTGGCCTTGTCGCCGGCACCGTCGACGATGGTGGTGTTGTCCTTGGTGATCTTGATGCTCTTGGCGCGGCCGAGCATGTCGATGGTGACGTCCTCGAGCTTGACGCCCAGGTCGCTCATGGCGGGCTCGGCGCCGGTCACCACGGCGATGTCCTCGAGCATGCGCTTGCGGCGGTCGCCGTAGCCGGGGGCCTTCACGGCGGCGACGCTCAGCGTGCCGCGCAGCTTGTTGAGGATCAGGGTGGCCAGGGCCTCGCCGTCGACGTCCTCGGCGATGATGACCAGCGACTTGCCCGACTTCATGACGCCCTCGAGCAGCGGCAGGATGTCCTGGATGTTGCTGATCTTCTGGTCGGTCACCAGGATGTAGGGATCCTTGAAGTTGGTCTCCATGCGCTCGTTGTCGGTGGCGAAGTAGGGCGAGATGTAGCCCTTGTCGAACTGCATGCCCTCGACGGTGTCGATGTCGATGCCGAAGGTCTGCGACTCCTCGACGGTGATGACGCCGTCCTTGCCCACGACCTCCATGGCCTCGGCGATCTTGTTGCCGATCTTCTCGTCACCGGCCGAGATGGTGCCCACAGAGGCGATCTGCTCGGTGGTGGAGACGGGACGGGACTCCTTCTTGATCTGCTCGACCACGGCGTCGACGGCCTTGTCCATGCCGCGACGGATGGCCAGGGGGTTGGCGCCGGCCGTGATGTTGCGCAGGCCCTCGTTGACGATGACCTGGGCCAGCAGCGTGGCGGTGGTGGTGCCGTCGCCCACCAGGTCGTTGGTCTTGGTGGCGACCTCCTTCACCAGCTGGGCACCCATGTTCTCGATCTTGTCCTCGAGCTCGATCTCCTTGGCGACGGA
>CAWVLT010000039.1:0-37174 GCA_963930185.1 Coriobacteriia bacterium | reverse complement strand
GTCGGCCCTGCTCGAGGCCATGGAGGAGCGCCGCGTCACGGTCGACGGCGTGACGCGGCGGCTGCCCGACCCCTTCTTCGTCATCGCCACCCAGAACCCGCTCGGCTCCGCCGGCACCCAGACGCTGCCGCTGTCGCAGCTCGACCGCTTCATGGCGTGCATGTCGCTGGGCTACCCCGACTTCGCCTCGGAGGTGCAGATGGCGCGCGGGGAGACGGGCTGGAGGCGCACGGAGCGGCTGTCGCCCGTGATCGACGCCGGCCAGCTCGCGCGCATGCAGGAGCAGGCGGGGCGCGTCTACATCCATGACGCGGTGCTCGAGTACGCCGTGCGGCTCGTCGCCTCCACGCGTTCCCACCCCAGCCTGCAGGCGGGCGCCAGCCCGCGCGCGACGATGGCGCTGGTGGCCATGGCGCGCGCGTGCGCGTGGCTCGAGGGCGGCGACTTCGTGACGCCTGCGATGGTGGCGCGTCAGTTCCCCTACGTCGTCGGTCACCGCGTGCTGCTCTCCACGCAGGCGCGCATGGCGGGCACGAGCGTGCGCGACGTGCTCGTGGACGTCGTCTCCGGCACCGCACGCCCCCGTCTGGGACGCGCCGCCGAGCGCGATCATCGTCGCTAGGCGCCTCGCATGCGGGCGCTCCTCTACATAGCGGCCATGGCGGCCCTGTACTTCGTGGCGGGCGTGTACCACGTCATCTCGATCATGGCGCTCGCCGTCGCCATGCTGCTCATGCTCGCCGCCATGCTCGTCCTCGCACGCGTCGCGCGCCGCGGCCCGCACGTCGCGCTGACGCCCGCGATGCGGTTTGCCGTGCGCGAGGGCCAGGCGCGCCTCGAGCTTGCGGTGGAGAACCGCAGCCGCCTTCCCGTGGCGTCCTTCGAGGTCGAGCTCGCCTGCGACTACGCGGACGGCCAGACGGAGCCGACGAGGCTCACGGTCAGCGGGTCGATCGCGGCGCGCCGCGGCGTCACGGCACCCGTCCTCGTCCAGGCGACCCACTGCGGGCTCGTGCGTGTGCGCGCCACCTCGCTGAGGGCCCGCGACCCGCTCGGGCTCTTCGCCGCGCGTCGGCGCCTCGACCTGGTCGCATGCCTGCCCGTCGTTCCCCGGCGCGCCGCGCGCCTCGAGGTCGCGGGCGCGCCCGAGGGTCTCACCGAGCAGGATGGCCCGTCGAGTCCCGAGTCCCTCACCGGGCCTGAGCCCCCCGAGGTGACCCAGGTCCGCCCCTGGAGCCCCGGTGACGCGCTGCGCAGCATTCACTGGAAGCTCTCAGCGCGCACCGACGAGACGCTCGTGCGGCAGTACGAGGGCGAGCATGGCCTTGACGCCGCGCTCGTCGCCGTCTTTGACGACACGGACGGCCGGACCGCGCGCGACCTTGACGACCAGCTCGAGGCCCTCGCCGGGCTGTCGCTCGCGCTCGCGCGCGCCGGCCTCAGGCACCTGCTGGCCTGGCAGGACCGGGACGGCTCGCGCGCGCAGGCCATCGTCCTTGCGCCGGACGACGTGCTGGGCGCGGTCCTGCACGTCGTCGAGACGGGCATGTCCGCGCACGGGCCGGACATGACCGACCTGATCTCCGCCGCCCCCGGACCTGTGGGCGGACGCGACCCCGTGGCCCTGGTGCTCGACGCCGACCTCACGCTCACGTGCGACGGCGTGCCCGTCGCCGACCTCGCGGGCAACGTAGGACGCGAGGCGACCGCGCGCGTCATCCGCCTCTTCGGCGAGGAGGTACGCCGATGAGACGCGACGATCGCCTGGCCGCCGACATCGGCGCGTGCACCTCCTCGCCCGTCGGCGCGGGCGCCGCCGCCGGTGATGGCCGGCTCGTCCGCGCGCTTGGTGCGCTTTTGACGCCTGCGTGCATAGCGGGGCTCCTCTGGGCCCTGCTCACGCTGGTGGACGGCCTGGAGCCGCTGCCCTGCCCCGTGCCGTTCGTCATGGCGTGGGCGCTTGTCCCCTGCGTGGCCGCGTGGGTGTGCGACGCGCTGTTCGACGGGAAGTACCTCGCCCGCGCGCTGCTCGCCTGCCTCGTCGTGACGGGCTGCGTGACCGGCACGCAGGCCGGCGTGATCTGGGAGCAGCTGGGCGAGGTCTGGCAGGCCGTCGCGCAGGGCGTGGCCCCCGACGCCGACACCACCCTTCTCGTGAGCCTTCTGTCGACGCTCGGATGCGCCTGCCTGTGCCTCTCGGTGTACGTGGCGCACATGGGGTGGCTTCTGCCCTTCGCATGCCTACTTCTCCTCGGAGCCTATCCCGAGCTTGGCGGCGCTCCCTCCCCCGGCGTCGTGGCCTGCACGGCGATCTGCTCGGCCGGACTGTTCGCCCGCGGGGTCGTCGTCAGGCAGCACGCACGGCCCGACCAGGGCGTCCTTCTCTGCGTCGCGTGCGCGGCGCTGTGCCTGTGCGTGGCCTTCCCCGTGGCGCGCCACGCCTTCGATGCCCTCAGCCGCCTGCCGCAGCTCGCAAACGAGCAGGCCGCACGGGCCATCTCCAGTCTGCAGGGGGGCGTCTCGGACCACCTGGCCGCCCGCGGCGCCGCAAGCAGTCAGGCGGGCACGCCCACGTTCGGCGGGACGGTCAACCGGGGCAACCTGCACCTGACGCATGAGGAGCTCTTCCAGGCAAGCCTCTCCGAGAGGCCGGGGCTGCCCACCTACCTGCGCGCGTTCACGGGGGGCACGTATCGCAACGGCACGTGGAGCGAGGCCGACGAGCAGGCGTTCCTCGACGCCCAGGCCGTCGCCCTCGGGACCGACGCCGCGACGCTGGGCGACATGCTCGGGCGCAGCCAGTACGCGCTCGCGAGCGCCTGGGTGGGCGGCGGCCTCACGTCCCAGGTCGTGACGCTGCGAGACGTCGGGTCGGGCGGTCTGGCGCAGATCCTCGTGCCCTACGCCGCCCAGGTAGCAAGGTCATCGGCGAGCAGCGGCGATAGCGTAACATCGCGGTCCTTTGACACGATTGAGATGGGGACGTACCGGGGCGTTGCGGCGATCGGTGCCCTGCAGACCAGCTGGACAAGCTCCGACGAGACGTTCACCGCGCTGCTCGGCGCCTACGACCAGTGGGTCTACCAGGCGTATCTCGACGTGGACCAGCGGTCGCTCCCGCGCCTGACGCAGCTGGTGGAGGAAAACCCGCTCGAGAGCCTCGACGAGATCGTTGACTTCGTCACGACCACCCTTTCGGAGAACGCCACGTACACCAACGAGCCGGGCACCTTCCCCCTGGACGTCGAGATCCCCGAGTACCTGCTGTTCGAGGGGCATCGCGGCTACTGCCAGCACTTCGCCACGACGGCCGTGCTCATGTTTCGCCTCTACGGCGTGCCGGCCCGCTACGTCACGGGTTACGCCCTGCCCGCCGCCTCGTTCGAGCGGTCGCAGGACGGCACCTGGGACGCCGTGGCGACCGACGCGCACGGCCACGCCTGGGTCGAGATCTACACGTCCCAGCTCGGATGGGTGCCCGTTGAGGTGACGCCCGCCGGCAGCGCCGACGCGGCCCCCTACGCCACGAACGAGGCGGCCGGCGGCGCGCATGACGAGCAGGCAACGCAGGCGCAGCAGGACGAGCCGCTCACCGAGCAACCCGCATCGCCCTCCGACTCCCAGGCCCAGCCGGGCGAATCGCAGGGCCAGCAGGCAAACGAGGGAAGTGACGGGTCCGCGCAGCCGGCCGACGGGCAGAGCGAGCCCGACCGGACGGACGGTGCGCAGGCAGGGGGCCGAGACGACGCGCGTGGCGGCACGGGCGGCCCGTCGGCCCCGCTCGTCGCCGCGCTGGCTGGCGGGGCGGCACTTCTCGCCGGCACCGCAGGCGTCCTGATCGCCCGCGCCCGACGCAGGCGCATCCTGGCCGAGCGCCAGGCGGCGCCGGCCGACAGGCTGCTCGCCGACGCACTGGGCGCCCTGCACGCAGCCGGCATGCTCCTCGACGTGCAGGGCACCGAAGACCACGCGGCGCGCCGCCTCGCCGAAGAGGTGCCGGGCCTTGTCGAGCGCGACGCCACCCACCTCGTGGAGCAGGCGATGCGCGCCTCCTTCGGGCCCTCCGACGCCCCGCAGCGCGCCGATGAGGTGTGCCGGCAGGCCTATCGGAGGGCATGCACGCACGCCCGAGACGCCCTCGGCCCGATCGCGCGGCTCTCCTTCGCCTACCTGCACGCCTACCTGTAGCCCACGCCATCCCCGCGCGCACTGCCCTCACAAGCCGCCCCCGTTCGCTCGAGGCCAGGCACGCCCGGCCCGCATGGGATATCTCGCCTCGCATGGGAGCATCTCGTCCATGCAAAAGGGGCCCCGAGACAAAGCCTCGGGACCCCTCATCACACAAGCACTCGGGTCAGCCGGATCTGCGGCGACCCACGCGAGCGTTAGGACTAGTGCTTGACCTCGCCCAGGTTGATGTCACCTGCGGCCTCGGTCTGCTCCTTGACGAACTCGGCGGCAGCCCTGCGCTCCTCGGGCGTCGCGTCCACGTCAGGCTGGAGGAAGGTGAACGTGCCGCTGTACGGGGCGATGTCGTTGTGGTCGCACACCAGCAGCATCTGGCGCGTGAGGTCACGCGTGAGCTGGGCGCGATCCTCCTCGCGGCACTGGGCGATGACGCGCACCACCATGTCGGAGGAGCCCACGCTCACCACGCCCTTGTAGAACGGGCCGGCCACGATCTTGGGCAGACGCTCGGCCACATGGGGCAGCTCGGTCCTGAAGAGGGCCTCGAGCTTCTCGAGCGGCGTCTTGTAGGAGACGGTGAGGTCCACCGTGGCGAAGGAGTACTTCTTCGTCATGTTCACCACGTCGGCGATGGCCGAGTTGTTGAGGATCTTGATGTTCTGCGCGCCATCCTCGATCTTGGTGGTGCGGATGCCGATCTCCAGCACCGTGCCGGTCCAGGTGCCCACCGTCACGATGTCGCCCACGCGGAACTCTCCCTCGAACACCAGGAAGATGCCGGCGATGACGTCCTTGATGAGGGACTGGGCACCAAGGCCGACGATCAGGGTGACGATGCCCGCCGAGGCCCACAGCGACTGGGAGTCGACGCCGATCAGGGACAGGGCGTAGAACAGCACACCGATCCATACGCCGTACTTGATGAAGTTGGAGAAGAGCCTGCCCACCGTCTCGACGCGGGCGTTGAGGTTGCGCAGCGCCAGCGAGATGGCGAAGCGGACCAACCACACCACGACGGCGGCCGTGAGGACGAACACGCCGATGTAGGTGAACGAGAAGATGTTGGGTGCCTTCTCCCAGCGCATCGAGACGATGAACGACAGGGCGGAGGCGTCGTTGTTGCTCTGGATGCCGTACACGTAGAACAGGATGAGGGCGGTGACGACGAGCAGCAGGCCCTCGATGAGGGTCATGAGCTTGCCCTCAGGCGACTTGTCGGCCCACGCGGTGAGGCCGCCCGACCAGCGGCCGGCGATGGAGTCCACGCGCTTGGTCTCGCCGCTGGAGGTCACGATGTCGATGGTGCCCTTGGGCTGCTCGCGGATCGACCCGTCGCTGACCTCCTCGCGGCGGCTCTTGCCGCTGGGGAGGCGCTGGATGACGAGCTGCAGCACGCAGGGGATGAGCAGCACGAAGCTCAGCACGGCGGTGATGACGGCGTTGAACAGATCACCCGCGCCGATCGAGGAGGACGGTACGCACACCATGACGTACTGGTCGTGGGTGAGCGCGGTCGACACCAGGCAGCGCACGCCGTCGACGGTCTGGTAGCCCAGGTACTCGTCGGACAGCGCGGCCTCGGTCAGGCCGTGGTCAGCGGCGCCTTGGCCTATGTAGCGCTCGTTGCGCGCGTAGCTGATGGTCGAGTCATCGGCGTTCACGGCCATCAGGAAGCCGTCGTTGCCGATCGGGATGGCGTCAAGCTGTGCGGTGAGCTCAGTCTTCTGCAGGCGCTGCGCCAGCGACTGGGCGGTGACGCCGATCTCGACCATGCCCTTATCGTCGTAGCGCGGCACGCCCACGAAGAACGTCATGCCGGTGCCGTCGCTCCAGTAGACGTCCTGGACAAACGACGTCTCGTAGCCCTTCACGACGTCCCAGAAACCGTAGGACTGGTCGGTCTCGTCGGTGGGCAGGGCAAAGTCGTAGCGCGTGGTGCTGGTGGCGACGGTCTGGCCGTCGGCGTCGAAGACGTAGATCGACTCCAAGCCGGCGGCGCTGGCCAGATCGACCAGGTGCTCGTGGTCGATGAGGCGCGTGTCGGCGGCAAGCAGGTGCGAGAATGCCTCGGCCTGGTCGATGTACTCGTCGACGTAGGTCTGCCTGATGGAGGCAGCCGACTCCTCGTTGGTGTCGAGCGCCTGCTCGACCGAGTCGATGTTATGGTCGTTGAAGACGATCTGCTGCGACAGCGAGACGAGGTTCTGCGCGTACCAGCTGATGAGGAACACGCCGATCGTGCCCGCCACCAGGATGGGGAACGACTTCTTCACGAAGGCGGTGTTGAGCACGCGCTTGCCGCCAAGCCTCACGAACGAGCCGTTGCTGGAGCGCCCCTCGCGCTGTCGGCGGCGCTCGTCGGTGTAGAGGAACTGGCAGTAGCACACGATGAGGATGGACACCACGGCGAAGGCAATCACCACGATGGCGACCTTGGCGGCGGCGTTGGCGGTGAACTCGGAGGCGGGCACGACGGCACTCACCACGTAGTCGCCCTCCTGGGCGCTCACCACGTAGCAGCGCTCGCCGTCGTAGTCGACGTAGCCGTCAAAGCCGGCCTGGGGAACCTCGGAGAATGCCTGAGAGGCGGGGGCGCCCATCAGATCCTCCTGCGGGGCGTAGGCAAGGGTACCGTCGGCGTCGACGGCCACGAGGAAGCCATTCTCGCCCACGTGCAGGGCACTCAGCGACGCACCCATGTCCTCGGCCTCGGCGATGCGCTCCTGCACCGTCGCGGGAGAGGCCGCGGCGACGAGGGTCTGGCCCTCCTTGACGTGGCCCGAGTAGTAGTGGACGCCGTCCACCACGCACGCGGCACCCTCGCCCACCAGGGCCTGCCACTGCTGGGAGGCGGTGTCGACCTGGGGGGCGTTCTCGGAGGACATGGTCACCTGGCCGGAGCCGTCGACCATGTACAGGCCCTCGAAGCCCCAGGCCTGGGCCATGGCGGTGAAGCGCACGTCCTGGGCCTCGTTGCGGTTGTAGAAGTAGGCGAGCGTGTTGACGGCGTTCTGGTTGGTCGCGTCAAACTGCTCGAGGAGCTCCTGGCCATAGGCCTGCGCGTCCTCGATGCGCTCATAAGCCGTCTGGAGCTTCGACTCGGAATTGGCGCGCTGCTGCTCCTCCAGCGCGTTGGTCGTCGTGAACCACAGGACGACGCCGAGGATCACAAGCATGATCACCTCGAGCACCACGTTCACGAGAATTCGCCGGAGCTGGCTTCTGTCCTGACTATCCATTCGTTGCGGCACACTCCCTCTCATGGTCGGCCTCCTCGCGCCGGACACGCGCGACTCGGCGGAGAAACATCCAACCGTGTAGGATATCGTGCCATTTATTCGTCCGACAGACGTTCAACTGAAAGTTGTTTCAGGGGATACAACCACAACATGATGTATGCGCAGGACGTTCATGGGGCACACATAGGCGCACTTCATGACAACCGTGCATCCTTAAAACAGCCTGACTAATTCCAGAGCGCAAATTCCAGCGCGCAGATCCGGAAAACGCGTCGCGCTATTGCGACTCCCCCAGCCGCTGCGCCAAAAGCCGCAGGGCCGTGCGGTAGCCCTCGATCCCCTCCCCCATGACCGTGGCGAAGCAGGCAAGGCGCGCGTAGGACACCTGACGGAAGTCCTCGCGTGCGGAGACGTCGGAGATGTGCACCTCCACGGCAGGAAGCGCCACGGCCTTGAGCGCGTCGAGGATGGCGACGCTGGTGTGGGTGTAGGCAGCCGGGTTGATGACGATGCCGTCGTAGGTGCCCAGCGCACGCTGGATCTCGTCGACGATCTCGCCCTCGTGGTTGGACTGGAAGCACGTCACCCGCTCGAAGCCGAGCTCGCGTCCCGCCTGCTCGCACGTGGCCACGAGGGCCGCGTAACCCTGCGTGCCGTAGATGCCCGGTTCGCGGACGCCCAGCATGTTGATGTTCGGACCGTTGATGACAAGCGCCTTCATGGGTGTCGTCCTCCTTCGTCGTAAGATCTGCTCTCAAGCGCCCGCCTTGACTGCAACCGAGTGCAACGATCCGGACACTTTTTCGAACTCAGAAGCTGAAAAACGTCCGGATAGTTGCACTCGCCGGTTCAATGCGCCGGTTCTGCGTGCCAGTTCTATACGCCAGCCGCACGCGCCACGGGCACGCCGCCCGCGGCGCGCTGGGAACGGACGGCCAGCGTGCACCACGTGGGCATGAGCGCGCGAACCCGGGCGACCGTACGCTCGACAGGCTCGTCGGGAGCCACCTCGAGATCTGCCCATGCGTGATAGAGACCCGCGCGCTCCTCACGCAGGCGCGCGAGGCCCCTTGACTGGCTCAGGGGGCGTCCTGAGACGTCAAGCTCCTCGCCCGCGCCGCCCGCAAGGCCACGCGTCAGCAACACGACGGGGCCGTTCTGCCGCAGTACAGCCAGGTTCTCCGGACGGGTGACCACGCCTCCCCCGCACGAGACAACCCGACCCGGGCGCGAGCACGCCTGCGCCGTCAGCCGAGACTCCACCCGCCTGAACGCCTCCTCGCCCTCGCGGGCCAAGAGGGAGGCGACGGGCTCGCCCAGCTCGCGCTCGATCATCGCGTCGACGTCGACGTGCTCCTTGCCCATGGCCGCGGCAAGCGCGGCGCCCAGCGTCGTCTTGCCCGCACCCGGCATGCCGATGAGGCCCACCGTGGCAAGGCTGTCGAGCAGCGTGGCGAATATCTCGTCCTCGCAGGCCTCGTCCCGCTCGACGCCCAGGAACAGGTCGGAGGAGCGGCGCGCCTGCGCGACGAGCATGAGCAGCCCGCCCGCGCAGGGAACCCCCGCCTCGCGGGCTCGCTGCACAAGGCGCGTGCGCAGCGGGTTGTAGACCAGGTCGACAACGCCGCGCAGGTTGGGGAACCACGCAGGCTCCACCAGGGGATCACCATCGCACGCCGGGTACATCCCCACCGGTGTGGCGTTGACGACCAGGCCGATGCGCTCGCAGGCCTCGCTGTCGGCACGCAGGCGCTCGAAGGTGAGCGGCCCGCGACGACAGGCGGTCAGGACCCGCTCCGCGCCCATGTCGGCGAGCACGGCACAGGCCGTGGCGGCCGCTCCCCCGTCGCCCAGCACCACGCACGTCATGCCCCGGGGATCGACGCCCGTCGACCGCACGAGGCGCGCGAGGCCGTGGTAGTCGGTGTTGTCGCCATACAGCGTGCCGTCGGGGCGGCGCACCACGGTGTTCACGTTGCCCAGGCGCCGGGAGGCCTCCGAGAGCTCGTCGCAGCAGGCGGCAGCGACGCGCTTGTAGGGGATGGTCACGTTCAGGCCGCGAAACCCCCCGCGCGCAAGATACGCACGCACCGCCTGCTCGTCAGGCAGCTCCACCAGGCGGTAGGGCACGCTGCCGAGCAGCTCGTGAATGTCCGGCGAGTAGCTGTGACCGAGTGAGCGCCCGAGCAGGCCGAATCGGGCACCCTCGGCATCACCGATCGGCTCGCCAGCATCCTTTACCAGGACATTCTCGACCTTTGCGCAACAATCCTCTTCCTTAACCTCAACCTCATCGTTTGCTTCAGGATGAAGTTCACTCTTTGCGCACGCAACACCCCTCATGCCGTACTCCCTCCCTGCAGCCTACGCGATCTCCGAATAGCTGCCCAGGTACTTGAACTCCTCGCACAGGTCGTCGAGCTCGCAGAGCAGGTCGGCGAGCTCGGGGGCCGCCACGGGGGTCTCCAGGTCGAAGTAGAACATGAACTCGAAGTCGCGGTCGGGCAGCGGGCGGCTCTCGAGCTTGGTCAGGTTGATGTCGAGCGCGTAGAAGCGCGCCAGGGCCTTGTACAGCGAGCCCGGCCGGTGCGGCAGCACCATCATGAGCGAGGTGCGGTCAGCGCCGGGATAGATCTGCAGGTCCTTCGCTATGCACGCGAACCGCGTGTAGTTGTTGCCCTCGTTCTGGACGGACCTGGCGAGCACGCGCAGGCCATACAGGTCGGCGCACGCCCGCGAGGCGATGGCGGCGACGTCGGTGCGGCCGCTGCGCGCCACCATCTGCGCCGCCTGGGCGGTGTTCTCCATGGGGATGACCTTGACGCCCTGCAGCCCCTCGAGGTAGGTCGAGCACTGCTGGATGGCCTGGGCGTGGCTGTACGCCTCGCGGATGCCGTCGAGCTCGGCGCCGGGGCTGGCGAGCAGGCAGTGGTCCACCTTGACGCGCGCGGTGCGCACGATGTGGAACTCGTGGCTCATCATGAGGTCGTACACGCGGTTGACCGAGCCTGCGGAGGAGTTCTCGAGAGGCAGGACGCCGAAGGAGCACAGCCCCTCCTCGATCGCCTTGAACACGCCCTCGAAGGTGCGGAAGTACATGATGCTCGGGTGCTTGAAGAGCTTGTCGCAGGCCGCCTGGGAGAACGCGCCCTCCACGCCCTGGCATGCCACCACGGCCTGGGGCGGGAACAGAGCGGGCGTCTGTGCCAGGGCCTGGCCGACCTGCTCCTTGAGGTCGCTCGTGGCGTGCAGGAGGCGCTCCTGATGGCTGCGGCTCATCTCCATGAGCAGGGAGAAGAGCACCGTGGCGTAGCTGCCCATGCCCTGCGAGGCGCGCTGCGACACCTCGGCGAGGATCGAGCGCTCGCGGGCGGGGTCGGCCACCGGCAGCCCCTGCTCGCGCTTGCGTGCGGCGATCTTGGCCGAGATGTCCATGCGCCGCTCGAAGAGCTCGAGCAGCTGGTCGTTCACCTCGTCGATCTGGCCGCGCAGGTCGGCGAGGGGCTGTGACGTAAGGTCGCCCCCGTTCTCGGCCTTGCTCTCTACCTTGCTTCCCATGTCGGCCTTGCTCTCGATCTCGGTGTCAGTCTCGTTCATGGTCATCCCCGTTCTCGTGTGATCTGGCAGCGTCGGGTTTGGTTGCGTGCCCGACTGCCATCGGCATGTAACCGTGCATGGCCCGAGTACGCCGGCCGCGCGCCCGCCCCTAGGCGGGGCCCATAAACAGGTCCATGAGCGCGAGCGCCACGGCCGCCTCAACGACGGGGACCGCGCGCGGGGCGATGCAGGGGTCATGCCGGCCCTGGACGGTGATCTTCGCGGGCTCCATGGTGGAGAGGTCCACCGTGTCCTGCTCGAGGGCGATCGAGGGCGTGGGCTTGATGGCGGCACGGACGACCAGCGGCATGCCCGTGGTGATGCCGCCCAGGATGCCGCCGGCGTTGTTGGAGGAGCAGCGCACCTCGCCGTCGCGCACCACGAACGGGTCGTTGTTCTGCGTGCCACGCAGGTCGCTCGCGGCGAACCCGGCGCCGAACTCCACGCCCTTCACGGCGGGCACGGCGAACAGGCACTGCGAGACGACGCCCTCGACGCCACCGAACAGAGGGCCGCCCAGGCCGACGGGCAGCCCGAGCGCCACGCACTCGACGACGCCCCCCACCGAGTCGCCCTGTCCGCGCGCCTCCTCGATGGCGGCGCGCATGCGCTCGCCCGCCGCGTCGTCAATGACGGGGAACTCCTTGGCGCCCGGCGCGAGCAGCTGCCCGGCAGTGGGTGCGACCGGGTCGAACGGGGCATCGTCCACGCCGGCGACGCGCGCCAGGTGCGCCCCCACGGTCACGCCGCGGCGCGCCAGAAGCTGCAGGCACACCCCGCCCGCCATGGCGAGGCAGGCGGTGAGCCTGCCGGAGAAGTGGCCGCCGCCCGTGGGGTCCTGCGCCCCCGCGTACTTGACCTCGCTCGTGAAGTCGGCGTGGCCGGGACGCGGGCGGTGGCGCAGCGACGCGTAATCGCCCGGCCGGGTGTCGGCGTTCTCGATGACCATGGCAAGCGGGGCACCGCAGGTGTCGCCCGCCTCGTTGAGGCCCGAGAGCACCTGCGGGGCGTCGGACTCGCGACGCGGCGTGCTCCAGGCGCTGCGGCCGGGGGCCCGCCGGGCCATGAACGAGCGAAGCGCGTCCAGGTCGACATGCTCCCCCGCCGGCAGGCCGTCCACCACCACGCCGATGGCGCGCGAGTGCGACTGGCCGAAGATCGAGACGTGCAGGTTGTGCCCAAAGACGGATGCCATGGCTCATGCCTCCCCATCGCGTGTGTCGCAGTCGCAGGACTCGCCCTCGCCCGCGGGCCCGCCGACCAGCACCCGGCCGCCGAGGCCGCGGTAGTCCTCGAAGAACCCCGGATAGGACTTCGCCACCGCCTGCGCCCCGGTGATCGTGACGGGGCCTCGTGCGCGGGTCGCCGCCACCGCGGCCGACATGGCGAGCCTGTGGTCGCCCCACGAGGGGACAGCCGCGCCCTCCAGGCACGCCTCGCCGGCGCGCCCGCCGCGCCCGTGGATGAGCATGCCGTCGGGCAGCTCCTCCACCTCCACGCCCAGCGCCCTGAGCAGCCGGCACGTGGTGGCGATGCGGTCGGACTCCTTGAGGCACAGCCGGCCGGCGTTTCTCACGCGCGTTCGCCCGCTGGCGCAGGCCGCCACGACGCCGAGCACCGGCACGAGGTCGGGCACGTCGGCGGCGTCTATCTCGATGCCGCGCAGCTCGCGCGCCCGCCCGGTGTCGGGATCCGCCCCGCACGCCATCGCCCAGCCCTGTCCGGGGCACACGCGCACGCATGCGCCGAAGTCGCCGAGGATGTCGAGGACGGCTCGGTCCCCCTGGCTGCTCGCCAGGTCAAGGCCCCCCACGCGCACCGGCGTCGTTCCCAGCGCCCCTGCCGCCAGCCAAAACGCGGCGTTCGACCAGTCCCCCTCCACCTCGACGCTCCCCGGCGAAGCCAGCCGCCCGCCGGCGAGGGGCACCACGTCGTAGCGCAGCCCGTCGGCCGCGACGTCGACGCGCGCCCCGAACCTTCGCAGCGCGTCCACGGTCAGGTCCACGTAGGGGCGCGATTCCGCCGGCGGGATCACGCTCAGCGAGCTGGGCGCGCTAAGGCACGAGAGCGCGAGGAGCAGGCCGGTCGTGAACTGGGACGACACGTCGCCGGGCATCTCGAACGCGCCGGCCCGCAGCGCCCCGTCGCTCTTAAGCGGCCAGGCTCCCGGAGCCGACAGCCGGCAGCCGTGCGCCTCGAGCTGCTCGCGCAGTGGCGAGAGCGGCCGCTGGGGCAGCCGTCCTGTGCCCGTGAGGGTGGAGCGCGCGCCCAAAGCGAGGCTCACCGGCAGCATGAAGCGCAGGGTGGACCCGCTCTCGCGGCAGTCGAGCACCCGGCCCCGGCTGTGACGCGGCACGCACCCGTCCGCATCGCGCGGGACGGGCCGCACCGAATAGCCCCCCGAGGTGCGCTCGACGCTGGCCTCGAGTGTCTCGAGGCACTGGCAGGTGGCCTCGATGTCCTGCGAGGTCGTGCGGCACGCCACCTCGCAGGGGCCGTCGGCAAGCGCGGCGCAGATGAGAAGGCGGTGCGCCACCGACTTGGAGGCGATGGCGTCGACGCGCCCGCCGAGCCCGCGCGGCTCGATCCTGACCGTCATCTCCCCGCTCATGACGATGCACCTCCCGCCACGTCGCCACGGGGCGCGACGCCGTCGGCCACAAGCGCCCCGAGCTCCCCCAGGCCGAGGCGGCGGACCTCCGTGCGCCCGATGCCGCGCACGAGCACCACGTCGATGGCGTCGCCCACGCGCTTCTTGTCGGCGCGGGCGGCCGCAAGCAGCTCGTCGGGCGCGTAGTCGCAGCCCGTGGGAAGGCCATGGGCGCGCAGCACGTCCTCGATGAGCCCGGGCACCTCCTCGGCGCACAGGCCTCGGGCCGCGCAGGCGCGCGCCATGATCGCCATGCCCGCGGCCACCGCATGGCCGTGTGGCGTGCGGTAGCCGCTCAGCAGCTCGATGGCATGCCCCACGGTGTGGCCCAGGTTCAGCTTCTTGCGCTCGCCCGCCTCGCGCTCGTCGGCCTGCACCACGTCGCGCTTGATGCGCACGCAGCGGGCAACCACCCGCGCGAGGCACCCGCCCACATCGGGCGCCTGCAGCCACGAGAAGAGCTCCGGGTCGGCCATCACGGCGTACTTGACGACCTCGCCCATGCCGTCGCTTGCGTACTCGTCGGGCAGCGTCCGCAGCGCGTCGAGGTCGCACAGCACCAGGTCGGGCTGGTAGAACGCGCCCGCGAGGTTCTTGCCCTGCGGCAGGTCGACGGCCGTCTTCCCACCCACCGATGAGTCCACCATGGAAAGCAGCGAGGTGGCCAGCTGGACCAGGTGGCAGCCGCGCATGTACGTCGCGGCGGCAAAGCCGGCAAGGTCGCCGATGACGCCGCCGCCCAGCGCGACCACCATGCTCGAGCGCGTGGCGCGCACCCGCGCGAGCTCCTGCAGCAAGACCCCGTAAGATTCCAGCGACTTGGTCTGCTCGCCCGCGGGAAGCGTGACGTCATGCACGTCAAACCCCGCATTCGCGAGCGACTCGCGCACGGCGCGGCCGTAGAGGGGCGCCACGTGCTCGTCGCTCACCACCAGGCACGTGTCGTCAGACGTCGGGACGGCCTGTCGCACGCGCCGCCCAGCCTCGGCGAGCAGCCCCGCGCCGACGACCACGTCGTAGCCGCGCGACGCCTCGACGCGGATCACCTCGCACCGCGTGCCGACCGCCTCGACGGCGCCGCCCGCACGCTCCTCGCACCCCATTCGCTCCCCGCTCATGGGCGCGCACCCCCGCCCCTGCGCTCGGCGCTCTCCTTGGCAAGGCGGCCCTCGGCGAGCAGCGCGCGCAGGCGCTCGCCGTCGCCTGCGGCCAGGGCCTCGCGGTACTGCGCAAGCGCGGCGATGAGGCCGTCGAGCTCGACCAGCAGGTTGTCGGCGTCGTCGAGGAACAGCTCGCTCCACATGTTCTCGTTGAGCCAGGCCACGCGGGTCAGGTCCTTGTAGCTGCCGGCGGAGAAGCCCCGGTGCCCCTGCGCCATGGGGCTCTTCACGTAGGCGTTGGACACCACGTGCGCAAGCTGCGAGGTGTAGGCGATCCGCCGGTCGTGCTCCTCGGCGCTCGTCACGCAGATGCTCCCGAAGCCCGCCGGCTCCAGGGCGCACTTGATGCGGTCGAGCAGCGCCATGTCGTCGGTGCGCGGCGGCACGATGACCATCGGCGCCTCGTGGAAGAGGTTGGCCCGGGCGTACTTGAAGCCCGAGTACTGGGTGCCCGCCATCGGATGGCCGCCCACGAACGTGAAGTCGCGCCCCTGCGCCAGCGGCATGCACGCCTCCACGACAGCGCGCTTCACCCCGCAGGCGTCGATCACCAGCGGGTCACCCTGCAAAAGGTCGGCGTTACGGCGCAGCCACTCGATGGCCGCGCCCGGGTACACGCACAGCAACACCAGGCCGCACTGCGCCACCGTGCCCTCGTCGAGCACGCCGTCCACGGTCGAGACGCGCGCCGCGCCCATGGTGTCCTCGTCCACGTCGAAGGCGAGCACCCGCCATCCCGCCTGGTGGTAGGCCTTGGCGAACGAGCCCCCTATGAGGCCCAGTCCCACGATCCCGACGGTCTCGTCACGGCGGGCCCGCCCCTCGCGCCCCTCCTCGGGCGCCGCGCCCCCCTGGGTCCCGGTCATCTACGCCACCACCTCTCGGATGGCGCGAACCTTGCCCATGAGCTCGTCGAACTGGGCGGGCAGAAGCGCCTGCGGGCCGTCCGACCAGGCGCACGGCGGGTTGTCGTGCACCTCGATCTCCAGACCGTCGGCCCCGCAGGCGGTGGCGGCCAGGGCCATCGGCCCCACATAGCGCGTATAGCCGGTAGCATGGCTGGGGTCCGCGACGACCGGCAGGTGCGTGAGGTAGTGCAGCACGGGCACGGCGTTGAGGTCGAAGGTGTTGCGCGTGCGCTTCTCGAACGTGCGGATGCCCCGCTCGCACAGGATGACGTTGGGGTTGCCCGCGCTCATGATGTACTCCGCGCTCATGAGCAGCTCGTCGATGGTGCCGGCGATGCCGCGCTTGAGCAGGACGGGCCTGCCGGTGCGGCCCACCTCCTTGAGCAGCGTGAAGTTCTGCGTGTTGCGCGCGCCGATCTGCATCACGTCGATGTCCATGTCAACGAACAGCTGCACGTCGCGCGCGTCCATGATCTCGGTGACGATGGGCATGCCCGTCTGGGCGCGCGCCTCCACGAGCAGCTCCAGGCCCGCCTTGCCCATGCCCTGGTTGGAGTAGGGGCTCGTCCGCGGCTTGAACGCGCCGCCGCGCAGCATGGTGGCGCCGGCGGCCTTCACCGCGCGGGCGATGTCGAACAGGCCCTCGCCCTCCACCGAGCACGGCCCGGCGATGACCTGGAAGTTGCCGCCGCCGATCGCGATGTCGTCGGTGATGCGCACCACGGTGTCCTCGGGGTGGAACTTGCGGTTGGCCTGCTTGAAGGGCTCGGTTACGCGGGTCACCGACTCGATGATGTCCATCGACTCGAGCAGCTTCTGGTCGATGCGGCTCGTGTCGCCGATCAGGCCCACGATGGTCGCCTCGCTGCCCACCGACAGGTTGATCTCCAGGCCCTTGCTCTTGAGCCAGCAGATGAGGTTGTCGATCTGCTCGGGGGTGGTGCCGGACTTGATGACCGCGATCATGGTACGCTCCTTGGGTTCTCGTCACGCTGGGCTCATGCCAGGTGGGCTGCGATACACAAAGCCCGTCCGACAGACGGGCATCGGACGGGCGATTCGCTCTCATTCGGGTTGGCGGCAGGCAAGGCCCCGTGGGCACGCGCGCAACCCTGTCTGGCTGGGTGGGTTACGCGGACAGCACCGTTTCGCCGAACGAGAGCGAGATAAATCGCCCGCGCGCGGCGTACGGATACGAATAGGCATACGCGAGGGAGCCCAGATAGGCACCCTGGGCCTCGGAGGCAAGCGAGGCGACACGCAGGCGGAGGCACTCGGCGCCAGACGGCTTGCGAGAGTCGAGCCATGCCATCATGGGTGCCATCTCCTTTCCTGCCTCGCTTCCTGCGTCGCGAAAAATGTTGAGTGAAGTGTACACATTGCCTGCCTGCGCGATGTAAAGGAATCGTGAAGATTCCCCCAGCCGTTCGCGCCCGTTCGCGCAGGCGGGCGACAGGGCACCCGCCCCGTGCCTACGGCGTGCGACTACTCGATGAGCATGGCGTCGCCGAACGAGAGCATGCGGTAACGCTCCTGGATGGCCTGCTCGTACGCGCCCATGATCTGGTCGCGCGTCGCGAAGGCGCTCACCAGCATCATGAGCGTGGAGCGCGGCACGTGGAAGTTGGTGATGAGGGCGTCCACCACGTGGAACGTTGAGCCGGGCATGAGGAACAGGTTCGTCGTGGCGTCGCGGCGCTCCACGACGTCCCCCCGTCCGCACACGGCGGCCGAGTCGGCGGCGCGCTCGAAGCGACGCGCGCAGACCGGGGGCACGCTCGCCGGTGCCTGCGCGTCCCACGCGCTCTCCAGGGAGCGCACGGCCGTGGTGCCCACGGCGACGACGCGCCCGCCGGCGGCCTTGGTGGCGTGGATCGCCTCGATAACGTCGGGCCCCACGTGGTAGCGCTCGGTGTGCATCACGTGCTGGGTGGGGTCGTCCTCCTCCACGAGGCGGAACGTGTCGATGCCCACCTCCAGCTCCACGGCGGCCCAGCCCACGCCCGCCTGCCTGCAGCGCTCGATGAGCTCGGGGGTGAAGTGCAGGCCGGCCGTGGGCGCGGCGGCCGAGTGCTCCTCGCGCATGGCGTAGACGGTCTGGTACTTCTCCGGGTCGCCCTGGTAGTCGGTGATGTAGGGGGGCAGCGGCACGTGGCCGGCCTCGTGGATGGCCGCGTCGAGCTCGCGAGCGCCCTGCGGCTCGAAGCGCACCAGGCGCGCGCCCTTGCTGTCGGCCACGAAGTCCACGATGGTGCCCGTGAGCACCACCGGCGCGTCCATGGGGGCGTGCAGCCCGCCGGCGCGGTACTCCACCAGCGCGCCGGGCTTGAGTCTGCGGCCGGGGTTCACCAGGCACTCCCACACATGCCCCAGGGGGTCGACGTCCTCGCGGCGGCGCAGCAGCAGCGTCTCGGCGACGCCGCCCGACCCTGCCTTGTGGCCCACCAGGCGCGCCGGCATGACGCGCGTCTGGTTGACGACGAGCAGGTCGCCGGGATTCAGGTAGTCCACGATGTCGGTGAAGCGGCGATGCTCGACCGTGCCGTCCTCGCGGTGCAGCACGAGCAGCCGGCAGGCGTCACGCGGCTCGGCGGGGGCCTGCGCGATGAGCTCCTTGGGCAGGTCGTAGTCAAAGTCGTCGGTCCGCATCGGCCGGCGCTCAGTGCATTCCTGTGACATGGGTTCGTCTTGCGTGGGCTTGTCTTGCATAGTGCGGGGTTCCTCTTCATGAAAGCGCCCTGCGGCGCGGCAGACGTAAGCGCATCAAGTGTAGCCGTTCGCAAGCCAACTCGCCGCGCGAATGACGCGATTGCGCGGGGATTACGCCGAGGCCTCTCCGCATGCAAGCTCATCCCGAGTAGCGAGCCGTCATGAGGGTGCAGTCGTCGAAGTCATACAGTCCGCTCATCATCGGCCTTTCCGTTGTCTGACCTCAGCTTGGCGTAATTGTCAAACACGTACTGCGGGCCCTGGTGCCAGAATCCATTGATGTAGTAGTTGCGGCATAGCATGTCAAGGTCAGGCCCTAGGTCCCTCAGAGTCCCTTGGAGCTCCATTTGGTAGCAGTCGACGTTGATGTCATCGCGTTCCATGGCCTCGAGCAAATCGTAAATTTCCTTCCGGACATACCCGGAGACGGCGAATGGCAGCTGCTCGGGCCTCAAAATGCTGCTTGTGTCCATGTGGCGTCCCTCATGCGACGTTTCCGTGCCAAAGATTTACGAACATTATATCCTTCGTGACAAAAAAACGCCGCCCGGCTTTTCCCACAGGCCATCCGATGCGATACACACGCATATCAGCGCCTCAGGCAGATCCTACCACGGCCTTCTCCGCACGCTCGACGTCGCGCCTGAGGCGGCGGTCCTCGCGCGCCGCGCAGCGCTCCCAGGCCGACTCGGCGGCCGAGAAGCGGCACCCGCAGTAGTTCTGGCGATACATGCCCAGCTCGCGCGAGCGCGTGGTGGCCTGGGGGTAGTGAGACCTGAAGTCACGCGGCAGCGGCTCCAGGCCGCAGCGGCCCGCCTCCCCGACGAGCTCGCGGTTGCACGCGTCGAGAAGCTGGTAGGGCGAGATGGCCAGTGTGGTGGCCAGCGCGTCAAAGCCCTCGCGGGCGCCAATGTCAGCCGCGACGCGCAGGCGCATGCGGTAGCACGCCTCGCAGCGGGCAAGCCTGTTCGTGCCGAAGCGGGCCACCTCGCGCTCCCAGTCAAGCGGCTCGTAGGGCCCCTCGATGACCGCAATCCCCTCGCCGCGCGCCCAGCGTGCCAGCGTGTCGAGTCGGCGCAGGTACTCGGCGCGCGGGGCGATGTTGGGGTTCACGTAGCAGATGGTGATGTCCCATCCCTCTTGTGCAAGTAGGCGCGTGGGCTCCAGCGAGCAGGGCCCGCAGCAGGCGTGCAGCAGCAGCCTGCACCCGCGCGGCGCACCGGCAGCCCCTGCATCACCCGTCACGGCGCACCCCATCAGCGTCCGGCACATCGACAGCCGCCTTGGCAGCGCCGGCGGCCTCGGTGGTTCCGTCCGCCGCGCCGACACGCTTGAGGTAGAAGTGGAAGTACAGCAGGCCCAGCACGGCCGAAGTGATCGATCCGCATAGGATGGCGAGCTTGGCCTCGGTCACGTGCATATCACCGCTGCCGAATGCCAGGCCCGAGATGAGGATCGACATGGTGAACCCAATGCCACCCAGGATGCCCACGCCCATGATGTGGCCCCAGCGCACGCCGTCGGGCAGCTTGAACCTGAACAGGTGCACCATCGCCAGGGTGGTGAGCATGATGCCGATGGGCTTGCCCAGCACGGCGCCGGCGTAGACGCCCACGGTGACGTTGTCGGTGACCAGCGAGAGAACGTCGGAGCCCACGAAGCTGATCTGCGCGTTGACGAACGCGAACACGGGCAGGATGATGAAGTTCACCGGCACCGAGATGGCGTGCTCCACGCGCTGCAGCGGCGGGGTGACGCGCTGGGAGACCGTGGCGAGCTGGCGGGCAAGCTCGGTGACCCTGTGCTGCCCCAGCACGCGCACGGAGCTGTCGTAGGCGTCGTCGATGACGCCGGCCTTGGAGACCAGCCAGTCGGTGAAGTTCTGCAGGCGCACGTCGGTGCGTGAGGGCAGGGCAAAGGCCAGCACCACGCCGGCGAGCGTGGCGTGCACGCCCGAGAAGTAGAAGCACAGCCACAGCACAGCACCCAGGATCACGTAGGGCGTGACCTGGTAGACCTTCATCTTGTTGAGGGCAAACAGCGCCAGGGACACCACCACGACCCCGCCCAGCCACGCCAGACTGACCGAGGTGCTGTAGAACAGCGCGATGACGACGATGGCGAACAGGTCGTCGGCTATGGCCAGCGTGCTGAAGAACACCTTGGCGCCCAGAGGCACGCGGTCGCCCAGCAGCGACATGACCGCGAGCGCGAAGGCGATGTCCGTGGCGGTGGGGATGGCCCAGCCGTGCTGGGTGCCGCCCTGGTTGAGCGCGAGGTAGATCAGGGCGGGCCCGCACACGCCGCCCACCGCCGCGACCATGGGCAGGATCGCCTGCTTGGGCTGGGCCAGCGCGCCCACCGTCATCTGGTACTTGAGGTCGCAGCCCACCAGGAGGAAGAACACCGCCATGAGCAGGTCGTTGACGAACAGCTCGAGCGTAAGGCCCACGAACGTGTCCCCGAAGGTGAAGCCGATCGGCGTCATCATGAGGTGGTGGAGCGGCTCGCTCAGCGCCGTATTGGCCATGACAATCGCCACCAGGGCCGCGGCAATCATGAGCACGGCGGCAACCGTGTCGGAGAACACCTGCCTCAGCCGGTGGCGTGCCTCGTACCTCCTGCGCGACACGTCGATCATGACGTCCTCGAAGCCCATGGCGCCTCCTCAGTCAGCCGCTCACAATCACACATGCGCGGGCGCGCGCCGGCGGCGCCCGCAGCCACGCTGCCCGCGAACCCATGCGCCGCGGTCAGAAAACGACGCGGCGCGACGCGCCCCTCCCCTCGCCTGCGCGGGGAACGCGGACTCGTCGCGCCGAGCTTCGCCTGTATGCTACTTCCCGGCAGCCTCGATGAGCGGGGCGGCCACCTGCTTCTTGCGCGAAAGCACGCCGGGCATCCACACGCCCTGCGGGCTGGCCGTGAAGTTCAGGCCCTTCTCGGCGATGGCGGGATCGCCGCACACGAACACCTGCGAGCCCTCCTCGATGATGTCGGTCACCAGCAGCACCAGCGTGTCGCCGCCGTTGGCGACGCGGTACTGCTCCATGGCCTCGAGGAGCTCGGCGGACTGCTCGAGCACGGGCTGCTTGTTCACGGTCTCGTACTGGCCGATGTACACGGCCTTGCCGCCGATCTCGAAGCGCTTGATGTCGCGCGACACCATCTGGGCGGGCGTGAAGTCGTCCGCGCCGCGGCTGCGGAACACCTCGGCGCCGAACTCCACCGGGTCACGGCCGATCATGGCGCCGAGCTTGGCGGCCATCTCGCGGTCGACGTCGGTGGTCGTCGGGCTCTTGAGCATGACGGTGTCGGTCATCATGGCCGACAGCAGGCAGGTGGCCTGCTCCTTGGTCATCTCGACGCCGGTCGTCTCGAACAGGCGGGCGATGACGGTGCAGCTGGAGCCCCACGGCATGTTCACGAAGTAGATGGGCTGCGCCGTGGAGAGGTCGGCGATGCGATGGTGGTCGATCACGGCCGCGACCTCGGCGTTCTCGATGCCGTCGACGGTCTGGGCAAGCTCGTTGTGGTCGGTGAGGATGACCTTGCACTTGGGCTCGCTGGCCTCGATGCGCTCGAGCAGCTCGGGCTCGGCGATGCCGTTGGCCTGAAGCAGCGCCTGGGTCTCGCCGGGCAGGCCGCCCTGGCGGCAGGCAACGTACTCGTTGTCCTTGTCAAGGGTGCCGGCGAGCTGGGCGAACATGACGGCGGACATGATCGCGTCGTTGTCAGGATTCTTGTGGCCAACCACGTAGACCTTGCTCATGGGATGAATCTCCTCCTCGAAGTGTTTCTCCGCGCGCATGCCATGCGCGTCAGTCCATTGTACCCGCACCCGCGGCGCATGCGGGCGGGCGCGGGCGCATCGGTCAGAAAGAACAGCATTGGCCCCCTACCGCAGGAACCTGTCGGCCCACGAGAGGATCGTGCCGAAGTAGGCGTCCGGGTCAACGAGCGCGCTCTGGCAGTGCCCGGCGCCGGGCACCTCGACGAGCACCTTCTCGCTCGCGCAGGCGTCGTAGAGCTCGTGGGCCATCCAGACCGGGACGACGGCGTCTCGCCCGCCGTGGGCGAACACCATGGGAACGCGGGCGCGCGCCACGCTGGCCACCCCGTCCGCCCGCGCGAGGTCGAAGCCGCCCTTGCGCGCCATGAAGTTGAGCCTCGTCAGGTCCATGATGGGGTGCTCCGGCAGGCCCATCTGCCCCTCGAGCAGGCAGGAGCACGCGTCCCACGCGCTGGTGAAGGCGCAGTCGCTCACCGCGAGGCGCACCTGCTCGGGAAGGTCGGCCTCGCCGACGCTCATGCACACGGCCGCGCCGCCCATCGAGTGGCCGTGCAGGGCGACGCGCACGCCCTCGCCGTACTCCCCCACCAGCCAGCGCACCCACGACACCACGTCGCGCCGGTCAAGCCAGCCCAGCCCCACGTAGCGCCCGCCGCTCGCGCCGTGGCCGCGCATCTCGACGAACAGCAGGTTGAACCCCTCGAGCGCCCAGCGGCGCGCATAAAGCATCATCTCGCGCCACCGGCCGGCATAGCCGTGCAGGAACACGACCCAGCGCCCCGACTCCGGGTGCGTCGCGATCACGTGGCCCGCGAGCACAACGCCGTCCTGCGCCTCGACCGAGACGTCGCGCACGGCGGCCTCGGGCAGCGACTGGAGCCAGGCATAGGTGAGCTCGCGCTCCTCGTGGCGGTTGGCGACCATCGTCGCACGTGCCTGCTCGTCGAGGTCTCCGGCCGCGTTTGAGAAGATGTCGTCCTCGCGCAGGATGAACCCCACGGCCTCGTCGATCTCGGAGCTGTGCCGCTCGTCCCGCGGGCATGCACCGTCATCGTCGCCCTGGCGAGGGGTCGCCCCCTCGTCTCCATACGCGAGCTCGCCGCCCCTCTTCCTCGGGCCGAGCATCGCGTGCGAGCCGGCCTTCAGGGCGAACCTCACGAAGAAGTGGCCGATGGCCACGCACAGCACGACCATGCCCGCGCACAGAAGCGCCGCGATCACGCCGGCGACCCACCAGCCCAGCGCCAGAAACACGCCCGAGAGCACCACCAGCGCGCCGGCCGTGCCCACCAGGCGCACGAGCGTGGCGGCGCTCGGGGCGTGCCGGCTCGCCGCCTGCGCGCCCTTTCGCCCGCCTGCCTGACCCTCGTGCGCTTCGAACCTCTCCGCCATGGATCCCTACCCCTTTATCTTCACGATGGGCGCGAAGCCCTTGAGCAGCTTCTTGGTCTTGCCGCCCTTGTCAAACTTGATCTCCACGGCGTCTCCCGAGCTCGAGAGCACCGTGCCCATGCCGAACACCTTGTGGTTCACGCGGTCGCCGCGCTCGAAGCTCTCAGAGGCGCGCTCCGTGTCGAACTGCACGCTGCTCTGGGCCGGCGCCGGCGGCTGCGTGGACACGGACGCACGCGAGGCGGAGAACGCCGACCCCGACGAGGAGGGCCGCCCGCCCGACGACAGAAGCGACGCCATGGAGCCGCCCTGCCGCCCCGAGCCCGCACCGCCGGTGGAGCGCGTCACGCTGCCGAACACCCGGCCGCCGTACATGTCCGATCCCCGGCCGCTGCCAAAGGTCCCGTGGCGGTCGCCGCGCTTCTCCCAGCCCGTGCCCGCAAAGCCGGCCGAGCCCACGCCCACCGCCTCGACGTGCTCGGGCGGGATCTCGTCGATGAAGCGCGAGCGGGGGTTGGCCACCGACTCGCCGAACAGGCGGCGCTGCATGGCGTAGGTCAAAAAGAGCCGCCGCCGGGCGCGGGTTATGGCCACGTAGGCAAGGCGGCGCTCCTCCTCGAGGCGCCCCTCGTCCTTCTTGGCACCCACGTGGGGGAAGACCGTCTCCTCCATGCCGGCAACGAACACCGTGTTGAACTCCAGGCCCTTGGCCGAGTGCACGGTCATGAGGGTGACGGTGCTGCCGCCCTCCCCCGCCGCGTCCAGGTCGGTGCGCAGGGCGAGCCACTCCATGAAGCCGGCGAGGCTCAGGTCGCCCGCCTTGGCGGGCTGCGCCGGCGTCTCCTCGGCCAGGACCTGCTCGTTGGAGAGCAGCTCCTCGCTCGCCTCGTGCTGGGTCACGTACTCCTCCACCACGCCGAAGAACTCTCGGATGTTGCCGATGCGCTCGTCGGCCTCGGGGGTGTGCTCGGCCTCCAGTGCGCTGATGAGGCCGGCCTTGTCGCAGATCATCTCCACCACGTCGCGCAGGTTGCCCTCGTAGGAGGCGGCGTCGTTGATCGTCTGCAAAAAGCGAACGATGCCGTTGCGCGTGCGCGCGCTGATCGAGGGCTCCTCGGTGATTGCCATGCTCGCCGCGTCCATGAACGAGACGCCCCTGCGGGCGGCCAGGGCCGCGATGCGCTCCTGCGTGGTGGCGCCGATCCCGCGCGCCGGCTTGTTGATGGCCCGGCGGGCCGAGACGTCGTCGCTGGGGTTGACCACCAGCTTGAGGTAGGCCGTGAGGTCGCGGATCTCAGTGCGGTCGAAGAACCGCGTGCCGCCCACGATGGAGTAGGGCACCCCGGCGCGCAGCAGCATGTCCTCCAGCACGCGCGACTGCGCGTTGGTGCGGTAGAACAGCGCCATGTCGGAGTAGTCCACGCCCCGGTCCTTGAGCTTGGCGATCTCCGAGGCGATCCAGCGCCCCTCGTCGCGCTCGTCGGCCGCCTGGTACAGGCGGATCCTCTCGCCGGCGCCCTCGTCGGTGAACAGGCGCTTGGGCTTGCGCTCGGTGTTGTGCGCCACCACGGCGTTGGCCGCCTCCAGGATGTGGCCGGTGGAGCGGTAGTTCTGCTCGAGCTTGACCGAGGCCGCCTCGGGATAGTCTTTCTCGAAGTCCAGGATGTTGCGGATGTCGGCGCCTCGCCAGGAGTAGATGGACTGGTCGTCGTCGCCCACCACCATGAGGTTGCGGTACTTGGCGGCGAGCAGCTTGCAGATGCGGTACTGCGCGCCGTTGGTGTCCTGGTACTCGTCCACCGAGATGTACTGGAAGCGGTCCTGGTACTGCTCGAGCACGTCGGGGCAGGTGTTCAGCAGCAGGTGCGCGTTGACGAGCAGGTCGTCGAAGTCCATGGCGTTAGCGCGGCGCAGGCGCTCCTGCAGCTCGGCGTAGGCCTTGGCGGCGATCTCCTCCTGGGGCGTCTGGGCCCGCGCGCGCATCTCGTCGGGGTCGGTGAGCTCGTTTTTCGCCGACGAGATGAGGCTGCGCACCATGTTGACCGGGTAGCGCTTCACGTCGACGTTCATCCCGTTCAGGATGTCCTTCATCATGCGGTTGGAGTCGTCGTCGTCATAGATGGTGAAGTTGCTCGTGTAGCCCAGGCGCTCCCCGTCGATGCGCAGCATGCGCACGCACATGGCGTGGAACGTGCACACCCACATGCCCCGGGTGGAGCGCCCGCCCATGAGCTTGTCGAGGCGCTCGCGCATCTCGCGGGCGGCCTTGTTGGTGAACGTGATGGCGAGGATCTGCCAGGGCGCCACGCCCAGGTCCTCGATCATGTGGGCGATGCGGTAGGTCAGCACGCGCGTCTTGCCCGAGCCGGCGCCCGCCAGCACGAGCAGCGGGCCCTGCGTGGTGAGCACGGCCTGCTTCTGCGCGGGGTTGAGCGAGTCGATGTCAAGCGCCATGGGCGGGCCTCCAGGTCTGGGTCTGATCGATGGGGACGATCAAGGCGTACACGTCGGTGAACCGATAAGTGTAGCGTGCCCAGTCGACCAAAACCCCTCTCGCCGCCCCGACTGAGGAGGTTTTCCATGCCGCGCCCCGCACGGCGGAACCGTCGGAAAAATCTTGACAAATGCGGCTCCATGCCTTGCGCGCAGGACAAAACCGTATATACTGTGATTGTCGTATATATACACTATGCTCAGAGTGGGACGCCACCGAGAGCATGCCTGGCCGGGGACGCCCGTGCAGGCACGTACGCCGCCGCGGCACGCCGTGGCATGTGAGGCATAGGACGGGACATATTGGAAATCATCATCTCGAACGCAAGCGACAAGCCCATCTACGAGCAGATAACCTCGCAGGTCAAGGGTCTCATCCTGTCGGGCGAGCTCAGCGAGGGCGAGCAGCTGCCCTCCATGCGGGCGCTCGCCAACAGCCTGCGCGTGAGCGTGATCACCACCAAGCGCGCCTACGCCGAGCTCGAGGAGCAGGGCTTCATCGAGACCGTGCAGGGCAAGGGCTGCTTCGTGGCGGGCGGTAACCGCGAGCTCATCTACGAGGAGCACCTGCGCGAGGTGGAGGCGCTGATGGGACGCGCCGTCGAGAGGGGCCGCTCCATCGGCCTCACCGACGCCGAGCTTGTCGAGATGTTCGACCTACAGCTAGGAAGTGACGCGTAAGTGAGTACGAAGAGGACAGACATCCGCCGGGCGGCGACGGGGCGCCCGGACATCCCGACTGGTAGCTGCGGCGGCTCGTGGGACCCCAGCGCCCTTGTGGAGGCGCGCGGCATCTGCAAGCACTACCCCGGCTTCAGCCTGAGCGACGTCTCGCTCGCCGTGCACGCCGGCGAGGTGGTGGGCTTCGTCGGGCGCAACGGCGCCGGCAAGTCCACCACGATCAAGGCGCTGCTGGGCCTGACGAGGATCGACGGCGGGCAGGCGCGTGTGATGGGCGTCTCCCCCGAAGAGCTCGCGTCAAGCGCGGCCGAGGTCAAGGAGCGCATCGGCGTCGTGTTCGACACGGCACCCCTGCCCGCCACGCTGAGAGTGCGCGAGTGCGGGTCGATCATGGCCACATGCTTCGCGTCGCACGACGCGCGCGAGTTCGACCGGCTCCTCCAGGCGTTCGGCCTGCCGGCGGACAAGCGGGTCAAGGACCTGTCGCGCGGCATGGGCATGAAGCTCTCGCTGGCCTGCGCCCTGTCGCATCACCCGCAGCTGCTGCTCCTCGACGAGGCGACGGCCGGGCTTGACCCCATGGCGCGCGACGAGGTGCTCGACGTGCTGCGCGAGTTCGTGTCCGATGAGCACCGCGCCATCCTCATGTCAAGCCACATCACGAGCGACCTGGAGAAGGTGGCCGACACCATCGTGTGCATTGACGAGGGGCGCATCGCGTTCGCAAGGCCCAAGGACGAGATCTGCGACCAGATGGGCATGGCCCGCTGCCGCACGGCCGACCTCGAGCGCATCCGCGCGATCTGCGCCGACGACGAGGGCAGGCTCACCGTCCTGCGCCAGGAGATGGGGTGCCTGGTGCTCGTGGACGACTACTTTGCCTTCACGCAGGCGCTGCCTGACGTGATCTGCGAGCACATGACCATCGACGACTACATGGCCTTCAGCCTGAAGGGAGAGCGAATATGAGACGCGCGCTTCTCTGCGATCTGCTCGTGAACCGATCCTATCTGGTGCGCATGGCGATAACCGGCGTGTTCATCGCCATCTGCTTCAGCCTGGGCACGACCATCATCCCGGCCGTCCCGGGCATGATAGCCCTGACGTTCATGGCCGGCGGCACCTCGAGCCTCGGCATGGTGGACGATGCCCACGGCTGGGGGGCCTACCGGCTCACCCTGCCGCTGTCCCGTCGCGACGTGGTGGTGGGGCGCTACCTGGCGCTGTTCATCTTCGGGCTAGTGGGAGCGCTGGTCGGCGCGTTGGTGTGCCTGGCCATGCTCGCCATCAACGGCTCGTTCGCCCAAGGCATCTCGAGTGAGCAGGCCATGGCCTTGGCGATGGCAACGCCTGCGCTCTACCTGGTGGGAACGGTCATGTGCAGCGTGACCATGCCGTTCTTCTTCAGGCTGGGGGCGACCAGGTTCACGCAGCTTCTGCCGATGATCTTCATATTGATCGCCGTGGTGCCGTTCGTAGCGGCGGGGATACTGGTGCCGGACAACACGCAGCCCCTGTCGGCCATTGAGGGCGCCGCCGCATGGCTGGTCTCGAACACCTGGGCGCCCTGGGCACTGGGCGCGGGGGCGCTGGCGGTCTCGCTGGCACTGCTTGCCATAAGCGCCGCGATCAGCACGCACATCTACGCACGTCGTGACCTGTAGGTATACGGCACGGGAAGGCGGGTAAGATACAAAATCGGGGCAGAAGGACACAAGGTCGTCTTGCCCCGCAAACCCGGAGGTTTTTTTTCCGAGCGATTTGATTTTACCCACTATAGAACACGCGACAAGCCTCACGGAGGAAGTCCATGGAATAGACCAATGGATGCCTATCCCCATACCACTCCCTATGGAGCATCGCCCTCTCAAATAGTCCCTTGAGATCGTGCCGGAGACGAGGACCCGTGCCGCCATACCTACTTGCCAACCTGCTGTGAAGATATGCAAGCGAGGTCATGCGGTTCAGCCCTTCGTTTTCCATGCGCATCTGGCGTCGACGCCGCGAGATCCCCGCCCGAGAGAGACTCTGCATGAGAGAGCGATCTGCCCTGTGATTGACATGGCGGGCAGGGTTTAGGCACGCAAGGATGCTTGCGCCATGAGCGCAGCGGTTCCGTAGAGGGTGCACGCAGCGAGCAAGGTAGTGAAAGCCCAAAAGCTCCGAGTCGTTCCATCGACGAGCACAAAATAACAGCAAGGACACCAATGTGCCAAACATGACCGAATCCACAAGGAGCTGGAATCGTAGCCTCTCGCCCGTTGCAGTAAGGAAGCCCGAACCAGCATCGGAGAAAGTTTCTTCGTCTTGCAGGGATAGGAGGATATCCTGCCGCCGCCGTCTGCTCAGCGAGGCCACGAACTCATCAGCCGGCCCCGGCGAGGACACGCCAGGCCCCGAGTGTCCACTACGTTCGTACGAGGCGACCAGGCGCACTTTGAGAAAATGTTCGCAATCCAAAGCCATGGGGAGAAGTGTGTCCCTGGCGCATTGATCAATCCGAGCCAGGTCGGCGAGATACGCAAAATCAAGGCTGACAAACGGCCCCTCGCCTGATTCAGAACGCCTGAACAGCCCAAGAAGAGGAACGAGGCGGGCGGTATATTCCTCGTTTTCGAGAAACGAGACCGCCTCGTCCTCGTTCATAATGGAGAATTGCACGCCCCACTGCCTAAGAAGTTCCACATCGTCTTCCGGACTCTCCCCAATTATGCATACGCCGTCCCCTGTCATCCTGCCCACCTCGACTCGTCAGCCCCTCATCCCCGACGGATGTTGCAGTTAGGCACAGAGTCAGTCTAGCATATAGCGAACATTTGTTCTATACTGAGAGCAGTAACACGCTTCTTGCAGGAGCCAAGGCGACGCATCCGCACGACATTGTAATCCAGCGGAGAGGGATTATCTCATGAACGTCCTCGTCAGACTGTTTCGCTCGCTGCCCCTCGTTGTGGCGCTGGCCATCCTCGCCGTGGTCGTGTACTTCGTCGTGTCCTGGCGGCGCTCCCCCAACCGGGCCAAGGAGGTGCTCATCAAGCTGTTCACGGTGCTGACGTGCGCGCTCACCGCGTTCTTCGCCCTCGGCACGCTCTACGCGTGGGCCGACGGCAACATGGCGGTCCTGGAGCTCGCGGCGGCGTTTGCCGCGACGTCGGCCATCGCCCTCGTCATCACGCGCATCTGCCGCTGGCGCTTCGTGGAGAACCACCCCAACTACCGCTGGAAGCCCACGCGCACGAAGATCCTCTGAGGGAGGGGCGTCCCGAAGGCAAGGATGCCCCGCGGGCAAGGCGATCGCCGCGCGCAGGACCCGCAATCGCAGGGCAGCCGCAAGCGAGGCGCCGCCTATGCCCCCAGCCCCGCCAGCGTGCCCACCGCGAACACCAGGCACGCCACGACCCACGCCACGCCGCACTGCAGCGCCACCATGCCGGCGGCGAAGCGTCCCCCCAGCTCGCTGCGCACCGCACCGATGGCGGCGACGCATGGCGTGTAGAGCAGCGTGAACACGAGGAAGCTGAACGCGCTCAGCGGGGTGAACAGCGCAGTGACGCCCCCGGCTAGGCCGGCCGTGAGCACCGTGAGAGTGGACACGACGCTCTCCTTGGCCATGAAGCCGGTCGCAAGCGCGCACGCCGCGCGCCAGTCCCCGAAGCCGAGCGGGACGAACAGCGGCGCGATGATCCCACCCAGGCCCGCGAGCAGCGAGGCGGACTGGTCGCTCACCACGTTGAAGCGGATGTCGAACGTCTGTAGGAACCACACCACCACGCTGGCCACCAGGATTATCGTGAACGCTTTGGTGACGAAGCCCTTGGCCTTGTCCCACGCAAGCAGCAAGGTGGTCTTGAGGCCGGGCAGGTGGTAGTTGGGCAGCTCCATGATGAAGGGCACCGGCTCCCCCCGAAACGCCGTGCGCTTGAGCACGAGCGCCACCGCGATGCCCACGAGGATGCCGATGGCGTACAGCGCCACGGTGACCAGGCCCGCCGCCTGCGGGAAGAACGTCGCGGAGAGCAGGGCGTACACGGGCAGCTTGGCCGAGCAGCTCATGAACGGCGTGAGCAGCACGGTCATCTTGCGGTCATGCTCGGAGGGCAGGGTGCGCGTCGCCATGACGGCGGGCACGCTGCAGCCAAAGCCCACGAGCAGCGGCACGAAGCTGCGCCCCGACAGGCCGATCTTGCGAAGCGCGCGGTCCATGACGAAGGCCACGCGCGCCATGTAGCCCGAGTCCTCGAGGATCGAGAGCAGAAGGAACAGCACCACGATCACCGGCAAAAACGACAGCACGCTGCCCACACCGGAGAATATGCCGTCGACGACCAGGGAGCGCACCACGTCGTTGGTCCCGAAGGCGACAAGGCCGGCGTCCACAGCCTCGGTGAGGCGGCCGATGAGCGCCTCCAGGCCGTCGGCGAGCGGCTGGCCGACCAGGCCGAACGTCAGCCAGAACACCAGCGCCATGATGGCGACGAACACGGGCAGCGCGGTGAACCTGCCGGTCAGGATGCGGTCGACGGCGACCGAGCGCAGGTGCTCGCGGCTCTCGTGGGGGCGCGCGACCGTCCGTGCGCACACGGTCTCGATGAAGGAGAAGCGCATGTCGGCGATGGCGGCCATACGGTCGGTGCCGGCCTCGCGCTCCATCTGGGAGACGATGTGCTCCACGGCGTCTGCCTCGTCGGCGTCCAGGGCCAGCGCCTCTAAGACGAGCCGGTCGCCCTCGACGAGCTTGGTCGCAGCGAAGCGCGTGGGCGTGCCGCAGCGAAGCGCGTGGTCGTCAACGAGCTCGCAGATGGCGTGGATGCAGCGGTGCAGCGGCTCGCCGCTCGGGCAGAAGTCGACGCGGGCAGGCCGCACGTCGCGTCTCGCCACGTTGAGCGCGTGCTCCACCAGCTCGTCGATGCCCTCGCCGCGCAGCGCCGACACGGGGACCACGGGTACGCCGAGCAGCGACTCCAGGGCGTTCACCTCGACCGTGCCGCCGTTTGCCGTGACCTCGTCCATCATGTTGAGGGCGATCACCATGGGCACGTCGAGCTCCATGAGCTGCAGCGTGAGGTAGAGGTTGCGCTCGATGTTGGTGGCGTCCACGACGTCGATGATGACGCCGGGCCGCTCGCGCAGGATGAACTCGCGCGTCACCACCTCCTCGCCGGTGTAGGGGGAAAGCGAGTAGATGCCTGGCAGGTCGGTGACCGTCACCTCGGGATGCCCGCGCAGCTCACCGTCCTTGCGGTCGACGGTGACGCCCGGGAAGTTGCCCACGTGCTGGTTGGAGCCGGTCAGGGCGTTGAACAGCGTGGTCTTGCCGCAGTTCTGGTTGCCGGCTAGGGCGACGCACAGAGGGTCGTCCTCGCGCAGGGCGCCGGCCCCGCCGCGCTGCCGGGTGCGGCCCTCGCCCAGCGAGGGGTGCTCCGCCACCTCGATCAGCCGGGCCCTGCGGCCCTGCGCGTGGGCGGGGTGGGCGTCGGTCAGCACGATCGCCGCCGCGTCGTCCTTGCGCAGGGTGAGCTCGTAGCCGCGCAGGCGTATCTCGATGGGATCGCCGAGCGGGGCGTACTTCATCATGGTGACCTCGGTGCCGGGGGTGAGCCCCATGTCGAGGATGTGCTGGCGAAGTGCCGACTGGTCGCACTCGACCGACGCGATGTAGGCGTCCTTGCCAATCTCAAGCTCGTCAAGCCGCATGTGCCCGCGCTCCCCCGCTCCCAAGCGTCCCGTGGTGTTCGCACCTACTACGTTGTTCACAACAGCCGGCAGTATAGCCCGCCCCGCATGCCCAGGGTACGCGAACCGGCAATCTGTGAGGCATGCCCACGAACTATCAAGGGCATCGTGCCAAGATCGTTACATTGTCAGGGACGAGGGCAAAGGGACGCGCCGTCGTGCCACGCAGCGCCAACATGATGTAAAGTGTGCGTAAGCCTGTTTGTGGCAGCCACTCCGCGACAGGCCGCCGGTGTGCGCCGGAGCAGCCGGTCGCGCACGCAGGCAATGAGGGAGGCCGCACGCCATCCGCGTGGGCGATCCCGCCTTTTCGTAACGACGTCGACGGTGAGGGCAGCAGATGAAGGAGCTTGAAGAGCGGATCGAACGTGAGGGCACGGTCAAGCCGGGCGGCGTGCTCAAGGTGGACGCGTTTCTCAACCACCAGTGCGACGTGGGCCTGTTCGACCGCATGGGCCAGGAGTGGGCACGCCACTTCGCCGGCAAGCAGGTGGACAAGATCCTGACCATCGAGTCCTCGGGCATCGGCATAGCCTGCTGCGCCGCGCGGCACTTCGGCGGCGTGCCGGTCATCTTCGCCAAGAAGGCGCTCTCCATCAATCTGGACGGCGAGCAGTACTGCACGCGCATCCACTCCTACACCAAGCAGAAGGATTTCGACGTCATCGTGACCAAGCGCTACCTGAGCGAGGGTGACCACGTGCTCATCATCGACGACTTCCTGGCAAACGGCTGCGCCCTCGACGGGCTCATCCGCATCTGCGAGGCGGCCGGCGCCGTGGTCGAGGGCATCGGCATCGCCGTGGAGAAGGGCTTCCAGCCCGGCGGCAAGAGCCTGCGCGAGCGCGGCTACGACCTAGACTCGCTGGCCATCGTCGAGGACATGGACCCCGAGACGGGAAGGATCACGTTCGCATGAGGACCACGGCGGCATCGGCCGAGGCTCTCACCAGCCTCGACGGCAAGATCTCGTTTCTAGCGGCGCTGCCCTTTGGCCTGCAGCACGTGCTGGCCATGTTCGTCGCCAACCTGGCACCCATCTTCATCGTGGCCTCGGCGGCGGGCCTGTCCGCCGACCAGAGCGCCTCGCTCATCCAGAACGCCCTGCTCATGGCGGGCTTGGGCACCCTCATCCAGCTCTTCCCGCTGTGGCGCGTGGGCGCGGGGCTGCCCATCGTGACGGGCATCAGCTTCACCTATGTGGCGGCAATGACCACCATCGTGGCCACCCAGGGCTTCAGCGTGGCCATCGGTGCCGTGATCGTGGGCGGCGTCTTCGAGGGCCTGCTCGGCCTCACCGCCCCGTGGTGGCGCCGCTTCGTGCCGCCCGTGGTCTCGGCCGTGGTGGTGACCTCCATCGGCTTCTCGCTGCTGTCGGTGGGCGCCGAGTCGTTCGGCGGCGGCTCGGGCGCGGCGGACTTCGGCAGCGTGCCCAACATCGTGCTCGGCACGGTGTCGCTCGTGGCGTGCCTGGTGTTCCAGGCGCTGGCGAAGGGCACGCTCAAGCAGCTCTCCGTGCTGTTCGGCCTGGTAGTGGGCTATCTGGTGGCCATCCCCATGGGCATGGTGGACTTCTCGGCCTTCCAGGGCGTCTCGGCGTTCGCGCTGCCCCACGTCATGCCGTTCGTACCGCAGTTCGAGATCGGGGCCATCGTCACGATAGCTCTGCTCTACCTGGTGAGCGCCGTCGAGGTCATCGGCGACACCACCGCCCTCACCATGGTGGGCCTGCGCCGCACCCCCACCGAGCGCGAGCTTGCCGGCTCCATCTGCGGCGACGGCGTGATCTCGGCGGTCTCCGGCGTCTTCGGGTGCCTGCCGCTCACCTCGTTCGCACAGAACATCGGCCTGGTCGCCATGACCAAGGTCGTGAACCGCAAGGTCATCGCCACCGGCGCCCTGGTGCTCATCCTCGCGGCATTCCTGCCGCCGGTCGCCGCGGTGTTCAACTCGCTGCCCGACGCAGTGCTCGGCGGCTGCACCATCATGATGTTCGGCAACATCGCCGTCTCGGGCTTCCAGATGCTCGCCCAGGCCGGGTTCACGCAGCGCAACATCATCATCGCCGCGCTGTCGCTGGCTATCGGCATCGGCTTCACGCAGGTAAGCGGCATCTTCTCGTCGTTCCCGCAGGTCATCCAGTCCATCTTTGCCAGCAACTGCATCGTGACCGCCTTCGTGGTGGCCCTCGTGGCCAACGCCCTTCTGCCCAGCGAGAAGAAGCTTACCGTGGGCATCGCCGAGGCGGCGGTGGACGTGCAGACCGAAGGCAAGCAGGAGCAGGTTGCAGAGGGCACGAGCGATTCCGATACGAAATCCCGCGCCAATGCACATGAGGGAGGCAAAGCGAGCTAAATAGGCCGCTCAGCTGGCCCCTCCGGCTTTAGCACGCTATCCACCAACGTCTGGCTTGACCGAACATCCGCTCCGTGTCCAGCTCAGATTGCCACAAGAGCGCGGCGTATCCCAACACGTTCGGGACACGCCGCGCTCCTATTACCGATCCACCTGTCTTTTTGATCCTTTGTGACCCCAAACCTAAAGCAACAAGTTCTGGCTTATTCTGCACGTACCTAGCTCTCGGCAGAAACGCTCGTCTACGCATCAGAGTTGCCTCGCGCACCAATTAGCGACAGCATACGAATTCCCTCTGGTCAACGACACAAATATGCGGTATATATTTACGCGTGTCGAAGTATCGATATATCTAGGCGTAAAAGGAAAAGCTTGTCCACATTGAGGAAGGATCTGGAAATGGCCACTACCCCCCCCCATTCTTAAAAATGACAAGAAAGCCTTTGATCGGCGAAGCTTTGTTAAAGGAGCTGCGCTTTCTCTAGCTATGCTCAGCTCATCAACCCTTACTCCAACCGTCATACACGCAGACGAACAAAGCGAATCTAACTCTCAAGCCGAATCCGACTCTGAAAATGAAGAGACTGAAAATATCCAGGACATTTCAATTGGCGTTCCCTTTGAACTTGATGGGATTCAATATACACTTCTAAAGATTGTTCCTTTCTGTAAGTTTAACGAACCTTACCATGAGATAAATACCTACACAACCGCTTCGTTCGATATGATTCTCCTTTACTCCCAATATGGCTTTTCACTTCCATATCAGTTTGATACGGTATATAGCCAAATTGGTTTTGGTTGGTACTTACTTTTTGAATCCACTAACGTTAGTGGAGAAGTTCAACAATCAGACCCCATCAAAGAGAATAATCTTGTATTTAATGATATTGATGTATCTGGAACCGTCGAGCCTGTTCTTGAATCTGTCGTAATCACTGATGACCTAGACTCATGCTCACTAATTAACATCATTGAGGATGGTCAGTATGTAGGCACCGAGGCGGCACCCGTGCTCTCGCCAGGAGAATCTTGTCAGTTCTGGATCGGCGCCTACAGATGCCACAGTGGAAAGTCCATCGAATTTTTACTTAACGGCATCAATCTCCAGGAACCATATCTGGATGGAAGCGAACTTTTCGAACAGAATGAGTCAGGGAGGAGAAAGGTCGGGGTCTACCTCTCGATAGATAACGGCAGCCTTCGCCTCCCTTTCACAATTTGGGGATCACGTTTTAGCGCGGCTTATCCAAACCACGGCTACCACTCAGCGTTAATCAGCTTTGATACAACCGAGGGGACGCGCACCCAATGGCTTGACTCAAATGGTATCGTGGTTGATTTCTCGTCCGTGCAAAAAAGCATAGAACTTCTGGGTGGCACAAGGCCCCTCGACGAGATCGAGAAAATATCAGGCGAGACATTTGAAACTGCAGGAATAACTTTAACATGTCCCGACGGATGGGAGTCCGGGACGGACGAAGCGGGCAATTCCTATCTCCTCAATCCGGTTACTCAGCTTCAGCTCACCATCACTCCCGCCGCATATCCGGCTGACGAGTCTTTCCATACCTCAAAATACTCTTGGGAACCAAATACCAACTACACACAATACCGCGATAACATTGCACGCGAGGAAGGAAGCGTGGCACTACCCAGTAGAAATGTCATACCTGAAAATGAGGGAGAGAACGGCTGGACCTATCGCATTGTCTCCACCGCTTACTACACTCAGAACCCAGATGACAACACTTTGACTGGCGGATTTCATATCGCATGTTTTATCCCTCTGCTAGACACATCAGTCACGGCCATTCACGCCTGGATGATTGCCGAGGACATTCACGTGGAGGAAACGCTTGCCATCCTGTCTACGATTCAACGAGTGAAGACACCCGTATAGGCAACGTCGTTAGCCGAGATCTCGCAGAAGGGAACCCAGATGATGGAAAAGATATCCTACGAGAATTACAATGCAGAAACAAAAACCGTCTCACGACATGGAATCCACCGGGTCGTTTTATCAGCAGGCTTCCTACTCGTCGCCGGCCTCGGCTTTATGGCTCCAGAGATCGCACTAGCTGACACCGAGACAACTCACGGTAACGGAAGCCAGACAGCACTCATGTCCGATACTTCGACCATCTACGCCGACGGCACCTACGAGGGCTCCGGCAAGGGCATGGGCAGTGACGTGCCGGTCACGGTGACGATCAAAGACGGCAAGATCGCCTCGGTGGATGTGGGCGACAACTCCGAGACCCAGGGCATCGGCA
>CAWVLT010000038.1:0-12688 GCA_963930185.1 Coriobacteriia bacterium | reverse complement strand
ATCACCGCCGTCGAGGTCGGCGACAACTCCGAGACCCAGGGCATCGGCTCCAAGGCCATCGAGCAGCTCCCCGCCGAGATCGTCGAGGCCAACGGCATCGACGGCGTCGACGGCGTCTCCGGCGCCAGCGTGACCTCCAAGGCCATCTTCACCGCGGTCGAGGAGGCCCTCGAGGCCGCCAAGGCGTAAGGCAAGATCGCCGGCCCTAGCCAACGGGCGTTTCATAGGGCGCAGCCAGGGGGCTCCCTTCGGGGAGCCCCCTTTTTTCGTCCGGCGCCCCGCGCACCCCCTACTCCGCGTCAGCGAAATCCTCGGTTCGCGTCACGGATCCCCCGACGTGTGCTGATCGGCCGAGCCACCGGGACCGCCGGCCTGCCGCCGCGCCGAAGCGGGATCGGGCCGCACGGCCTTCACCTGCGGCTTTCCTGCCTGCCCGACGCCACCTGCGATGCGCGGTTCGTTGCTGGGCAACGCGGGCGGCACACTTCGACCAATCCGAGGCACGAAAGCTCGATTTCGGTGATTTCCACCTTCTCGTCGGTGGCAAAGTGCCGATCAAAACAAGGTGTCAATTAAATCCGGTGAGATGGCGATGAGTATCGCAAACGGTGCCCGTGGCGTGTCGTTTGCTTGGGTCTTGTCGCAGCGCAAGGGCGGGAGAAACGAGAAGACCCCGTGACGCGCGGGGTAAACGCGCGTCACGGGGCCTGGTTGGTCAGTCGTCGGCCTCCGGAGCAACGGCGTAAGATGCCGCATGCCGGCCGACGCGATCTGCCTACTCGAACAGTGCCATGAGCTTGTCCCAGAACGTCTGCTCCTGCTGCGCGTTGTCGGCGTCAGGGGAGGAGCTGCTGTCTGCGTCGTTCGATGCGCTTGCGTCATCGGGCGCCTCGATCGACTCGGTCATGATGACGAACTGCACGGTCCCCACGTTGGACGACTCGCCGTTCACGAAGTCAACCATCGTGAATTCGGGATGCAGGTAGCTATCGATCTCGTCGCTGATGGTGTCGGCGACCCTCGTGCTCAGGTCAGACGTCTCGTCTGCCATCTGCTGCGTCCCGTCGGCGAGGTCCTTGGCGCCGCTGGCCAGCGTCGAGGCACCGTCAGCCAGGCTCGACGCGCCGTCGGAGAGCGTGCGAGCGCCGTCCTGCAGGCTCGCCGCGCCGGCGGTGTAGTCGGAGATCCCCTGGTCAACCTCGCCGTAGCCGCTGCTCAGGGTGGAGACGCCGTCGGCCAGCTCGCTGGCCCCGTCGCGCAGCGAGTAGACGCTCGAGTCGCTCTCCTCGTCCACGAGGCCCTGGATGCCCGCGTCGATGTCGGCGTAGCCGCTCGCGGCCTGGTCCAGGGCGTCGGCCGCCGAGTCATATCCCGCCACGGTTGCCTGCGCGGTCACGAAGTCGGTGAGCGCCTGCTGCAGGGTGCCCTGAGCGGCGGTCACGGTCTCGTCGCTGGCGGGGTCGCCGCCATACAGCACGCACTGAACGTAGGCGGCAACGTAGTCCTGCATGGCCTGCTCGTAGGTCGCCTGGGCCGTTGCGACGTCAACGGCGTCGGCGGCGTCGCGGGACTCCTGCGCCTTGCTCGCCAGGGAGTCGCGGTACGTGCCGGAACCCGTCGCCAGCGTCTCCATGCCCGGCACCAGCTGGTCGGAGATCGCGCTGGAAAGCGAGGCTGCGCCGTCGTTTGCGCTGGACAGGCCTGCCGCGACGCTCGCCGAGCCGTCGACCAGGGCGCTGGAGGACGAGACGAGCCCGTCCAGCCCGTCGGCAAGCGCGCTCGCGCCGTCGCGCACCTCGCCCGAGCCCGAGCTCACGTCGGCCGCGCCGGAGCTCACGTCCTGGGCGCCGTCGTTGACGTCGGAGATCGAGCTCGTGAGCTTGTCGATGTCCGCGTTGCCGTCGACCATCTCGGCCGTGTCCACGTCGATCGACATCGACAGCGGTATGCCCACGATCGTGAAGCCGTCGAAGGAGAAGTCCTTCACCTGCGCGCTGATCTCGAACTGGCCGCCCTCGCCGGGCATCACCATGTAGGTGAGCTGCGTGTCGTTGCCCGCGGTCGCCATCGTGGCGTCGGGTGCGACGATGGAGCTGGCCTTGTCGTCGTCAAGCGCCGCGGTGATCTGGAGCAGGTAGTTGTCGGTGTAGGTGCTCAGCTCGGCGGAGTCCTCGGCGTGCTTGCTCGGGCCCACCGAGAGCACGATGCGCAGGTCGCCCTCGGCGCCGGCCACCTCCTCGGGGTCAACCTCGTCATCGTCGAGATAGTACCTCACCTCGACGTCCCAGGGCAGCTCGGTGGTCACCGAGAGGTCCCCGCGGTAGTAGAACGTCTCGTCCTCGTCGACGTCGTAGGTCACCTCGCCGCGCTCCGAGGTGACGGGGCGCGTGTCGGTCAGGTTCTGGACGCCCTGGTAGTCGCCGGTCTCGGTGATCGTGCCGTCCTCCGCGGAGTCGACGGCGTTGACCACGTAGATGCCCTGGGTGTCGCCCTCGGCGTCCGCCTTGACGTAGACCACCTGGTCCTTGGTGTAGTCGCTCAGCGTGTCATCGGCGCTGTCGGAACTGCCGGAGCCGGCGGCGGCCAGCGCGGGCAGCGGCGCCAGCAGCGCGACCAGGCCGGCGCAGACCACAAGGCCGCGCAGCCCGTGCGCCCTGCCTGGCCTGCGCGCCCCGGCCGTGCCGGCGGCCATGCGGGCCTCTCCCGTCCCGGCCGCCGCGGGCATGGGTCCCGTCTCAAGCGCCGTCTCGATGCCGGTGCTCTCGCTGCTCTCGTTGTTGTCGCGAATCGTCTTCATCGGTTGGTTCCCTCCTCGGGGGTTGTCGTTTCATGGGTGGTGGCTTGGGTCGTGCGGTCGGCCTCGGGCGATCCTGCGTGCTCCGCCTCGGGCGAGGTCGCGCGCTCGGTCGCTGGCGAGCCTGCGGGCGCTCCTGCGGGCGACTCCGCGCAGCCGTCGCCGCCGGGCGCCACGGCGATCGGCCCGGCTGCCTGCGGGGCCGGCTCCAGCTCGCTCACCACGATGGCGTCGGTGTCGATCTCGTGGTCGGGGTGGTTGCTGCAGAAGTTCGCGTGGCGCGTGGTCATGCCGATGATGCCGTCGAACAGCCACAGGTAGCCCGGCAGGACGAAGATCACCGCGGCCAGCGACATGAGCACGCCGGTGCACAGGAACCACCCGAGCTGCGACAGCAGCCCGTGGGTCGAGAAGGCGCCGAGCAGCCCGGCGACCACGGCCACCACCGTGCCCGAGGTCATCACCGGGACGGTGGCCACCTCGATCGTGGCGCGCACCGCCTGGCCCTTGGTGAGCGTGCGGCGGAACTCCTTGTAGCGGTCGGCGAACAGGATGGCGTAGTCCACGGTCACGCCCAACAGGATGGTGCTGGCGATGAGGTAGGACAGGTAGAACACCGGGCTGCCCGTGAAGTAGGGCACCGCGAAGTTGAACCAGATGGCCGTCTCGATGACGAACACCAAGATGATGGGCAGCACCAGCGAGCGCGTGGCGATGAGCAGCACCACGAGCACCGCGCCGATGGCCACCATGTCGACCAGGTCCTTGTCCTGGGAGATGGTCAGCATGAGGTCGGTCGTCGAGACGCCCTGGCCGGCCAGGTAGTACGTGTCGGGGTAGTAGCGCTGCGCGAGGTCGCGGATCTGGTTGACCAGGCCAAAGGTCTGCTCGCCCTCGTAGGGCACCTCCACCGTCACGACCAGACGGCTGTAGTCGGCCGACTCGACGCGCTCGAGCTCCGAGGCGCTGGCCATCTCGGGGGGAACGGTGGCCCCCGCCACGTCGACGTACGAGACGACCGACTTCACCTGCGGCAGCGCCTTGAGGGCGTCGGAGAGCGCCTTCTCGGTGGCCACGTCGCCGCGGGGCACGAGCAGCGCGTAGGTGTCGCTCTCGCCGAACAGCCCCACGATGGTGTCGGTGTCCTGACCGACCTTCGTGTCGGAGCCGTAGATGTGCGAGGCGCCGTACCAGTAGGAGATGTCCTCGGAGTTCGACGCCAGGTACGCCGGCGCGCATAGCAGGGCGAACAGGCAGGCGAGCGGCACCATCACGTGCGCCACCAGGTTGCCCAGCGGGCGCAGGCTGCCGATGAAAGGGCGATGCCGGGTCTTGTCCACGGCGGCGTTGCAGGTGGCGAACAACGCCGGCACGAACGTGAACACGGTGAGGAGGCTGATGACCATGCCCTTGGCCAGGGCCAGGCCCAGGTCGGGACCGATCCTGAACTGCATGACGGACAGCGACAGAAAGCCGAAGGTGATGGCCAGGCCGCTCGTGAAGATGGCCGTGGACGACTTGCACAGGGCGCTCACGATGTCGGCGCCCGTGCTGCCCGTGGTGCCGCGGCACTCGTGGAAGCGGTGCAGGAAGAACACCGCGAAGTCCAGCGAGATGGCGATCTGCAGGATGGCGCCGGCCGCGTTGGTGACAAAGGAGATCTCGCCGAACACCAGGTTCGTGCCCGAGTTGATGAGCACGGCCACGCCCAGGCCCGCCATGATCAGGACGGGCTCGAGCCACGACTGGGTGGTGAGCACCAGCACGAGCAGGATGATGACGATGGCTACGACGGTGACCAGGTTGATCTCGGCGACCGTCCCGGTGGTCGCCACCGCCGTGGAGACCGCCGCGCCGTCCATGGCGTTGTCGTCGCCGATGACGGCGCGCACGCCGTCGACCGCCTCGACCTCGTGCCCCTCGGCCACGGTGACCGAGAAGAGCGCCGCGGAGTCCTTGTAGTAGGTCTCGACGGTGTCGGCGTCCTGCATCTCGAGGGGCTCGCGGATGTCGACGGCGTCGTCGAGCCACATGACGTCGTCGACGCCCGCCACGGCCGCTATGGCGTCCTTGTAGGCGAGCGCCTCCTCCACGTCGACGTCGCGCACCATGACGCGCATGTTGGGGATGCCCTCGTCGAACTGGGCGTCCATGACGTCGATGGCCTCGGTGGAGGCCACGCCCTCGGGCAGGTAGTCGTTGAGGTCGTAGTTCACGCCGACGAGCGGCTTGCACAGCGCGCACACGGCCGCCGCCAGCACGAACAGGACGATCACCGCCTTCCGGTGCTTGATGACGCCCTTGAAGAACAGCTTTCTCATGCGAACCTCGAGCTCCTTTCGTTGCGTTCGTTGCGATCCGCGCACTTGCCTCTTGCTTGAAACAGATGTACGATAACTAACAGATGTTACTTTACGCGCACATGTTAGATAGAGAGTCAACGTTCTGCAAGCGACAAGATGACGTAGAATGTTAGAAAAGCGACACGAGTCAGATTGTGTTTCCCAACGTGTGGCGCGTTTGTGCACGGACGGTCGGAAGACGACGCCCGGAAAGCGCGACGCCCGGAAAGCGCAATGCGTGGGGAGACGATGCATGGAAGAGGGGATGCGCATGCTGGCCGAGGAGCCGAAGCTCGACCTCAGGATAGAGAAGACGTACCGCGCGCTGTGCGAGGCGTTCACCGCGCTGCTCGCCGAGCGCCGCTACGAGGACATCACGGTGAGCGACCTGTGCGACCGCGCCATGATCAGGCGCACGACGTTCTACAAGCACTTCGCCGACAAGCGCGAGTTCCTGTCGTTCTACGTGCGACGGATCCGCGAGGAGTTCCAGCGGCGCGGCAACCTGCGCGAGCGGGACGGGGACATCCGGGCGCACCACGCGTACATGATCCACGAGCTCGTCGTGTTCCTGCAGGCGAACGAGCAGATGGTGCGCGGCTGCCTCACGAGCAACGCCATCGAGACGATAGCCGAGGTCCTCATGCGCGAGATCGTGGTGTCGGTGGAGCGGGAGCTCGCCGCGAGCGTCGAGCGGGGAGTGAGCTTCTGCGCGCCACCGCACGTGCTGGCCGAGTTCATCACCGGCGGGCTCATCGCCACCCTGCGTGACTGGCTGCGGGGCGGCATGGGCAGCGTGGGCGCGGCCGACATGGAGCGGCACCTCAACGCGATGATGGGCCCTCTGCTCGGCGGCGAGCCTGCCTAACTGCCTAAGGGCGTGCGGGCCCGCTCGCGCAGGCGACTGCTCGCGGGTGGCACCTGCGTGCGTGTGGCCTCGCGCTCGGGATGCTCGAGATGCCCCAAGATGTGCGCACGGTTGATTTTCAATCTCAGCGAAACATATGACCGTCCGGTCGGGTTTTCGCAGCTATCGAAACACCCGCAAGGCCGGTGAATCGTCCCGTCTACGGCGCTTCCGCTGGTGTAGGATTCGTGCCGAGGCGTCGCGATGGGTCCTGAGCGCATGCTTCGCCGCCCCGCCGCGCGCCTCCTCCAGACTCAGCGCGACGGGTCGGGTCGGGCCTGTTCGGTTGTCCCCCGCAGGGGCTAGTCGGCCAGCGGCGCCTCGCCTCTCCCCGCCCTCGCGCGCTCCACGCAGCGCGGCGTCAGGTCGAGCCCGTCGCGCTCGAGGAGCTCCACGCCGAACGCGTCGAGCAGCGCCCGCCCGTCGTCGCCGAGCACGGCGAGGAGCATCTCGGCGGGCGCCCTGAAGCCGAGCTTGCCGCGCGGCTCGGAGTTCACCTGGGACATGACGAGCGCCGCGTCGGCGCGCGTGAGCCGGTCGAACCTGATCCCCTGCCCCTTCGGCAGCAGCTTGCGTATCTCCTCGTGGTTCTTCTCGCAGCCGCCCTTCTGGTCGGCCCTCATCGGGTCGCAGTAGAACAGCCTTGTCTCGCCCTCGCGCTCTCCGAGCAGCCCCGCGATTGCGGCCTCGTCGGCGAACTCAGAGCCGTTGTCGGTGGCCACGAGCCGGAACACGCGGCGCACGCCCTCCTCGCCCAGCGCGTCGCGCACCAGGCCGATGCCCGCCAGCGCCGAGGCGCACGTGCCGTCCGCGACGGGCACCGCGAGCTGGAAGCTCGTCGGCCTGTGGTAGAGGGTGAGCAGGCGCGCCGAGTCGGCGGCGCACCCCTCGACGGTGTCCATCTCCCAGGCCGACGCGCGCACGTCCTCGGGGAGGCGCATGAACTCGTCGTGCGACCTGCGCGAGGAGTGGGGCGCCGGGCGCTTGGGCGCCCCCCTCTTCCTGGGCTTGTAGCCGACCTTCCGCCGGAGGTCGAGGTTGGTCATCTCCGCGTAGCCGGCGTCGACCCAGCGGTACACCGTCGAGGCGGAGATCCCCATCTCGGGGTGCAGCGCGACGGCCTGCTCGGGCGACAGGCCCCTGGACAGGCACGACCTGATCGTCGAGAGCTTGGCGGCGACGGACTCCTCCGTCTCGTCTATGCCGCGCCTGGACTCCACCAGCTCGGCATCGGCCGCCGCCTGCGCCATCCTGGCGCTGTAGAACACGCGCGGCTTCAGGTTGCACCCGTAGCCGCGCCTGCGCTTGCAGCCGTTGCAGCACCTGGGCCACGACTGGAGCCGCTCGCAGGCCCCGGAGAGGTCGCCGGGGGCGGGCTCCCCGTACATCGACCTGGGCGCGGTGACGAAGCGGTGCCTGGCCACCTCGTTGGCGACCGTCGAGGGCGACCTGCCGAGCTCCCGGGCGATCTCGCGCGCCCCCTTGCCCCGGTCGAGCATCCGCTCCACCGCGTTCCTCTCGTGCCTCGTGAGCCTCGAGTAGGCTCTCTCCCTCGGCGACTTTCCCTTCTTGGCCATGTCCGGCCTCCTCTCCTTGTGGGCCGGCCGATCCGGCCCCCGGGGAGAGGCTAGCGCGATACGGCTCCAGGACTCAGCGGGACATGTCCCGCTGAGTCCTGGAGCCGTATCGCTGAACTTGCAAATCAAAGAAGATGTGCGCACTGCGTGAACGCGGAAGGTGTCACTTGCATGTGAGGGCGAGTGGAGTATTATATCTCTTTGCCGAGAGGCACTACATATTGCGGGGTGGAGCAGTCTGGTAGCTCGCCGGGCTCATAACCCGGAGGTCGTTGGTTCAAATCCAGCCCCCGCGACCAAACATTACAGGCCGGAAGCAGCTAAAGCTTCCGGCCTTTTTGGTGTCATACGCGCATCATGCATTTTCGCTTTGCTACGCCTTACGCTTTGGAGATAGGTGGCCGTAAGTGAAGGGGCTGCCGTTGGGGGCGGCGTCTCTTGCGCGGCGCAAGCCCGGGCATGCCCGCCTAGTAATTCGCTGACATGCCTTCCTTTCGAACCGGCTTGCCGTCCTCTCCGATCATCTCCTCGGGGCAGTAGAACTCCTGGTAGGACTGCTTCGCCTCTTCTGGTGCGTCCTCCCTGATGTGGTAGCCGCGCCCGTCGGGAAAGAACATGTCATCCATGCCCTCGTCCGCGGGCGTCGTGTACCATTCCCTGTTTTCGAGGAACGTGGGCTGCTTTGCGAGCATGTGCGTCCTCCCGTGCGTCATGGCGGCGGCGTTTCTGCGTTTCTGGATGCAATTATCCGGCGCGACCCCGCTGCGATCAAGCCCCGCTCTGACATGAGGTGGTCGGGGGTAAATCGGCTCGCAGCTCGAGACCCCATGCTCCTGCGTACCGCGGGTTTTCCCGTCTTTCGTGCTTGGGACGTACGCCTCCTGCACGATGCCATCGCGGCGCCGGGCCGAGGCAGGCAACCTCGGGGCCGAGGCGGCCGTATCTTAAGACCGCGTGAGCAGGGCGTGACGATTTCTATATATGTGAGCGCCCTAGTCGCCAGGGAACCCGCACGCTTCTTTCAGGAGCTCAATCATCTTCTTTTCGTGTTCTTCGCAGGCTCTGTCCCGCCAGTCCTCGTTCGTTCTTGTGTCCTGCGCCATCTCGCGTAGCTTGAGGCTCCCCTTGTCGATCAGCTCCTCAAACGCGCGATTGCTGCCCGCGATGTCCGGGGACGCTTGCGGTGGTACTTGCTACCTGTGCTTGTGTTCGCACAGCGATCAAACAGCTCGTTTTGCCTCCGAATCTCGTGGAATTAGTTTCACCTCTATTTTACTTAAATGGTAAAATACAGGTGAAACTAAGGAGGATGCAATGGATACGCTGGACTATGTCCCGACAGACCTCTTAGGAATCAGGCTGGATCTCTTTCCATGCCCTGCTTCTGACGACCTGCCGCGTTTCATGCACAAAGCTTTTGCCTTCAGGGATGCACAACTGGGGATCGACACCTCTCCGAGGTTTCACCTCATCTGCGCTGCTGGGCAACCCGATCTGCGCATGTCATTGGCAGCGATGGACGCACTTGGAAAGGCTGATCAGTTGCCGTGCGCACTTTGCTCGCCTCTGCTTGATGGCATGCAGCAACGGGCACTGGCAAGGAGGGGGAGGGCTTTCATACGGGACGGGTCAAACCTGTTCCTTCCGTTTCTGGGAATGGCGCTCAATGGCGTCCCCATTTTGCGTCGTCGTCCCTTCTCGCCCCAGGCGCAAAGAATACTGTCTGGTCTATTCGGGGGAGGTTTCAACGGCATGACTGCCGGAGAGCTCTCCATGGCGCTCGGAAAGAGCCGGGCAAGCGTGTCAAAATACCTGTGTGAGATTGAGGCGGTCATACCTGGATGCGTCAAAAAGGACGGAACTCGCAGGCTGCTCTACCTGTCCAAGCGCAATCTGAGTGAGACCCTCTCATTGATAGAGCCATATCTTGCGAATCCGGTTGCCTCTCGTCTCGTTCTAGACGTCCCCGAAGATCTCTCGCCGCTCATCGCGTCGGGCTTTCGCATTGCGGGTGAGACGGCGCTTTCGATGGTCAGTGATCTCGCGCAGGACTCACACGGAATCGTGCTTGCCGCTCCGGTGAGTGCGATCGATGGACTCAGACGCGAACAGCCTTCCCTGTTTGCCTCTCAGCCCGAGATCGACGGGCCGGCGCTCGAATTGCAAGGCTGGAGGTACTGGGACGATTTTCCTGGTCCCGAGGATGGTAGGGGGCTAGAGGCGGTGGGCGGGCTTTCTCTTCTGGCCTCGATGCTCCACGTGTCGTACGATGAAGATGACGTGCGCCTTATGGATGCGATTGATCAGCTCAGGAGGTCTATATGTCTGTCGTAGCTGGCCTTGACAAGTTCAGGGAGTCGATGGGCGGGCTCCAAGATCGCCTTGCCCTCATAGGCGGTGGGGCGTGCAGCCTTCTCTTCTCTGGCTACGGTCGGGAGTTTCGCATTACGCATGATCTCGACCTCGTGGTCCTTGCCGATGGGGTTGATCCCGAATTGGCCCGTGCCTTGTGGCGATTTGTGTGCGAGGGTGGTTACACGTGCGGGAGCAGGAACGACACTAAGGCGCGGTATTACCGCTTTACCCTCGACGCTGCGGAGAGCGTCGCAACCGGGTATCCTCAGGAAATCGAGCTCTTTGCACGGCATCCAGACTTCGACCTTGCACCGGGCTCGTGGTTGGCACCGCTCCCGAGTGGCGATGATGACGTAAGGAGCTTGTCGGCGATCGTTCTTGATGACGACTACTATGCATTTCTATGTGATGGGCTCACGAAAGTCGGCGGGGTGCGCATACCCGATTTGTTGCACATAATCCCCTTAAAGATGCGTGCACATATCGATAACAACGAGCTTCACGATTCTGAAGTTCATATAGCGCAGAAAAATTTGAGGAAGCACAGAAGCGATATATTAAGGTTAACAGAACTGCTCCCTTCTGACGCCTCTTTGCCGCTTGAGGGGAGACTGCGCGATGATGCCCGGACGTTCTTCGATGACCTCGAGACATTCGCCAGGCATCAGGTAGCGCGAAAGCGTGAAGAGGTTCAAGAAGCGGCGTCATTCTTAAGGGAGGTGTACTGCTAAGGGGCGTGCTGCTAAGCTGCCTGTGCGAGGTAGGCCGGCGTATCATTGGGGCAGTCGGAGGACGCTTCCTGCCGCTTGAAGTGTCCCTCGGAGACGAGCTGCCGCTCAATCTCGTTGCTCAAACGCCAGCCTGCCGCGGATGTAGGTCCTGGCCACGCGAATCTGGTCGATCTCGTCGGGAGGGGTGTCCAGGATGTCGCGGTCGAGCATGACGAAGCTCGCCTTGTAGCCGGCGCGGATCACGCCCAGCCCCTCGAACCCCACCATCCGGGCCGCCTCGCGCGTGTAGAGGGCGAGCGCCTCGTCCACACTCAGGGCCTCGTTCTGGCCCAGGTCGCTCCCGTCGCAGGCGCGCCGGATGACGGCGGCCTTGATGGTGACGAAGGGGTCGGAGGGCGTCGCCCACGAGGTGGCGGGGGCGTCGGTCGAGAGGCACAGGCGCACGCCCGCGTCGAGCATCGTGCGCAGGGGATAGCAGCGTCGCGTGCGCCGCGGGCCCAGGTTGGCGAGGTAGGCACTGACCTCGGCGTAGGGGAAGATGGGCTGCGTCACCACGCCGACGCCGCTTCGGGCGAGCACCTCGACGCTTTCGGGAGAGGGGTCGGTCACGTGCTCGACGCGTGCGCAGGGGGCCTCGTTGCGCCCGCCGGCGAGCGGCCAGGGACCGGCGGATACGAGCGCGCGTGCCGCCCGGCTGACCGCGCGGGTCCCCATGGCGTGCAGCGAGAGCTGGCAGCCATGGCTCCGGCAGAAGTCGATGGCGCCGACCAGCTCCTCGTCGGTGCAGGTGGGCATGCCACAGTCGCCAGAGTCGGCGGCCTCGCGCGGCAGGTAGGGCTCGTCGAACCACGCGGTGCGGCCCGAGACGCTGCCGTCGGTGAGCAGCTTCACGCCCGCGAGGAACACCTGCCGGGCGCGGTCCATGTCCCGCGCGGCGAAGGGGGAGGGGCCGAAGCCCGGGGCGCCGCCCGCGCCGGCGCGCGTCGCGGCCTGCAGGTCATCCCACAGCACGTAGCAGGCGACGTCTTGCGCCAGGCCCCGCTCGGCGGCGGCGCACAGCGGGCCGTAGGTGTCGCTGCCGTCCAGGCTGCACAGGTCGGTCGTGGCGACGATGCCCTGGGAGGCGAGCAGGTCGCCCAGGTCCACCAGCCTGCGCACCACGTCGGCCTCGCTGGGCTTGGGGATGAGCGGCGTCACCAGGTCGCGAGCCGACTCGCGCAGCACGCCCGTGGGCTCGCCGTCCTCGCCACGCTCGATCTGGCCGCCCTCGGGGTCGGGCGTGTCGCGCCCGATGCCGGCAAGCCGCAGGGCCATGCTGTTCACGCAGCGGATGTGCCCGCAGCTGCGCGTTATGCACACTGGCATGTCGGGACACCCGCGGTCCAGGTCCCAGCGGGTGGGCGAGCGCCGCTCGGCCAGCAGGCTCTCGTCGTAGCCCCAGCCCTCGATCCACGCCTCGCCCGGCTGCCAGAGGGGCGCGGCGTCCGCCTCCGCCTGCTGTTTGCGCGCAGCGCGCCGATCGGCCAGCTTGGCCACGATGTCCTCGATGGAGCGGACCTGCGGCGGCAGGCACGAGACCTGCGGGGCGAAGTTGGCCAGCATCACGGCGTGCATGTGCGCGTCCACGAAGCCGGGGATCACGCGGGCGCCGCCCAGGTCCACCACGCTGGCCTGTGCGGCCAGGTCGTGAAGCGCTGCTGGCAGCGCCGTGAGCTCGCCCACCCACGTAAATCGCTCGCCGTCCACGAGCATGGCATCTGCGAGGGGCAGCCCGGGATCCTCGGTGAGGATGCGGGCGTTGACGAACAGGGTGGGCGATGCGGGCTGCGTGCTGGGCTTGACGGACATGCGCGTGCCTTTCGGGAGGTCTTGCGGGGCGAGGCGGCGGCGAGCGCGTGCTCTTGCGCCGTCTACGGCATCGCCGGCGCGGCGCCCTGCTGCCCCATCCGCTCGGCTATGCGCTCGACCTCCGCGACGGGCAT
>CAWVLT010000037.1:0-10016 GCA_963930185.1 Coriobacteriia bacterium | reverse complement strand
CTTGGTGCAGCCGATCGCCTCGTAGCAGCGGGCGAACATCTCGGTCCAGTCGTCGATGTCCTTCTGGGTGTAGGGGATGATGACGGGGGTGCCGGTCGTGCCCGAAGAGGAGTGGATGCGAACGATTTCTTCGTCGGGAACCGCCTGGATTCCCAGGGGATATGCCTCGCGCAGGTCGGCCTTCTCAGAGAAGGGCAGTTTCTCGAAATCCTCCTGCGTGCGGATGGCAGACATGTCGATGCCCGCGAACTTCTTGGCGTAGAACGGACTACGCTCCTGAATGGTCGCGAGTTCTTTGAGGATGGCGTCCAACTGGAACGGCTTCATCTTCATGGCGGGTATCCCCTTTCTATGGTCGGTGTGCGTCTCTTGCGCATGCATGCACTATAGCGTATCCGGCGGCGCTTGGTACCAAGAAGCACGCGCAGCCGCTTGCGGCCATCGGCAGACGGATGGAAGCTCAGCAAGGCAAGGGGCTCTATACTGGTGGCACCAAGAATCTTGGCTCAAAGGGGGATGCCATGAATTTCTCGCAGGTGTTGAGGCGCTGCATGGACGAGGCCGGCTGCACGGGCAAAGAGCTGGCTCAGGCCTGCGGTATGTCTGCCTCCACAGTAAGCCGCTACCTTGCCGGCACGCGCACGCCCGACGCGGGGTCGCTACCGGCACGGAAGATTGCGCTTGCCCTGTGCGAGCTGGCACAGGAGAAGGGCCGTGTGCTCGACGCCGACAAGATATGCGAGGCACTGCTTGCAGGCTCGCGCAGCCAGACCCCGCAGGGGGCGGGCGCCAAGCTCACAGCCCTACTCGATGCCTTCGGTGTAACGCGCGCCAAACTTGCCGAGGCGCTGGGATACAGCCCCTCCTACATCTCCCGCGTGTGTTCCCAGACCCGCAACGTCTCGAACTTCGACGAATTTGCCCAGGCAGCTGGCAGATTCTTTGCCGAGAGGGCGCTTGGCGCAAACGCACGGGACGCATTGCTTGCCCTGTGCAAAGAGACGGCCGGGCCTGACGGAGGCGCGGTTTGCGAAACAGGCATGCAAGGCGAAGGCGCCCTGGAGGCACTCGCCTCGCTCACGTCGGCTTGGCTGCAAGCCGAGCAGGACGCACAGCCCCAATCGAGCATCGAGCCGTTCCTGCGCAAGCTCGACACCTTCAACCTCGACACCTACCTGGCAGCAATGCAGGCGGCACGCGTACAAGAAGAGGCTGCAGGCGAGAAGGCGCAAAAGAGCGCCGCGACGGAAGCGCTCTACACGTTTTATGCAGGTATCGAAGGATTTTGTCAGGCCGAGCTGGACTTTCTTGCCGCTGCAGCCTCCGAACCAACCGGCAGCTCGGTCATCATGTTCTCCGACATGCCCATGCAGGACAAGATGCAGGCCAAGCCCGAGTTTCCCGCTCGATGGATAGGCGCCCTCGCGGTGCTGCTGCGCACAGGACACCCCATCGACAACATACACAACGTGGGACGCGGCCTGCCCGAAATGATGCTCGGACTTGAGGCCTGGCTTCCCCTGTATATGACAGGCATGGTGCGGCCTTACTACCTGCCCTCGCAGCCAACGGGGCCGTTCGCGCACCACGTGCGCTCGTCGCAGACAGCGGCGCTCGAAGGCCAGGCCATTGCGGGCGCCTACGAACACGTGGGCTGCCAGCTTTTCCGCGACGAGGGGACGGTCGCTCATTTCAGACAGCGCGCAAACGACTTGCTTGCGACCGCCAAGCCCCTCGCCAACGTCTATACCGTGCAGCAAGCGGGCGAGCTGGCCGCTTTCCTGATGCATGAGGCTGCGCAAAGCGGCGAGCGCGTGCACGTCATGTCGGCGCCTCCCCTCTATACCATGAGTGAAGAGCTGCTCGAAGAGGCGATTGCCGCCTCAACACTCGACGAGGCGGAAGCACAGCGGGTTCGTATGGCGCGTGCGGCACAGCTTGCACGCGCCGAAAGCGAGCTCGCCCACGGCGAGACCGTCGTCACCATATCGCGCGTAGACGAGAGCAACCTCGGCGCCGCCTCCGCCCACCTGGCGCTGGGCGAGGCGTTTTGCGCACACAGCGTTCCCTATGGCATAGAAACCTACCGCAAGCACATCGAACAGACCGAGGCATTCGCGGCGGCACACCCCACGTGGCACCTCACATGGGGCCCCGACCTGGGCTTTCGTAACATTCAAATCACCGTGCGCCCAGATGCCTGGGTACTCGTGTCCAAGAACACCTCCCCCGCGGTGCACTTCGTCCTGCGTCACAAGAAGATGGTGGAGGCGTTTGAGCGCTTCGAGATGCCCGTCGTGAAATAGGAGGCCAACGATGAAACGAAACAACGCTCGTACGCATGTCTTCGGGATTGGCACTTGCATGTCGACCCTGCTCATCGCCGGCTGCCTTGCTGGCTGCACGCCGGACAACGCAGGACAGCCGCAGCAAGCAGGAGGCGAGGGGGTGGCAAGCTCGAGCACGCAAGCCAAACAGGACACCAAGGCAGAGCAGGACACCCAAAGTAAGCAAGACGCCCCAAACGCTCAGACCGTCCAGACTGACCAGAGCATTCAGGCCAGCGGCGACCAAACCGAACAGACCACTCAAGCAGCCAAAGCAACTGCCCTGGAGCACATCGAGGCTCACGAGACGCTGCAGACCCACACCGTGAAGAGCGCCGACCTTGCCCAGAAGATCTATGACGCATACCTGAAGGGCGAAGTGGGCGACACCGTAGACATGATTTCAAGCGACTACGACGACACACTCGCCTTCACGCTCGACGACGGCTCGACGCTCACGGTGGAGTTCAACGCCCACAACCTGCGCGACGGCGACACCTACCGCGCCTTCGACGACAAGGGAGGCCTGTGGAAGCTGCTCGCCGAAATGAGCGACTAGGCCGACCGTAGCATCGCCCCCACACAGAGACTCACCGCAAACAAGCGCCGCCCCCATCCCTCACAACGTAGGAAATGGGGGCGGCGCTATTTATCAGCAGTTCCTTGCTCGGCCCGCCCCTACACAGCCAGGCCTCGGATGCCCAGGGTGGAGGCGAGGTTGCAGTCGATGACGTAGGTGCCATCGTCGCTCAGGTAGGAAATCCACTCGTCGTTAGTCGGAGTCGAGATGTAGGAGGAGACGTCGGATCCCGTGAAGGGCAGGGTTGTGGTCTCAAGCAGGATGTATTGGCCGCTCCCCTCCCAAGTCTCCAAGGCAACCTGGGCGTGGCCGGGAAGGATGAGCACCATGGCGTGCATGTCAGCCGATTGCAGACACGACGCCACAAGCAGCGCGGTCTCGATGCAGATGCCCGACTTGGAGCGCACCACGGCGTCGGGGGTGAGCACGCGCTGCATCGCGCCAAACGAGTACGGCCCCATGTTGTAGCGCACGCCCATGTCGGAGATCGCGCCCTGAATGGCAACGGCCTGAATGAGGACCGTCTTCGCCTCGTCCTCCCCGGGATATCCCAGCTGGTAGCCAGGCAGCGTGTTGTAATCGGCACCCATGTTTGCCTCAAGCCAGTCGATGGCGGCGCGGCGGATGTCCAGCACCTCTTGCGCGTCGGGGCGCATCCAGGCAAGCACGTTATACGGCTCGACGATACCGAACTCGTTGCTCTCAAGCGTAAAGTCGTACAAGCTGTGCAACGTGACCGTCTGCGTTTCCTGGGCGATAAGCCCGTTGGAACCCAGGTCGGTCACCGTGAGCGTGAGCTGGGTGTCGCGCTCGCTCGTCAAGTTGCCCGCATCGCTTGCCACCGGCGGCTTGATCATGAAGTACGTGATTTCGGGCGTGGCGGTTATCTTTTGACGGTAAAGCTGGGAGAACCCGTCCACCTGCACTTCAATGAGCACGTCACACTCGCCACCTTCGGTGAAAATCGCCACGTTGGCCACCGAGTCGGACGACGGGTAGAGGTTGGGGTAGATCTCGTCGTTCAGCGCATGCTCCACCATGACGCGGGTATCCGCGCCAGAACCCGCGGCAAGCGTGTCGGCGGCGTTTTGGAACTGGGCGCGCATGAGGGCATACATGAGCTGTTCGTAATGCAGCATGATGTAGGGCTGGCGCATCAAAAGCCACGAGGCCGAGTAGGCCATGAGGACGTCGTTGCTCACAAGCGAGATATAGTCGGCGTAGAGTTTTTCCTGGTAGGCCGCGATTTGCTTGATGTAATGAGGCCACAGGTCGCTCATGTAGGCAGGAAGGTCGAGCATCCCGTAGTTGTCGCGCACCTGGCCGAGCGCGCCATACATCGCATCGAGAAGCTCGAGGTTGTCGGCGTAGGCACCCTGCGCCGCCTGGACCTGCATCTCCATGAGGGGATCGCTCGAATGGTAGTAGCCGGAGTAAAACGCGAGGGTGCGCGCCACAATCACGCACACATCCATGCCGAGGCCGGCTTCCGGGCTAGCCCCTTGGGCGGAAAGGGCGTCGTAGATGGCCTGGAGCTCCTCGTAGCCCGCGTTGCACAGGTCCACAAAGTCGAGCATCGGCTGGGCATAGGCGTCGTCGCCGTTCTCAACCGAAGACGCATACGCAGAAGCGAAGTCCTCAACCTGAGCTTGGAACAACGTGCACAGAGCCGAGAGACGCTCAAGTGGATCTGTGGGAAGGTCGTCAAAGGGACCGGCCTGAGTCGAGGCAGCGTCGTTCGTATCGGACAGGGGCACGGCTCCGGGCAACAGGCCCACGGCATGGGCCGCTCGCACGGGCGCAGACACAGCGGCAGACGCGGCAAGGGCGAACCCTGCCAGGGCAAACGTGCGTCGCGTGCAGGCATGGCTGACATCGGTTTGTTTCATGGCTGACTCCCTTGGCTTGTCAACCCCTCAGGGGGTTCCATATACGGGAATGGCGCGGTGCACATCCAAAAGGCGAGACACCCTGGACGCGGGCCGCACGTCCATACTAGCAGGCAGAAAAGCCAGCGGGGCGCCAAGGCCGAATCGCGCCCCGCGCCCCGCCGACTCTCTTCAATGCTAAAAACTGTTTAACGCTGAATGACGAGCTAGGAACCGTCGGAGAACGTAAAGCGGTCGCGATCCATGATGTAGTCGTCAAAGTCCTGCAGCACCTGGTCCATCACGGCGTTGTTGGCAGCCGAACGATCGAGAGCGGCGGCCGTAATGGCGTCGTTAGCCGCGTTGCACTGGGCAACGTACTCATCCGAGAAGGTCAGGGTGCCCACGCAAGGGGCGAGCTGGGCCACGACGTCGTCGTACATGTCAGCAGGCGCAATGATGCCCCACATGCCCATGGCGGCAGCCATGCCGTAGCCGCCCTCATATCCCAAGGCAATCGCGCTGCCCAAGAAGTCCGCCCTGCAGGCCGTACCATCAAGCAGCGTGAGCTCGGCACTCACCAGGGCGTCATCTCGCACATAGCCCGCCATGCCCGGGAAGGCCGAGTAATACGACACCGGCACACTCGAGGTGACCTGGACCGAGGAGACCATGAGACCCGTGCCGTCATCGACGCCGCCCATGTCGAGCGCAAGCTGCGTATAGGCAGGCAGCAGGCTTACGGCATTGGCAACCGTGCAGGGGTCGAGCACGGGAAGGTTGGCATACAGCGTGTACAGCTGATTGAGCGTCGCGTCACCGGAGGAAGCGGAGAGGGCAAAGAGCTCACGCATCTGCTCGTTAAGGTTAAAGGCCAGCTCACCGTAGTAGACGATGCGCACAGCGGGATTGGCCGGGTCAAACGCCTCGAAGGTGAAGCCGGCGCCCTCCCCCGATGTTTGGATGGACCAACCATGAGGCAGCGCGACGGTGAAGTACCCGCCGTCGTAATCCACGAGCTGGTAGGCTCCGGCAGTCGTGGACGTCTGGGTGGACGCGGGTTGGGCGGACGTGGGGGCTGCGGCGTCAGTCGAGGCGGCAGGAGCGGGGGTTGCCGTATCAGCCGAAGCTGCAGGCGCAGGTGTAGCGGTTGTATTGGCCGCATCATCTACCAGCGAATACGTGCTTCCCGAAGGCCTCTGCGTCAAATCGGAGGGCTCACACCACATGTTGCTGCCCGTATAGGCGTCCGCGCCCACGCGGAAGGTAGCCGAAGCCCAGACGAGTGCCGTTGCGACTTGCTCGGCAGACTCGTCACTCGTGCACAGCGTCCAATACACGGCGCTGCCGTCGGAGCGCGGCTCCATGGCTCGGATGACGGTCATGTTCTGGCCCGTCGAGGAATCGATATAACCGTACGCGCACGCATAAGCACCCACGCCGGCCAGGTAGATGACCTCGCCGCCGTCGGCACTCACCTGCACATAGGAGTCGCCGTGCTCCATCTGGCCGTGCCAGAGCTGCTCCTCCAAGTACTCGCCCACATCGGGCGTGCCTTCCCAGTCAGCGACATAGGAGACGGCGAAGTAGGAGGAGGCGTCGGTGTTCAAGACGAACGTCGCGCCCGCGCCCTGACCCTCGGTCACCGTGAAAGACCCGGCGTCTACAAGCAGCGAGAACCCTTGCGCCGCATTGCTGTAGGTGGCAAGCAGCACGTCCTCGTCCTCGAAGGAGGCGATGGGGGCCGCCTTGCCATCGCCGATGCCCGCAAGCGGCGAGGCTGCGCCCTGGGCTGCGGCGATACTGCCCAAACCAGAAGGTGCGGTGTCGGCCTGCGCTGTTGTCGCAAACGCTCCCATCAGACACGCCCCACCGAGCGCCAAGGCAGCCAAAGTTCCAGCAAAAGCAACGCCGTATCCGCACGTATCAAAAAGCCGCATGTTCTTGCCCATGATGTCTTCCTTTCTGCTGAGCCTGCGCCCACACGGGGCTTTATACCACCTTCATCATAGAAAACCGCAGGCACAGACCACAATGCGGAATGACAGACTGGCATTGCCAAATTGGCAATCGGGAAAATGAGAGGCCGAGGACAGAGGGGCACGCTTGGTTGTTGATTGGCACACGTTGGTACGACGGCACTCAAATGCCGCTGAGAAGGCTCCCGTACAGAGGGGCGTGACCTATAGTTCTTTATGTCAACCAGGAGCGGCGCGTGCAACGCCGCCGCCCGCAACCATTGAGAGGACGCACACCATGAAGATCTCCGCTCGCAACCAGTTCGCCGGCACCGTCGTCTCCGTCGAGAAAGGCGCCGTCAACGCCGTCGTCGCCATCGAGGTTGCCCCCGGCAAGAACATCAAGGCCGACATCACCTGCGAGGCCGTCGAGGATCTCGGCCTCGAGGCTGGCAAGCCCGCCATCGCCGTGGTCAAGGCCACCAACGTCATGTTCGCCGAGGCTGGCCAGCACCTGCAGATTTCCGCCCGCAACCAGTTCTGCGGCGAGGTCACCAAGATTCAGAAGGGCGCCGTCAACGGCCATGTAACCATCACCACCGAGTACGGCCTCACCGTCTCCGGCTCCATCACCAACGCCGCCATCGAGGAGCTCGGCCTCGAGGTCGGCAAGCCCGCCGTCGCCTTCGTGAAGAGACTGGTTCATCGTGGCCGTGCTCGCGGGAATCGTCGTTTACGCACTGTCCAGCAAGAAGGGGCCGCGCGCTGACGCACTGTTCAACCTCGCCTCGGCGCTTCTGCTTGCCGGTTTCCTGCTCGTGCTGCTCGACGACTCCCGCCTCGCGGCGCCTGCCTCGATCTCCCTCCTGTGCAGCGAGACCGTGTTCTGCGAGCTCATGAACCTGTCGCTGTGCGCCATCGCGGCGCGCAACCGATCGAACGTTCTGTCCACGATCGCCTGGGGCTACGCCGCATACTTTGCGGGGATCGAGGTCGGGGCCCAGCTCGGCCTCGCGGTCACCGCGCTCTCCGCCGACGCGGGCCTGGCGTCCCGGAGCATGGTCGCCTCAGTGCTCGGCGGCATCGTGCTGTACACCCTGCTCTCCATCCGCGACTTCGGGTTCGACAAGACCATCGCCGCAGTCGAGCCCGAACCGGAAGCCCAGACCACCGCGCCGGTCGAGGTCCGCTACACCGACCGCGTCGACGCCCGCTGCGACGAGCTCGTGGCCCAGCTCGGCCTCACCGAGCGCGAGGCCGACGTGTTCCGCCTGCTCGCACGCGGCAACAACACCCTGCGCATCCAGGAGGAGCTCGCCATCACCAAGAACACCCTCAAGTACCACGCGCGCCACATCTACGAAAAGACCGGCGTGCACAGTCAGCAGGAACTGATCGACCTGCTGTAAAAAGGATGCAGAGGGCACAAAAAGGGCCGACCCCCGTTCGGGAGCCGGCCCTCGGCAGACGAGCACCTCCGTCGTGCGGAGCGCCCCGCTACCTGTTCGCGCGCCTCCTCAGCAGCGCCGCGCCGCCGATCGTGGCAACGCCCGCACCGCCCGCCGCCAGGGCGATCACGCCGGCGTAGTTGGTGTCGTCGCCGGTCTGGGCGAGCTGCTTGTTGGGGTCGGTCTTGCCGGGCGTCCTGCCGTCGTCCTTGCCGTCGGTGCCGGTGCCGGTACCGGGCTTCTCCTCGGTGCCGGTGCCCGGCTGGTCGCCGGATCCGGGCACCTCGGCCGCCTGATAGGTGTTCTTGAACGCGATGGGTCCGTCGGGGTAGCTCACCGTGGCGCGCAGCACACCCTCGGCGTCGTAGGCGACCTCGACGTGCACGATGTACATCCGACCATCATAGAACACACCCTCGGCCTCGCCCTGAACCTGGGAAACCATGTAGTCGTAGATGCCGGGAGCGTCGTACGCCACACCGTTGAAGTCGATCGCGGCGGCCGCGCCGTCGGCGGCCTCGAGGTTGCGGCCCTCGGTTACCACGGACGTCTCGCCTTCGAGCGTCTCGACGATCTCGAAGGCAAACTCGCCGGCGGCTGCCGCGCGGCCGTTCAGCGTGACAGTACCCTCGAAGGTCGCCACCGCGTTCTCGGCGGGGGCCTCGGCAGCGTTGTCGAACCTGAGCCCGTTCTGGGGATACTCGATGCTCATGCAGGTGAGATTGCCTTGGCCGTCGTCGTGCAGCGTCACCCGCACGTCGCGGGAAGTTTCGGTGCCGACCTGGGTCACCGTGTACGTGAAGGACTCGCTGCGCCCGCCGTTCTCGTCGTACACCGCATTCTCGGTGAACAGGGGCGTGTCGCCGGAGTGGACGGGATACAGGCTGAACGTAAAGTACGATCCGGAGCTCGTCACCGTGGTCCCCTCGGCCACACCGGGGCCGGAGATGGCGAACTGGTACGACTGGCCCTCGGCAGGGGTGGCGCCGTCCACGGTCACCGTACCCTGGACGGAGATGGCCCCCTGGCCCACCGTGGCAAGGTAGGCGTTCGAGAAATCGGTCGACTCCGCGTCGGTACCGTACTCGACCACGTAGTCGAGCTCGCCATCGCCGGGGACGGCGTCGCCCACGTGGACCGTCACGACGCCCGCGCGTTCTTCGTCGTAGTACACACCACCGAGCCGAGGCGTCTCGTCAGTATCGAGGCAGATGGCGAACGTGTAGGTGCCCTCCGCGCGGAAGGTGATGCCACCGGAGAACGCAAAGGTCTGAGGCGCGCCGTCGACCATGCCCTGGACGACCGCGTGGTCATTGAGCTCGGAGACGAAGTCGACGTCGCCCTCGATGATCGCGGCCGCCGTTTCCTCGTCATAGGGCATGAGCACGTAGGAAAGCTTCTCACCCGGGAAAGCGTCGCGACCGGTAAGCGTTGCCGTGCCGCTGAAGACCGACGCGTCGACGCGCACCGAAGAAGCAGCCGCAGGGGCATCCCCGCCCAACGCCTCCCCGCCAGCGGTGGGCGCGAGGCCCGAGGTCGCAGGCTCGGCGGGTGCGGGCTCGGTGGACGCGGGGTCGGTCGAAGCCGCAGGGTCGCCCTCGTCGGCGTGGGCCAGGCTGGGCAATGCGCACGGCGCCGACAGCGTCAGGGCGAGCGCGGCGCAGGACGCGAGGCCCGCCGCCCAGACCGGCATCCCCGTTGTCGCCTTGGGCAGTTCGGGTTGGTGGTTTACCATCGCACATTCCTTTCGCTCGGGGCGAAGTCCAGGTTGTCACGCCTTCGGTCGCAAGGACCGGCCGGCGGGATGGCCCCACTTTAAAACGCCCTGAAAGACG
>CAWVLT010000036.1:0-18559 GCA_963930185.1 Coriobacteriia bacterium | reverse complement strand
CGCGCATCGGCGTGGACATCGACGAGGTCCTCATCTCCCAGCCGGACTACGGCGAGCAGGCGCTCGAGATCTGCGACATGCTCGTGCGCTCCGGCGCCATCGACGTGGTGGTCGTGGACTCCGTCGCCGCCCTCACCCCGCGCGCGGAGATCGAGGGAGAGATCGGCGACTCCACCGTCGGCCTGCAGGCCCGCCTCATGAGCCAGGCCCTGCGCAAGCTCGCCGGCTCACTCTCCAAGTCAAACACCACCTGCATCTTCATCAACCAGCTGCGCGAGAAGATCGGCGTCATGTTCGGCAATCCCGAGACCACGCCGGGCGGTCGCGCGCTGAAGTTCTTCGCCTCGGTGCGCATGGACATCCGCCGCGTGGAGAGCCTCAAGAAGAACAACGAGATCATCGGCAACCGCGTGCGCGTCAAGGTCGTCAAGAACAAGGTGGCGCCGCCGTTCAAGCAGGCCGAGTTCGACATCCTCTACGGCGAGGGCATCTCCAAGGAGGGTTGTATCCTGGACATGGCCACCGAGGAGGGCATCGTGGACAAGTCGGGCGCCTGGTACACCTACCAGGGCGAACGGCTGGGCCAGGGCAGGGACGCAGCACGGCTCTTCCTCAAGAGCAACCCCGAGCTCACCCAGGAGATCGAGCACAAGGTGCGCCTGGCCATCGGGCTTGACCATGATGACGACGCCCCCGTCGGCGTGCCCACCGGCCCGCTGCCCGCGGGCGGCGCGCAGGCCAGCGACGGCGAGCTGTAACGATGGCCGAGAGGCGCGGCACTTCTGCGGAGGTCGAGCGCATACGGCAGCTCCTCGAAGGCATGACGGGAGGCCCGATCGATGTCTCTGGCGCCCGCAAGGGTCGTGCGCCCGCAACGGACGCACGGCGCGAGCAGACGGGCGCCCCGGCTGCAGGCGACCCGGTGAGCGCGCACGCATGCATCGCGGCTCGCGGGTCCTCGCTTGCGCGAGGTGGCGCGGGCAGCTCGATAGCCTGGACGTGTGCGGGGGGCGCCGAGCGTGCGCGCAAAGTGCCCACCTGCGTCGCGCGCAGGTTCGGGGAGGGCGACCGCGCGTTTCGCGACGAGGACGCCCTGCTCGAGGAGATCGACCGCTGCCAGAGAGAGGCCTGCTGGGAACGCGTCCTGTCGATGGTGAAGGCGCGCGAGCGCTCCTCCCAGGACGTGCGTGACCGCCTCTGCGACGAGGGTTTTCCCCAGCAGGTCGCTCACGAGGCGGCCGATCGGGCGCTTCGCTGCTCGCTGATCGACGACGCGCGCTTCGGCGAGGTGTTCGTGCGCTCCAAGATCCGCGCCGGGTGGGGGAGGGCGCGCATCGAGCGTGCGCTCGAGCAGCAGGGCGTCACCGCCAGCACGATCCCCGGATACCCCGGGGAGTTCTTCTCCGCCGAAGGGGAGGAGGACCGCGCCTGGAGCCTGCTAGAGCGCAGGTCGGTGCCCGAGCGCAACCCCGAGCAGAAGCTCGCGCGCTACCTCGTCAACAAGGGCTTTGGCATGGGGCTGTCAATGCGCTTGGCCCGCAGGCGCGTGAGCCAGTGCGCCGCCGAGCAGACAGGCGACGAGGCGTCGGTGCCACACGCCGGCTAGCAAACCCCACGCCAGCCGCACGCCCGTCAGCCGGCGTGCGGCCCCAGCCACTCGAGCCAGGCAGGCAGCTCTCGCTGGGCCTGCGCATACCCCATCTCGTAGTTCTTCCGTAGGCGGGCGAGGTCGGTCGTGCCGCTGTCCACCGACATGTTATCGGCATAGACGATGTACGCCCTGCCGTCGCGAGCCATGTCCTCCAGGCGCTCGAGCGTCTCGTTATAGCGTCTGTATCTCGTGAGCAGCGCCTCGCGCACGTGGGGGAGGCGGCGGTAGAACCCGGCGACGAGGCGCTGCGTCAGGTCGGGCTGCGCCTTGCGATACCCGCGCGGGCGCGTGAGCACCGCAAAGACGTACTGGTAGCCGGCATCAAGGGCCAGATCGAGGGGTATGCCGCCGCCACGTCCCAGCCCACCGTCATAGAACGTATGGCCGTCGAGGTGAACTGCCGGCATGACGACGGGAAGGGTGCTGCTGGCCCGCACACGAACCATGAGATCCTCGAGGGTCCCCATGTCCTCCTTGTGCCACACGACGGTCTGGCCTGTCTGGGCGTCAAACGACTGGATGGCCATCTGCGCGGGGTTGCGCCTGAAGCTGTCGAAGTCGTAGGGGAGCGAGTTGTCGGGGAGGCACGACTCCTGGTAGATCCAGTGCGCGGAGAAGAGGCCCTTGCCCCGCAGGAGCGTGCGCCAGTCCCCGAACTTGGGATCCTCCACGATCTCCAGGAAGCTACGCCTGGCGCGCGCAATGTCGCCGCTCAGGTAGTTCACCGTGTTGCTCGCGCCCGCGGACAGGCCGCACACGAAGTCGAAGTCCACCCCGTTCTCCATGAGCGTGACGGCCGTGGCGCACGTGTAGCTGGCACGCATGCCGCCACCCTCGAACATGAGCGCCACGCCCCTGGGATGCAACCTGTCCATACCCATTTCCTTCCATGCAAGGCCCGCGCCAGAGGACAAGCACGCCCGTGCGAGGCCCGAGGTCGCCAAGCCTGAGGTCGAGATCTGATCGCTGGCACGCCATTGTACTCGCTTGGCCCTCTGGTTACAGGGCAGATATACGGCACGATAGATGTTCGACAAGTATCCGCGGTCGCCCTGGCGTGTATGTGAACGAAATAAGGAGAGCGATACCAGATTGGCCTCGATTTCATTTTTCCCTTGCCGCAACGTGCAAGCAATGATAGAGTACTTTCTCGCTTTGAGCGGGCAATAGCGCAGCTTGGTAGCGCACTTGACTGGGGGTCAAGGGGTCGTGGGTTCAAATCCCGCTTGCCCGACCAGCTCATTTCAGACCGGATGGAGCAATCCATCCGGTTTTTTGTTATTCGAGCGCGCGGTCTTTACGAGCACGTGATATATGTGGGCACATCGCGCCGCCGCGCCCTTACGGTGCCACAAACGCCTCCCAGTCGATTATCATAGCTAAGTTGACCCGCGACACGCGCACGCCTGCGTGCGATCGCTTGCCGCGCTCCAGACACGCCAAGACATTTGCGCATTCACGCCTGCGACAAGGATTGGGAGACGACCGAGGTGAAAGCAACCGCAGAGAACAGGGAAGACGTTCGCCTGCCCCTCGGCCATCAGCCGGGAACGCCGGAGAACCCCCTCCATACCATCCTCACCGTCCCCAACGTCATCACGCTGTGTCGGTTCTTGCTGACCATCGCGTTTCTGTTCATGTATCCCCACGAGGCGCTGCGCCTGCCGGCCATCATCATCTTCATCTTCGCCGCCTCCACCGACTGGCTCGACGGCCAGGTCGCCCGTCGCACCCACCAGGTGAGCGTGTTCGGCAAGCGCCTCGATCCGGTCATGGACCGCGTGCTCATCTTCTCGGGCGTGGCGGCGCTGTTCATCTCCGGCCTGATCCCCACCTGGGTGATCGCCTTCATCATCGGCCGCGACGTGTACCTCGCCATCGGCGGCCTCATACTCAAGAGGCTTCGCGGCACCATCATCGACGTCGCCTACGTAGGCAAGGCCGCCACGTTCATCCTCATGGCGGGCTTCGCCACGCTGCTGCTTGGGCTCTTCCCGGTTCCCGGCGCAGGCCTCATCGACACGCCCGCGCTGCCCGGCTGGGGGAGCACCCCGGTGAGCCTGGGCATGTGGGCCATCTACGTGGGGATCGTCTTCTCGTTCGCGACCGCGGTGCTCTACACCATCCGCGGTGCGCGGGCGCTTCGCACCGGAAGGAGCTCCTGATGTCCTCACCCTCGCGTCTGGGAGTCCAAGCGTCGATCATGCGTCTACCCGGCGAAACCCCGACTCCGGGCGCACGCAACGTCGCGCCGGGCCGGGGTCTCGTCGTCCTTCTCGCCGTGATGTTCGCGCTGCTGACGTTCTCGGGCGCCTCGTCGCGCGCGCTTGCCGCGGACTGGTCGGCCTTCGAGGACTCGCCATACGTCACGGGCACCGAGGCCATGGTGGTCGACGGTGACGGAAACGTGCTCTACACCCGCGACGCCTCCGTGTCCATGCCCATGGCCTCGACCACCAAGGTCATGACCGCCATCGTGGCGCTGGAGTCGGGCGTGTCGCTCGACACCGTGTGCACGATCAGCGAGTACGCGGCCGGCAACCAGGGCACGGTGGCCGGGTACACGGCGGGGGAGCAGGCCACCCTCTTCGACCTGCTGCGCGTCATGCTCATCCATTCGGCAGGGGATGCCGCCGTGGCCATCGCCGAGAACATAGCCGGGTCGGAAGAGGCGTTCGTGTCCATGATGAACGCAAAGGCGGCGGAGCTGGGCCTCACCGGCACGCACTTCACGAGCCCCGACGGACTCTCCGACGTGGACCACTACTCAACGCCCGTCGACCTCATCGCCATGGCGCAGTACGCGATGAAGATGCCCCTGTTCAAGAGCATCGTGGGGACGAAGTCGATCACGATCAGCGTCTCCGGCGTGCCCACGACGTTCGTGAACACTGACCCCCTGCTCAACGCCTACCCCGGCGCCCAGGGCGTCAAGACCGGCTACACCTACGGCGCCGGCCGGGCCTTCGTCGGCGTGTGCGAGCGTGGTGACGTCACGATCTGGTTCTGCGTGCTGGGATGCGACTCGGAGGAGAGCCGCGTGCAGGACCTGTGGTCCATGCTCGACTGGGCGTACTCCAAGTACCCGACGACCGCCATGCTCCAGGCGGGCGCCACCCTGGGATACGCATGCGACGGGTACCGCTTCGGGCGCGTGCTCACCATCACGACGCAGGCCGACGTGTCCCTGCGCACCTCGCCGTTCGACACGGCGGGCTCGACGCTCACGACCGTGAGCTCCAGCATCGCGCCCACCACCTTCGCCATGCGCGGCGAGTCCGTGGGCAGCATCGCCTGGATACGCGAGGGCGTGGCCGTGGTGGGGCGCGACATAAGCGCCTCGACCACCTCGTACGCCCTTTGCAATTATGGGCCTTTCATATCGTGTCTTTTCTACGAACTCGAAAGCGCAGCTTAAAGGTTAACCTTCTACGGGTATCAGAAAGTTTATCAGGCTCACGTTAAGCGTTAGAGTTGTCATATGCACGCCTAATTATCATGCAGACTGCCACACACGCAGTACGTCGCGTGTCATCCGACACCGATCAGATAGGAAGAGGTCAGCACATGAACGAAACCCAGGACCCCAGACTCGCCGGCGCCGATGACCGCACCCAAGCCTTCAGCCTCATCAGCCCCGACGCGACCATCCCCAATCTGAGCCTCAACGACCAGAAGGGCATCGCGGAGCTCGTCATCGTGCGCGGCCCGCAGTCGGGCGAGGTCTTCGTCCTCGACATCCCCGAGATCACCATCGGCCGCGACCCCAGCTGCGAGGTGTTCCTCAACGACCGCACGGTGTCGCGTCGCCACGCGCACCTGTCCCTTCGCGACGGCAAGGCCTTCGTCGAGGACCTCGGCTCGCTCAACGGCACGTGGGTCGACGGCGCCATCGTATCCTCCGGCGAGCTCCACAGCGGCTCGAGCCTGCAGATCGGCACGTTCAAGATGGTCCTGAACATCCACAAGAGGTAGCGCATGGCAACGAGTGAAACCTACACCATCGGCAAGGTCGTCAAGCGCCTCCAGGCGAGCTTCCCGGACCTCACTGTCTCCAAGGTTCGCTTCCTGGAGTCCGAGGGCCTGGTCAAGCCGCAGCGCACCAAGAGCGGCTACCGCGCCTACACCGAGGGCGACGTGAAGCGCCTCGAGACCGTCTTGCGACTGCAGCAGACGTGCTTCTACCCGCTCCAGGTCATCAAGGAGAAGCTCGACGCCGCCGGCGACGACGCGGAACTCCCTGAGCTTGGCGAGCCCGCGTCGGTCCCCGAGGAAGACGAGCGGCTGCTCGCCGCCACCCACGTGCTCGAGGACCTTCCCGAGCTCATCTCGGTGCCCGCGCCCTTCATCCGCTCCCTCGCCGAGACCGGCGTGCTGGCCACGACGCGCAGCCCCAAGGGCCGCGTGCTCGTCAACGGCAGGGACATCCCGCTCATCCGCTCGGCCTACGAGCTCAAGCGCTACGGCATGGACCCGCGCCTTCTGAGGCCCTACCTGCAGCAGGCGAACAGGGAGCTCCCGGCCTTCCGCCAGGTTCTCTCCTCGGTGCTCGGTCGGCAGGGGACGCTCGACGACCCCAAGGTGCGCGAGGCGTTCGACCGCACGTTGTCGGCGCTGCTCGCCCTGACCAACGACGTTCGCGCCGCGCTCGTCACCCGCGAGCTGCACAGGGAGTTCAACTACCCGCACGAGTGATCGCGCAGCTGACCGTAGAGGCGCCGCGCGAGCGCCGAACGACGGCGCATGCCCCTGTCGCCTCGCCGCAGCTTCGCACCATCGCCGCGTTCTCCAATCACAGCGCATCCCACGCACGGCCGGGCCCGAGAGGCGTCCGGTCGTGTTCTTTTTCCCATGCCTCATCCGCTGGTTGTCGCAAGCGTGCAGACTCTGTTCAGCACTGTGGGAGTCTACTGTAAAGTCTGCCAATTGCGCCCAGGACTGCTAGAATAGGGCGCAACTGAAGAGAGGGCCCACGCGAACAGACGATACAAACACAGCTCAGACGGACCACATCGCTGCGAGACCAGGGCTTACGAACGCGACCGGCGCCATTGCGCCTTCGCGTCTCGCCATTGTCCCGACCCCCTTGCCGCACATCCTCAGATCCTCGACGCTGTGTGCGCATCACTGCCGGGCGGACCAGCTTTTCACACAAGACGACAACCCGATACGAACTTCCGTGGCGGCGACACGCCCCGATCCGCAGCGTCGGGACATGCCGCAGGTACACGACCAGGAAGGGACAGCATGACCACCAACAAGATCGTGACACGCACCGCCAGCGACGCCATGACCCCCCGTCGGGCACTCAGCCGCAGGCAGTTCCTGCGCGTCGCCGCCCTAGGCGTCGCCTCGGTGGCGCTTGCCAACGCCGGTCTGGCCATCGCCGAGCCGAGCGCGTCGGCCGAGACGCTCAACGCGCTTTCGAACGCACAGGCCGAGTACGAGGCGGCGATGTCCCAGCTCAGCTCCCTCACCCAGCAGGCCGAGCTCGCACAGTACGCCCTCAGCGAGACGCAGGTCGCCATCGAGCAGACCGACGCGCAGATCGCCGAGCTCGAGGCCTCGATCACCGAGAACCAGGCAAAGCTCAGCGAGGCCCAGGACACCCTGGCCGACCGCGTCGACGCCTCCTACAAGACGGGCGGCACCAACATCCTCTCGGTGCTCCTCGACGCATCGAGCTTCGAGGACCTCGTGAACCGCGTGTACTACGCCGGCAAGGTCTCCGACGCCGACGCGCAGGCGATCCAGGAGGTCAAGGACCTCAAGGCCGAGCTCGAGCAGCAGGAGGCCGACCTGCGCGCCACCAGAGAGGAGCAGGAGCAGCTGCTCGCGCAGCAGCAACAGGAGGCCCAGGCGCTCGACGACCAGGTCAGCGCCATGCAGAGCTACGCCGGCAGCCTCTCCGACGAGGTCGTCGCCCTCATGAGCCAGGCCCAGCAGGAGCAGCTCGCCGCGCAGGAGGCCCAGTACCAGGCCTACCTCGCCTCTCTCGAGCAGCAGGGCTCCACGTCGGGCGGGACCGCCAGTTCCGGCGGCTCCGCCGGCGGGTCCACCTCGACCGAGGGCGGCAGCGCCTCCTCGGGCGGCTCGACCTCGGGCACCACGGGCGGCGACCAGGGCACGCAGGGCGGCCAGTCCACCGACTCGGGCACCACGACGCCCGACACCTCCGAGCCCGTCGAGGAGCAGCCCCCGGTCGACCAGACGCCCGCCGACGAGCCCACCTACGAGGAGCCGTCCTATGACGAGCCGGTCTACGAGGAGCCCGTCGACGAGCCCACCTACGACGAACCGGTGTATGACGAGCCCGTGTATGACGAGCCCGCCTACGAGGAGCCCTCGTACAGCGGCACGGGCAACCACGTGGGATCGGTCGTCGACGTCGCATGGAACTACGTCGGCAACGTCTACTACCTGTGGGGCGGCACCTCGCCTGACACCGGCTTTGACTGCTCGGGCCTCGCCCAGTACTGCTACTCCATGTGCGGCTACTACATCGGCCGCACCACCTATGACCAGATCGCCCAGATCCAGTCCCTGGGCAACTGGCGCACCGACATGTCGCAGCTCTACCCCGGCGACCTCGTGTTCCCGCACTCCGGCCACGTGGGCATCTATTGCGGCGGCGGCATGATGATCCACGCGCCCTACGAGGGCCAGCCGGTCACCTACGCCTCGGTCTACGCCTTCATGGGCGGCGGAAGCCCGGTGTAATCGGCGTCGGGGGCACCCGACACGCGTGTTCCGGGTGCCCCCGACTTCGGCCGCGGCAGTGCCGGCCCTTCTCGGCTGGCCGGCCGATTCGGCATCCTGACGTCATTCGGCTTTTCCACACATCGAGGGGAGGGGAGCGGTGAAGCTCGCACGTTCGGTCATCATGCATCGAGGCGCCCGGCTCGCGTCCGGGGCGATCCTCTGTGTCGTCCTGCTTGCCTGCGCCACCGCCCCCGTGCCCCTGCTCCACGCCGACGAGGCGGCGGTCGACCAGACTGCCGAGACGACGCCCGACGCCTCCGTCGAGGCGACGGACAGCCGGCCGCAGACCGACGGTGCGCAGGCGTCGGACAACCGGTCGGCCGCACCTGACCAGAGCCATGCGTCCGACACGGCGCAGCAGTCCTCGGACGGGTCGATCCCCGAGCGCGGCGCGGCCGAGACGGCCGCCCTGACGGCGGCCCAGCAGCAGTATGACGAGGCGCGCGAGCAGCTCCAGGAGATCGGTGCGCAGCTCGAGCAGACGCAGTACGACCTCAACGAGACGCAGAGCCTGCTCGAGCAGCTCGGTGCCGACATCGAGCAGACGCGCTCCGACATCGACGACACCACCCAGCAGCTCGAGACCGCCCAGAACGCGCTTGCCGCCTACCTCATCATCAGCTACAAGTCCGGATCGGCGAACATACTCGACCTGCTGTTCCAGTCCACCGACTTCAACGACTTCGTGACGCGCACCTACTACGTCACGATGATCCAGAACTCCCAGGTCAACGCCATCAACGACATCCGCACCCTCAAGGAGCGCCTCGAGGAGCAGGAGCAGCTGCTCTCCACGCAGCAGGACCAGCAGGCCGAGCTCGAGGCCCAGCTCCAGGCGCAGGAGCAGGAGCTCACGCAGCGCCACGAGGAGTCCAACCAGCTCGTCGCCAGCCTGTCCGCCGAGGTCCAGGCACTCTTCGAGGCCCAGCAGTCCGAGTTGCTCGCCGCGGCCGAGGCCCGCACCACCGCCGCAAACGCCTCGACGCAGGGCGCCGCATCAGGCTACTACACCCCCGGCGAGTCGCTGGGCTCCATCGTGGAGGACGCCTACGCCTGCCTGGGCATCCCCTACATCTGGGGCGGCGACGACGAGAGCTTCGCCGACCCCGACCCCGAGGTGGGCGGCGGCTATGACTGCTCGGGCTTCGTCCAGCACCTCTACGCGCTGCAGGGCTACACCATCGGGCGCACCACCTGGGACCAGATCGCCGAGATCCAGGCCCTGGGCAACTGGGTGACCAGCGTAGACGAGCTCGAGCCTGGCGACCTGGTGTTCCCCAACGACGGCCACGTGGGCGTCTACATCGGCAACGGTCAGATGATCGACGCACCCTATCCGGGCGCGTACATCCAGGTCGACCCCATCGAGGAGTTCATCGGCGGCGGCTCGCCCATCCCCAAGTCCTAGCCGGCGGCGCGCCCGCGGCCTTCTTCATGCCCGCTCCACGAATGGCATATAACCTGCATGCTCTCCCCGCACCTTGGCGTACAATGGAGCGTCAAGGTTTACGCACCGTCAGGGGAGGAACGCACGTGACGAACAGGATGCTTCTTTCTGGAAACGAGGCGATAGCGCGCGGTGCCTGGGAGGCTGGCTGCAGCGCCGGCTTCGGCTACCCCGGCACGCCCTCGACCGAGACGCTCGAGGCCTTTGCCGAGCTGCCAGACGTCTACGCCGAATGGGCCGTCAACGAGAAGGTGGCGCTCGAGGCCGCCCTGGGCGTGTCCATGGCGGGACGCCGGGCCCTCGTCACCATGAAGCACGTCGGCGTGAACGTCGCGGCCGACCCGCTCATGAGCATCGCCTACTCGGGCGTATCCGGCGGCCTGGTCCTTCTCGCGGCCGACGACCCCGGCATGTTCTCCTCCCAAAACGAGCAGGACAGCCGCGTGTTCGCCTCCTTCGCCCGCGTGCCCATGTTCGAGCCGGCCGACTCCAGCGAGGCCCTGGCCATGACCAAGGAGGCCTTCCGCCTCTCCGAGGAGCTCTCCACGCTGTGCATGGTCCGCTCCACGGTGCGCATCTCGCACACCCGCACGGTCGTGGAGGTGGGGGAGCGCCAGGAGGTGCCCCCCATTCCCTACAAGACCGACCAGGCGCACTGGGTCATGATGCCGGCCTTCGCGCGCCCGCGCCGCCTCGCCGCCGACGAGCGCGTCCGCGAACTGGAGGGCTACGTCGAGACGAGCCCCCTCAACGTCATCGAGCTGCGCGACCCCTCGGTGGGATTTGTGTGCTCCGGCGCCGTGTACCAGCACGTCCGCGAGGCCTGCCCCGAGGCCTCGACGCTCAAGCTCGGCCTGTCGTACCCGCTTCCCGCCAAGCTCATCGCGAGCTTCTTCGAGCAGGTGGAGAAGGTCTACGTGGTCGAGGAGGCAAACGACTACTACGAGCGCGCGATCCGCGCCATGGGGCACGAGCCCGCAAGCTGGCCAAGCCCGCTGCCTCGCGCCTTCGAGCTCTCGCCCGCGCTCATAGCGCGCGCACTCGGCGATCGCGACGACACCCCCGAGGCTGCCACGCCCGCCGTCGCCGACCTGCCCGGGCGCCCGCCCGCGCTGTGCGCCGGCTGCCCGCATCGCGTTCCGTTCTTCGAGCTGCGCCGCATGCACGCCATCGTGCTCGGCGACATCGGCTGCTACACCCTGGGCGCCCTCACCCCGCTTTCCAGCCTGGAGTCGGCCATCGACATGGGCGCCTCGGTCTCGATGTCCCACGGCTTCGAGGTGGCGCGCAGCCTCGACAGAAGCCAGGGACTTGCCGAGCAGGCGGGCGGCAGCCGGCCCGTGTTCGCCGTCATCGGCGACAGCACCTTCGCCCACTCGGGCCTGTCCGGCGCCATCTCCACCGCCTACAACGCCGGCTGCGGTAACATCCTGATCCTGGACAACCGCACCACCGCCATGACCGGCGGGCAGGGCAACCCCGTCAACGGCATCACCCTGCAGAAGCGCCCCACCCACGAGCTCGACCTGCCCAGAGTCCTGGCGGCGGCGGGGATCGAGGATGTCCAGTGCGTCGACGCCCTTGACGTGTCCGCCGTGCGCCGCGCCCTGCGCGCAGCCGCCGAGCACGCCGACCGGCTCTCCGTCGTGATCTGCCAGTCGCCCTGCGTCGTGGAGTACAAGGTGCGCGGCACCCGGCGCGCCGTGAGCCAGGACGCCTGTCGCGCCTGCGGGGCCTGCGTGAGGATCGGCTGCCCCGCCATCAGCACCCGCGCGCAGGACGGGCGCGCCCAGATCGACCCGACCATGTGCAACGGTTGCGGCCAGTGCGAGCAGTACTGCCCGTTTGGCGCGATCGCCAAGGAAGGGGAGTGATTCCCATGTCGAACACCCAGGTTCCCACCTGCGTCATGCTGTGCGGCGTCGGCGGCCAGGGCACCATCCTGGCGGCCGACCTGCTCGCCCGCGCCGCCATGCTCTCGGGCTTTGACGTGAAGGTCTCGGAGATCCACGGCATGGCGCAGAGGGGCGGCTCGGTCTCCACGACCGTGCGCTTCGGCGAGCGGGTCACCTCCATGGTGAGCGGGGCACGCGGCGCCGACGTCATCCTCTCCCTCGAGGTGCTCGAGTCCATCCGAAACCTGCCGCTGCTCGCGCCTGACGGGCACCTCGTCTCGAGCATGCAGGTGATCGAGCCCATGAGCGTGCTGTCGGGCATGGCAAAGATGCCCGCCGACCCCCAGGGCATGCTGCTCTCCCTCGGGGAAGGCCGCGCCTCGCTCGTCGACGCCGAGGACCTCGCCCGCAGGGCGGGCAACCCGCGCTGCTCCAACGTCGCCCTGCTCGGCGCCGCCGCGCGCCACCTTCCCATCGAGGGGGGTGCCTGGCGCGAGGCCATCGAAGGCCGCGTGCCGCCCAAGACCATCGAGGCGAACGTGGCGGCGTTCACCCTCGGCTTCACGAGCGGCGAGTAGGCCGCCGGCCGCCACCAGAAAGTCAGCCACGCCCCGCCCGTCACCTCACCGTGGCCGGCGGGGCGGCGTACCAACAGGAGGGTCGCATGGAAATCGTCCAGATCAGCGTCTTCATCGAGAACCGCGCCGGTCGGGCCGCCGAGGTGTGCCGCCTGCTCGAGCAGGCCGGCGTCAACGTCTGCGGCTTCATGATCTCCGACACCAACGACTACGGCATCCTGCGCCTGGTCGTCGACAGGCCCGAGGAGGGGCTCGTGGCGCTCGAGCAGGCGGGCTACGCCGCAAAGGCCAAGCCCATCTTGGTCGCGCGCCTCGACAACGTGCCGGGCAACCTGTGCCGTCTGCTCGACAGCATCGGCGAGGCGGGCATCAACCTCATCTACTCCTACTCGCTCATCTCCACGTTCGTGGCGCTGGCCGTCGAGGACCTGCCCAGCGCCCGCAGCCTCGCGCTCGGCGCCGGCATCGACCTCATCGAGCGCGAGGAGCTCGTCGCCGCCGAGAAGTAGCCGACGCCGCGTCACGCGCCGCAATCGTCAGCTGGCCACCCGAAAGCCTGGCCAGTCAACCCAACCAAGGAAAGGCATCCGATGTCCATCTACATGCCCCAGATAGAGTGCGCCGACCGCGAGTCGATCCGCGCGCTGCAGCTCGATCGCCTTAGGCACCAGGTCGCCTATGTCTACGAGCGGGTTGCATGGTATCGCGACCAGATGGACGAGCGCGGCGTCAAGCCCGAGGACATCCGGACCCTCCAGGACGTGCGTCTGCTTCCCTTCACCGACAAGAAGGTCATGCGCGACACCTATCCCTTCGGCCTGTTCGCCATCCCGGTCGACGACGCGGTGCGCCTGCACGCCTCGAGCGGCACCACGGGCAAGCCGGTGGTCGTGGGCTACAACACCCACGACATGGACGTCTGGAGCGAGTGCATCGCGCGCCTCGCCACCATGGCGGGGGTGACGGGCCGCGACCGCGCCCAGATGGCGTTTGGCTACGGCATGTTCACCGGCGGCTTCGGCCTGCACCAGGGCCTCGAGCGCCTGGGATGCCTCGTGATCCCCGCCGGCGCCGGGTCCACCGAGCGCCACATCATGATGATCGACGACTTCCAGACCACCGTGCTCATCGCCACGCCCACCTACGCCATGCACATATGCGAGGTGGGGGAGAGGATCGGCTACGACTGGGCGAGTAGCCCCCTGCGCGTGGGCCTGTTCGGCGGCGAGCCCTGCACCCCTGCGCTCAAGGCCGAGATCGAGAGCCGCATGCACATCACCTGCACCGACAACTACGGCCTCACCGAGGTCATGGGCCCGGGCGTGGCCGGCGAGTGCCTGGAGTGCCGCGACATGCAGCACATCGCCGAGGACCACTTCCTCTGGGAGGTCGTCGACCCCCAGACCGGCGAGCCCGTCGACGAGGGCGAGGAGGGCGAGCTGGTGCTCACCACGCTCACCAAGGAGTGCATCCCCGTGCTGCGCTACCGCACGCACGACTACACCCGCGTCATCACCGAGCCCTGCGCCTGCGGCCGCACCCTGGCGCGCATGCAGAAGGTCCGCCGCCGCAGCGACGACATGCTCATCATCCGCGGCACCAACGTGTTCCCCAGCGAGATCGAGGACGTGCTCTCCAAGATCGAGGGCGCCTCGACCAACTACCGCCTGGTCATCGACAACGAGACCGGCCTTGACCGCATGACGCTCATGCTCGAGGTCAAGCCGACCCACTTCAGCGACGAGGTGGCCAAGATGGACCGCTTCCGCGACCTGATCGCCGCCAAGCTGCGCGAGACCCTGCAGGTCAGCGCAGTCGTCAAGCTGGTGGAGCCCGGATCGATCGAGCGCACCACCGGCAAGGCCAAGCACGTGGAGGACCGCAGGAAGAAGTAGCAGAGAAGAATGTCGAAACGACGCGCACGGCAGGCCGTACGCCGCCTGCCGTGCGCGTTGCCACGCGTCCTAGACAAACGCGAGCGTCTTGTGCTCCTGTATGCACTGGGATAGATATAGATTGATAAGCTTCTGGTACGGCACGCCAGTGCGTGCCGCCTCCGCTTTAAAGTAGTCGATGACGTCAGCATCGATGTTCATTGTCACCTGACGGCGAAGCTTTTTTGCGTACGGGCTAGGCTTTGACTCGGCGAAATCGTACTCATCCCTCATGCACAGACCTCCACTTCCCATTCGAAGTCTATCATCACCCACCTCCTATTATAATTATATTGTAATTATAATAGTCTGCTAATTGGCTGCTTTCAATAACCAATACCTATTGCGGGGTTCGTTGGCTAAATGTAGCGAATCATTGGGTATACATAGGTGCATGTGCATCCCTGGCGCCCGGTGTCGCCTGTCTGCAGGTGGCACCGGGCGCCATCACGAGAAGGAGCCCCGAGCATGAACAAGCCCGATCTCAGCAAGCTGCCCAAGTCACGGCGCATAGCGCTCTACGTCGCCGTCATCGCGCTGGTGCTCGGCCTTCTCGTGGGCCTCACCGTGTGGCTGTGGCCCTACTTCACCGCGCTCACCGTGCCCGAGAACCAGGTCAAGTTCGAGGCGTGGGTCGACAGCCTGGGATTTGCCGGGGTCCTCCTCATGCTGGGCATCCAGGTGCTGCAGATCGTGGTGGCCGTGATCCCCGGCGAGGTGGTGCAGGTCATAGCAGGCGTGATGTACGGTACCTGGGGTGGCCTTGCGCTGTGCGTGTTCGGCTGTGTCCTCGCCTCGGCGCTCGTGTTCGTGGTGGTGCGCAAGCTCGGGCGCGACTTCGTGGTGCGCCTGTTCGGCGAGAGCAAGATCAACAGCATGAGCTTCCTGAACGACTCCACCAAGCTCGAGACCCTGGTGTTCATCCTCTTTCTGATCCCGGGCCTGCCCAAGGACCTGCTCACCTACGTGGTGCCGCTCACCAAGATCCGCCTCGGCAAGTTCCTGCTGCTCTCCAACATCGCGCGCATCCCCGGCATGGTTGCCTCCACGATCATCGGCTCGAGCTTCGCCGACACCAACTGGGCCCTCATCATCGGCGTGTTCGCCGTGGTCATCGTGGTGGGCGGCCTGTCCATCTGGAAGCGCGACGCCCTGATGGGCTGGGCCAAACGCTGCGGAGGGGTGGGCCAGCCGGCCTGCGAGGTCGAGGCGAACGACGCGGCCAAGGCGGCCGGCGAGGCCGACGACAAAGACAGGTAGCGCCTGCGAGAGCGGGCTCTGGCAGGCATTGGAGCGGCGCGCGAGGCAAAATGCGCGACGCATGCGATCAGGTCGGCTGATCAGAAGGGAGCGAACCGCATGAAGGTCTACATCTCGCTCGACATGGAGGGAATGGCCGGGATCTGCCAGCCCGCCCAGCAGACCGAGGACCGCGCGCTGTTCAGGGACGCGCTCCATCGCCAGCTCGGCTGGGTGATCGAGGGCATCCAGGCAAGCCCACGCAACGTCGACGTCACGTCGATTCTCGTCTCCGACTCCCACAGCGAGGGCACCAATCTCGAGTATGCGCGCGTGTGCGACATGGACGATCGGATCTCGCTGGTCAGCGGCTCCCCGCGCCGCCGCTTCATGATGGCCGGCCTCGACGAGACGTTCGACGTCTGCTTCTTCGTCGGCTACCACGCCGGCCCGGGCCACCAGCTCGCCAACATGGACCATGCCTACTCCGGCAAGGTGGTCGACTACCTGCGCGTCAACGGCACCGAAATGAACGAGTCGACCCTCAACGCCGCCCTCGCCGGCGACTTCGACGTGCCGGTGGGCCTGGTGATCGGGGACTCGGGCCTGCGCGAGGAGCTCGTGGGGGAGGGGAGGATGCCCTGGGTCGAGTACGTCACCACCAAGGCGTCGCTGTCGAACTGCTCCGCCATCTTCCGCCCGGCGCACGAGATCCGCGATGACACCGTGGCCGCGGTCACCAGGGTGCTCGCCTCGGACCTTGCCAGCCTGCCTCGCTACAAGGTCGAGCGCCCCTGCACGCTCTCGATCCGCTTCAGGCGCACCCTCATGGCGGACGAGGTTGCCCAGATCCCCGGAACCACGCGAGAGGACGGTCTGACGGTGTCCATACCGTGTCGTGACATGAGCGAGCTCATGTGCGGCGTCTCGGCGCTCACGCAGCTCGCCGGCAGCATGATGTGAGGCACTTTTCTGTGTGCTTAAACTGAATATTGAGTGTAAAGGCGCGGTTGGCAGGCCAAATCACCGCGCTCGCCGGTTGTACGCATCCAACCCTGAACGAGGGCTGAAATAGGGATTAGCATGCAAGTACGGAATACCGTGGGTTAGCGACGGAATTCCGATCGTGCGTTGACGGCTGGCCCACGCGCCCGCCGTGCGCGGGGCCAAGACGCGCGACAGTCCCTACGGCACCCGCCGTATGCCCTTGTCAACAGGAAAGGAAGTAGATGCGATGAGCAGCGAAACCAAGGCAAGTGCACTATCCCGTAGGAGCTTCATCGGAATCGTCGGCGCCGCAGCCGGTGCCGCCGCACTCGGATCGCTTGACCTTCCGTGGGTCAGCGAGGCCCATGCCGAGGAGGGCGTGGACCGCTATCTGGTGTGGAACCTGACCTCTGAGCCCGCGAGCTGGGATCCCACGACCAACAGCGCATCGATCGCCGACTACATGTGCACGCAGATGTTCGAGGGCCTCACCTATCCCACGGTCGACGGCTTCGAGCCCGGCGTTGCCGAGACCTGGGACGTCTCCGAGGACGGCCTGACCTATACGTTCCACCTGCGCGATAACGCCAAGTGGTCCGACGGCTCCCCGGTGACCGCACATGACTTCGAGTACTCATGGAAGCGCATCTGCGACCCGGCCGTCGCCTCCGACGCCCTGCAGGCCATGACCGACTACGTCCAGGGCGCCCAGGAGTTCTTCGACGGCACGGGCAGCCGCGACGACGTGAAGGCCACCGCCATCGACGACTACACCTTCGAGGTCACCCTCAAGAACCCGGCGCCGTTCTTCCCCGAGCTCGTCGCCAACGACGTGTACATGCCCGTCAAGCAGGATGTCGTCGAGGCAAACGGCGAGGGCTGGGAGAAGGATCCCGCCACCTGCATCTCCAACGGCCCCTTCAAGATGACGGAGTACAACATCGGCGACAGCTTCGTCTTCGAGAAGAACGAGCACTACTGGAACGCCGACAGCGTGAAGCTCAAGGGCATCCGCGCCGTTCTCATCGATGACGAGAACACCTCGCTGCAGGCCTACCAGAGCGGCGAGCTCGACTGCACCGAGACCCTGCCCACCGACCAGATCCCCCAGCTTCTGGCGACCGACCCCAACCTGGTGATCTCCCCGGACACCGGCTGCAACTACCTGTTCTTCAACTGCGACAAGGCCCCGTTCGACGACTTCAACGTGCGCAAGGCCATCACGCTGGCGATCGACCGCAAGTCCATCGTCGAGCAGGTCACCCAGGCCGGCGAGATCCCCGCGACGGGCATCCTCGCCCCCACCGCCCAGAAGACCGACGGCTCGTCCTATCGCGAGCTCGACGCCTTTGGCTACCCCGTCCCCGAGTACGACATCGACCCCAACCAAGCCCAGATCGACCTGGCGAAGCAGTACCTGAGCGACGCGGGCTACCCAGACGGCGAGGGCTTCCCCGAGTTCGAGCTGCTCTACGCCTCCAGCGAGAAGAACCGCAAGGTCATGGAGGCCATCCAGAGCCAGCTGAGCACCAACCTCGGCATGTCGGTGACCCTGCGCTCCGAGGAGAGCAACGTCTACTCCACCACCGGCCAGCAGGGCGACTTCGAGGTGTGCCGCGGCGGCTGGACCAACGTGCCCTTCGATGCGGGCGGACTCATCAAGCAGTTCACCTCGACCAACGGTAACAACTTCAGCCAGTGGCGCTGGCAGGAGTACGCGGGCGCGCCGTGGGACACCACCCTCAACCCCGGCAACCAGGCGTTTGACGAGGCCTACAACAAGGCCATGGCCTCTCAGGGCGCCGAGCGCGACGCCGCGTGGGTCGAGGCCGAGCAGGCGCTCATGGCCGACCTGCCCTGCTGCCCGCTGTTCTATCCCACGCAGGCCTACGTCATCGGCCCCAAGGTCTCCGGCGTCGTGAAGAGCAAGAGCCTGCGCTGGATCTTCAAGGGTGCCATCTGCACCGAGTAGTCAGACTTCCGGGGGGAGCCTGACCGTGCGCCCCTCGGGCACCGAGCGGCATCACGGCCAGGGCGGCACGGCACAGCGCCGCCCTGGCCCCGCC
>CAWVLT010000035.1:0-25152 GCA_963930185.1 Coriobacteriia bacterium | reverse complement strand
GCCGCCGTGTCTTTGGCGCTGGGCCTAGATCGCCCCGTAGGTTGCCAGCAGCCGCTCGACGTCGGTGCCGCGCACCTTCTTGAGCAGGACGTCCAGGGCGACGCGATCCACCGGCCCCAGGTGCATGTCGGTGATCGGGTGCCCGTCGCGCAGGAGCACGGCGGCGCTCACCAGGTCGCGCACGTCGAAGGTGCTGCCCCAGACCTCCGGCACGCCGCGGTCCACGTCGAGCAGGGTGTAGACGGCCTCCATGCCGGTGCGCATCGAGTACTCGGTGGTGAAGATGGTGTCGCGCGGGGTCTCGGCGAACTGGCCGATGAAGGCGAAGTTCACCGCGCCGTCGGGCACCACGTCGGGGCGGTCGCCGGCAGTGCGAGGCATGAAGAAGGCGGTGATGTAGGGCATCATGCAGGGCACCGTGACGGCATGGTCGCGCGCGAGCTCGGCGATGTCCTCCTGCGGGGCGCCCAGGTGGTAGAGCCACTCCTGGCAGATCTCCTCGCCGGTGCACTCGGCCATGGGCTTGCCCACGTAGTCGCCCGGCTGGTCGGGGAACAGGCCGTAGAGCCACACGCTCAGCTGCTCGGCGGGCTGGTCGCGGAACTGCTGCTGGCGGTTGAGGGTCCAGCTCATGAGCCAGCCGGAGTCCACGCAGGTCACGATCCCTCCCGTCACCACGTGCCCGGAGAAGGGGTCGCGCTCGCAGACCTGCTGGATGAGGGGAGGTATCCGCCCGTCGAGCGTGGTCACGGTGGCGCTCATCCACTTGGTGGCGTGGGGGTCGTCGCAGAACTTGTCGGGGTGGCCGAAGCTCGGGTGCTGCGCGGCGATGCGCCGCCAGAGGCCCCAGCCGCCGTCGGGCCTGATGAGCGGGTCCCATGCGGCGGGGCGGTCCTGGGCGCCCAGCGTCGAGTTCTCGACGCAGCCGCCGGGGGTGATGAACACCAGGTCGTCGTCGCCCAGCTCGATCACGCTACGCTCGCCGCCGCGCACGATCGTCAGCCTGCGCGCGGCCTTTCTGGTGGACGTGCCGTGCGGGTTGCGCACAAAGCCCGCCTGCTGGATCCTCTGGACGGTGTCCTGACCCGTTCCCGAGCGGGGGCGCACGGGGCCCTCGACCTCGCTGATCTCGAACTCGACGTCCTCCACGCCGCTGCCGTAGTGGAACTGCACGCCGGCGCGCTCCAGGTACCTGACCATGGGCAGGATGATCGACTCGTACTGGTTGTAGCGCGTGAAGCGCAGGGCGGAGAAGTCGGGCAGGCCGCCCACGTGGTGGACGAACCGCTTGAGGTAGAGCTTCATCTCCAGGGCGCTGTGCCAGTTCTCGAAGGCGAACATGGTGCGCCAGTACATCCAGAAGTTCGACCCCAGCACCTCGTCGTCGAACACGTCGGTGATCTTCTTGTCGTAGAGCCGCTCGTCGGGCGTGAGGAAGAGCTCGGCGATCTGCAGGGCGGCCTTGTCAGAGAGCGCGAAGGCGCCCTGCGTGCCCGCGTCCTGGCCGCGCAGGTGCGTGGCGCGCCGCAGCGAGAAGTTGGGGTCCTCCTTGTTGAGCCAGTAGTACTCGTCGAGCACCGAGACGTCGGGGTCGTCGAGCGAGGGGATGGAGCGCAGCAGGTCCCACATAACCTCGAAGTGGTTGTCCATCTCGCGTCCGCCGCGCATGACGTAGCCCAGGCCGGGGATCATCCTGCCGTCGCAGGCGCCGCCGGCGACCTCGTCACGCTCGAAGACGTGGATGCGCTCGCCGGGCATCTGCGCGTCGCGCACCAGATAGCACGCGGCAGTCAGCGCGGCCAGGCCCGAGCCGATGACGTAGGCGCTCTTGCGCTCGACGCCCTCGGGCCTCTTGGGACGGGCGAACGCCTCGTAGTTTCCGCTGGAGTAGTACATGCTGGCTCCCCTTCGCTCGTGCCACGCGCGCCGGCGGAGGTGCCTCGCGTCGCGTGGCGGGCCGCGTGCCGGCCTGGTCGGTCGAGCCCGCTCGTGGCCGAGTCATACGGGCCCGACCGAGCCAGGCCAGCACCTATGTGATCGCGCGACGGGCGGCACCCGGCGCATCCGTCAGGTTTTCGCACGGCTTTCGCCCGTCGCGCGTGCGCACATTGTCGGCCAGCGGGGCGAGCGGGCGCCATGGACAAGCGGGGGCGGTTGTTCAGTTTCTTATCATCTTGGTCGGATTGTAAGGATCCGGGTGGCGAGGGGAGGCGAGGCGCTCCAGGGCGGTCACGACCTGCCCGGCCATGACGGCGCCGACGCGGCGCGCCAGGTCCTCGGGCTCCTCGCGCATGTCGTCTGCCACCCAGTCGAGCAGCACGCCCACGAAGGCGTGCTTATAGAAGTCGGCGACGAACTCCCTGTCCGCCGGGCGCACGCCCATGTCGGCCGACTTCTCGCCGATGACGCTCATGAGCAGGCCGCGCGCCACGGGGAGCAGGTAGCCCTCGACCTGGGGGCGGGTCACGTCGCGATAGACGTTGAGGACGAGTGGCTTGTTGTCGCGCAGCACGCCCAGGACGCCGAGCAGCCCCAGCTGCCAGGTGTCGGCGGTGTCGTTGCCGGCGAGCGCCGCCGCGGCGTCCTGCCTGCACGACCACTCGACGAGGTCGTAGATGTCCTGGAAGTGGTAGTAGAAGGTCATGCGGCTGACGCCGCAGTCCGCGGTGAGGTCGGCTATGGTGATCTTGCTCAGGGGCTTCTTCAGCAGAAGGCGCTTGAGGGATTCCTCGAGGGCCTGTTTGGTGAGCTGGCTGGCCATGCGCCGCCTCCGGTTTCTGCGTCCCGTCTTGTTTGCCCGGCCGTCTGCCGGGCGCCGCGGGTCGCGAGCGTTGCCCTGCCTTGTGCCCAGTATCGTCCGCCCGCGGCACCTCGCGCCACGCGGCACCGTCGCGGGCGGCAGACTCCACAACATGGGCATGCGAGGGCGAGTAGCGACGGGGGCATGCGCGAAGGTGGGATCTGGTGGCCGGGGCGCGATCCGCGCGCGTGTATGGGAGGCGCGGTGCCGGCTTGAAAGATGGCCAGACGATCCGTTTGTGCGGGTCATCTGGCCATCTCGATTAATTGTTACTTTGAGGTTAGGCGATCTGGCAGTGCAAGCCTCCTGCTTATCTGATCGTCGTCTTACTCCTCTGTAGTCTCCTCGGTGGGCACCTCGATGCCGGCCTGCTCCAGGCAGGAGGTGACCGCCTGAATGAGGGCGCGGCTGGTGCTGGTGGCACCGCTCACCATGTCGACGCTGATGCCATTGGCGGCGACGAACGCGTCGGGCAGGGTCTGGATGGCCTTGCTGCCGATGCCGGGGGTCTCGAAGTTGCGGGTGACCTTGACCGCGCTGAGCGTGCCGTCGGCGATGGTGCACACCACGTCAAGCTCGCCGCCGACGCCCCAGGCAACACCCAGGTACTCGTTCTCCCCGAGCTCAGGCTTCTCTTCAGGGGCAGCGCTGAAGTCGATCTCCTGCTGTGCGACGAGCGTGTCGGCCACGACGTCCTCGGGTGCCACGGAGACCTGCTCGCCGGCGATGCGGCCATACATCACGCACTCACCGATGTTGCAACCACCGCTGTAATTGCTGCTGAACAACGAGCCGAACTCACCGGCGCTGTACAGGTGCGGAATCGGGTTACCTTCGAGGTCGAGCACCTGCGCCTTCTCGTTGCGCTCAGCGCCGCCTTGGGTGTTGAACATCGTGGGGTAGAGGCGCAGGGCATAGAACGGAGGCTCAGAGACGGAGTACATCGTATCGGCAGAACGACCAAAGAGCGTGTCCTGGCCGGCCTCGAAGTCGGCGTTCCAACGATCGATCGTGTTGCGGAGTCGCTCGTCAAACGGGCCCATTGCCTCGGTGTAGTTGGGGAGGCGTGCGAAGTCGGGCATGTCATCGTAGATGAGCTGGGCAAGCTCCTCAATGGTGTCGGCTGCGATGAAGTAACCGTTCTCGATCTCGTACTCGTTGTTCTCGCTGAACTGAGGGTAGAGACGTCCCTTCTGGGCGATGTACGCGCTGTCGACGATGCCGTATGCGGGCGTGGGGGCAGGCTGCTGCTCATAGTGGCCGCCGCAGGAGATGTATCCGTGGCGCGTAGAGGATGCCTCGTTCACGAAGCGCTCGCCGCTGGGTCCTACCATGAGGAACCCGGGGTTGCTCATGGCGGGGGACAGGGCGCACAGACCATGCTCGCATTCAGGCGAGAGGAACGCCCACATGGGGCCGGCGATGTTGCCCATGTGCCACAGGCGGGCGCCGACCTCGAGTGCCATGGTCACGCCGTCGCCGGTGTTGTATAGGGCACCGAACGGGACGGTCTGGGCCATGAGCACGTAGTCCTGCAGCATCTGGGCGTTATTCTCGTAACCACCCATCGTCATGACCACGCCGTTCTTGGCGCGCACCTTGTAGGTGGTGCCGTCATGCTCGAACTCGACGCCGTGGACGACCTTGGTGTCCGGATCCTGGACGAGATGGGTGGCGGGGCACTCGTACCAAACGTCAATGAGGTCGGACCGGTCGGTTACGTTGCGCTGGACAAGGTTGTAATGAGCGGCGTCAAACTGATAGGGGCTGCAGTACAGGTAGGCGCAAGGGCCGTTCGCCTTGTCGTCACCAGTGCCGCCGGGAAACTCCTTGTACTCGCCTGCGCTGATGGTGATCGAGCCTTCGGTTTCGGGGTCAACGCCCAGATGGCGTAGCCAGTCGATGCCCGTGGTGGCCTTGTCGACGTAGGCATCGATTACGGCATCAGAGGGAGTATTGAAATATCCACGCAGGCTGCGGAAGTACGTACGAAGCTTCTCAGGATCACCGTTGGGCGTGGTAAAGCCCTGGCCGGCATACCGGGAGTTGCCGCCCTCAAGGCCCCTCATGGCCTTTTCAAGAAGCAGTACCTTGGCGCCCGCATCGGCGGCAGCGATGGCAGTGACGCCGCCGGCAAAGCCATAACCGATGACCACGACATCATACTCGGCATCCCATGCCACGCTCTGGACAAACGAGCCGCCCTCGGTGCCTTCCTCGGCATTTGCCTGCGGGGATCCGCTTAGCGTGAGTGCCGCAGCTGCGGTCATTCCGATTGCGGAGGAGTGCGCGATGAAGTTCCTGCGGGAAATGCCATTGCTTGCTGCCATTTCGTGCTCCTTTTCTTCTGGGTGTCTGGACGACCGTTGCTTGTGGGGATGTGCGATCCATTAGGCTCGCATGCTTCAACGTGACGTCCACTGGCGGTTTTGATTATCAGGACACTGCTGCGGGGGTTTGGCATGATGTATGGGGTGCTGCCAAGAAAAGCCAGACAGATCGCATTGCCCATAATTGATGGGGTTGACAAGCTTCGTGGCACGTGGCTTCTCCGGGGAAGCTGTTGGCATTTCGCTCGAAGGAGTCAGAAGGGGAGCTTGAAGTCGTCTGGTACTTTCGATTACGCTTGAAGACACATGAAATAGCAAGCGGATGGGCTGGCTGGCATGACGGAAATGTTTGGTGTGTCGAAAAGCATATCGGGTATTGTTCGAGAAGCCGTGTGCCCCTTTTTCGGCCTCCTTCTGTTCTGGACGTGCTTTCGTTACCAAGGCTTTCTCATGAAGCTGTATTCCTACGAGTCTTTCGAGATGGTGGGTCCTGTCCCTGTCTCGTCGCGCGTCATTTTCTCCTGTGTGCTTCTTGCTGCCATTGTTATGTCTGCTTGGAAATGGAGATCTATATCCAGGCTAGTCGAAACCAGACGCCTTGCATGCCTTGGTCTTGTGCTTCTTGGGGCGGCAGGGGCGTTTCTTATGGTTTATCTCAATTCAGTCCAGATCCTGCCCTATCTCTTCCTGAGTGTACTTGTCGTTTGCGGGCTGGTTCTCTGCTTCCTCATGTGGTCTGGGTACTTGGCAACGGGGCCGAGCAGCGCTGGAGTGTTCAAGCTTTTGCTTCTGCTCCTGTCTTACCCGTGCTCCGTGGCGGAGATGCGCGCGCTGTACGTGCTTCTCGGGGACAGCGATGCTTGGCTTGCGCCCTTACGCATGCTTCTCTGCGCGTTGCTCTGGTTTGTCTCTCGTCAGCCGGCAGGCGGGCCGATGGTTTGTGATCAAAACCACCGGCAGCCGATCGGTGTTATCGATTTCGGTGACCTGATCACCGGAGCTTCCGCGGTCTGCATCGTAAGCGGCTCTGTAATCAGGGGGATCATAGATGACGGTATCTCGCCTGACCCGTCCATGCGCATGTGGCTTATCGTTGGGCTGGGGCTCTTGGCCTTGGCGTCCGTGGGGATCGTCGAGGCTGTCAATAGAAAAAAGCGATCCTGGCTGTCTGCGGGAGGGCAAGGCTATTCGCGGGCATCTTTTCGAGGGGTTTTGACCGTGGGGTGGGCATTTTCTGCCTTTGCCTTCTTCGCTGGGGCGCTCATGTACCTGTCTGACATTCTACCAACGGTGGGGGCGTACATCGCTACCAGTTCGTGTTCGTTGCAGCTTGCGGTTTTCTATATGCTGTTGAGCGATTTGGTGAGCCGTCGATCGGTCAGTTTCGCCCCGGTGTATCTGATCTATGGTCTGGGTCTCTGGGCGCTCTGCTGGTTTTTGAGCTACGTCGCGATACCAATGGTAAACGGAACAAGTGGACTGACTGCAGGAACGCGTTTCGAGAGCGGGGTTGTGTTGGTTGCCACTCTGGCGGCTCTTGCTTCCGGCGTCGTCGTGTTCGCCATGTTTATGGCACGCAGTCAAGCCGGCGACCTTCTTGCTGCTGGGGCCCGATCGAGCGCTCCTGCTGACGATGCTAGCGTTGCGACGCCCTGTGGTATTGATCCTGCCGATGCTAGGGAGTATATCGAGCGTCGGCTTATCGATGATTACGCGCTCACCGGTCGCGAGGCACAGGTTGCCGTCCTTTTTGCGCATGGGTATAGTCTCGGTCGTGTTTCTGAAGAGCTCCAGATTACCAAGAGCACGGCTCAGGGGTATACCAAACAGATATACAAGAAGCTCGGCATCCACAACAAGAACGAGCTTATCGATCTGCTGTCTGGGTATCATGCGTAGTTTCGTATGGCTCGCGATATCGCGATCGTGTTTTGAGGGCAGCTGACATCCTTCTGCTTGATGTCCAAGTTGAAGCTCGTGAAGACAGGGTGAAAGATCGTGGACTATGGGCAAGGGGGGGTTGTATGAAGACGAATGTCGCCACGACACTCGAGATTCTCTCCGGCGTCGAGCCGTTCCGCACGCTTGATGGCGATTCGCTGGCGGGCCTTGCCTCGCGCTGCCGCCTCGTCGAGATGGGGCCTCGCGAGGTCCTTCTCCACGACGGGCAGCAGGTGGGCTGCGCCTATGTGCTTGCGAGGGGATGTCTCTCGCGCAGCCTGATGACCTCGGAGGGTCGTCGCGTCATGCTCAACCACACGCACCCCGTCACCGCGTTCTGCTGCGCCGCCGCCCTTGACGGCGTCGCCCATCTCGGCGTCATCGAGGCGCGCGAGCCCAGTCTTGTCGTCTGTGTCCCCACCGCCGCGATTACCGAGGCGCTGGAGCGCAGCGCCGCCTTCTCGCTGGCCATGGTGCGCAATCTCGCACGCTCCTCGGTGCGTCAGACCCAGGCAATCCATGAGCTGCTGTTTCCCGTCCCCGTGCGCCTCGCCCGGCTGATCTGCCGGATGTCTGCCGAGTCCGGTTCAATTGAGCTGGAGGCGAGCAAGGCGGCCCTGGCGGAGATGCTCGCCACCGTGCCCGAGACCCTCTCGCGCGCCCTTGGTACCCTGCGTGCGAAGGGATTCGTCGAGACGCGCGGGCATCGCCTGCGCATCCTGGACATGGCGGCGCTGCGGGCCTACACCATGCTGTAGCGCACCGGCGGCCTGGTGATGGCTTGGCGACGGGGGGGGGGAACGAGTTTCGTCCCGCGTGCAGCGAAAACGCGAGATGTCTCCGGAAAACCGGGGATCGGACTACGTTGGGGGCGGCGTTTTAGCCCAGGGGAGGGCGTGGTCTGGCATGCAGTTGAGTGACATTCGATACAGTATGCCTATCTACCTGCACTTTTGTAACCGATCGGTAGGGCCTTGACGGCACTCTCGATTTCGGGGCCAGCCCAGGCGTAGTCCGATCCCCACTTTTCCGGATGTATCGGGCGAATCTGCCGCAAGGACGCCGGCGCGTCCCGTGCCTCGTGGGCCGCGGGGCGCGCCGGTTGCGGGGTGCCCGTCGCGGAGTGCCGGTCGCGGGGCGCTCTTGTTCCGAGCGCGCCGGCCATGTCGTGCTGGACGCGGGCGCGCCTTGCTGACGGGGCATCGGCCCCGCCGCGTGGCCTTTGCTCCTTTACGCCAGCATCGCCAGTGCCTCGTCAACGGCTGCCTCCGCCTTGTCCAGGCAGTCGTTGGTCAGGGTGGAGTTGTGGGCGCCCTCGGAGTTCTCGACGAACACGAAGTCCCAGTAGAACATGGCGGTGCGATTGAGCTCGGCGATGGTCTGGAAGTCCTCGTCGGAGACGGTGCCGGCCTCCAGGGCGGCCGCAAGCTCGTTGGTCAGGGTCTCCAGCTTGGTGCCGATCTCGTTGGTGCGCGACTCGGCCTGCTCCTGGATAGCCTCGACCTCTGCGACCAGATCCTCGTGGCAGTTCGAGCAGTTGGTCTCGATCAGCTCGGCGTTCTCTAGGGGGCTGGTGAGGTTGTGGTCGGCGTACTCGGTACCGTCCTGCGCCATGGCGGTGCCCATGTGGCAGTCGGCGCAGTCATAGCCCACCATCTTGAAGCCCTCGCCCATGACGGTCTCGAACTCGGGATGCTGGACCTTGACGAACCCGACGCCGGTTTGCGGGTCGGTGTAGTCCGAGAAGCCGATCTCGTTGTAGTACGCGAGGATCGCGTCGGGGGTCATCGTCTCGAGGCTGGTGTATGGCAGCGTCGTGGCCTTGGTCTGGGGATCGAAGTAGTACTCGTTGTGGCACTGGCCGCACACCTGGTTGGCGGGCGCCACGTCGGCGGCGTCCTCGCCCAGGGCGTCGGTGAGGAACGTGTTGGTCACCACGAGCTCGTTACCGGTGTTCTCGTGGCAGGTGTAGCACCCCACCGGCTCCTCGCACAGCTCGAGCACGTCGTCGAAGGGCAGCGAGTACACGCCCTCCTCGCCCGAGGAGATGAGGGCGTTCATCTGCGGGGTCTTGCATGACAGACAGTTGGCCATGGCCGGTGCGCGCAGCGTCTCGGACACGTCCTGCAGGGTGTAGGCGTGGCCGCGCGCGCCCTTGTAGTCCTTGGAGAAGGCGTTGCCTGCGTACAGCGTGTCGAGGTAGGGGTACTCCTCCAGGTAGTCAACGAGCTCCTCGTTGTCGGCGTTCTCCATGAACGAGGCGTATTCGTTGGGGTAGGTGTCAGCCCACTCCTCGGAGGGGATGATACCCGCCGCCTCGATGATCGCCGCGGCGTCGACGGCCGGCTGGTCCGCTGCGGCCGAGGCTCCTGCCACCGTGCCCTCGTCGGCCGAGACAGGCGTGCTGAATGGGCCCGTGACCGCCACGGCGACCGCGGCGCCAAAGGCCAGCGCGGCTCCTGCCCATAGGGCGCGTCGCGTTGTCTTGCGTGTCCCTTCCATTTTCTCTCCCTTCCCTTGCGGTGCCTTGCACTGACGGGGCGCTGCTTCTTTGCCGGTACACCCGCGTGGCGCGCGCCACCCGTGCGCGTTCCTCGGGGACATTGTGTCAGCAGAGGGCTTCTTGGTGCATTGACTTAGGTCAATTTTGGGGAGGATGGCTGAAAGATTTTTCAGGGTGACCCGGGCTTTGGAGTCAAGGGCGGGGATGTATACAGATGGTATGGACTGCAGCGCACCTTCGTTGACATATTGAATTCTGACAGTTCTATGACAAATTATTCTTGTCAGATAAGTGATATATCAGTTATATGAATTCAATTACTTAGGTCAATATATTGAATATATATATTATCACACCGGCTGATATCGAAAAACATTCCATATGGGTCGATTGTCAAATCATAGCAGCCTTGTACTTGACTAAATTATAAACTTAATTTATATTAATGGGACGGCAGCGATGGTCAAGAGAGCGGAAGTGGTCGCACTTCTTAGAAAGCACGGTCTACACCCAAACGGAGGGACGAATCACGAGCACTGGACAGACGGCGTGCACTGGATGCAGGTTCCTCGACATTCCGAAATATCCGAGCAGCTGTTCCAGAAGATAAAGAAGCAAGCAGGCATCAAATAAAGCGACCGTCATAAGGAGATGGCATCCATGTTCGCTGTATACGAGTTCGAGTTCTTCGAGGACGACGGGCTCATCGTTGCCGTGCCATTTGATCTTGAGGGCGGCACTCAGGGTTCGAGCTGGGAGGAAGCCTCTCGTATGGCGGCAGACTGGCTGCTGGGCGAGGCCGAGCACGCGCTTATGGCCCGGCTGACCATGCCGGCTGCCACGTTCAACAACACGCCTGTCCATGGCGGAAGGGTGGGGGTCGTTGCGGTGCAGGCGAGCCTGGATGCGATCGATGCGGTGAGCGCCAGCGAGGCCGCCCGCCTGCTTGGGGTGTCTCGTGGCCGAGTGTCCCAGATGCTCAAGTCCGGCTTGCTCGAGGGCTATTCGAAAGGCCGCTCCACGTTTGTGACGCGTGCGTCAATTGACGCCCGCATTGCCGAGAACCCTGGCCCGGGGCGGCCGAGGAAGTGCAGCATGGACGCCGCCCTCGCGTAAGGAGCCCGCTGGCGCGAGGCGCAAGCCCACAGTCGGCAATCGGGCGTTTTCCGGTCAGGCTTCGCGCTCCTCGCCTTCCTCGTCCTCCACGTATTCCAGCAAATCGCCCGGCTGGCAGTCGAGCGCGCGGCAGAGGGCCTCGAGCGTGGAGAAGCGGATGGCGTTGATCTTGCCGGTCTTGATGCGGGAGATATTCACTTCGGAGATCCCCACGAGCTTGGCCAGGTCGCGCGAGCGCATCTTGCGCTTTGCCAGCAAGACGTCGAGCCTCGAGACGATCATGGCCACCTCCTCGTTGGTTCGCACCCCCCCGCTCTGCGGGCGCATTGCTTCTGGGCATCCATTTGCTTGCGAACGCCGTCTTGCTTGTGAACGCCGTTTTGCTTGCGGGCGTCGTCTTGCTCACAGGCGTCGCGTTGCTTTCGAGCGTTTTCGCGCTTCCGGTCATCGCTGCCCTAGCCTTTGCGCTGTCGGACGCGAAGGCTTTTCACTCAGATGGTAATCTTACACCAAGCCGTCATCCTGCGCCTGCAGTATGCAGCCGTACTCGAACGCCCGCGCGAGCGCAAGGAGCAGAAAGCCGCAGGCGAGCAGCGTGTAGTTGAAGAAGGACACGTTGGCGGCAACCGCAGTGTCCGGCAGGACGGCTGTCCCGATCGCCACGCAGGCGAGATTGAGCACGCCCGGGACGAACGACAGCGCGATGATCAGCCACGCCATGCGCCCGAGCTCGCGCGCCCGGTCGACGCGGAACGGCTTTCCGGTCCGTGCGATGCGCTTGAAGAGGTGCATGCCGGCGAGAAACAGCGGGATCGAGATCGCGCACGCAGAGACCGCCCACACGAGCTGCGGGAGTGCCGCACGCTCGGTGATGTACCCGGTGCGTGACGGGACGTCGATGAGCTGGTGCGCCAGCACCGTCCCGCCTCCGCCTCCAGCGGCACCGGGCACGTCTCTGAAGAACGCCCAGTCAAACGTCGCGTTCGACAGCCCCCTGATCTCTACCGCCACGTCGGTCTCGACAAAGAGGCGCTGCGCGACCGAGGGGCTGCCCTCCTCGCCGTAGAGCTCGGCGGCGCCTTCCGTTAGCTGGCGGGAGAAAAGCACGCATGCTGTCGCCAGCACGATGAGCGTCATGATGAGAAGGACGATGCAGAACCCTTGGGCAAGCGAGCACGCCTTTCTCAGCCGGGCGGTCACCTCCTGACGTCCAAGTTCCGCTGACTTGGCTGCACGGGCTTGTTGGTCACCGGTACGAGCGGACTTCATGGTGGCCTCCTCTCTCGCTATGTATCATTCTATGTCAAGAATATAACGAATAATGATAAATTACAAGGAGTCGGTGCTTTCTAAAGTGTCAAGCAGCTCCTGCTTACTGTGGACGCCAGTCTTGCGATAAATGCCGCGGATGTGCGTGCGCACGGTGTTTTCGGTTATGTATAGATGTTCGACGATGTAGGGCGTATCGCGGCCGCGCACATAGAGGCGAAGCACGTCCTGTTCGCGTTTGGAGAGCCCGTAGCGCTGCGCGAGGAGCTGGCATGCCTCGTCGGTCGGATCAGATTTGATCGCGGCGGGATCGATTGACTCTGTGATGCTGTCTTCACTATTCGCTCGGGGTCTCTGGGTTGATGTAGGAGGTTCCAGAGCCTTCTTTTCTCGATGTGCCCTGCTCGCAAACAGAGCGAGTGCAAGCAAGTAGATGGAGAAGAGTGCAATGATGAATACCTGGGCGACTCCAAATGCCTCGACTCCGTTCGTTCGAAACCCAACGAAAGCGCCTAGCGCCGCGAAGAGGTATGAAAAGCACGACGATATTCCGTAGAGGCCGAGGGCACTTACGTTATGCTGTCGGGCGGTGCTGGCGCAGATTATCATGAGAAGGGACATGAGCACTGAAAATGCCACCCATGTGAGCGCGACAAAGGCATGGCGAAACGACAGGCCCAAAAACGGCATGAGAACGAACCCGGTTACGAAAATGGGGAAGAAGACCTGATATACGGTAGTGAGGGCGATTGCACGCTTGCTCAGCGCCCAGATGATTATGAGCATGACGCCCGAGATGACGATGCCGATGGTCGAGAGGGAGTTCACCAGGTTGGCGACAGACTGGCTTTCAAAAGCGGAGGCCCTGACAATCTCAGATACAAATCCCAGCGCGGCAACGCACAGCGTGGGCTTCCACAGCTCTCGCATGACGGATGAGTAGCGCTTGCTTGATCGATGTGAGCCTGGGTTTTTGAGGGTCTCGATATTGGGGATGGCACCCGCGGTCCGCAGGTCGCATGGCCAGCGCAGGAGAACCCAGGAGATTGCTACGCAGGCTACCGAGGAAATGATGGCGCACCAGGCAAGTGCTGCATGCAACATGGTCAGAGCAAGGAAAAGCACGCCGGACACTATAGCGGCAACGCCAATCTCAAACCCCACCGCTTCTTCTGGCTGCTCGTAGAATATTTGTTCCCAGGTGGAGAACAAGCTTGCCATGCCGATGCCGATCAACATTCCGCCAGTGGTCTGCATCGATCCGGCCAAGGCATTTGCTGGATCCCAGACCAGGCCAATGCCGGTGAGAAGTAGAAGGCCTGCGACTACGGGAAGTGGTCGATGAAGTCCGTGCCATCGCATCCCGACAAGTCCGATGACCCCGAACGTGAGACCAAACGCAACGGATCGCAGGGCAGACGAGCCGTCATAGACGTTGGGAATGTCGGGCTGGCCAGACAGAAAGGCGAAGTTGCCACTCCAAATCGTCAGGGTCGAGGTGATGTATACAAGGGTGAATCCCAAGGTGACCAAGATTGACCTTGCAACTGGCGCAGGTCGGAGTTTTCTGCTTAGCATCTTGTCACAATCCCCAACATCGCTCCGTGCGCGTGACTGGCTCTGGGCGCTTTCCCGCGTTGGTGCGAAGGGCGTAGCGCGACGCGCGATCTCCGCTATTGATAATAGGGGTCAAAACCGCTGCTCGCAAGGGTATCACCGGCGAAGGGTGAGGTCGATTGCTGGCTTGGTTGATAACCTGAACCGGGACGGCGCACCACAGGTGGTATCACCGGCGGCGCGTGGCTACAAGGGAAAGAGAGGACACCATGAGCAAGGCAATCGATAGGCGCTCGTTCGTTTCTGGCGCGGCCATGGCCGGCGCAGTTTTTGCCGCTAGCGCGACGGTCCCCGCATTTGCTGAAGAACCGGCTGACAGCGCTGCCTCCGATGCCTCGGCAGGAACTAGCGAGGTGGACAGCACGATCAACCGCGCGCTTGGTCCGGACGGCTTCTTGGCTGGGTATGTGCCAACGAAGAAGTGGAGTTGGGAGACCGCACCCGAGCCTATCGCCGAGGCCGACATCATCGACACTACCGAGGCTGACATCGTCATCGTCGGCGGTGGTATCGGCGGCTGCGCAGCGGCATGTCACGCGGTCGAGCTTGGTGACAGCGTCGTGGTCATCGAGAAGACCGAGACGGTCCAGAGCCGTGGTGGCCACTTCGGTGCGGTGGACTCGAAGGCCATGCTCGAGGCGGGCATCCAGATCGATAAGGAGGAGCTTGCTCGCCAGTGGGTTGCCCGCTGCAGTGACCGCTGCAAGGAGGAGCTGGTGTGGCTGTTCATCAATCGCTCGCACGAGGCGATGGACTGGCTCATCGACAAGGCTGAGACGAGCGGATACGAGGTCACGCTGTACGACGGGCACTCCCGTAACAGGATCCTGCCCGAGTTCCCTTGCACCCACATGTTTGGCGGCGAGGCACAGGAGGGGCAGGGCGCTCTCACCGTGCCGGTGTGGGTGTTCTACCAGGGAGCCCTTGAGGGCGGCGCCCAGTTTGTGTTTAACATGGCGGGCCAGCAGCTCGTGACTGATGACGCTGGCGCTGTGATCGGCGTCGACGCCCTGGGCGAGGACGGCTATCATCGCTATCTGGCCAACAAGGGCGTTATTCTGGCTGCCGGTGACTTTGCGGGCGATCCCGAGATGCTCGAATGCTACGCTCCCATCTGTCTGCGTGCCCCGAAGAGCTACTACACGCCCGTGGGCGCCAACACCGGCGACATGCACAAGGCCGCCATGTGGGTGGGTGGTCAGATGGAGTGCGCCTCGGTGCCGACCTCTTTGCATCTCGTTGCCTATACCTGGCAGGCCTATGGCTTCCTGCATGTGAACTCTCATGGCAAGCGCTTCATGAACGAGAACAACTGGACGCAGGCCAAGTCCATCAAGATCCTCCAGCAGCCCGGCGACGCCGACTATGCGTGGAGCATCTTCGACTCCGACTGGCCCACGCAGCTTGCCGCGTCCATGGCGTACGGTGGCGGCCAGTTCTGGGATGGCATGGGTCGCCTGCATGGGCAGATCTGGTCGCCCGAATCTGACCAGGCCATGCTCGAGAGCAACATGGAGCTTGGTTCGGTTTTCCAGGCCGACACTCTCGAGGAGCTCGCTGACCTCATTGGCGTGGACAAGGACACGTTCCTGGCTACCGTCGAGCGCTACAACGAGCTGTCTGTCGGTGGCAAGGACCTGGACTTCGGCAAGGAGCCCGAGCTCATGAACACCATCATGAAGCCCCCGTTCTATGCTGCCAAGTTCGGTCCGGCCGTCATGGGCACCAATGGTGGCATCCTTGTTGATGAGTGCCTGCGCGTCGTTGACAAGAACCAGGATCCCATCCCCGGCCTGTACGCAATTGGCAACAATATGGGCGGTCGCTATGGCAACGATTATCCCACGCTCATCAACGGCAGCACCCATGGCACTGCTCTGACCTTTGGGTATCTCGCCCCTGAGTTCATTGACGCCGACGCTCAATAACGAACAGTAGCGATTGGCGGCCGACGGCTTCATGTGCAAAGTACTCGGCACATGGAGCCGTTTGGCGTTTCTTGTGGGGCTTCTTTCCTCTGGCGATGTCACCCCAGCGCAATCCGTATGACGCTGGCGGCGAGAAGAACGACAGCTAGGGTGAAGCTGGAGGCCATTATCACCGTGTTCGCCGTCTTTCCAGCGTAGAACCATCCCAGGCAAAAGCCGGGGTGCAGGGGATAGAGAAGGGGAACCTTCTTCTTGTTCGTGAGGTCGAGCAGCAGATGTGACAGATACGCCCCGGCAAAGCAGAGGGTGGCGGGTGGGTAGATGAGGGCGATCGCGCCCGAGTATAGCGCCAGAGCAAGCAGCGAGTGCGTGAATGAACGGTGCTTGGAAAGGAAGCCGATCGCGTAGAGAGTGACGAACAGCACCAGACCGGCTGCCACCTGCGAGGGGTTGGCGGCAACGGACTGGCAAATCCCGAAGCGGAAGACGTAGTCGATAAGCGAACCGGCGGCGATCGAGCCGGCGGCGACAAACTGACCGGCGAGGGCGTCTGGGCGGTTGTCGTCATCGATGGTGTCACTGTCTGCCAGCACCCCGCCCAAGGCCCCGGCCATGACTGCCGCCAGACACTGGGCGGGCGTGTCGGGCTGGGCGATTGCGAGCGAGACGGCAAGGCCGGCGGCCAGGTGCGTTTTACCCATCATGTGGCAACCACCTCCCGTCCCACCAGAAAGTCTCCCGTCCCATCGAAAAGGCCGGCCGGAGCAAGAACCCCGACCGGTCTTTTACCTTAGTACAGCGTTTCGAACAGCTGGATCATCTCATCCGGTGTCTTTGCCGCAACGGGGGAGTGGGCGATGAGCATGCGGTCGGTCGTCACGATGTAGTTTGCCGAGGCGCGCTGCGCGGCTGCTATGACCAAGTTGTCCTCGAAGTCGTTGTGTATGCTGCGAAAGTGACGTGCGAGCCACAGGTCGGATGAATCGGCTGCGACCGCGTTCGCGCATTCCTCCATGCTTTCGAGGCACTGCCAGGCAACCTCGGTGCATGCGGCCGCAAACTCAGGAGTGATCTCGCCTCCCGCCATGCGCTGTTCCTTTTTCAACCTCTGTTTGACGATGTTGAATAGGTTGGCGGCTGTATTGCAGGAGTACAGGAGCGGTATTTCGCGCAAGATTGCCTGGTCAAAGAACGCGCGGGCCTGCTTGCCGTTGGGCTCGCGCTCAAAGTAGCTGTCGATCCAGATGCAGGTGTCAACGAGAAGGCGAGGCCTCGTGGCCGTGGGGCTACTCATGGGCCGCTCCTTCAAAGCGTTCGAAACGGGCCTCGTCAAGGAGTGTCGCATGGGGAATTTCTGCCGCCTTGCGCACGGCTTCGTCGCCTATCCCATGGCGGGCTCTGAATTCATCACAGAGCTGCCAGCCCCTATGAAGCTTCTCGAGCTTCTCTTTGATCTCGGTGTTTGCTTCCTCGCGACTGGCATTCTCGTCAGACGCGACGAGGCTGTCGACCTTGGCGGGCTCATGCCTGTGGGCGACTAGAAACCTGTAAAGACCCCGGATGGCCTGCGATGGTGTGTATCCGAACCTGGCCAGCACCTCGTCACCCTGTGATTTCAGGGTGCGGTCGATGCGCGTGTTCATCTGTGTCATATGGATTGCCGTGACTTCTGGCGATTGGCCCATAAGCTCCTCCTTCCATTTGACGGACTGAGTATATCATGTATAGAAGAGGGGGAGCATGTCGATAGTTTCCAACATCGTCGTTCGTGATTGCACGGATGGCATGGGCGGCAGGCGGCAGCGGGCGAGATGACAAGCGTGGGCCGGGCAGGGTGAATTGCTCTCCCTGCCCGGCCTTGATGATACTGATTATCTGGTGCTTGCGTGCTCGCATCGAGCGCGATGCGGCATTCGGCAGGCTTTACGCCTCGAGCTGGTCCCAGTCGAAGTTCTCGTCGGCGGCGTAGCGACCGGCCACGTAGCCGTGGAACAGGGCATAGCCGTTGCACATGCCGGGGATGGTCATCTGATAGCCGCAGCCCAGGCGCCAGCCCACGGTGTTGCCGGCGGCGAACAGGTGCGGGATGGGCTGCCAGTCCTTGTCGACGACCTGGAGCTTGCCGTTGCACCTCACGCCGCTGGCGGTGCAGAAGAAGTGGCACTGGGCCCTTGCGGCGATGAACGGGCCCTCCTTGACGGGGTGCAGGAACTCGGGACGCTTGCCGAAGTCCTCGTCGATGCCCTTGTCGCACAGCTCGTTGTAGCGATCGACGGTGGCGGTCAGCACGGCAGGGTCGATCTCGAGCATCTCGGCCAGCTCCTCGATGGTGTCGGCCTCGTAGTACATGCCCGTGCCGCCGGCCTTGACGGTCTCGTCCCAGACCTCAAGCGGAATCGCCATCGCCGCGAGGGTCATGGGCATGTCGGTGTCACCCTTCTCGCGGATCTGCCAGTAGTAGTTCACGCCCTCGGGGCGCTCCACGATGGTGTTGCACTGAGAGAGCCACGAGCTCTGCTCGTTGCGGAAGCGCTCGCCCTTGATGGTCACCTGCAGGAAGGGCCACCAGTAGTAGCCGGAGTCCTCCCACGCCTGGAAGGAGTGGTCGGCCTGCTCCATGTCGGCACCGGCCCAGCACAGCATCTTGTGGCCCAGGCCGTCGTCCATGTCCTCCTCGGTGGTGATGGGGGTGTTCTCCGAGATGCGTGCGTTGTAGATGCCGTAGTTCTCGGCGAAGTTGCAGACCCACGCGCTGTTGAAGTGCTCCATCATCTCCTTGTTGTGGCCGTAGGAGCCGGTGCACACGATGACGCCCTTGGCGGCGGCGTAGTAGGTGTAGGCACCGGTGGCGTTATCCTGGGCGATGACGCCGGTCACCGTGCCGTCGGCCTCCTGCGTGAGGGCGCGCGCGGTGGTCTCGTAGAAGACTTGGCCGCCGTTGTCCTTGATCCAGTCATGCATTGCGAAGTTGAAGGTCTCCAGGCTGTCACTGCCGGTCGGGTCAAAGTCGACGTGGCTGTTGAGGCTGGGGCAGAAGGCGTCCATGCCGCTCTCCGGAGCCACCGACGCCGTGCCGGGCACGCCTGCAGCCTGCAGGACGTTGGCCTCGAGCTCGTCGAGGACCTGGCCGCTGTGGAACGCCCAGGCGCTCAGGAACGCCAGGCTCGAGCGGTTCTGGAACTGGTTGTTGAGGCGCTGCATGACCTCGTAGGGGTCGTGCTCGGGCTGGCCGGCCTCGAGCTGGTACTTGGAGTTGAGGAAGCCGATGCCCGAGCCGCCCACGTGCGGGGTGCCGTTGCGCTCGAGGACGACGACCTTAGCGCCGCCGCGGATGGCGGCGAAGGCAGCGGTCTCACCAGCAAGGGCGCCACCGATGATGACGACGTCGGCCTCGACGGTCTGCTCGCAGTCATCGACGGTGAGGGCGGGAGGCTCACCCAGCCAGTCGCTGTTGTCCTCCGAGGGCGCCGCCGCCTGTGCCTGGCTGGTGCCCAGAGCCATGCCTGCCGCGACCGCGCCTGCCGCTGCGGCGCTGCCGGCTACGAAGCTTCTCCTGGAAACTGCGGTGTCTGCCATGGTGGTTCCTTTCTTGTCGAATTCGCGTCCACGAGACACTGGCGAGGCCGTGCGGCGCGGGCGTTGTCCTTCTCGTTCTATGCCTTGGCCTCGCGGGTCAATTGATAAGTCTAGGTACTTGGCAGACACGGAGGTAAGCCCTAAAAAGGGGACGTGTTCCCATGCTTAAGCAGGTTCGGATTACTCCCCAAAAGGGGGATTGTCTCTGCGCGCGAGCCTGTCAGCTGGGGATATTCTCTAGACGCGAGATGCGCGACGTCACGTAGTCGCGCAGTTCCTGCCTCGAGTGAACGTCGAGCGCGGCGTAGATCGCCTTGCGATACGTCTTGACGGTATTCTCTGAGAGGCCGAGCCTGTCGCCGATGCGCGCGGCCCCTTCCCCGTCGACAAGCAGCGCCATGACAAGCGCCTGGCGTTCACTCAGGCCGACGTTGACCGCGATACTCTTGCAGGTCTCCGCGAGCAGCGCGTGCGACTGGGCAAGCGTGCCTACGGCACCTCGCGCGCTGATATTGTCGGGCGCTTGGCCAGGAAGGTGACCGGCGGGCTCGTTCTCTTGGCTCTTCGCGTTTGCCAGAAACGAATAAGTGCCTCTGCGCATGGCAAGCGGTAGCAGGAAGATGGGAACCGTGAGCAGATACAGAAGCACTGCCGCGACGATCGACGGGGCAGGGGAGAGCGACGCGAACGGATTGGTCACAACCAGTATCTCCGGGACACGTGCGAGATACACGAAGCCGCCAAGGATCCCATAGGTGGCCATCGGGGAGATGTCCAGTCTCTTGCTTAGGCTGCAGGAGGTCAGCAATAGCAGAAACGAGACGGCACAGAAGCACATGTCACCAAAGAACAGGACGAACCATCTGCTGTCCGGCTCAAGGAACGTGGCCGCAAGGACGGAGGAGGCGAGCACGGGCATCAACACCGCATACGACTCTTCGATTGATGGGCGATGGTGCAACGCGTAATACAGCAAACCGAAGATAACGATGGTCACGAGGTTGGCTGTCTGGGAGAGGGCCATTCGAAGCACGTCGTGCCCCTGGGTATCCACGAGAAGCGAGCTCGCCACCGGGGCAACGAGCGTGAGGACAACCGCGCACGCCGTCGGTATTACGATGGATCGGGCAAGCTTCCCTCTTGTCTCTTTCGGGTTGACGAGTGCGGTGGGCTCGTGTGGGATGGGTTTGCGCGGAAGGTTGTCGTTAAGTCTGAGGAGCACAAGGGATGCTGGGATCAGCAGCAGCCCATAGAGGGCCAGACGGGCGCTGGGTGGGATGAAAAACAGGATCACCGATGTTGCTATCGAGGCCAGTGACGAGACAAAGACGAGGCAGATTACCTCGTCATCCTCTCTATGGCAGATTATCTGGGTCCACTGCATATAGCCGAGCGCGGTCCCAACTCCCATTGCTGCGCCAAACAGCCCCTGAAGGAGCGGCGTTCCGAAGCCGGCGGTGATGAGAGCAAGACATGCTTCTACGACGAGAAAGGCCGCGGCCGTCAGAAGCCATACCAGGCGAAGCGATTGGGCGGCATGCCGCAGTGCGGCGGCCGCGACAACGAAGAATGTCAGCACATAGGCGATTTGCTGTGCCATGAAAAACGTGTCCTGGCCGATGCGCTCTGGGAGAAGCGGAAACATGTAGGTGGTTCCGCTGCATGCCACAAGTGTCATCCAGACCGAGATGCCGACGGCATAGAGAACGAAGCCCGGCTTCGGGGCGCCACCAGGGAAGAGGCGCTTTCGAAAGCCCTCGTCTTTTGCCTTGCTGATCGATCCGCCTGACATCGATGCCCCCGCGTGTCTCGTGATTGAGCCAGACAGATTATCTCAAATATGGCGTGTGTGCGGTAGTTTTTGGCGGACGAACTCTGTGGATTGCGGGCAGGTGGATGTTAGAGTTTTTTGATAATGTCACCCCCTCTGAGCCGCGTTGGCGTCATCTGCGCATCCTCTTCAACAGGTCCTGCAGATCCTTCTGGCTGTCGACGAGCTCGGCTTTCTTGTGCTCCCGCACCCCGCAGAGGACGCATGCGTAGCGCTTGTCGTAGCGCTCGACGTACATCTCGTCGGTCCATACGTCGATGAACAGGTTGACCCTGACGCCCTCGCCCGGGTCGTAGGGCTCGCCGTTTCCGTCCACCATCCAGTGCAGGCCCATCTCGTAGGAGATCATGCCTCCCCTCGAAACCCGCGTCAGCCTGATGCGGAACACCGACGAGTAGTCGAAGCCCGGCGGCAGCCGCCTGAACTCGCTCCCGGCCTCGGCCGGCGGGAAGGAGAACTTCTTGTTCAGGTACTCGACGTAGAACTCGTTGAACCAGGAGTCGAGCTGGTCGTAGTCCTCTATCCCGAAGCGGATGATGTCGTTGACGAGCCTGAGCTGCTCGGTGAGGTTGTAGCGCTCGACGCGGCCCTTGGCCTGCGGGGAGTTGGCGAACACCATGCGCACGCCCAGGTCGGAGAGCATCATGGCGAGCTGCGTCTCCGTGCCCGCCTTCGTGCTGCGGAACACCGAGTGCTTGTCCGAGTACACGGCCTCGGGGACGCCGCTGCCGCGCACCATGCGCTCGGCCATCCGGGCGTAGCCCCGCATGCACTCCAGGGGCATGAAGCAGCCGGAGAGCACCTCGGTCGTGGCGTCGTCGACGGCCAGATGGAGCACGCGTGCGTCGCCGTTGCCGAACCAGTCGTAGGGCGTGCCGTCGACCTGCACGAGCATGCCCCTGCGCGGCATGGGGTCCCGGAGCGGGTGGGAGACGCGTCCGCCGTGCGCGCGCTCGGGCTTCTGCGCGGGCGACCTCCAGCCCTCGCGCCTGAACAGCTCGCGGAACCAGGACTTGCTCCTTGCCACGAGCCCGTAGCGCTCGACGTCGTCGCGCTTGTCGGGATTGTCGATCACGTCCTCGATGAATATGTCCCTGAACTGGGCGATCGTTATCGATCGGTAAGGCTTCTTGAACTCCCGGAGGTACCGTATCTCGTCTTCGGTCGCCGCGGTGGCCGGCCTGCGCCCGGCATTGCCGTGCGCTCCCGCGGCGGCGCCGCGCTCGTCGATCCGCTTCGAGATCCTGATGAGCTGCCTCCGGCTGTACCCGGTCCTGCGCTCGATGTCGGCGTACGTGAGCGAGGGGTCCTTCTTCTTGGCGACCAGCAGCTCGATTGCCTTCGCCTTGATTTTCCTGTCCATCCGTCCTCCTTCGACGGGTGGACACGCTAAACCCCGAAAGAGCGCACGTCCTAGGGGGTGACAAAATCAAAAGGTCAAAGGGGTGACACTTTCATTCGCTCATAACATTGGATCCTACTATGGGCTTACGACGCGAGAGGTCGAAGTAATGAGGCTGCTCTGCCACGGACGGAGTAAGAGCTATATTGCAGACACCCTCTACGTTTCGGAGAATACGGTACGCGCCTACACCAAGAGCTTGTATGCTAAGCTTGATATCCATAGCAAGCAGGACCTCATAGATATCGTAGAGCGCTTTTCGGAAGAATCTTCACGCTAGCCCCATGGGCGTTGGCGATGAATCGACCGAAGAACTATAGCAATTTGTAAATTAAGGGCGCGCGTTACGGTTGAGGGGCTTACATCATCTGTCCTGGTTTCGTATGTTATGCGGCGAGCCAACTTCTTCCTCAGGCTTTGCGCTGTGACGCTTGTTGGGATGTCCGTCGGCCAAGGTGCGCTAACGGTTTGAGCATTGAGCGGCGAGGAGAGGCCGCTCGGCTTTCTTTAAAGTGAGAGTATTGCGCCTGTTGTTGCAAGCGCCATTGGCTTTGCTCGCTATACATTGCTGTGGACAAAGGTGTTCTGTATTTCAAAGAGAACTTACGTTCCTGCAGTGCATGTTTTCGACACTCCCACCCCCGCCACAAGCCCCACTGCGGCGGGTAGCACCCATCCCATGCCGACGGCCGCGAGCGGCAGCGCGTCGAGGACGGTCCATGTGTCGGGGGCGATGACGTCGCACAGGCTTGTCGCCACGCTCACCACGGCGGCGAGGCCCACCGCCAGCGGCCAGCTCCAGCGCCAGCGGTCGAACGTCTTGGCGAACATGCCCATCAGCACCAGCACAATTGCTGGCGGATAGAGCGCCGAGAGCAGCGGCACCGAGAACGCCAGGATCGCGTCGAGCCCGAAGTTCGAGATCATGCAGCTAAACACGGCGAACACGACAACCCACGCGGCGTAGGGCACACGGGGGAGCTGCTTGGCAAAATAGGTGCTGCAGCTGGTGGTGAGGCTGATGCACACATTGAGACAAGCCAGCAAGAAGATCACCGCCATGATGACCGACCCGGCCATCCCAAAGTGCGCCTGGGCCGATCCGGTGAGCACCGCGGCCCCGTTGGTCACGCTGGGCATGTTTGGCCCCTCGGCCACACCCACGTACGCAAGGCCGCAGTACACCAGCGCCATGAGCACGCCCATGAACAGGCCGGCCTTGGCGATCTCCCGCGTCACACCGGCGTTGCTCGTGACGCCTAGGGCGCGGATGTTCTGGGTGATGACCAGGCCAAAGGTGAGAGAGGCGAGCAGATCCATGGTCTGGTAGCCGGTCAGAAAGCCCTGGGTCGCGGGGCTGGCGTCATAGGGGGCGCTCGCCTGCGCGGCCGATGGCTCGGGGGAGAGAATCACCGCCCCCACGACCAGCACGATCAGCACGATGAGCGCCGGGCCGGTTATCTTGCCCAGCACGTGCGAGATGCGGCTCGGACGCATGGAGAAGAGGATCGCCACCGCGAAGAACGCGACCGAGAACACCAGGCGCGCCGCGTCGACGGGCGCCCCTTCGGGCAGCAGGGGGACGATCATCTCGAACGACGTCGACGACGTGCGGGGGATGGCGAGCAAGGGACCTATGGCCAGGCACGTCAGAGCTGCGAACACACTGCCGAAGACGGGGTGCACGCGGCCAGCGAGGTCCTTGGTGCTGCCGACGAACGCCGTGGATATGACGCCGAGCACCGGCAGGCCGATGCCCGCGATGAGAAAGCCGACCATCGCGGGGACGGTGCTCGCGCCTGCCTGCGCGCCGAGCAGCGGCGGCAGGATGAGGTTCCCCGCTCCGAAGAACATTGAGAACAGCGTCATGCCTATGACAAGGCTCTGGCGGGCGTCGAGCGAGGTGCGGGCGGTCTTGGACATGGGTGATCCCTCTCGTCTTTCAGCTTTGCCCCTTCGTTATACCGCATGTCCGCGGGCGCGCGGCCGAGAAGCGCTCAAGTTTGTTGGATGGCGCTGGGGTATCCATGACGGGATCCTTGGCCACGTCATGCACACTATCGAGATCATCGGATGCGCTTCGTGCGTGCTTTTTGCCTCTGGGTGGCAAAAATCCTCCAGGTTGCACGATTTGCCGTAGACACGGCTTGATGAGGAGATGAATCCCAAGCTGAGGAGATGAGTCCCAAGCGGTCTACCTTGCATTTTGTCCTTGCGTGCCAGCGTGAGACATTGGATGCTCTTGCTGGGGGAGATTTGTGTGTCTTCAAGTCGTACAACCTCGGGGTTTTATGTCATCCCGAAGCTCTTTTCGCGCATTGGAATCGCTGAGGTCTGTTGAGGTCATGCAGGTCGTTAACATCACCCAGCAGATCGGTCTTGATTTCGAGCAGTCAATGGGAATAGGCGGGGCGCAGGCAAGGGGCATATTCTCTCGCCAGCACCCCGCCTTCCCGTGTCACGTCTGTCCACTGCGCGACAGGCGGGGGTCGAGTGCTAAAAAAGTTGAGCTTAGGACGTTTTGTTTTCGCATCGCGAGGCGCAGTGACATCGACCAGTTTGTGTGTGGGTCACCTACCTGCGGAAATGCTCATGGCTGTTCGGCTCTTCCTGCCTTGGTGCTTTCCGGCGGGGCATCCTAGGCCTCAAAGTAATCCTAACCTCGACTTTTTTAGCAATTCGGCGGGATTTTCGCGCAACGCCTCGGTCTGCTGGGCTGCCGGCAACGGCGATGGGTGCTGCTGCACCGCGAGGGATGCCGGTTTAGATGTTGGTCTGTGAGTCGCTGCCTTTAAAGCCGACTCAAAAAACGGGCCGGGTTCCCATGGGAACCCGGCCC
>CAWVLT010000034.1:0-6317 GCA_963930185.1 Coriobacteriia bacterium | reverse complement strand
CCCCGCCGAGATCGTCGAGGCCAACGGCACCGAGGGCGTCGACGGCGTCTCCGGCGCCTCCGTGACCTCCAAGGCCATCTTCACCGCCGTCGAGGAGGCCCTGGCCTCCGCCGGCTCCGGCGAGGCGGCCGCCCCCGCCGAGTCCGAGGCCGACGCAGCCGAGCCCGCCGCCTCCGACGAGTCCGCCGAGGCCGACGAGCCCGCGGCCGCCAGCAGCGCCGCCGACGAGGCCGAGGCTGCCTCCGAGGAGAAGGACGGCGAGGCCGCCGCTTCCTCCGCCGCCGACGAGTCTGCCGCCTCTAGCTCCGCCGCTTCTGACGCCGCCGCTGGCGCTTATCTTGACGGTGAGTACGAGGGCACCGGCAAGGGCATGGGCGGCAACGTTCCGGTCACGGTGACGATCGAGGGCGGCGTGATCACCGCCGTCGAGGTCGGCGACAACTCCGAGACCCAGGGCATCGGGAGCAAGGCCATCGAGCAGCTTCCGGGCGCCATCGTCGCGGCCAACGGCACCGAGGGCGTCGACGGCGTCTCCGGCGCCAGCGTGACTTCCAAGGCGATCTTCACCGCGGTCGAGGAGGCGCTGAGCCAGGCGGTGTAACCTGCACGCGAAGCACCAGAAGAGAGATGCGTCCCCAGCAGAAACGGCCTGGTCCTTCATGGTCAAGTCACCATGAAGGACCAGGCTTTCTACTGGCCTTCACGCCATCATACACGGCAAACCAGAGCTTCTGGGCCTCGGCTAAACGCCACCGTGTCAGGGGCAACGTACTTCCGCGCACGAAAAGTCGCCTCTGACGGACAGACTTTTCGGTTGTGAGGGAGTTGCCGGGAGGTCGACTCGCATCGTAGCGTCAAAAAGAGCGCCCAACTCCCTCACAACCGTCAGTTATGTCCAAGTCATGCCCACGAATGGACCTCGACGGATAGCCGACTCCCTCACAACCGTCATTTCTGTCCAGCAGACGGACTTTTTCGCGCGCGACCTATCGAGACCCGGCCCGCAAGCTCATTCGCAGTCGGACGAGAGGCCCCTGGCGGGCTCCGCGGCCGCGTCGTCCCCGCTCACGGTCGGGATCCTCACGACCATGAGCCACAGCAGAAACGCGGTCACGGCTCCGAGAACGAGCCACACGTACCACTTACCCACCACGATGCCGCTCACCGCCATGACTGCGATCGAGATCGCAAGGATGCGCACCTTGCGCCCGAGCGGCAGGCCGCCACTGCGCTTGAACGGCTCGACGTAGCTGCGGTACACGCGCGTCTGGGCGAGCCAGGCATTCAGGCGCTCGGAGCTGCGCGAGAAGAGAAAGGCGGCCAGCAGCAGAAGCGGCGTGGTGGGCAGCACCGGGATGACGGTGCCCACCACGCCGCAGGCGGCGCATATGCTTCCGGCAACGATGAGCAGAGCCTTCTTGACGGTACTCACGGGCGTCCTCCTTGCAGGGCATCCACTGTCGAATCGGATTGTGCCGATCAACCAGGGTTGTCGGTCTGTGCGCATGGTACCAGATGACGCCACGTCACCGTCAATATCGTCGCGGCGGGCGATCGCCTGCGTTCGTCAGGTTGCCGCTAACCCGCCCGCAGGCAAGCCTTGCCGGTCAGAGCGAGCGCTCGTCAGATTCCGCGCGCCCGGGAACCTACGCCAGCGCCTCGAACGCCTCGACTATCCTGTCGCCCATGGCCTCGGTGCCCAGGATGCGATCGGCAGGGGTGGAAGCGGCGGCGATGTCGCCCGTGCGCCAGCCGGCGTCGAGCACCGCGCGCACGGCGGCCGCCACGCGATCGGCCGCCTCGTCCATGTGGAAGCTGTAGCGCAGCATGAGCTCCACCGACAGGATCTGGGCGATGGGGTTGGCGATGCCCCTGCCGGCGATGTCGGGGGCGCTGCCGTGGCTCGGCTCGTAGAGGGCCACGCCGTCGCCCAGGCTCGCGCTGGCCAGCATGCCCAGCGACCCGGTAAGCGTGCTCGCCTCGTCGGAGAGGATGTCACCGAAGGTGTTCTCCGTCACGAGCACGTCAAACTGGGCGGGGTTTGCCACGAGCTGCATGGCGCAGTTGTCCACGAGCATGTCGGACGCCTCGACCTGCGGGAAGTCAGCCGCCACGCGGTGGGTGACCTCCCGCCAGAGACGACTGGTCGCCAGCACGTTGGCCTTGTCCACCGAATGCAGGCGCCGGCGTGGACGCCGCGCCGCAGCCTCGAACGCCCAGCGCACGACCCGCTCGATCTCGCGCTCGCTGTAGTCCATGACGTCGCGGCAGGCCGCGCCGGGCGCGCCGCCCACGCCGGCGCCCTCGACGCCCTCGCGGCGCTCGTGCGCGCCGAAGTAGATGCCGCCCGTGAGCTCGCGCACGATGAGCAGATCCACGCCCGCCAGGCGCTCGGGGCGCAGCGGGCTCGCGTTGCGCAGGGCGTCGTAGACGCGCACGGGACGCAGGTTGAGATAGAGGCCGAGCTCCTTGCGGATGGCGAGCAGCCCCTGCTCGGGGCGCGGCTCGCCCGGCGCGGCGTCGTCCCACTTGGGGCCACCCACCGCGGCGAGCAGCACCGCGTCGCTGGCACGCGCGGCGGCCAGGGTCTCCTCGGGCAGCGCCGTGGCCGTGCGACCTGCCGCGCGCGTCGCGTCGATGGCGCAGCCGCCGATGAGGTGCTCCTCGCACAGGAAGTGCACGCCGTACGCCTCTCCCACCGCGCCGAGCAGCCTCACGGCCTGCGCGACGATCTCCGGGCCGATGCCGTCGCCGGGCAGAAGGCAGATGCGATAGGTCGGGACGTCCGTGCCGGTATCTCGGGGCGCGCCCCGCCGTCCCATGTCGGCGCTACTCATCGCGTCCCTCCTCGGCGGCCAGAGCCCGACGCGTGCGCTCGACCAGGCCACCTGCCTCGACGATCTCCTCGATGAAGGGCGGCAGCGGCCGGGCGCGGAAGCCCTCGCCCGTCGTCACGTCCCTGACAAGGCCTGCGTCGGTGTCGACGCCCACCACGTCGCCCGCGCGGATGGCGTCGACGGCCTGTGGGCACTCCAGGATGGGCAGGCCCGTGTTGATCGCGTTTCGGTAGAAGATGCGCGCGAAGCTCTTGGCGATGACGCAGCTCACGCCCGCCGCCTTGATGGCGACCGGCGCGTGCTCGCGCGAGGACCCGCAGCCGAAGTTCTCCTCGGCCACGATGATGTCGCCGGGGCGCACGCGCGCGGCGAACTCGGCGTCGATGTCCTCCATGCAGTGGCGCGCCAGCTCGGCGGGGTCGGAGGTGTTGAGGTAGCGGGCGGGGATGATGACGTCGGTGTCGACGTCGCGCCCATAGCGGTGAGCGGTTCCCTCGAATATCATGGCAGCGTCTCTCCCTTGCTAGTCCAGGTCGCTGGGCAGGGCGATGTGGCCCGCCACGGCGCTTGCGGCCGCCACCGCCGGGCTTGCCAGATAGACCTCTGATGTCGGGTCGCCCATGCGGCCCACGAAGTTGCGGTTGCTCGTGGAGACGGCACGCTCCCCCGCCGCGAGGATGCCCATGTACCCGCCCAGGCACGGGCCGCACGTGGGCGTGGACACCGCGCAGCCCGCGTCGACGAACACGTCCATGAGGCCCTCGTCCACGCACTGACGCCACACGGCCTGCGTCGCGGGGATCACGATGCAGCGCACGTAGGGCGCGACGCGCCGGCCGCGCAGCACCTCGGCGGCGGCGCGCATGTCCTCGATGCGGCCGTTGGTGCAGCTGCCGATGACTGCCTGGTCTATCTCGATGTGTCGGCTCTCAGCAACGGGGTGCGTGTTGGACGGCAGGTGCGGCCAGCTCACCGTGGGCACGATGTCGGCGGCGTCGATGCGGACCACGCGCTCGTAAACGGCCCCCTCGTCGGGGTGGTACTCGGTCCACGGACGCTCGCAGCGCCCCTCCAGCCAGGCGCGCGCCACGTCGTCCACCTCGAACAGTCCGGCCTTGCCGCCGGCCTCGATGGCCATGTTCGCCATGGTGAGGCGCCCCTCCATGGACAGCCCCTCCATCGCCTCCCCGCCGAACTCCATGGCCTTGTAGAGCGCCCCGTCCACCCCGATCAGGCCGATGACGTGCAGGATCACGTCCTTGCCGCTGACCCAGGGGCCGAGCTGCCCGTCGATCTCGATGCTGATGGTGGGCGGCACCTTGAACCACGCACGGCCCGTGGCCATGCCCACGCCCGCGTCGGTGGAGCCCACGCCGGTGCCGAAGGCGCCAAGGGCGCCGTAGGTGCAGGTGTGCGAGTCGGCCCCGATGATAAGGTCGCCGGGCCCCACGAAGCCCTGCTCGGGCAGAAGCGCGTGCTCCACGCCCATGCAGCCCACCTCATAGTAGTGCGTGATGCCCTGGGCGCGGGCGAAGTCGCGCATGGCCTTTGCCTGCTCGGCGCTCTTTATGTCCTTGTTGGGCGCGTAGTGGTCGGGCACCAGCACCACGCGGGCGGGGTCGAACACCCGCTCGCATCCCAGCTCCCCGAACGTCCTGATGGCGATGGGGGCAGTTATGTCGTTGGCCAGCACCAGGTCGACGTCGCACTCCACGAGCTGGCCGGGCTCCACCTCCTCGAGGTGGGCGTGGGCCGCCAGGATCTTCTCGGCCATGGTCATGGGTCGCGCCATGCTCGTCTCTCCCCTCGTCGTCTCTCGCGTCATTCTGGCTTGATCCGGCCGGCTACGCACGCGCCTCGGACGCCCGCGCCCCGCCCGCCCTGGCCTGCGCGGCGGACAGGAGGCGGTTGACCGCGTTGAGGTATGCCTTGGCCGAGGCCACCACGATGTCCCCGTCGCTGCCGCGCCCGGTGAACGTCTCGCCGGCCTCGGAGGTCACGCGGACCGCGACCTCGCCCAGGGCGTCGATGCCCCGGGAGATGGCCTTGATGGAGAACTCCTTGAGGTCGCCGTGGACCTGCACGATCTCGTCGATCGCCTTGTAGGCGGCGTCGATGGGACCCGTGCCGTAGGCGCACGTCGTGGTGACGTCGCCCTCCCCGCCCGTGGGCAGCGTGCGCGCCAGCGTGACGGTTGCCGTGGGGATGAGAGGAAAGCCGCAGCTCACCTGCAGCGTCTTGAGCGTGTACAGGGCGCTCACCGCGCGCTGGTGCTCGGCAACGATCGCCTCGAGGTCCTCGTCGTAGACCTCCTTCTTGCGGTCGGCGACCTTGAGGAAGTCCTGGTACACCGCCTCGAAGTCTGCGTCGGCGAAGACAAAGCCCAGCTCCGACAGGCGATGGCGCAGCGCCGCGTGGCCCGAGCGCGCCGAGAGCAGAATCTCGCTGCCGGCGGCGCCCACCTCGGCCGGGTTGATGATCTCGTAGGTGCTGCGGGCCTTGAGCACGCCGTCCTGGTGGATGCCCGAGGAGTGGGCGAAGGCGTTGGCGCCCACGATGGCCTTGTTGGGCTGCACGTTGATGCTCGTGACGCTGCTCACCAGCTTGGAGGTGCGCGTGAGCTCCGCGGCGTTGACGTCGGTGTGGGCGTCGAGCTCGTCGCCGTGCATCCTGATGGCCATGACCACCTCCTCCAGGGCCGTGTTGCCCGCGCGCTCGCCCAGCCCGTTGATGGTGCACTCCACCTGGGTGGCGCCGTTTCTCACGCCCGCAAGGGCGAGCGCGGTGGCCATGCCCAGGTCGTTGTGCGTGTGGACCGCCAGCGTCACGTTCTCGATGCCGGGCACGTTCTCCATGAGGGAGCGGATGCGCGCGCCGAACTCGTCAGGCAGCGAGTAGCCTGTGGTGTCGGGGATGTTGACCACCGTGGCGCCGGCCCTGATGACCTCGGCGACGATGCGCTCGAGAAACGCCTGGTCGGAGCGCCCGGCGTCCTCCGCGTAGAACTCCACGTCGTCGACGTAGCTCTTGGCGTAGCGCACGGCGTGCACGGCCTTCTCGATGGCCTGCTCGGGGGTGATGCGCAGCTTGTCGCGCAGGTGGCTCTCCGAGACGCCCAGGCCCGTGTGGATGCGCGGGCGCCTTGCCGTGGCCAGGGCGCGCGCCGCCGCGTCGATGTCCTTGTCCACCGCGCGGGTGAGCGCGCACACCACCGCGTCGTCGCCCGCGATGCGGCCGATCTCGGCGACGCTGTTGAAGTCGCCGGGGCTCGAGACGGGAAAGCCCGCCTCGATGACGTCGACCCCCAGGCGGATGAGCTGCCGGGCGATGAGGACCTTCTCCTCGGTGTTCATGCTCGCGCCGGGCGACTGCTCGCCGTCGCGCAGCGTGGTATCGAAGATGGCGATCTTTCGGGTCATCGGTACCTCCCAAGGCTTCGTGTGCGCCTACCTGCCAGTAGCTGGATCAACGCACGCACAA
>CAWVLT010000033.1:0-9831 GCA_963930185.1 Coriobacteriia bacterium | reverse complement strand
ACCAAGAACTACACGGCAGTCCTGGACGAGGTCTACAAGAGGGCCGCGTGCTCGACGTGCCTGAACAGCCCCCGCCGCATGGCGCGCGCGGGGCGCAACGCCAAGGAGATCATGGTCCCAAAAATCAAGGTCACGAGGCTCGGCGACTACACGCGCAACGTGGGCTACAAGACGGGGTCGATCACCTACGAGTTCGAGACCAAGACGTTCAACTACGGCCGCGGCATCAAGTTGCTTGCCGACGTCATGGACGTGGAGGAGGTGGGCGTGCTCGACTGCTTCGTGGCCGCCGGCTCCGAGCCACAGCGCACGTAGGTGGCGCCTGAGGCCGACGCCTTCACCTTCTCCGAGATCGCGGGGCACGCGGGTGTCGCGCCCGTAACGGAGGACTTCGCCGACGCCGAGGACGTGCTGGCGTCCCTGCGCGCTGCGACGAACGCGATGGACGAGGCGGGATGACGACGGGCTCGCGCATCCTCTTCATCACGCCGACGCTGAAGGGCGTGCTGGACGACTTCTCTCTCGCGAACCCCGCTCGCTCCAACCGCGTGCTCGAGCGCTTCGGCCGGATGTTTGTAACCGCGCCGACACTCCTCCCAAAGAACGGGGCGCCCCGCCTGGAGGGGGTACGGATGGAGTCGGTTATCGCAGCGCTGGTTACGGGTGTCCTCGCCCTGATCGGCGTGATCGTATCCAACTCGCACGTCCGGGCAATCATGGAGGTCAAGATCGACAACCTGACACGTCAGGTCGAGAGGCACAACTGCCTCATCGAGCGCACCTACGCCCTGGAGCAGGACGTCGCCGTCGTTAAGGCCGAGTCGAAAGAACCCGAGGATACCGCCTCCCCTATCACCCGTTTTCGATGCGAAATGGGTGAAGCGGCGCGATGCCGACCATGCTATGATCCCAGCAGCAAAGGGCGGCAAACGATGAGAGGGAGGCAGACCATGTCAGAGACCACGAAAAGGCTCTACGATCTGGCTTTGGACGCCCAGAGCGCAGAGGAGATCGCCAAGATCGCCGAGGGTGCGGGCATCCCGCTCGCAGACGGCGAGGCCGCGCGCCTGTTCGACCGTCTGCACGGTGAGCGCATGGGAGAGATAGCCGACGAGGAGCTCGACTCCGTCGCAGGCGGTGGCTGCAAAGGGACGCGAACCGTCCGTCCCGGGGTCGATAAATGCGGGCATGGGTTCTGCCAGTGCTTCAGTACCTGCGAATTCTACAAAGCTCACGATGACGATCCCAACGTGGGCGAATGCGGCAACCCCGGCTTCACCCCATAGGCGCAAACGTACGGGCGTGCGGGCACATGGGCGCCCGGGCGCACGAAAGAGTCGCATAGGGAATCGCTCATATCCCATAACTTTATGACGCCCCCACCGCCATCCTTTCGACCGATGGCGGTGGGGGCGTATCGCCTTCTCCAGTATCGCTTCTCGCGCTCTCCCCGCATTCGGTTAGCTGCGAGCTAATGAATCTCCCGGGCAATCCGGCTAGCATGGGCCGATAGCGGCACGGCGCGGCGCATCGGCTGGTCCGATCGCCCGTCATCGCCGCGTGACCCATCAGCCAAGGCAACCCGGGAGACCCGATGCACACCAACAACGATCCTCGCATGCAAGACATGCAAACCTCCAGCCAGCAGCCATCGTACGCACGTCCCTCGCACGGGTACGCCTCGCGGGCTCAGAAGAAGCCCGTCGCCGTCTGCGGCGTCGTGGGGGTGGTGTTCGCGGGGCTCGCGCTCATCACCTGCTGGATCCCCATCGTCAACAACGTCTCGATCGTCCTTGGCCTCGTCGGTCTTATCCTGTGCGTGGTGGGCATCGTGGGCGCCCGGCCCTCTGGGCACAAGGGCGGCCTTCCGGTCGCGGTCACGGGAGCTGTTCTCGCGCTCGTCGCCGTCATCGCTGGGCTCGCGCTCCAGGCGTCGTGGGGCGCCGCGCTCGACAAGGCCGCCGAGTCGTTTGCCTCTTCCGCCGGCACCGCGGGATCCCCCTCTGCCGCCCAGATCTCGGACGAGTCCTCGTCAGGCCAGGCAGCCGGCACGCCGTCAGACAACGCTGCTGGCGCCGGCGATGCCACAGTCGGCACGGCCGGCGACGCCACCCAGGCCCAGCAGGGCGCCGATCCATCGGCGGGCCAGTCCGAGTACGCCGTGGGCATCGACGGCTTCACGCTCGCGCAGGACTACCAGGGCGCCTCGGCCATCGTCGTGGACTTCACCTTCACCAACAACTCCGCCGAGCCCGCCATGTTCCTGACCGCCGTGAGCGCCAAGGCGTTCCAGAACGGCGTGGAGCTGGAGAGCGCCATCGTAACGGGGCTGGGCACCGCGTCGATGTCCGAGGTGAAGCCCGGCGCGACCACCACCGTCCAGAAGGCCTATCTGCTCGCCGACCAGACCGACATCACAGTGGAGGTGGGCGAGCTCTTCAGCCTCGACGGCCCGCTGATCGCGCAGGAGACGTTCGCGATCGCGTAGGGGCACGTGCACCCGAAGGCGTACAATCTGGATCGGAACCCAACTGCGGCCCCTCTGCCAACGGATGGCGGAGGGGCCTCGCGACACGAAGGGGCCAGGGGCATGACAGACATCGAGAACAAAGCAAGCGAGCGGGCAGTCGAGCCGATGGCCAAGCCAACGGCTGAGCCGACTGCCGAACCGCCCGGCGAGATGCCGGACGAGCCCCTGACCGAGAGGCTGCTCGCGGAGCTGCTCGACGCCCCGAGCATCGACGCGTTCGTCAGCACGCACGAGTCCGTCGAGCGCAGCCTGTCCGACTACCTCAACCAGCTGCTCGCCAGCAAAGGCCTGAGCAGGCCCCGCGTCATCCGGGCGGCAGGGCTCAACCCCACGTTCGGCTACCAGATCTTCACCGGGCAGCGCAACCCCTCGCGCGACAAGGTGCTGCAGCTCGCCCTGGCCATGGGCTGCACGCTCACCGAGACCAACCGCGCGCTGCAGGCCGCGGGGCACAGCGCCCTGTACTGCAAGAGCCGCCGGGATGCTATCATCATCTTCTGCATCGAGAGGGGCTGCGACCTTCACGGCACCGACGAGGAGCTCTACCGCTTTGGGGAGCGGACCGTCTGCGAGTAGCACGCAAAACCAATCGCGCCGGCCTACTGGCCTGGCGCCCGGGTTTGCCCTACCATAGCACCATGGAACAGCGATCACTCACAGACAGCCAGCGCGAGGAGCTCGCCTCCCTGCTTGCCGACGAGTTTGGGCACGGGCCGCAGGACGGGCCCTCCCTCGAGGTCGTCCGCACGCTCAAGGAGTCCCCGCACGAGGTCACCCAGCTCGTCCGCGTCGACGGCGCCGCGGGCGTTACGGCGCAGGCCGGCCCCCGCGTGGATGAGGCGCGTGGCCTCGGTCGCACCTGCGCGCCCGGGCAAAGGTGCGTCCTCAAGCGAATCCGAGCCGACGCCGGGCTGGGCGGCGCGTACGCCACGCTCCAAGAGGCCCAGCAGGCCGGGCATCGCCTGGGGCATCTCCCCCGGGTGCTCGGCCGCTGGCGCGGGTCGGACGGCTGGCAATGCGTGCTGCTCGAGTACGTCGAGGGCCAGACTCTGGCCGACTACGTGGGCGAGCGTGCGGCGTCGCTCGAGCTCGCCGCCCGGGTGTTCCCCGCCCTGTGCGACGCCGTCATCGAGCTGCACGAGGGGCTTCCCCGCCCGCTCGTGCACCGCGACCTCAAGCCGTCCAACGTCATCGTGGACCCCGGGCGCGGACGTGTCGTCATCATCGACCTGGGCATAGCGCGCGAGCCCCACGAGGGCGCGCAGACGGACACCGCCCACTTCGGCACGAGGGGATACGCGCCACCCGAGCAGTTCGGGTTCGGCCAGACCGACGCGCGCACCGACGTATACGCCCTAGGCATGCTGCTGCGCTTCTGCCTCACCGGCCAAGAGCTCGCGCAGGCCGGCCAGGGCGCGGACGCCACCACTCCCCCGCATGCGCAGGCGGCGTGCGGGCACCACAGGCGCGCGATAGCCGTGGGGCGCGTCATCGAGCGGGCGTGCGCCTTCGACCCGGCCGCGCGCTACCAGAGCGTCCGCGAGCTCAGGGGCGCCTTCGTCCGGGCGGTCGGCCCCAGGCTCGCGCGGAGAGCCTCTGTCGAGGGGCTCGCCGACGCCCAACCGGAAAGCCCGGAGGGCGCCGACCACCCGCGCGGAGCAGGCGGCGCCCCGACCTGGCTGGGACGGGCGTGGAACGCCCTGCTCGCGCTCGCCATGCTCTTCATGCTCCTCGCCGTCACCGAGTCCACCTTCGGTGACATCCTGGCGCTCGAGGGGTATCCCACGTGGTTCAGGGCCATCTCGTACTTCGGCCTCGTCTACCTCAACCTCTGCTCGCTGGCGTGTCTGGCGCTCGACAAGCGCCGTCTCGCCAGGCGCCTGCCCTTCCTCGGCCCGCGCGCCGCCCACGCCAGACACAGGGCGATGCTCGTGGTCCTCGGCGTCACGGTGCTGACGTTTCTCCTCGGCTCCATGGTCGCCATGGCGCAGATGGGGATGCTGACAGAATAGCCCCAGCTTCAGGCACGCCGGGCATGCCCGCCCGCACAACGTGGTATCGTATGCCAATTACGCCAGCCGGGGCAGCCACACGCGCCCCGGCGCGCGCCCGACCGCACACGCACCGACCCGCACGAAAGGACCGCCACGCCATGAACCCGCTGCGCAAGGCCTACTGCCGCATCTTCCAGACCGCCTTCCGCATCGCCCTGCCGCTGCTCCCCTACCGCGAGCCCACCGTGCTGGGGTCGGTCGAGGAGGCCGTCGAGCTGCTTGCGCGCGAGGGCAAGCGCCGCCCCCTCATCGTCACCGACAAGGGCATCCACGGCCTGGGGCTCATCGACCCGCTCAAGGAGCGCCTCGCGCAGGCCGGCATGGCGTACTCGGTCTATGACGAGACCGTGCCCAACCCCACGATCGACAACGTGGAGGCGGCACGCTCCCTCTACCTGGCCGACGGCTGCGACGCGATCATCGCCTTCGGGGGCGGCTCCTCCATGGACTGCGCCAAGGCGGCCGGGGCACGCGTGGCCAAGCCCAGGCAGCCCGTCTCCAAGATGCGCGGCATCATCCGCATCCGCAGGCGCCTGCCGCTGCTCATCGCCGTGCCCACCACGGCCGGCACCGGCTCGGAGACCACGCTGGCGGCCGTCATCACCGACGGGAAGACGCACTACAAGTACCCCATCAATGACTTCTGCCTCATCCCGCGCTACGCGGTGCTCGACTACCGCACCACGCTGGGCCTGCCCAGGCAGGTGACGAGCACCACGGGCATCGACGCGCTGGTGCACGCCGTGGAGGCGTACATCGGCCGCTCCACCACCAAGGAGACCCGCGCCAACGCCGAGGAGGCCGTGCGCCTCGTCAAGGCCTACCTCAAGCGCGCCTACGACGACGGGTCGGACGCCGAGGCCCGCTCGGGCATGCTGCGCGCCGCCTTCTGCGCGGGCGCCGCGTTCACCAAGTCCTACGTGGGCTACGTGCACGGCGTGGCCCACTCGCTGGGCGGCCAGTACGGCGTGCCGCACGGCCTGGCAAACGCCGTGATCTGCCCCTACGTGCTCGACCTGTACGGCGAGAGCTGTCACAGGCGGCTGGGCAGGCTCGCCCGCACCTGCGGGATCGCCCCCGCCGACGCCGACGACGCCGAGGCGTCGCGTGCCTTCGTCGCATGGTTTAGGCAGCTCAACGCCTCCATGGGCATCCCCGAGAAGATCGAGGGCATCCGCGAGGAGGACATCTCCATGATGGCCGCGCGCGCCGATCGCGAGAGCAACCCGCTCTACCCCGTGCCGCGCCTCATGGACGCACGCGAGCTGGAGCAGATCTACCGCATGGTGATGGCGTAAGGACGCACGACAGGAGGGCACGCCCATGGCAACCCAAGACACCCACACGGCCGGCACCGCAGGCAGCCGCCCGGACAAGAGCCACTCGACCGAGAGCCACCCGGACAAGGACAGCACAAACGAGGCCGGCCCCGCCATCCAGGACATCATGGCGCGCCAGCGCGCGTTCTTCGCCACCGGCAGGACCATCGACGTGGACTTCCGCATCGAGGCGCTGCGCCGCCTGCAGGACGCCATCCGCGCAAACGAGGCCAAGATCGAGGAGGCCATCCGGCAGGACCTGGGCAAGTCGGCCTTCGAGTCGTACATGTGCGAGGCGGGGCTCACCCTGTCCGAGCTCGCCTTCCAGCTCAGGCATGTGCGCCACTGGGCGAAGCCGCACCGCGTCCCCACCGACCTGGCCAACTTCCACTCCACGAGCTTCACCATCGCCGAGCCCTACGGCGTGACGCTGGTGATGTCGCCCTGGAACTATCCCTTCATGCTCACGGTCGAGCCGCTCATCGGCGCCATCGCAGCCGGCAACTGCTGCGTGGTCAAGCCAAGCGCTTACTCCCCCGCCACCTCGCACATCATCGCAGAGCTGGTGGAGCAGGTGTTCGAGCCGGGGCACGTGGACGTGGTGCTGGGAGGACGCGCCGAGAACACCGAGCTGCTCGAGCAGCGCTTCGACTACGTGTTCTTCACCGGGTCAGTGTCGGTAGGCAAGCTCGTGATGGAGAAGGCCTCGCGCTGGCCCACGCCGGTGAGCCTGGAGTTGGGCGGCAAGAGCCCGTGCGTGGTGTGCGCCGATGCCAACCTCGACGTGGCGGCGGCCCGCATCGCCTTCGGCAAGTACCTCAACTGCGGGCAGACCTGCGTGGCTCCCGACTACCTGCTCGTGGACGAGCGCGTGGCCGACGAGCTGCTCGACAAGCTCAAGGCGCAGGTCGTGGCCATGTACGGCGCCGACGCCTTTGCCAACGCCGACTGGGGGCGCATCGTCAACGAGAAGCACTTCGACCGCATCATGGGGCTCATCAAGCCCGCCAAGGTGGTGCTGGGCGGGCGCGGCAGGCGCGAGACGCTGCAGATCGAGCCCACCATCATGCGCGGCTGCACCGGCGAGGACGCCGTGATGCAGGAGGAGATCTTCGGGCCCGTGCTGCCCGTGCTGACCTACCGCAGCCTGCAGGAGGCGGAGGAGTTCATCAAGGGCCGCGAGAAGCCACTGGCGCTGTACCTGTTCACCAACGACAAGAGCACGCAGAAGCGCTTCCTGCGCCACGTGCCCTTCGGCGGCGGGTGCGTCAACGACACCATCGTCCACCTGGCCACGAGCCACATGGGCTTCGGCGGCGTGGGCGCCAGCGGCATGGGCTCCTACCACGGCATCCGCAGCTTCAGGACATTCAGCCACGAGAAGAGCATCCTGAAGAAGCGCCTGTGGATCGACCTGCCCATGCGCTACCAGCCATACACGCCGCTCAAGGAGAGGCTCATGAGGATGTTCTTGAGGTAGAGTGGCCCAAACCCGGCCAGAGCGTAAGGTCACCTTGACAAATCCCGTGTCATAAGAGCGGCGCCAAGAGAGCAGCACAACACACGAAAAGACACCGGACCCAAGACCATCGGACAGTACTCCACCGAAATCGTGGCCGCCAGCACAGGAATGCAAGTTTGCCTGTATTGAATGGGGTGCATGCTATTCCATCACGCCCCATCATTTTAGGGACCAATGTTGGGGGAGCCTCCATACATGGGCACCAAAATGCCGTTACCCGCAGTCCTCTCAAACCTCTCGAAACCTCTGACCGAGAGTCTCAACTTCTCTCTCACAGAGAATGATAATGGTGCTAGAATTTACACCTGTTGAGGTGAGCCTGCCCATGTAGCAGTCAATGAAAAGAGGATCCATGAAAACTTCTAGCATGATGCTGAGAACAACATTCGCTGCCACGCTCCTCTCCGTCTCGATCGCCGGCCTTGGCCTGACAGCCCCAGATTTCGCCCTAGCTGCAACGGGCGGCTCTTTCCAGGACATCATCGATGGTGCCCAAGGCGCGGTGACAGACGATGATGCCGTGCAGGCCCTTGGCGTAACGTTTGAGACACCCTATGGCTGGAATGTCGAGCGCCTTGACCCCGACCTGGAATTAAATGGTTATCTGTTCACTTCAGGCTCCAAATTCTTTGCCATCGTATACCAAAGTGCCGAGGATTTAGACTCCGGCGCCCTTGAAACGATCAACAACGCAGACCCCGACCGTGTTGGAGAAATGGTAAGCGAGGCAACTGGAGAACCATATATCGACTACCTCAGCTACGAAAACGCCACTGCCTCATTCAACGTATACTTCACGACCTTCGGTGATGGCGAAGGGGTTAGTGCATACGCATTCATTGACGCGCCCGAGCCAACGGCACTAATCATGCTATGCCCTTCCGACGATCTCGAAGATGTGCTCCCTTACGTCGACGAGCTCTTTAGCTCCGTCGAGGTGGCAAACGGTGCAGATGGACACTCCGGTAGATACGGATCGTCAGTTTCTTCAAGCAGCGGCGCCTGGGAGATCAAATATTACGTGGACGAGTTTGACACACCCACGGATGACGGCTATCTCAGCGCCGTGACCGAAGGAAGATTTAGCAACAGTGCGACTACAAACGACGAGCTTACCGCTCAGATGATCGTCGATGAAGAAAGCTGTGCCGTCGCCCTCTACGAGTACAGCAGTTACCGGGTAAAGGGCAGCTACGACATAATCTACGATGTGAAAGTAAAAGACGGCAACGGTGACGTGTACACGATGCGAGGCTACCTTTATGACGGTAGCGACCGAGTTTACTTTAGCGACTATGAGCTCATGATCGATATCCTCTCGCAGGGCGGCACGGTTAGGTTCAATCTAACCAACAGTGACCGCCCAATCGAAGAGTATACGTTCTCTGTCGACGCGACAGACTTTGCCGAGATGTTTGAGTCGCTCTTCCCCTTTTCCTCGTCCTCTCTCTCCACAACGGATGATCGCGGCGAAACCGATGACCCGGACGATAGCACATACACCCTCGTTTCCACCTACGCCGACGGCACCTACGAGGGCGTGGGCAAGGGCATGGGCGGTGACGTGCCGGTCACGGTGACGATCGAGGGTGGCGTGATCGTGGACGTCGAGGTCGGCGACAACTCCGAGACCCAGGGCATCGGCTCCAAGGCCATCGAGCAGCTGCCCGATGCCATCGTCGCGGCCAACGGCATCGAGGGCGTTGAGGGCGTGAGCGGAGCCTCTGTAACAAGTGGCGCTATTTTCGAAGCCGTGAGACAAGCCCTCGAGGCTGCTTCTTCCGCCGGCAGCGGCAACGTCGCGGCAGCCGCGGAGAACACCCCATCTGATGAGACTGAAGCTGCCAGCAACACATCCGACGAGGCCGAGCCCAGCGCTGCTGCCGACGAGTCCAGCAGCGCCGAGCCCGGGGCTGCCGCTTCTGACACCGCCGCTGCAGGCGCCTACGCCGACGGCACCTACGAGGGCACCGGAAAGGGCATGGGCGGAGACGTCCCCGTGACCGTGACCATTGAAGGCGGCGTGATCACGGAGGTGGTCGTGGGTGACAACTCCGAGACCCAGGGTATCGGGAGCAAGGCCATCGAGCAGCTGCCCGCCGAGATCGTGGCCGCTAACGGCATCGAGGGCGTCGACGGCATCTCGGGCGCGTCCGTGACCTCCAAGGCCATCTTCACCGCGGTCGAGGAGGCCCTGGCCTCCGCCGCCTCCGGCGAGGCGGCCGCCCCCGCCGAGTCCGAGGCTGAGGCCGACGCCAGCGCCGCCTCCGACGCAGCCGAGTCCGCCGCCTCCGAGGAGGAGGACGGCGAGGCCGCCGCGTCCTCCGCCGAGGACGAGGCCGCCTCTAGCGCCGCCGACGAGTCCGACGCCACCGACGGCGAGGCTGCCGCCAGCGCCGAGGCCGA
>CAWVLT010000032.1:0-2639 GCA_963930185.1 Coriobacteriia bacterium | reverse complement strand
CCAGGATGTTGAGCGCGGTGGTCTTGCCCGCGCCCGACGCGCCCAGGATGATGGCGAGCTCGCCCTTGCCCACGCGGAAGCTCGCGCCGTCCAGCGCGTTGATCTTGGCCGAGCCGCTTCCGTAGCTGCGCACCACGTCGACGAACTCGATGTAGGCGGGCCCGGCCTCCTCGACGTCGGCCCACGTCCCGGCGCCTGTATCGGGCCGGCCGCCGGGCTGATCGTCGGAGAGATCGTCGGGCCGGGGCCGCGGCTCGGGCTCGTCGGCGTCGCATGCCTGCGGCGCGCCCTCGTCGGCTTTGCATGGCTGCGAGTCGCCCTCGTCGGCGTCGCGCTCCAGTGGCGCGGACTTGCTGGCGTCGCGTTCCCGCTGGTGTGCCTCGGTCCCCTCGGCGGCCTGCGACGGGTCACCCTCAAGCTGCTCTTCGGGCTCATCCTCAGCCTCGTCTACAGCATGAAGTTCAGGTTCATGGTCAGGCTTTTCGTTCGTCAACTCCTCGTCCTCGCGCTCGTCGAAGGCGAGGGGCCACTCGCTCGACGGCTCCTGCGCCGGGGCGAAGTGCTTGCCGAAGGGCCGGCTGGACTGGGATCGCGCATTGCGCCTGTTGTTGGTCATGGTGTCACTCCGTTGCTCGACAGCATGTTGTCTAGTTCGAGTATATGGGAGTATTCTTTCCACACAACGGCAATTCGACACAAGCGCCGGAATTGTCAATCGGAAACGCGCCATTTCGGCGTCTGCGAACGGTCGCGGTCGGCATTGGCCCGCGCGAGTGCCGTCGGGGTGCCGGGCGCGCGGGAATCGGAGGTGACGTCGCATGATGATGACAAGGGGCGGCGAGGCGGGCGAGCAGACGCGCGAGAACCTCAAGCAGGCGTTTCTCGAGATCTACGCGACCAAGCCGATCGAGCGCATCTCCATCCGGGAGATCACCGACCGGGCCGGCTACAACCGCGCGACGTTCTATCTGCACTTCAGAGACATCTACGACGTGCTCGAGTCGATCGAGGCGGAGCTGCTCTCCTCTATCGACGCGATAACCGGGCCGCTCGAGAGCAAGGCCGACCTCTACGCGCGCATGGGGACGTTCCTGTCGCTGGCCAGCCGCTGTACCTTCTCGTTCACGGTGCTGCTGGGCGAGAAGGGCGACCCGGCGTTCGTCGCGCGCTTCAAGCAGCGGCTCGAGCCGCTGCTCGGTAGGCTGCTCGTGATGCGGCCGGGGCTGGACGAGCATCGCAGGCAGCTCGTCGCGTCGTTCTATCTCTCGGGGCTGGTGGCGGTCGTGGTGGAGTGGCTGCGCGACCCGCAGGGCATGGGCGTGGACGACCTGGTGCGCTTCATGGTGGACGACGTGCTGCAGGCGCACGTGTGATCAGGAGATTGACGAGAACAGACCTTGGCGCGGGGGATCACGCCTGGGAGAACGTGCCTATTTTCCGTACACTTCCTCGTGAGTGCCGGTGCGGGTGAACAGGATTTCTCCGTTGGCGATCTTATACATGAGCACCCATGTATCCTTGGGCGGATTAGGTGCGGAGTCAACATGGATAGAGCGAAATCCCTTTAGGGCCCCTTTGAGCGAGTGATCGCCATAGCTCGCATCCAGCTTGGCTTCGTCGCTTGCGAGAAGATCGGTCATTGCCCTCTTGAGGGAGTCCATGTCCCAGTGGCGCTTCTTGCATGCCTTCACGTCGCGCTCGAACCTTGCGGAAAAAGATGCCGCGTACATGGCATCCTCCTATATCTCTAGGGCGGCAAAGAGGCTCTCAGCGGTGCGGTACCTCACGTGGTTTGCGTCGGTCTCCATCTTCTTGACCTGCGCGACCGCCTCCAGGGTCTCGGGGGGAAGGGCCTCCTCGGAGGCAAGTGGCCTGATCTCCACCCAGGGCTTGTTGTTCTTGAAGACAGTGACGGTTTGTCCGGTGCGATTGGCATCGGCGGTAAGACGACTGAAGTTGGTCTTTGCCTCAGACATCCCGACAGTTAGCGTTGCGGACATGTGAGACTCCTTTCGGTAGAATAGACTTAGAATTAGGGCTAAATTATGGTCTATAGTATATCGCATCGGGAGTGCCTTGGCTAATTTTGCGAAGACTTGCTGCAAGATCCTTTACTACGCTTTACCCCGCCGCCTGCTTGTGCCATAGTGCGCCGCATCCCGCCGGCCAACAAGAGGCCGCGCGTTGCGGGACATCCAAGGGAGGCAGGTAGCATGACCGTTGTGGCTGCGCAGATGCAGGGCAGGACGAGCGCCCAGGTGCGTTCCGAGCTTCTTGCGCCGTGCGAGCTTGCTGGTCTGCTCTTTGGCTTTCGACTTACCGGCGCGCGCTAGAGGTCGCGCGGTTCCGGTCTTCACCTGACAGATCGCCTCGGGCGACAACCTAGTGCGCGCATCCTGCGAGCCTATGTGACGGCTGCGTTTCAGCTTCGCGTCCATATGGGTTCTTTTGCTCTGCGCACAGCCCCTCGATCCCCTCATGCCTTCATAATCAGAAGGGCGCCTTCTGCCCCGGATCCTCGACGCGCTGCGCACGGCCCTACCCGCGCCATTTTGTGCGTGCGTTGATCCAGCTACTGGCAGGTAGGCGCACACGAAGCCTTGGGAGGTACCGATGACCCGAAAGATCGCCATCTTCGA
>CAWVLT010000031.1:0-40468 GCA_963930185.1 Coriobacteriia bacterium | reverse complement strand
GCGGGCGTGGCGGAATTGGCAGACGCGCATGGTTCAGGTCCATGTGGGGGCAACCCCATGAAGGTTCAAGTCCTTTCGCCCGCACCATAGCAAAGACTCAGGCCCCGGACTTCGGTTCGGGGCTTTTTTGTTGCGGCGCAGTCTGGCTCTCAAGCTTGCCAAATACAACAACAAATGTTGTAGTAGAATTTAGCCCAAATTATGCTATAGGTGAGCGAACTTGTCGAACGTGGCTTGCCCGCCCGGCCGAGAAAAGAGACCCAATGAACATCAAGCCGTCGGCCTCGATCCGTCAAAACTACAACGAGGTTGCTGAGCTGTGCCGTGCCACAGGGGAGCCGGTGTACCTCACGAAGAATGGCGAGGGGGATCTCGTCGTGATGGACATAGCGTCGTTCTCTCGTAGGGAGAAAATGCTCGCCTTGCGTGAACGGCTTCTGTCCGTCGAGGAGGATCGCGCCAGGGGCGTCGAGGACATTCCTCTTGACGAGGTTTGCGCGTCGATGGAGAGGGCTATCAGCCTTAATTCGAGACGGAGAGCGTAATGGGGCGGCGCTATCGGGTCGTGGTATCCCCACAGGCTGCGCAGGCGCTTGACGAACAGGTGGCATGGATTGCCCGGACTGACGAATCTTCGGCGATGAAGTTCTTGGGAGAGTTCAGGGCGGCAGCGGAGTCTCTCGAGACATTTCCCTTGCGTCGTCGCTTTCTGGATGATGCGTATCTTCCGCGCAACAAGTATCGTGCCCTGCTGTTCTGGAAGCATCATTTAATTATCTATCAGGTTCGTGATGACGTGGTCTATATCGAGCTTGTTGTCGACTGTCATCAGGATTACGCGTGGCTGCTTCGTGGGGTCGATGCTTGATATACTCACATGCGGGAGGGTCGGATTCTGATAATGCGGGTATTTGCGCTGCCGTCGAGATATCCGACTTTGATCCAACCCTGTCTCGTGATACCCGGATGTGTACGGATTTCCGGATCCGCTGCTGCTCTGTTCGCGAAACGGCAGCTCTCGTTTGGCCGTGACCGCTGGGGCGTGGGATGCGTGGTGACCTGAAGGCGCGGGGAACGACGGGCATGCTGTTCCCCGCGCAGGTCCATGGATCGGGCCGTCTACTTGCCCTCGGCTCCCGTCAGCTCTGCCATCTCGTCGACCAGTCGGGCGAACAGGCCCAGCGCGTCATCGATCGGCTTTGCCGTCGCCATGTCGACGCCGGCACCGCGCAGAAGGTCGATCGGCGGCTTTGAGCTGCCGCCAGAGAGGAACCCGAGATAGTCGTCGACCGCCGGCTTGCCCTCGGAGAGGATGCGCTGCGACAGGGCGATGGCCGCCGCGAACCCTGTGGAGTACTGGTAGACGTAGTAGTTGTAATAGAAGTGCGGAATGCGGGCCCACTCCAGGGCGATGCCGTCTGCCTCCCTGCCCGGCTCGCACACGGTCAGCGCCGGCCCGAAGTACTCCTCGTTCAGACGACGGTAGATGGCACACAGGGCATCGGCCGTCACGCCCTCGCCGCGCGCGGTGATCTCGTTGGCCCTGAGCTCGAACTCCGCGAACATGCACTGGCGGAACAGCGTGGTGCGGAACTGCTCCAGGAAGTGGTTGATCAGGTAGGCGCGCTCGCGATTGTCCTTGGCGCGGTCGAGGAAGTACTGCATGAGCAGCGCCTCGTTGCAGGTCGACGCCACCTCGGCCACGAAGATCACGTAGTCCGAGTAGCACGAGGGCTGCTTTGCGCACGACAGGTAGGTGTGCACCGAGTGGCCCATCTCGTGGACGAGGGTGAACACGTCGTCGAGCGTGCCCTGGAAATTGAGCAGGATCACCGGGTGCATGCCGAAGCCGCCGGCGGAGTAGGCGCCGCTGCGCTTGCCGGGCGTCTCGTAGACGTCGACCCAGCGGCTCGCGAGGCCCTCGCGCACGATCTGCAGGTACTCCTCGCCCATGGGCTTGAGCGCCTCGAGGATGATCTCGCACGCCTCGTCATAGGTGAAGCGCATGTCCACGTCACCGACCAGCGGGGCGTACAGGTCGTAGGGGCGCAGCTCCTCCACGCCGAGCAGCGAGCGACGCAGCGCGGTGTACTTGTGCATGGCGCCCATGTTGCGGTGCACCGAGTCGATGAGGTTGGTGTAGACCTTGACGGGCACCTCGTTCTCGTCAAGGGCGCAGGCCAGGCTCGAGGGATAGCGGCGCGCGTCGGCAAAGAACTTGAGCTGCTTGGTCTGTGCCTGCAGGATGGCGGCGCAGGTGGTGCGAAACTTGCCGTAGGTCGAGAACAGGGAGTCGAAGGCCGAGGCGCGAAGGGTCCGGTCGCCCGACATGAGCAGCGGCACGTACCCGCCGATGGTGACGGGGTGCGTCTGGCCCTGCGAGTCGACGGCGTCGGGGAAGGTGAGGTCCGCGTCGTTGAGCGCGGAGAAGATGGAGTCGGGCTGGGAGGCCATGTCGCCGGCGGAGGCGAGCAGCGCCTCCTCAGCGGGGTTGAGCGTGTGCTCGCGGTAGTGCAGCACGCGATCGAGCTTGCGACGATAGAGCTCCAGATCGGGGCATGCCGCGTAGAAGCCCGCGAGCGCCTGCTCGTCCGTCGCGAGCAGCTCGGAGGCAAACCACGCGCGGGAGCTTTCGATGGCGACCCAGACCGAGTGGGCCTGGCTGGTGAAGTCGCGGTACTTTGAGAGCCGCGTGTCCTCGTCGCTTCTGCGCTCGGCGTAGTTCACGAGCTTGTTGAGGGCGGCGTCCACCTCGTCCTCCAGGCGCAGGAACGACAGGAGCTGCTCGGCCGACTGGGTTGCCTTGCCCTGGAAGGCGGCGAGCTGGACGGGGTAGCCCTTCGCGGTCTCGAGCGCGGCGAGGAAGTCCTCGTCGCTGGGGAACATGGTGCTGAGGTCCCACGTGTAGCGCGGGTCGATCTGGTCACGCGATTCGTAGCGCATGCGTAACGCCCCTCTCTGGTCGGGTTAGGTACGCATGCCATGATAGGGCATGGGGCAGCCATGCGGTAAGCGCTTGGACGGCGCCTTATATCTCCATGGTGAGGATGACTGCCTCCTCATCCGAGGCGTCGGCGGGGCAGATTGAGACGTAGTACATGCCCGCACCGTCGTAGTCGAGCGTCAGGGCGGTGGCGAACTCCTCGCCGGGCGCGATCCCATCGGACGCGAGCTGGCCGATGGAGTCGGAGACGTCCTGGACGATGCCCGACGGGCCGGTCACCAGCACGCGCAGGGGGCTCGGCTCGATCGGCTTGCCGCTGATGTTGCTTACGCCCATCGAGACGGTGATCGTGCGAGTGGCTTCGCCGTCGGCAGGGCGGCCGGTTCCCTTGCCTGTCGTGCCGGTTAGGACGGTGTAGCGGATTCCGTCTATCACAAACGAGACGGCTCCTGCCTCCCGGGTCTTCATGGTCCCGGCGTTGAGCGTGGCCTCGGGGCCGTATCCCACACTCACGAAGCCGCCGCTTGCGCCTTCGACCGGGGAGATCGACTCGTGCATGCACCTGATCGGGGCAACGACTTCTTCGGGGGCGTCCGCCGCATACATCGAGATGACCATGGTGGAGTAGTCGCGCCCGCCGACCATGGTCACGATGCCACAGAGGTCACCGCCGTCCTCGGTCAGCGTGTAGGGGACGTCACTTATCGGCACACCGTCGACGGATCGGTACGCCTGCTCGCCCAAGACGGCATCATCGAGGTCGAACTCGCCGACAAGGGCCTCCATGTGGGCCTCGACGAAGTCGGGCGCGTCCGAGGCGTAGCCGTTGGAGATGGTGGCGACCTGCACGCACGCGTTCTCGTTGCTAAAGACGCGATACTCCACGCCGTTGTCCCTGTGGGTCTCCAGCTTCCACGCGCTTGGGTATTCGAACGTGACGAGCTGGTCGGTGTACACGCTCAGCTGGCTGTGGCTGGTTTGGCTGGCGTAGCCTGGCGTGCTGGACTGGACGTCAGCGGGTGTCGTCGCCTGCGACGAGGAGTCTGCAGCCAGGGCGGCCGAGGGGGTGGCGATCAGGGCGACAGCCACGCCGACCGTCAAGGCCGTCCTTGCCATTCGAACGTGCGGGAAATGGGGAAGGGGCTTCGTCATGACTGGTCCTCTCTCGTCAATAACCTTGCCGGCTGCTGTTATGGCGTGGGCATTTCCCCGTGATGCGGATGAATAGACTTGCGTTCATTTTACCCATGAGGCGTGCGCCCTGTGCTTGGAATCGATGGTGCTGTTTACCTGCTCGCCTCTTGCAGGCTATATGCACCAATGGCAGATGCGCTCGTCTGGAGACGTGGTTGCATCCACCGGCTTCCATTGCTCCGTTGCCGCCTGTGTGATAGCATGTACGGTGAATTACCGTACATGCTATAGCCTGGAGAACATATGACAACGGCCGTGCTGGAGAAAAAGGCGAGTCGCATTGACCTGAGAATGACCGAGGAGCAAAAGCGCCAGATCGAGACTGCGGCGCAGATAAGTGGAATGAGCGTCTCGCAGTGGTCGATGGATCGGCTTATGGAGTCCTCGCGTGATGTCATTGCACAACAGAAGGTCACGAGGTTGGCTCAGGAAGCTTTTGATGAGTTCGCTCGACTGCTTGACGAACCGACTTCTCCTGATTTCGCGAGGTTTATGGGGGAGAAGACTCGATGGGAACGTTGAGTTTTTCGCGCCCTCGGCCGCTGTCTGAGGCGGATGATCTCGAAGGATTCTCCTGTGGTGTTGGGATAGTCGATGACTGGCTTGCCAGGCATGCCCGCAACGCGCGCAGACTTGGCACGGCGGTTGTGTATGCGAGCTTTTGCGAAGAAGACGGCGAACGGCTTGCTGGGTTCTATTCGCTAAGCTCTCATTCGATAGTGCGTGACAGCACTTCGGGATGGATATCGCGGAATGCCCCGGAGGTCGTCCCGGTAATCCTGCTTGGCATGCTGGGAGTTGACAGGCGTTATCAAGGCATGGGCCTTGGTCATGACTTGCTGCTCGACGCCGGGCATCGCGCCGCCTCCGTTGCGGGGATAGTGGGGGCACGAGCTCTTGTTGTCGATCCGGTGGATGAGACGTCGCGCTCGTTCTATCGCCGGCATGGGTTCCGCGACATGCCGGGCACGGGGAGGATGTACGCCAAGCTCTCTTTCTGAGCTTGTTTTTGTGTTCTGCTCTACTCCGGCGCGACGTCAAGCCCGGTCGCGCTCCGATCCGCTAGGCTCGCGAAGCGCAGGCCCAGCCAGATGCTGACCTCGCGGGGCGTCAGGACCAGGGGCATGCGGTCGTGCACGGGGCTCATCTGTCCGTTCGGGGCGGTGGTGACGATGGAGAAGCGCCCGTCCTGATAGATTCCGGCCATAAAGGTGACGTCCTCGCCGGACAAGCCAAAGCGCACCCGCTGGGCGATGGGCCTGCCGGTCTTTGGGCTGGTGACGCGCAGCGTCCGGTGCGGCTCGTAGAAGCCGAACGTGGGCACGACGCACCTGCGCGTGGCCAGCGATTTGCCCCACATGCCTCCCGCGAACCCGTGTGCCATCCTGTCCAGCTGCTCCAGGGCACTTTCGATGCGCGTGTTGTAAATGAGCTTGGGCTTGCGCGCTTTGCCGTCGGGCCGGCTGTCTTCGGAACGCTCACTGCCATGGTCCTGCACGCTCCACGGCGCGGCAAATCCCCAGGTCATCCTCTCGAGGGCGAGATGACCGTCTCGAACGAGCAGCACGCTCATCTCCGATCCGGGCCATGCTTCGGCTACGGCATTGTCATGCTCGTTACGTTGTCGTTCCTCGGCCGCGTCGCTGTCGCGCCCGTCGCGTCGCGTTGCCTGAGTCTCGGGTCGGGCGACCTGCTTTCCCAGCTCCTTGGCAAGCGCGACGCATCCGCCAGGGTGTCCCGTCGCGGCGGCCTCGGCGCGGACGGTCTCGATGGCGCGCTCCAGGTCGGCATGGGCGATGGGGATGACGCGCCGGCACATCAGCGCGCCACCTGTTCCTCGGCGAGCTCCGCATCCTGCTCGGGACCCCGCCGCTGATCAGGGTTGCCTTCGCCCATGGCCGCCAGCTCCGCCTGAGCCTCCACCGCGTCGAGCAGCTCCTGGCGCGAGTGGACGTCGAGCTTCTGGAACACGTGGCGCACGTGGGTGTTCACCGTGTTGGTCGAGATGCCCAGCTCGGCCTCGATGCGCGTGGTGGTGCGGCCTCGTGCGAGCAGGCGCAACACGTCGGTCTCGCGGCCGGAGAGGCTATGACGCCGCGCCAGCTCGTCGCATACCTCGTCGAGGTCGGGCCCTGGCGCGGTGCCACTGCCCGGTGCAGGGCCGGGCGCATCCCCGGCGGCCTCGGGCTGGCTTGTCCCCCTGCGCAGAAGCGACGAGAGGCTCACTCCCCCAAACGAGCCGTTGCTGGTTCCGGGCGTGAACACGAACAGGTAGGCGATGGCCACGAGGATCGCCAGCGCGACGGCGAGCGGCCCTACGTCCGCCCCGGCCGCGAACTGCGGTGCGTTTGCGGTGTAGAGGACCGATCCCAGCAGCAGGTCGAGCGACCACACCGCGCGCACGATGGCAAAAACGAGCACCGCCGATATCTCGTGGCGGGCGCACAGCTCAAGCGACACGAGCAGCACGGTGAGCTTGAAGAGAAACGCCCCGCAGTTGGTGATCCCGTACGCGATGTTGGCGGACTCCTGCGCGTAGGGCAAGAACAGGGCAGACACCAGCGCCAGCAGAAACGAGGCGCGGTAGAGAAATGAGAAGTCCTCGCGTCTCTTGCCGCGGATCGACGTCACCACCAGCGCGGAGACGATGATCTTGAGCACCAACAGCACGAGGTTGACCTGGCTTGAGTAAAACGCCAGGTCGGTGTCGTTGAGATAGAAGTTGCGCATGAACTCGTCGGCGAAGCTGATGACGAAGATGCCCACGCACAGGCGCACGATGAAGCTGCGCCGGCTCCTGACGTCAACCGGGATGGGCAGCTGGCCAAAGCCCGACGTGGCCGGTCGCTGGCGCGTGAGGAGGATGCAGCTGGCGATGGGCACCACCACGGAGACGACCAGCATGATCCAGGGCGAGACGGAAGGGGAGTAGGCGAGGTTCGTGAGGACGTAGATGATGATGCTCGAGACCACCACGCTCAGGACGAAGTCGGTCGCGGAGCCCCGCTCGGCGAATTCCTGGCACCAGGCGAGGTTGAGCAAGCCGCTCGCCATGCCGGTGAGCAGCGCCGCGATGGTTGCGAGCGCGGCGGCCGTAAGCCCCGTGGCGAACAGAGAGCAGGGAATGAGGGCGGTGCCAGCGGCGGCGCAGGCGGCAAGGAGCCAGCGCGCGGGCCTGCCGCGCAGGATCGGTGCCGCCTTGGCGTGGAGGACGGCGCAGGGTATGAGCGCGAGCGCCGACACGGCGAGCGAAACCTCGTAGATGTGCCACATGCTCGTCTGCTGGGCGGGAAACAGCTGCGGGGTGAAGAAGCACAGCGTGACCCACGCCTGGAACAGCGCAAAACCGGCGAGCATGGCCAGGTCCATGTCGCGCTTGCTCTCAGAGGCGGGCGTGGTTTCGCCATTTGCTGCCGGGCTGGCCGACGTCCTTGCGATCAGGGGGCCTGCGTCCGTCTTTTCCAACGCGCTCTCTCCTCCCCGGGTCATGCCCTGCATGGCTGGCTGGCCGATTTTCGCACGCTCGCTGCCGCCCGATGGTTGTTGGGTTGCTCCGCCGGCATCACAAGAAACTGGTGAGGCGTGGCAAACGGCAAAAACGTGCTGTCGAAAACATTAGCATTGAGCGGCGGATTTGTGAAACGAGGTCAAGCAAAATCTCACTCACAAGCTCCTTGTGTCGCGCGACGTGCTCTCGATCGGTATGGTGGGGGAGACGTGCGAGATGCCCGGCGGGACGCATCGCGTCCGTTCGGGATAAGCATGTGAGACGAGCCGTCAGGTATCAGAGGACTGCCGAGTATCAGAGAAAAGGGGAACGAAATGACCGACATGGTTGCTTCACGTAGGAACTTTATCGCAGGCGCCGCCGGCGTTGCCGGTGCCGCCGCGGTTGCGGGCGCCGTCGCTTCGCAGGCCCGTGCCGAGGAGGCCACCGCCCCCGCTGCCGACTACGAGTGCGACGTCGTGGTCGCCGGTGCCGGTATCGGCGGCCTGGCGGCTGCCGTCGCGTCGGTCGAGGCTGGCGCCAGCACCATCCTCGTCGAGGCCTCCGGCCACGTTGGCGGTACGAGCCGCTTTGCCGCCGGCGCCTTCGGCCCGCGCTTCGGCGTCAACTGGGACGACGTCTACGCCAAGGTGCCGCTGTCCGACCCCGATCTGGGCAAGGCCGTGTGCGTGAACTGGGAGGAGACTGCCGCCTGGGTCGGCGAGCTGGGCCTGACCGTCGAGGAGCTCGCTCCGGGCAGCTCGTATCTGTGGATGGGCGGCCGTCGTCCCGAGGAGCAGGGCTCCAAGTCCTATACCGACGAGTACCTGCAGCAGTTCGGCCAGATCTTCAACGACAAGGGCGGCACCACGCTGCTCTCCACCAAGGCCACCGAGGTCGTGCTGGACGAGGTCGGCAAGCCCTGCGGCATCAAGTGCACCGACGCGTCGGGCGCCAAGATCATCATCTCCGCCAAGCAGGTCATCATCGCCACGGGCGGCTTCCAGTGCAACAAGGAGATGATGGTGCGCTACCTCGGCCGCTGGGCTGACGTGTCGCAGGCCCAGTGCGTGCCCTACCTCGACGGCTCGGGCATCATCATGGCGCAGAACGTGGGCGCCAAGCTGTCCAAGGCCTTCGGCGCGTACTACGGCCATCCCCAGCCCTGGCCCCAGAGCAGCTACTGCCTCTATGACACGCCCGAGGCCTACGAGGCCGTCGAGAACGTCGATGACGTGCATCTGGCCTACTACGGCGCCACGGTTCACGCCATCCAGACGCTGGGCATCTACACCAACTGTGACGGCAAGCGCTTCGTGAACGAGGGCCTGACCTCCTCGCTGGTAAACCAGGAGATCATGCAGCAGTACATGGGTCGCGCCTACCTGTTCTTTGACGAAGCGGCGCATCAGGTCATGGTCGAGACCGCCTACTGCAACGCCGCCATCGTGGGCGGCGACCGCCTGGCGTGGCTGCAGGAACACGGTGCCACCGTGGTCCAGGCCGACACCCTCGAGGAGCTGGCCGACAAGGTCGTGAGCGAGACCGTGAGCGGCGACAAGTTCAACGCCAACGGCTTCCTCAAGACGGTCAACGAGTGGAACGACGCCGTGGCCAACGATACCACCGGTGACCTGGAGTTCCCGGTGAGCTCGGGCTACCCGCTCACCACCCCGCCGTTCTACTGCATCCCCGTGGTGGCTGGCGTCATGGCTACGTTCGGCGGCATCAAGATTGACGTGAACTCCCAGGTCATCGGCATGGACGACCTGCCGATCGCCGGCCTGTGGGCCGTGCCCGGTGCCGCCGGCGGCATCATGGAGGGCGACTACTGGTGCGTCATGAGCGGCTACACGGTCATGGGCCGCATCGCCGGCACCAACGCCGCCACCGCCGCCCTTGGTGGCACGGTGACCCCGGCCGCCGACGTGATGGCCGCCAACAACGAGGCTGCGGCCGCCATCAGCGCCGCCGCTGCCGAGGCCGCCGCGGCTGCCGCCGAGCAGGCCGAGGCCGGCTCGGCCGAGGAGCAGGCCCGCGAGAACGTGGGGAAGTAAGGGTCGACGTGCATAGGCCGTGCTGACAGTAGTGGCTGACGCGGCCTGAGCTCCTTGAATAGATAGATTGATGCGTAAAGCAAGCCCGGCTGTATGAGTGAGCAGCCGGGCTTGCTGTGTATCCAGCGATGCTGGTTCGATGGCTGTTGCGGGAGAAGGTCGGCCTCGTCTCGTCGTTCCTGAGGGTTGGGTCGGTGCTTGTCGAGCCTTCCTTACGGGCCGCTTTCGGGCCAGATTGCCTCAAGGTCAACGCGGCGGGCTATGACGTGCTGTATGACTACGATCGGCAAAGCGACGTTGTCTGTTTTCTGGGCCTTGTCTACCAGCGTGCGGTGCGCTGAGTGGCGATCAGGGCGCCTGAGTGGCTGGATGCTGAAAGACGCGCGGTTTAAGTGTGGGACGGGAGCGTCCGGAGCCGTGTCCCGTGCGAAATCGCGACATGGTGACGCGATGCGGGAGCGGTGGGGGTTGAATAGCGCATCTACCTGCGAAGACGACAAGGGGATGATAGGGGGTCTAGGGGGATAGGCACGTCGGGTCGATGCCGGCGCGTGGGTGTTTCGGCATCATGGGGATCGTTCGCGGCAAGCGAGAGCGGTGTCGGTGCGTCACGCTCGCTTGCTGGTGCGTTCACCGCAGCATTTCGCCGCGGTGGAATGGATCTGACGAAAGAGAAAGGAAGTCCCCATGCCCGCTCCCTCCATGACCCGCCGCAACTTCGTGGCCGCCGGGATCACCGCCGGCGCTGCCGTGACCGCGGTCGCCGCCACCTCGCCTCTCACGCACGCCGTCTCCGCCGAGGAGGCCGCGGCCGACCCCACCATCCCTGGCTTCCTGGTGAAGCCCGCGCCCATCACTGAGTTCGCCGAGACACACGAGTATGAGATCGTGGTCGTGGGTGCCGGTGAGGCCGGCCTTGCCGCCGCGCACACCGCCGTCGAGGCTGGCGCGAAGGTTGCCGTTGTCCAGAACATCGACACCCCGCTGTCCTCGGGTAACATGGGTGCTTCGGTTGACATCGAGAAGACAGACGAGGCCGGCGTGGCAGCCTGCGTGCAGTTCCTCATGGAGAAGAACGCCTATCGCTCCAACCGTGACCTCATCGTGTCTTGGGCAAACAACTCCCTGGAGGCCCTGCGCTGGTGGGCCGACGCCTGTGCTGCCGACGGCATCGAGTCCAAGCCCTTCGATGCCGAGCGCGAGTACAACGGCTACACGTATTACACGCACGCCAACACCTACAACCACGTGGAGGGCGCACACAACGCCTGCTGCCAGGTCATCGCCGAGCAGCTGGCTGCTGCGGGCGTCGAGTTCTTCTATAACCACCCCGCCGTGCAGATCCAGACTGCCGAGGACGGCTCGGTGACTGGCGTGATCTGCACTAACGCCGACGGCGCCAACGTCTTGTTCACCGCCACCAAGGGCGCGATCCTGGCCACGGGAGACTACTCCGCCAACGAGGAGATGCTCGACTACTACGCCCCCGACACCAAGGGCTTCACCCGCGGCACCCTGGTGCGTGACGGTAGCGGCCTGCGCGCCGGCATCTGGGCGGGCGCCCAGATGGTGCCGACCACCCACAGCAAGATGATCCACGGCGGTGGCGCCCTCACCCGCCTGCAGGTGCCGTTCCTCAACCTCAACATTCATGGCGAGCGCTTCATGAACGAGACGCTGAGCTTCGCCTACCTCAACAACCTGGTGCGCGACTACATGGCCGAGTACGACTACGCAAACCCCATGGCCGCCAAGTTCTTCACCATCATGCCCTCCAACTGGCTCGAGATCGCTCAGGGCTGGGTCGAGAAATACCCCAACGAGGTGCAGCTTACCGTGGGCACCCGCCCCATGCCTGACGAGAGCGAGTTCATCTCGGGCGAGACGTTCGAGGAGCTGGCCGCCAACATCAACGCCTACATGGAGCAGGAGGAGTGGGGGATCGAGCCCATCGACGAGCAGGTCATCGTCGACTCCATCAACCACTACAACGAGGTCTGCACGACGGGTGGTGACACCGACTTCGGTAAGCGCGCCGACTATATGGTGGCCATCGAGCAGGGCCCGTACTTCGCCGTGCCTCGCGGCGCCAACTTCCTGCCGGCCATCCTGGGCGGCCTGAAGGTCGACGGTAACTCGCAGTGTCTCGACGTTAACAATAACCCCATCCCCGGCTTCTTCGCCGTGGGCAACGCCTCGGGCCAGTTCTACGGCGGCGTTGACTACCCCATGGACATCGAGGGCCTTTCGGTGGGGCGCGCCATCACGAGCGGATACGTGACCGGCCGCCACGTGGCGAGCCTGTAGCGATCCAGTAGGACGATGGGTCGTCGGGGGAGGCGCTGGCGTGGCCTTCGGGCCGTGCCCGGCGCCTCCCCCTTACTTTTCCGCCAAGTCACCGCCAAGTTGGGATACCATGGACGCATGGCCTCGACCCAACGAAAGGTGGCATGCCCATGAGCGAATCGCACGAACAGCGCCACCTGCCCCGGGGGCCCTTCTCGCTTGCCTTCTTTGGCATGGCGTTTGCTCGCGCCTGGGTGTCGCTCGTGTTCGTGCTGCCAGGGGCGGGCGCTCCGTTTACCGCCCTGCCGCACGGCGTCTTTGACGTGGCGTATGTTCTGGCGAGCTTGCTGGCCGCAACCTTCGCACGCAGGATTGTCCCGCACGCTGGACGCCCCTGGGCGTTTTTGGTGACGCTTGCTGGCATGCTAGCTGCCTCGGCCGCCTTCGTGCTCGCGCCCTCGCCGATGATCCCCGGTTCCGCGCGGGACGCGCTGTCCGTGGTGGCCGCCTTTGTGGGTGGCGCGGCGTTTCTCAGCTGCTCGCTTCTCAATGCCGAGGCGCTTGCGGGCACGAGCTTGCTGAGGATCACGTTGTACCTCTCGGGTAGCAGTCTGTTTGGGTCCGTCCTCATCTTCTTTCTCAGGTGGGTGCCTGCGGTGCAGATGGGGGCGCTGGTGCTGCTTCTGCCCGTCATTTCCATTGCTCTGATCCACGGCGCCTGGGGGAGCCTTGCGCCGGCCGATAGGCAAAAGGCCGGCTACCCCCGCTGCGCGCTGCCTTGGAAGCTCTTTGCCCTGCTCGCCCTGTTCTCGCTGGTCTACGGCCTGCGCTCTGAGACACTGGCCGCCGGCGCGGGCCGGCACTCCTCGATCTCGACCGCCCTGGTCGCCGGTGCGATCTTCTTTGTTGCGTACTTCTTTCCCCATAGGTTCGACGTTGCCCGGCTGTGCCGCGCGCCGCTGCCCCTCATGCTCTGCGGGGTCCTGCTGCTGCCGGTCGAGGACGTGCTGGGACAGGCCGTTTCTTCGTATCTTGTCTCGATGGGCTTCACGCTCATGACGCTGATCACGGGTGTCCTCATCTACGATATGAGCAAGCGTACTGGCATGGCCATCGTCCCGCTGGTGGCGACGCGCGCCGCGACGCAGGCGTTCGTCATGCTGGGAGGCTGGCTGCCGGGCTGGCTCGACGGGGTGGTCGGGGTTCAGACGGAGGGCGTCGTCGTCTCGGTGGTGGTGTGCGCGGCGATGCTCGTGCTGTTCTTCCTGCTCTTCTCGCAGCGTGACCTCGTGGAACGCTGGGGCATGAGGGTACTCGAGGCGGGATCTTTGGCGGCCGAGGACAGCCGCGAGGCCGACGTGCTCGCGCGCTGTGCCGAGCTGGCGGCGAGCAGGCACCTCACCCCGCGCGAGGAGGAGGTGCTGCGCGAGCTTGCGCGCGGCAAGTCGTCCAAGGACATCATGCGCAACCTGGTGATAGCGCCAGGCACGTTCAAGGCGCACGTGCGTCACATTTACGAGAAGCTGGACGTGCATAGCCGCGATGAGCTGTACGAGATGGTGGGAGTGCGGGCGGCGGGGGGAGTAGGGCAAGACGTTGCATGAGGCCTGGCGGGTGGGCGGGTTATCAATCGAACATCTCTATATCGTGTTGTCCGGTTCGTTGGCATTTTGTCCGGCGTCGAATCATCGGCACTTCGTATAAGTCACGATTCTGTCTAAGTGGATTCCCCACCGGTATAATCCTGCAATGGTTGTGGCACTTTGTTTATGGAAAGAGCTGTTGCACGGGGGTGGGGGTCTGTGGGGGAGCAGAGTGAGGAGCGTCAATACGCTGATTTTGCTGGTCCGATGTTCGGCGTCGCTTTAACCGTGCTGTGGGTTATGGTGGGGGCATCGAGCCACCAGATCATTTATTTCGGGGTGATCAACCTGTCGGGCTGGGTGATCACCATGGGTGCGGCGGCATTCTGCTGCGCGGTCTTGGGCGTGTTTGGCGTTCGGGGGCCATTGCATTATCTGCGGGCTGTTGCTGGTGCCACGGCTTCTCTTGGTGTTGCTTTGGTCTCCCTGACCGTCAATGCTTTTGAGTCTAACTTTATTTTGATGGTGTTTGGCGATGTGTTTTCTGGAATAGGGCTAGCGTTGTCAACGTTGGCAATTCTCGAGGTCTTGCACTCTCTTCGCACTGCTGGTCAGCGAGAACTGGTCTGTCTGGCGGCACTGGTTGTCGCCGCGCTGCTTTTCTTCCTTGTCATAGCTCTCGGCATAGGTCCTCTCGTTTCTGTCTGCAGTTTGGCCCCTGCCCTTTCGATGCTTTTGCTTGGAAATGGCTGCACTTCGCGATCCACTGTCTACGTGGGGAGCCCGGCGGAGATGCCGGGTCGGTCTGGACGACGCGCCCTTGCCCCGTTGTGCTTGCCGCTGGGCCTTTCGTTCATGCAGGGGATACTACTGGCAATCGAAAGGGGGATCGAACATCCAAGTGAATGGTCTGCGGTTGTGGGTGCCACGACTCTGGCTGTGGTCATGGCTGTCCTGATGATTTACGGCCTTCTTCGGAGGCTGACGAATCGTCGACTTTGCAGCGTCCTGATTCCGAGTCTCATGATCTTGGCGTGTGTCGGATACTTTGCGCTTGGTTCAAACGGGGGCGCGGTTTCCACTTCTCTATGCTATAGCTACTGCCTTCTCTATCTGCCATATTGTTTTATGAAGCTGTCATCTTTCCATGACTGTCGCCCAAACATCCAGGTTATCCGCTGTCTGCTCCTTTCCCTCGCGTGGTTTTTAGGAAGCGCGGCGGGTCTGATCTTTCTAAACTCAGGCCTTTCCATACTCGGCTCGATCTGGTCTGGCTGTTGTTTGGTGTTTCTTGCTCTTGACGTAGTCGCATGGATAAAGCCATCCGACGTTCATGACGAGGGGGCTGGGCAGGTGCAGGGGGAGGGGGATGGCCCCGCCGCTGACAGGCTTACCCCTTCTTTCCCCGCTGCTGATTACATTGCTGATCTAGAGTCCAGCTGTGTTGCTTTCGGGGACAAGTATGGGCTCTCGCCGAGGGAGGTGGAGATACTGGCTTTGATTGCTCGCGGTAGAAGTGCGACGTCTATCGCGTCCGAGAAGGGTATTACCTATAACACGGTACGAAGTCATGTCGCTCATTTGTATGCAAAGACGGGCGCTCACAATCGAGAGGAGTTGATGGTTCTCATGGAACAGTCATTTGCGAGCGGAGACAAGGATGCGGCCATATAGGGTGCGACTCCAAGAGCCTCGGTTTGGCTGGAACGGTATCGTACGCTGCGCATGACTGGGGTTCGTAGTACCTACTGCAGGATGCGGAAATCTCCGTACGGGCTAACAATTCCTCGTAAGGTGCCCAGCGCAGGTGTCCTAATGCGACGGGCAGATGGCAGCGAACGAAGGGGGAGTTGTTATGTCTGCAAGTAGCGATGTTTCAAGAAGGCAGTTTGTGGGAGGCGCCGCTCTGGCGGGAGCGGCGATGGCAGCGCAGGCCTATGCCGAACCGGCCATGGCCGAGCAGGCTGCTGGTGAGGATCCGTGCGATATCTACCTGAGTTACGAAAATCCTGACGAGATAGGCATTGTCCACGAGGCCCAAGGTGAGGTTGACGCTGACTTCGTGGTTGTGGGATCGGGTATCGGTGGACTAACTGCCACCATGCTGGCGGCAGAGCTCGCCCCAGATGCGAAAATCATGCTCATCGAGAAGTGCGGCTTCACGGGTGGCAACGGCAACTATGCCGAGATTTGCGCGCCGGCTGCACCGCGCACCCCCGATGAAGCGGCCGCGTCTGCTATGGAAACGGTTGTGGCAAGCAACTACATGAAGGACTTCTATCTGCTGGAGAGCCTTGCTTACGAGGGAAATCTGTGCACTTCGTGGCTGCTGAACAAGCATGGCGTAGAGCTCGACGGGTCCCATTTCTATTACCAGAACTGGGAAGGCGCTACCACTATGGCGCAGCTTACGGAAGAGATCGAGACTTCCGAGGCTTACGGCAACGTCGAGATTATGCTCGATACCCGCGCCACGGCTCTTCTGATGGAAGATGAGTACACCTGCAAGGGAATACAGGTTCTTGCTGACGGGGTCTACACAAACATCAACGCCAAGGCGGTCTTCCTATGCACGGGTGGCATGGCGACCAACTTTGACCTGCTGAGGTTCTTTACCAATCAGGATATTGTTGAGAAGTCCTATGGTATGGGTGCGGGCCAAGACGGCGATGGCCATCTCATGGTCCAGCAGACTGCCCATGGCATGGTGAAGAGCGTCTATGCCACGTCTATGTTTAACAACGTCAAGGGTTTCGGCTTTAGCAGTCCCCTGGGGGTTGCCGCTGTTGTACAGCCCACTTGCCTGTTCGTCAATCAGTATGGCGAGCGGTTCTGCGACGAGGCGGCAGGCAACGTCTATCCGTTTATGCTTGCGGGCAAGGCCATCGAGACAAATGGTCGCTGCTATTCCATTATGGGCCAGAACCTTATCGAGCGCTTCGAGTCGCAAGGTTCTGATACCGAGTACTGGTTCTATTACCAGACGCCCACCGGCCTCCAGGAAGACCTCGAGACCTATGCAGACAACCCAGGCGTGTTCAAGGCCGAAACCCTGGAAGAACTGGCGGAGCTCATAGATGTGGATCCTGCGGCTCTGTGCGCTACGGTCGAGCAGTACGAGGCCGATGTGGCTGCGGGGGGAGGGGACACGGTAAAGGGCAAGGACGCCCAGTGGATGGTGACCCTGGGGTCTGGCCCCTACTATGCCTTTAGGATGAGCTCTGGCATCATACAGACGAACGGCGGTATTCGCGTCGACAAGTTCTGTCGTGTCTGCGATCCGTATTTCAAGCCGGTTACGGGGCTGTATGCCGGCGGCATTGCGATCTCCGGTCTCAATGTCGAGTACTACTCGACCGGAACCTCTCAGGCGGCCGGTTTGTGGAGCGGCACCGTGGTGGCGCGCGATGTTGCCAAGAACATCCTCGGGGTCGAGGTCCCCGAGGACTGGTATGGCGAGCAGTACACTGGCCCCTTCATGGATCGCGGAGCAACTGGCAAGTGCAAGCCTCTTACGGGAAACTAGGCTGTTGTGGGCAATAGCCGGCTAACGGCGCCCAATGGATGACACCGTGGATGTATTCCAGGATGGAACGGATGCGACGTGGCTCTCACTCAAGAGAGAAAAGCTTCTCCGTAGGCTCACGTGACGCAGATTCGGGCTAAATCGGCAGCCATCTCTTTCAGGGCCGCTCTTGAACGGATAAAGTTCAAGAGCGGCCCGCCGCTTCGGAGGTCGGTTTACGGTTCTCTTGCTCGTGGTTGTCTGGATGATTTGGTATGACTGCGGGACGAGGGGGCTACGTTGAGATGGATATCCAGCAGCTGCGATACTTTGTCTGTGCGGCTGAGCGCCGCAGCTTTCGTGAGGCTGCCGAAGCGCTCTATGTGTCGCGCTCGACACTGAGTAAATCCATAACGAGGCTCGAGGATGAGCTGGGCTACGCCCTGTTCAGGCGCAACCATGTGGGGGCGACACTGACCGAGCTCGGCGAGCGTTTCTATAACGAGGCCATGCCGTTAGTGGAGAACTATGATCGCGTAAGCAGAATGGCAAAGTCGGTGCTGGGCTCGAAATCCATCGTCGTTGCAATTCCCAACTCCTGGGCGGAGTTTTTCTCTGGTGCCATCGAGGCTTTTGAGCGATCCTGCCCAGAGTTGCGCGTATCTGTTGCGAGCGGGCCCGATGCCGAGTGCAATCAAAGGGCACGCCGTGGCGAGATCGATCTGCTTGTGACCCACCTGCCGTTTGACGGGGGCGTCGACGAGGGACTGCCCTTGGTCAGGGCGCCTCTGTATTATGCCATGAGCGAGAACAATCCCCTTGCCCGAAAAGACCTCGTCACTCTTGACGACCTAGTCGACCAGGATGTCATCTACTATCCGTGTGGGTACGAGAAGGTGTTCTGGGTTCCTCCGGCCAAGTCGCGCAGTCACTCGTTCGATAATGATATCCTGCACATCTATGCTCGGCTTTATCGCAACGAAGGTGTCATGCCAACTCCTTTGATCACGGCGCCCACTTGTTATCAGGGGGTCGTCTATCGCCGTTACGAGGGACCTTACGACACGGTTGTCATGAAGGGGCACGTTATTCCCCATCCGGGTCGATCCGCAGAGCGTGAGCGAGAGATCTTTGCCCTGCGGAACGCCATGGTCATATCGGGCAACAACCTGCTGCCTGACGAACCTGAGTAGCGCGCCTCCGCATGTCTTGACTGGCATGAGGATGGCGTTGGCCTGATGATAACTTTGCACTAGCGTGGTGTTTTTTGCGCTTTCCAAGATCTGCCCTGACCTCGTAATTTGGTAGATGACAGGTGGACGCAAGCCACCAAACCAATGCGAGGGAAAGGGGCCTTTCATGTCCAAGACCACCACTATGTCTCGCCGTGCCTTCGTTAAGGCCGCGGGTGCCACCACGGCCGCTGCCGCCACCGCGAGTGTTGCGGCTGGCACTGCTGTCGCTGACGAGGCCGCAGGTTCGGCGCCGCTTACCGCAGAGTCGTATTCTTCTCAGAAGTGGAGCTTCGAGATCGCGCCCGAGCCTATCACCGACATCGCAGAGCAGATCGACTGCGAGCTGGTTGTTGTGGGCGCCGGTACTGCTGGTCTCGCGGCTGCGTGCTCTGGCGCCCAGAGTGGCCTGAACACAATCCTGGTTTCTGCTTCGACCGGCCCGGTGTGTCGTGGTGGCTCTAACCACTGCACGTACTCCAAGGTCATGGAGCGCGAGAGCGTGGAGCCCTATGACGCGGAGAAGTTCTATCTCTCCGAGCTTGCTGCGAACTCGTTCCGCGTTGACCACCGCAAGTGGTTCAAGTTCTACAACAACAGCGAGGAGTCGATGAACTGGCTGCTCGACATGCTTGCCGAGGAGGGCTACGACGCCGTTCTCGAGATAACCAACGTCGATGATTTTGACTCGCCCACCAACAGCCCGGTTGCGTCGCACTCCTTTATCAGCGCTGACATGACGATGGCTGGCGTTGGCCAGCAGTTTGCCGTCGACACGCTGGCCAAGAACATCGAGACCGCCGGCGGGCAGATCTTCTATGAGAACATCGCTCGCCAGCTCGTGCGCGGCGGCGTCCCCAACGGCACCGAGGGGCGCGTGGAGGGCGTTATCTGCGAACGCGCTGACGGCACGTTCGCCCAGTACAACGCAAGCAAGGGCGTGGTGCTGGCTACTGGCGACTTCAGCCGCGACAAGGACATGATGACCAAGTATTGCCCGTGGGTCATCGACTTGATCGACTGGGAGCAGGCCGCCACCTACGACTACAACTTTGGCCTGCAGCCCAACGATCCGTGGGGCCTGTTCCATGGAGACGGTCACAAGATGGGCCTGTGGGTTGGCGCGGCCTGGCAGAAGGTCTTCCCGTGTGCCCCGATGATCCAGGGCAGCTGGGTTGCTTCGAGCCAGCCGTATGGTTCGCACCGTGGTCTGCTCGTCAACCACAAGGGAGAGCGCTTCTGCAACGAGGACATGGGTGGCGCCGGCGAGGCAATGCAGGCTATACAGCTGCCCAACCACTGTGCCTATGCCATCTGGGGCACCAACTACGCCGAGGATGCGGCGCCGTGGTATCAGTTTGGTCAGGCTGATGGCGATGACCCCATTCCGGTTGAGACCATCATCCAGGGCTGGGAGGATAACGTGGCGGCTGGTGCTTATGTAAAGGCCGACACTCTCGAGGAGGTCGCCGAGCAGCTTGGTCTGCCCGTTGAGACCACCATGGCGACGATTGAGCGCTACAACGAGTTGGCTGCTGCCGGCAAGGACGAGGACTTCCTCAAGAAGGCCAAGTACCTGCAGGGCATTACTGACGGTCCGTTCTACGGCGCCTCGACCGGCGCACCGGTGTTCTATACGGTTATGGGTGGCCTGCGCACCAATGAAAACATGCAGGTCTGCACCGAGGACGACGAGCCCATTCCCGGCCTGTACAACGTGGGTACCATGGCGGGTGACATGTTTGCGAACATTTACAACTTCCGCATGCAGGGCCACAACTATGGCCAGTGCCTGTGCTTTGGCTATCTGACTGGCAAGTACATCGCCGAGAACGAGTAGTGCGGAGCTCGCCAAGATCCGGGGTGTCGATGTGTAATTAGTCGGTGCCGCGTAGGAGTCTGCAATAACATCTTGGCATGATCACCAGAGGGCCGCCTCACGAGCATGCTCGTGAGGCGGCCCTCTGGTGATCATGCCAAGATGTTATTGCAGACTCCTACGCGGCACCGACTAATTACACATCGACACCCCGGATCTTGGCGAGCTCCGCACTACTCGTTCTCGGCGATGTACTTGCCAGTCAGATAGCCAAAGCACAGGCACTGGCCATAGTTGTGGCCCTGCATGCGGAAGTTGTAAATGTTCGCAAACATGTCACCCGCCATGGTACCCACGTTGTACAGGCCGGGAATGGGCTCGTCGTCCTCGGTGCAGACCTGCATGTTTTCATTGGTGCGCAGGCCACCCATAACCGTATAGAACACCGGTGCGCCGGTCGAGGCGCCGTAGAACGGACCGTCAGTAATGCCCTGCAGGTACTTGGCCTTCTTGAGGAAGTCCTCGTCCTTGCCGGCAGCAGCCAACTCGTTGTAGCGCTCAATCGTCGCCATGGTGGTCTCAACGGGCAGACCAAGCTGCTCGGCGACCTCCTCGAGAGTGTCGGCCTTTACATAAGCACCAGCCGCCACGTTATCCTCCCAGCCCTGGATGATGGTCTCAACCGGAATGGGGTCATCGCCATCAGCCTGACCAAACTGATACCACGGCGCCGCATCCTCGGCGTAGTTGGTGCCCCAGATGGCATAGGCACAGTGGTTGGGCAGCTGTATAGCCTGCATTGCCTCGCCGGCGCCACCCATGTCCTCGTTGCAGAAGCGCTCTCCCTTGTGGTTGACGAGCAGACCACGGTGCGAACCATACGGCTGGCTCGAAGCAACCCAGCTGCCCTGGATCATCGGGGCACACGGGAAGACCTTCTGCCAGGCCGCGCCAACCCACAGGCCCATCTTGTGACCGTCTCCATGGAACAGGCCCCACGGATCGTTGGGCTGCAGGCCAAAGTTGTAGTCGTAGGTGGCGGCCTGCTCCCAGTCGATCAAGTCGATGACCCACGGGCAATACTTGGTCATCATGTCCTTGTCGCGGCTGAAGTCGCCAGTAGCCAGCACCACGCCCTTGCTTGCGTTGTACTGGGCGAACGTGCCGTCAGCGCGTTCGCAGATAACGCCCTCCACGCGCCCCTCGGTGCCGTTGGGGACGCCGCCGCGCACGAGCTGGCGAGCGATGTTCTCATAGAAGATCTGCCCGCCGGCGGTCTCGATGTTCTTGGCCAGCGTGTCGACGGCAAACTGCTGGCCAACGCCAGCCATCGTCATGTCAGCGCTGATAAAGGAGTGCGACGCAACCGGGCTGTTGGTGGGCGAGTCAAAATCATCGACGTTGGTTATCTCGAGAACGGCGTCGTAGCCCTCCTCGGCAAGCATGTCGAGCAGCCAGTTCATCGACTCCTCGCTGTTGTTGTAGAACTTGAACCACTTGCGGTGGTCAACGCGGAACGAGTTCGCAGCAAGCTCGGAGAGATAGAACTTCTCCGCGTCATAGGGCTCCACGCTCTCGCGCTCCATGACCTTGGAGTACGTGCAGTGGTTAGAGCCACCACGACACACCGGGCCGGTCGAAGCAGAAACCAGGATTGTGTTCAGGCCACTCTGGGCGCCAGAGCACGCAGCCGCGAGACCAGCAGTACCGGCGCCCACAACAACCAGCTCGCAGTCGATCTGCTCTGCGATGTCGGTGATAGGCTCGGGCGCGATCTCGAAGCTCCACTTCTGAGAAGAATACGACTCTGCGGTAAGCGGCGCCGAACCTGCGGCCTCGTCAGCGACAGCAGTGCCAGCCGCAACACTCGCGGTGGCGGCAGCGGCCGTGGTGGCACCCGCGGCCTTAACGAAGGCACGGCGAGACATAGTGGTGGTCTTGGACATGAAAGGCCCCTTTCCCTCGCATTGGTTTGGTGGCTTGCGTCCACCTGTCATCTACCAAATTACGAGGTCAGGGCAGATCTTGGAAAGCGCAAAAAACACCACGCTAGTGCAAAGTTATCATCAGGCCAACGCCATCCTCATGCCAGTCAAGACATGCGGAGGCGCGCTACTCAGGTTCGTCAGGCAGCAGGTTGTTGCCCGATATGACCATGGCGTTCCGCAGGGCAAAGATCTCTCGCTCACGCTCTGCGGATCGACCCGGATGGGGAATAACGTGCCCCTTCATGACAACCGTGTCGTAAGGTCCCTCGTAACGGCGATAGACGACCCCCTGATAACAAGTGGGCGCCGTGATCAAAGGAGTTGGCATGACACCTTCGTTGCGATAAAGCCGAGCATAGATGTGCAGGATATCATTATCGAACGAGTGACTGCGCGACTTGGCCGGAGGAACCCAGAACACCTTCTCGTACCCACACGGATAGTAGATGACATCCTGGTCGACTAGGTCGTCAAGAGTGACGAGGTCTTTTCGGGCAAGGGGATTGTTCTCGCTCATGGCATAATACAGAGGCGCCCTGACCAAGGGCAGTCCCTCGTCGACGCCCCCGTCAAACGGCAGGTGGGTCACAAGCAGATCGATCTCGCCACGGCGTGCCCTTTGATTGCACTCGGCATCGGGCCCGCTCGCAACAGATACGCGCAACTCTGGGCAGGATCGCTCAAAAGCCTCGATGGCACCAGAGAAAAACTCCGCCCAGGAGTTGGGAATTGCAACGACGATGGATTTCGAGCCCAGCACCGACTTTGCCATTCTGCTTACGCGATCATAGTTCTCCACTAACGGCATGGCCTCGTTATAGAAACGCTCGCCGAGCTCGGTCAGTGTCGCCCCCACATGGTTGCGCCTGAACAGGGCGTAGCCCAGCTCATCCTCGAGCCTCGTTATGGATTTACTCAGTGTCGAGCGCGACACATAGAGCGCTTCGGCAGCCTCACGAAAGCTGCGGCGCTCAGCCGCACAGACAAAGTATCGCAGCTGCTGGATATCCATCTCAACGTAGCCCCCTCGTCCCGCAGTCATACCAAATCATCCAGACAACCACGAGCAAGAGAACCGTAAACCGACCTCCGAAGCGGCGGGCCGCTCTTGAACTTTATCCGTTCAAGAGCGGCCCTGAAAGAGATGGCTGCCGATTTAGCCCGAATCTGCGTCACGTGAGCCTACGGAGAAGCTTTTCTCTCTTGAGTGAGAGCCACGTCGCATCCGTTCCATCCTGGAATACATCCACGGTGTCATCCATTGGGCGCCGTTAGCCGGCTATTGCCCACAACAGCCTAGTTTCCCGTAAGAGGCTTGCACTTGCCAGTTGCTCCGCGATCCATGAAGGGGCCAGTGTACTGCTCGCCATACCAGTCCTCGGGGACCTCGACCCCGAGGATGTTCTTGGCAACATCGCGCGCCACCACGGTGCCGCTCCACAAACCGGCCGCCTGAGAGGTTCCGGTCGAGTAGTACTCGACATTGAGACCGGAGATCGCAATGCCGCCGGCATACAGCCCCGTAACCGGCTTGAAATACGGATCGCAGACACGACAGAACTTGTCGACGCGAATACCGCCGTTCGTCTGTATGATGCCAGAGCTCATCCTAAAGGCATAGTAGGGGCCAGACCCCAGGGTCACCATCCACTGGGCGTCCTTGCCCTTTACCGTGTCCCCTCCCCCCGCAGCCACATCGGCCTCGTACTGCTCGACCGTAGCGCACAGAGCCGCAGGATCCACATCTATGAGCTCCGCCAGTTCTTCCAGGGTTTCGGCCTTGAACACGCCTGGGTTGTCTGCATAGGTCTCGAGGTCTTCCTGGAGGCCGGTGGGCGTCTGGTAATAGAACCAGTACTCGGTATCAGAACCTTGCGACTCGAAGCGCTCGATAAGGTTCTGGCCCATAATGGAATAGCAGCGACCATTTGTCTCGATGGCCTTGCCCGCAAGCATAAACGGATAGACGTTGCCTGCCGCCTCGTCGCAGAACCGCTCGCCATACTGATTGACGAACAGGCAAGTGGGCTGTACAACAGCGGCAACCCCCAGGGGACTGCTAAAGCCGAAACCCTTGACGTTGTTAAACATAGACGTGGCATAGACGCTCTTCACCATGCCATGGGCAGTCTGCTGGACCATGAGATGGCCATCGCCGTCTTGGCCCGCACCCATACCATAGGACTTCTCAACAATATCCTGATTGGTAAAGAACCTCAGCAGGTCAAAGTTGGTCGCCATGCCACCCGTGCATAGGAAGACCGCCTTGGCGTTGATGTTTGTGTAGACCCCGTCAGCAAGAACCTGTATTCCCTTGCAGGTGTACTCATCTTCCATCAGAAGAGCCGTGGCGCGGGTATCGAGCATAATCTCGACGTTGCCGTAAGCCTCGGAAGTCTCGATCTCTTCCGTAAGCTGCGCCATAGTGGTAGCGCCTTCCCAGTTCTGGTAATAGAAATGGGACCCGTCGAGCTCTACGCCATGCTTGTTCAGCAGCCACGAAGTGCACAGATTTCCCTCGTAAGCAAGGCTCTCCAGCAGATAGAAGTCCTTCATGTAGTTGCTTGCCACAACCGTTTCCATAGCAGACGCGGCCGCTTCATCGGGGGTGCGCGGTGCAGCCGGCGCGCAAATCTCGGCATAGTTGCCGTTGCCACCCGTGAAGCCGCACTTCTCGATGAGCATGATTTTCGCATCTGGGGCGAGCTCTGCCGCCAGCATGGTGGCAGTTAGTCCACCGATACCCGATCCCACAACCACGAAGTCAGCGTCAACCTCACCTTGGGCCTCGTGGACAATGCCTATCTCGTCAGGATTTTCGTAACTCAGGTAGATATCGCACGGATCCTCACCAGCAGCCTGCTCGGCCATGGCCGGTTCGGCATAGGCCTGCGCTGCCATCGCCGCTCCCGCCAGAGCGGCGCCTCCCACAAACTGCCTTCTTGAAACATCGCTACTTGCAGACATAACAACTCCCCCTTCGTTCGCTGCCATCTGCCCGTCGCATTAGGACACCTGCGCTGGGCACCTTACGAGGAATTGTTAGCCCGTACGGAGATTTCCGCATCCTGCAGTAGGTACTACGAACCCCAGTCATGCGCAGCGTACGATACCGTTCCAGCCAAACCGAGGCTCTTGGAGTCGCACCCTATATGGCCGCATCCTTGTCTCCGCTCGCAAATGACTGTTCCATGAGAACCATCAACTCCTCTCGATTGTGAGCGCCCGTCTTTGCATACAAATGAGCGACATGACTTCGTACCGTGTTATAGGTAATACCCTTCTCGGACGCGATAGACGTCGCACTTCTACCGCGAGCAATCAAAGCCAGTATCTCCACCTCCCTCGGCGAGAGCCCATACTTGTCCCCGAAAGCAACACAGCTGGACTCTAGATCAGCAATGTAATCAGCAGCGGGGAAAGAAGGGGTAAGCCTGTCAGCGGCGGGGCCATCCCCCTCCCCCTGCACCTGCCCAGCCCCCTCGTCATGAACGTCGGATGGCTTTATCCATGCGACTACGTCAAGAGCAAGAAACACCAAACAACAGCCAGACCAGATCGAGCCGAGTATGGAAAGGCCTGAGTTTAGAAAGATCAGACCCGCCGCGCTTCCTAAAAACCACGCGAGGGAAAGGAGCAGACAGCGGATAACCTGGATGTTTGGGCGACAGTCATGGAAAGATGACAGCTTCATAAAACAATATGGCAGATAGAGAAGGCAGTAGCTATAGCATAGAGAAGTGGAAACCGCGCCCCCGTTTGAACCAAGCGCAAAGTATCCGACACACGCCAAGATCATGAGACTCGGAATCAGGACGCTGCAAAGTCGACGATTCGTCAGCCTCCGAAGAAGGCCGTAAATCATCAGGACAGCCATGACCACAGCCAGAGTCGTGGCACCCACAACCGCAGACCATTCACTTGGATGTTCGATCCCCCTTTCGATTGCCAGTAGTATCCCCTGCATGAACGAAAGGCCCAGCGGCAAGCACAACGGGGCAAGGGCGCGTCGTCCAGACCGACCCGGCATCTCCGCCGGGCTCCCCACGTAGACAGTGGATCGCGAAGTGCAGCCATTTCCAAGCAAAAGCATCGAAAGGGCAGGGGCCAAACTGCAGACAGAAACGAGAGGACCTATGCCGAGAGCTATGACAAGGAAGAAAAGCAGCGCGGCGACAACCAGTGCCGCCAGACAGACCAGTTCTCGCTGACCAGCAGTGCGAAGAGAGTGCAAGACCTCGAGAATTGCCAACGTTGACAACGCTAGCCCTATTCCAGAAAACACATCGCCAAACACCATCAAAATAAAGTTAGACTCAAAAGCATTGACGGTCAGGGAGACCAAAGCAACACCAAGAGAAGCCGTGGCACCAGCAACAGCCCGCAGATAATGCAATGGCCCCCGAACGCCAAACACGCCCAAGACCGCGCAGCAGAATGCCGCCGCACCCATGGTGATCACCCAGCCCGACAGGTTGATCACCCCGAAATAAATGATCTGGTGGCTCGATGCCCCCACCATAACCCACAGCACGGTTAAAGCGACGCCGAACATCGGACCAGCAAAATCAGCGTATTGACGCTCCTCACTCTGCTCCCCCACAGACCCCCACCCCCGTGCAACAGCTCTTTCCATAAACAAAGTGCCACAACCATTGCAGGATTATACCGGTGGGGAATCCACTTAGACAGAATCGTGACTTATACGAAGTGCCGATGATTCGACGCCGGACAAAATGCCAACGAACCGGACAACACGATATAGAGATGTTCGATTGATAACCCGCCCACCCGCCAGGCCTCATGCAACGTCTTGCCCTACTCCCCCCGCCGCCCGCACTCCCACCATCTCGTACAGCTCATCGCGGCTATGCACGTCCAGCTTCTCGTAAATGTGACGCACGTGCGCCTTGAACGTGCCTGGCGCTATCACCAGGTTGCGCATGATGTCCTTGGACGACTTGCCGCGCGCAAGCTCGCGCAGCACCTCCTCCTCGCGCGGGGTGAGGTGCCTGCTCGCCGCCAGCTCGGCACAGCGCGCGAGCACGTCGGCCTCGCGGCTGTCCTCGGCCGCCAAAGATCCCGCCTCGAGTACCCTCATGCCCCAGCGTTCCACGAGGTCACGCTGCGAGAAGAGCAGGAAGAACAGCACGAGCATCGCCGCGCACACCACCACCGAGACGACGACGCCCTCCGTCTGAACCCCGACCACCCCGTCGAGCCAGCCCGGCAGCCAGCCTCCCAGCATGACGAACGCCTGCGTCGCGGCGCGCGTCGCCACCAGCGGGACGATGGCCATGCCAGTACGCTTGCTCATATCGTAGATGAGGACACCCGTGATCAGCGTCATGAGCGTGAAGCCCATCGAGACAAGATACGAAGAAACGGCCTGTCCCAGCACGTCCTCGACCGGCAGCAGCAGGACCCCGCAGAGCATGAGGGGCAGCGGCGCGCGGCACAGCCGGGCAACGTCGAACCTATGGGGAAAGAAGTACGCAACAAAGAAGATCGCACCGGCGACCAGGGCGGTCGAGATCGAGGAGTGCCGGCCCGCGCCGGCGGCCAGTGTCTCAGAGCGCAGGCCGTAGACCAGCGAGAACAGGGCGAGCAGGGCAAAGAGCTTCCAAGGCAGCGCGCAGCGGGGGTAGCCGGCCTTTTGCCTATCGGCCGGCGCAAGGCTCCCCCAGGCGCCGTGGATCAGAGCAATGGAAATGACGGGCAGAAGCAGCACCAGCGCCCCCATCTGCACCGCAGGCACCCACCTGAGAAAGAAGATGAGGACGGACCCAAACAGACTGCTACCCGAGAGGTACAACGTGATCCTCAGCAAGCTCGTGCCCGCAAGCGCCTCGGCATTGAGAAGCGAGCAGCTGAGAAACGCCGCGCCACCCACAAAGGCGGCCACCACGGACAGCGCGTCCCGCGCGGAACCGGGGATCATCGGCGAGGGCGCGAGCACGAAGGCGGCCGAGGCAGCTAGCATGCCAGCAAGCGTCACCAAAAACGCCCAGGGGCGTCCAGCGTGCGGGACAATCCTGCGTGCGAAGGTTGCGGCCAGCAAGCTCGCCAGAACATACGCCACGTCAAAGACGCCGTGCGGCAGGGCGGTAAACGGAGCGCCCGCCCCTGGCAGCACGAACACGAGCGACACCCAGGCGCGAGCAAACGCCATGCCAAAGAAGGCAAGCGAGAAGGGCCCCCGGGGCAGGTGGCGCTGTTCGTGCGATTCGCTCATGGGCATGCCACCTTTCGTTGGGTCGAGGCCATGCGTCCATGGTATCCCAACTTGGCGGTGACTTGGCGGAAAAGTAAGGGGGAGGCGCCGGGCACGGCCCGAAGGCCACGCCAGCGCCTCCCCCGACGACCCATCGTCCTACTGGATCGCTACAGGCTCGCCACGTGGCGGCCGGTCACGTATCCGCTCGTGATGGCGCGCCCCACCGAAAGGCCCTCGATGTCCATGGGGTAGTCAACGCCGCCGTAGAACTGGCCCGAGGCGTTGCCCACGGCGAAGAAGCCGGGGATGGGGTTATTGTTAACGTCGAGACACTGCGAGTTACCGTCGACCTTCAGGCCGCCCAGGATGGCCGGCAGGAAGTTGGCGCCGCGAGGCACGGCGAAGTACGGGCCCTGCTCGATGGCCACCATATAGTCGGCGCGCTTACCGAAGTCGGTGTCACCACCCGTCGTGCAGACCTCGTTGTAGTGGTTGATGGAGTCGACGATGACCTGCTCGTCGATGGGCTCGATCCCCCACTCCTCCTGCTCCATGTAGGCGTTGATGTTGGCGGCCAGCTCCTCGAACGTCTCGCCCGAGATGAACTCGCTCTCGTCAGGCATGGGGCGGGTGCCCACGGTAAGCTGCACCTCGTTGGGGTATTTCTCGACCCAGCCCTGAGCGATCTCGAGCCAGTTGGAGGGCATGATGGTGAAGAACTTGGCGGCCATGGGGTTTGCGTAGTCGTACTCGGCCATGTAGTCGCGCACCAGGTTGTTGAGGTAGGCGAAGCTCAGCGTCTCGTTCATGAAGCGCTCGCCATGAATGTTGAGGTTGAGGAACGGCACCTGCAGGCGGGTGAGGGCGCCACCGCCGTGGATCATCTTGCTGTGGGTGGTCGGCACCATCTGGGCGCCCGCCCAGATGCCGGCGCGCAGGCCGCTACCGTCACGCACCAGGGTGCCGCGGGTGAAGCCCTTGGTGTCGGGGGCGTAGTAGTCGAGCATCTCCTCGTTGGCGGAGTAGTCTCCCGTGGCCAGGATCGCGCCCTTGGTGGCGGTGAACAAGACGTTGGCGCCGTCGGCGTTAGTGCAGATCACGCCAGTCACCGAGCCGTCCTCGGCAGTCTGGATCTGCACGGCGGGGTGGTTATAGAAGAACTCGACGCCCGCAGCAGCCAGCTGCTCGGCGATGACCTGGCAGCAGGCGTTGTGTGCGCCCTCCACGTGGTTGTAGGTGTTGGCGTGCGTGTAATACGTGTAGCCGTTGTACTCGCGCTCGGCATCGAAGGGCTTGGACTCGATGCCGTCGGCAGCACAGGCGTCGGCCCACCAGCGCAGGGCCTCCAGGGAGTTGTTTGCCCAAGACACGATGAGGTCACGGTTGGAGCGATAGGCGTTCTTCTCCATGAGGAACTGCACGCAGGCTGCCACGCCGGCCTCGTCTGTCTTCTCGATGTCAACCGAAGCACCCATGTTACCCGAGGACAGCGGGGTGTCGATGTTCTGGACAACGGCAACCTTCGCGCCAGCCTCGACGGCGGTGTGCGCGGCGGCAAGGCCGGCCTCACCGGCACCCACGACCACGATCTCATACTCGTGTGTCTCGGCGAACTCAGTGATGGGCGCGGGCTTCACCAGGAAGCCAGGGATGGTGGGGTCGGCCGCGGCCTCCTCGGCGGAGACGGCGTGCGTGAGAGGCGAGGTGGCGGCGACCGCGGTCACGGCAGCGCCGGCGGTGATCCCGGCGGCCACGAAGTTGCGGCGGGTCATGGAGGGAGCGGGCATGGGGACTTCCTTTCTCTTTCGTCAGATCCATTCCACCGCGGCGAAATGCTGCGGTGAACGCACCAGCAAGCGAGCGTGACGCACCGACACCGCTCTCGCTTGCCGCGAACGATCCCCATGATGCCGAAACACCCACGCGCCGGCATCGACCCGACGTGCCTATCCCCCTAGACCCCCTATCATCCCCTTGTCGTCTTCGCAGGTAGATGCGCTATTCAACCCCCACCGCTCCCGCATCGCGTCACCATGTCGCGATTTCGCACGGGACACGGCTCCGGACGCTCCCGTCCCACACTTAAACCGCGCGTCTTTCAGCATCCAGCCACTCAGGCGCCCTGATCGCCACTCAGCGCACCGCACGCTGGTAGACAAGGCCCAGAAAACAGACAACGTCGCTTTGCCGATCGTAGTCATACAGCACGTCATAGCCCGCCGCGTTGACCTTGAGGCAATCTGGCCCGAAAGCGGCCCGTAAGGAAGGCTCGACAAGCACCGACCCAACCCTCAGGAACGACGAGACGAGGCCGACCTTCTCCCGCAACAGCCATCGAACCAGCATCGCTGGATACACAGCAAGCCCGGCTGCTCACTCATACAGCCGGGCTTGCTTTACGCATCAATCTATCTATTCAAGGAGCTCAGGCCGCGTCAGCCACTACTGTCAGCACGGCCTATGCACGTCGACCCTTACTTCCCCACGTTCTCGCGGGCCTGCTCCTCGGCCGAGCCGGCCTCGGCCTGCTCGGCGGCAGCCGCGGCGGCCTCGGCAGCGGCGGCGCTGATGGCGGCCGCAGCCTCGTTGTTGGCGGCCATCACGTCGGCGGCCGGGGTCACCGTGCCACCAAGGGCGGCGGTGGCGGCGTTGGTGCCGGCGATGCGGCCCATGACCGTGTAGCCGCTCATGACGCACCAGTAGTCGCCCTCCATGATGCCGCCGGCGGCACCGGGCACGGCCCACAGGCCGGCGATCGGCAGGTCGTCCATGCCGATGACCTGGGAGTTCACGTCAATCTTGATGCCGCCGAACGTAGCCATGACGCCAGCCACCACGGGGATGCAGTAGAACGGCGGGGTGGTGAGCGGGTAGCCCGAGCTCACCGGGAACTCCAGGTCACCGGTGGTATCGTTGGCCACGGCGTCGTTCCACTCGTTGACCGTCTTGAGGAAGCCGTTGGCGTTGAACTTGTCGCCGCTCACGGTCTCGCTCACGACCTTGTCGGCCAGCTCCTCGAGGGTGTCGGCCTGGACCACGGTGGCACCGTGTTCCTGCAGCCACGCCAGGCGGTCGCCGCCCACGATGGCGGCGTTGCAGTAGGCGGTCTCGACCATGACCTGATGCGCCGCTTCGTCAAAGAACAGGTAGGCGCGACCCATGTACTGCTGCATGATCTCCTGGTTTACCAGCGAGGAGGTCAGGCCCTCGTTCACGAAGCGCTTGCCGTCACAGTTGGTGTAGATGCCCAGCGTCTGGATGGCGTGAACCGTGGCGCCGTAGTAGGCCAGATGCACGTCATCGACGTTCTCGACGGCCTCGTAGGCCTCGGGCGTGTCATAGAGGCAGTAGCTGCTCTGGGGCCAGGGCTGGGGATGGCCGTAGTACGCGCCGAAGGCCTTGGACAGCTTGGCGCCCACGTTCTGCGCCATGATGATGCCCGAGCCGTCGAGGTAGGGCACGCACTGGGCCTGCGACACGTCAGCCCAGCGGCCGAGGTAGCGCACCATCATCTCCTTGTTGCACTGGAAGCCGCCCGTGGCGATGATGACCTGCTTGGCGGAGATGATGATCTTGGCGCCCGACGCGTCGGTGCACTTGATGCCGCAGGGCTTGCCGACCTCGTCCAGCACGACCTCGGTGGCCTTGGTGGAGAGCAGCGTGGTGCCGCCCTTGTCGTTGAAGATCTGGCCGAACTGCTGCAGGTACTCGTCGGTATAGGACTTGGAGCCCTGCTCCTCGGGACGACGGCCGCCCATCCACAGATACGAGCTGCCCGGAGCGAGCTCCTCGACGGTCAGGCCCAGCTCGCCGACCCAGGCGGCAGTCTCCTCCCAGTTCACGCACACGGCCTTGCCCAGATCGGGGTCGGACAGCGGCACCTTGGCGTAGACGTCGTCCCAGTTGACGCCGAAGCGCGGGCCGAAGGCGCCGGCGGCAAAGCGGCTCGTACCGCCAACGTGGCCGGAGGCCTCGACGAGGATGGTGCTGGCGCCAGCCTCGACCGACGCGACGGCAGCCGCCAGGCCGCCGATACCGGCACCGGCGACCACGACGTCGCACTCGTAGTCGGCAGCGGGGGCGGTGGCCTCCTCGGCACGGGCCTGCGAAGCGACGGCGCCCGCAACCGCGGCGGCACCGGCAACGCCGGCGGCGCCTGCGATAAAGTTCCTACGTGAAGCAACCATGTCGGTCATTTCGTTCCCCTTTTCTCTGATACTCGGCAGTCCTCTGATACCTGACGGCTCGTCTCACATGCTTATCCCGAACGGACGCGATGCGTCCCGCCGGGCATCTCGCACGTCTCCCCCACCATACCGATCGAGAGCACGTCGCGCGACACAAGGAGCTTGTGAGTGAGATTTTGCTTGACCTCGTTTCACAAATCCGCCGCTCAATGCTAATGTTTTCGACAGCACGTTTTTGCCGTTTGCCACGCCTCACCAGTTTCTTGTGATGCCGGCGGAGCAACCCAACAACCATCGGGCGGCAGCGAGCGTGCGAAAATCGGCCAGCCAGCCATGCAGGGCATGACCCGGGGAGGAGAGAGCGCGTTGGAAAAGACGGACGCAGGCCCCCTGATCGCAAGGACGTCGGCCAGCCCGGCAGCAAATGGCGAAACCACGCCCGCCTCTGAGAGCAAGCGCGACATGGACCTGGCCATGCTCGCCGGTTTTGCGCTGTTCCAGGCGTGGGTCACGCTGTGCTTCTTCACCCCGCAGCTGTTTCCCGCCCAGCAGACGAGCATGTGGCACATCTACGAGGTTTCGCTCGCCGTGTCGGCGCTCGCGCTCATACCCTGCGCCGTCCTCCACGCCAAGGCGGCACCGATCCTGCGCGGCAGGCCCGCGCGCTGGCTCCTTGCCGCCTGCGCCGCCGCTGGCACCGCCCTCATTCCCTGCTCTCTGTTCGCCACGGGGCTTACGGCCGCCGCGCTCGCAACCATCGCGGCGCTGCTCACCGGCATGGCGAGCGGCTTGCTCAACCTCGCCTGGTGCCAGGAATTCGCCGAGCGGGGCTCCGCGACCGACTTCGTCCTGAGCGTGGTGGTCTCGAGCATCATCATCTACGTCCTCACGAACCTCGCCTACTCCCCTTCCGTCTCGCCCTGGATCATGCTGGTCGTCTCCGTGGTGGTGCCCATCGCCAGCTGCATCCTCCTCACGCGCCAGCGACCGGCCACGTCGGGCTTTGGCCAGCTGCCCATCCCGGTTGACGTCAGGAGCCGGCGCAGCTTCATCGTGCGCCTGTGCGTGGGCATCTTCGTCATCAGCTTCGCCGACGAGTTCATGCGCAACTTCTATCTCAACGACACCGACCTGGCGTTTTACTCAAGCCAGGTCAACCTCGTGCTGTTGGTGCTCAAGATCATCGTCTCCGCGCTGGTGGTGACGTCGATCCGCGGCAAGAGACGCGAGGACTTCTCATTTCTCTACCGCGCCTCGTTTCTGCTGGCGCTGGTGTCTGCCCTGTTCTTGCCCTACGCGCAGGAGTCCGCCAACATCGCGTACGGGATCACCAACTGCGGGGCGTTTCTCTTCAAGCTCACCGTGCTGCTCGTGTCGCTTGAGCTGTGCGCCCGCCACGAGATATCGGCGGTGCTCGTTTTTGCCATCGTGCGCGCGGTGTGGTCGCTCGACCTGCTGCTGGGATCGGTCCTCTACACCGCAAACGCACCGCAGTTCGCGGCCGGGGCGGACGTAGGGCCGCTCGCCGTCGCGCTGGCGATCCTCGTGGCCATCGCCTACCTGTTCGTGTTCACGCCCGGAACCAGCAACGGCTCGTTTGGGGGAGTGAGCCTCTCGTCGCTTCTGCGCAGGGGGACAAGCCAGCCCGAGGCCGCCGGGGATGCGCCCGGCCCTGCACCGGGCAGTGGCACCGCGCCAGGGCCCGACCTCGACGAGGTATGCGACGAGCTGGCGCGGCGTCATAGCCTCTCCGGCCGCGAGACCGACGTGTTGCGCCTGCTCGCACGAGGCCGCACCACCACGCGCATCGAGGCCGAGCTGGGCATCTCGACCAACACGGTGAACACCCACGTGCGCCACGTGTTCCAGAAGCTCGACGTCCACTCGCGCCAGGAGCTGCTCGACGCGGTGGAGGCTCAGGCGGAGCTGGCGGCCATGGGCGAAGGCAACCCTGATCAGCGGCGGGGTCCCGAGCAGGATGCGGAGCTCGCCGAGGAACAGGTGGCGCGCTGATGTGCCGGCGCGTCATCCCCATCGCCCATGCCGACCTGGAGCGCGCCATCGAGACCGTCCGCGCCGAGGCCGCCGCGACGGGACACCCTGGCGGATGCGTCGCGCTTGCCAAGGAGCTGGGAAAGCAGGTCGCCCGACCCGAGACTCAGGCAACGCGACGCGACGGGCGCGACAGCGACGCGGCCGAGGAACGACAACGTAACGAGCATGACAATGCCGTAGCCGAAGCATGGCCCGGATCGGAGATGAGCGTGCTGCTCGTTCGAGACGGTCATCTCGCCCTCGAGAGGATGACCTGGGGATTTGCCGCGCCGTGGAGCGTGCAGGACCATGGCAGTGAGCGTTCCGAAGACAGCCGGCCCGACGGCAAAGCGCGCAAGCCCAAGCTCATTTACAACACGCGCATCGAAAGTGCCCTGGAGCAGCTGGACAGGATGGCACACGGGTTCGCGGGAGGCATGTGGGGCAAATCGCTGGCCACGCGCAGGTGCGTCGTGCCCACGTTCGGCTTCTACGAGCCGCACCGGACGCTGCGCGTCACCAGCCCAAAGACCGGCAGGCCCATCGCCCAGCGGGTGCGCTTTGGCTTGTCCGGCGAGGACGTCACCTTTATGGCCGGAATCTATCAGGACGGGCGCTTCTCCATCGTCACCACCGCCCCGAACGGACAGATGAGCCCCGTGCACGACCGCATGCCCCTGGTCCTGACGCCCCGCGAGGTCAGCATCTGGCTGGGCCTGCGCTTCGCGAGCCTAGCGGATCGGAGCGCGACCGGGCTTGACGTCGCGCCGGAGTAGAGCAGAACACAAAAACAAGCTCAGAAAGAGAGCTTGGCGTACATCCTCCCCGTGCCCGGCATGTCGCGGAACCCATGCCGGCGATAGAACGAGCGCGACGTCTCATCCACCGGATCGACAACAAGAGCTCGTGCCCCCACTATCCCCGCAACGGAGGCGGCGCGATGCCCGGCGTCGAGCAGCAAGTCATGACCAAGGCCCATGCCTTGATAACGCCTGTCAACTCCCAGCATGCCAAGCAGGATTACCGGGACGACCTCCGGGGCATTCCGCGATATCCATCCCGAAGTGCTGTCACGCACTATCGAATGAGAGCTTAGCGAATAGAACCCAGCAAGCCGTTCGCCGTCTTCTTCGCAAAAGCTCGCATACACAACCGCCGTGCCAAGTCTGCGCGCGTTGCGGGCATGCCTGGCAAGCCAGTCATCGACTATCCCAACACCACAGGAGAATCCTTCGAGATCATCCGCCTCAGACAGCGGCCGAGGGCGCGAAAAACTCAACGTTCCCATCGAGTCTTCTCCCCCATAAACCTCGCGAAATCAGGAGAAGTCGGTTCGTCAAGCAGTCGAGCGAACTCATCAAAAGCTTCCTGAGCCAACCTCGTGACCTTCTGTTGTGCAATGACATCACGCGAGGACTCCATAAGCCGATCCATCGACCACTGCGAGACGCTCATTCCACTTATCTGCGCCGCAGTCTCGATCTGGCGCTTTTGCTCCTCGGTCATTCTCAGGTCAATGCGACTCGCCTTTTTCTCCAGCACGGCCGTTGTCATATGTTCTCCAGGCTATAGCATGTACGGTAATTCACCGTACATGCTATCACACAGGCGGCAACGGAGCAATGGAAGCCGGTGGATGCAACCACGTCTCCAGACGAGCGCATCTGCCATTGGTGCATATAGCCTGCAAGAGGCGAGCAGGTAAACAGCACCATCGATTCCAAGCACAGGGCGCACGCCTCATGGGTAAAATGAACGCAAGTCTATTCATCCGCATCACGGGGAAATGCCCACGCCATAACAGCAGCCGGCAAGGTTATTGACGAGAGAGGACCAGTCATGACGAAGCCCCTTCCCCATTTCCCGCACGTTCGAATGGCAAGGACGGCCTTGACGGTCGGCGTGGCTGTCGCCCTGATCGCCACCCCCTCGGCCGCCCTGGCTGCAGACTCCTCGTCGCAGGCGACGACACCCGCTGACGTCCAGTCCAGCACGCCAGGCTACGCCAGCCAAACCAGCCACAGCCAGCTGAGCGTGTACACCGACCAGCTCGTCACGTTCGAATACCCAAGCGCGTGGAAGCTGGAGACCCACAGGGACAACGGCGTGGAGTATCGCGTCTTTAGCAACGAGAACGCGTGCGTGCAGGTCGCCACCATCTCCAACGGCTACGCCTCGGACGCGCCCGACTTCGTCGAGGCCCACATGGAGGCCCTTGTCGGCGAGTTCGACCTCGATGATGCCGTCTTGGGCGAGCAGGCGTACCGATCCGTCGACGGTGTGCCGATAAGTGACGTCCCCTACACGCTGACCGAGGACGGCGGTGACCTCTGTGGCATCGTGACCATGGTCGGCGGGCGCGACTACTCCACCATGGTCATCTCGATGTATGCGGCGGACGCCCCCGAAGAAGTCGTTGCCCCGATCAGGTGCATGCACGAGTCGATCTCCCCGGTCGAAGGCGCAAGCGGCGGCTTCGTGAGTGTGGGATACGGCCCCGAGGCCACGCTCAACGCCGGGACCATGAAGACCCGGGAGGCAGGAGCCGTCTCGTTTGTGATAGACGGAATCCGCTACACCGTCCTAACCGGCACGACAGGCAAGGGAACCGGCCGCCCTGCCGACGGCGAAGCCACTCGCACGATCACCGTCTCGATGGGCGTAAGCAACATCAGCGGCAAGCCGATCGAGCCGAGCCCCCTGCGCGTGCTGGTGACCGGCCCGTCGGGCATCGTCCAGGACGTCTCCGACTCCATCGGCCAGCTCGCGTCCGATGGGATCGCGCCCGGCGAGGAGTTCGCCACCGCCCTGACGCTCGACTACGACGGTGCGGGCATGTACTACGTCTCAATCTGCCCCGCCGACGCCTCGGATGAGGAGGCAGTCATCCTCACCATGGAGATATAAGGCGCCGTCCAAGCGCTTACCGCATGGCTGCCCCATGCCCTATCATGGCATGCGTACCTAACCCGACCAGAGAGGGGCGTTACGCATGCGCTACGAATCGCGTGACCAGATCGACCCGCGCTACACGTGGGACCTCAGCACCATGTTCCCCAGCGACGAGGACTTCCTCGCCGCGCTCGAGACCGCGAAGGGCTACCCCGTCCAGCTCGCCGCCTTCCAGGGCAAGGCAACCCAGTCGGCCGAGCAGCTCCTGTCGTTCCTGCGCCTGGAGGACGAGGTGGACGCCGCCCTCAACAAGCTCGTGAACTACGCCGAGCGCAGAAGCGACGAGGACACGCGGCTCTCAAAGTACCGCGACTTCACCAGCCAGGCCCACTCGGTCTGGGTCGCCATCGAAAGCTCCCGCGCGTGGTTTGCCTCCGAGCTGCTCGCGACGGACGAGCAGGCGCTCGCGGGCTTCTACGCGGCATGCCCCGATCTGGAGCTCTATCGTCGCAAGCTCGATCGCGTGCTGCACTACCGCGAGCACACGCTCAACCCCGCTGAGGAGGCGCTGCTCGCCTCCGCCGGCGACATGGCCTCCCAGCCCGACTCCATCTTCTCCGCGCTCAACGACGCGGACCTCACCTTCCCCGACGCCGTCGACTCGCAGGGCCAGACGCACCCCGTCACCATCGGCGGGTACGTGCCGCTGCTCATGTCGGGCGACCGGACCCTTCGCGCCTCGGCCTTCGACTCCCTGTTCTCGACCTACGGCAAGTTTCGCACCACCTGCGCCGCCATCCTGCAGGCACAGACCAAGCAGCTCAAGTTCTTTGCCGACGCGCGCCGCTATCCCTCGAGCCTGGCCTGCGCCCTTGACGAGAACGAGGTGCCCGTCAAGGTCTACACCAACCTCATCGACTCGGTGCACCGCAACATGGGCGCCATGCACAAGTACACCGCGCTGCGTCGCTCGCTGCTCGGCGTGGAGGAGCTGCGCCCCTACGACCTGTACGCCCCGCTGGTCGGTGACGTGGACATGCGCTTCACCTATGACGAGGCGTGCGAGATCATCCTCGAGGCGCTCAAGCCCATGGGCGAGGAGTACCTGCAGATCGTGCGCGAGGGCCTCGCGAGCCGCTGGGTCGACGTCTACGAGACGCCCGGCAAGCGCAGCGGCGCCTACTCCGCCGGCGGCTTCGGCATGCACCCGGTGATCCTGCTCAATTTCCAGGGCACGCTCGACGACGTGTTCACCCTCGTCCACGAGATGGGCCACTCGGTGCACACCTACCTGTCGTGCGCAAAGCAGCCCTCGTGCTACTCGGACTACGTGATCTTCGTGGCCGAGGTGGCGTCGACCTGCAACGAGGCGCTGCTCATGCAGTACTTCCTCGACCGCGCCAAGGACAATCGCGAGCGCGCCTACCTGATCAACCACTTCCTGGAGCAGTTCCGCACCACGCTGTTCCGCCAGTGCATGTTCGCGGAGTTCGAGCTCAGGGCCAACGAGATCACCGCGCGCGGCGAGGGCGTGACGGCCGATGCCCTGTGTGCCATCTACCGTCGTCTGAACGAGGAGTACTTCGGGCCGGCGCTGACCGTGTGCGAGCCGGGCAGGGAGGCAGACGGCATCGCCCTGGAGTGGGCCCGCATTCCGCACTTCTATTACAACTACTACGTCTACCAGTACTCCACAGGGTTCGCGGCGGCCATCGCCCTGTCGCAGCGCATCCTCTCCGAGGGCAAGCCGGCGGTCGACGACTATCTCGGGTTCCTCTCTGGCGGCAGCTCAAAGCCGCCGATCGACCTTCTGCGCGGTGCCGGCGTCGACATGGCGACGGCAAAGCCGATCGATGACGCGCTGGGCCTGTTCGCCCGACTGGTCGACGAGATGGCAGAGCTGACGGGAGCCGAGGGCAAGTAGACGGCCCGATCCATGGACCTGCGCGGGGAACAGCATGCCCGTCGTTCCCCGCGCCTTCAGGTCACCACGCATCCCACGCCCCAGCGGTCACGGCCAAACGAGAGCTGCCGTTTCGCGAACAGAGCAGCAGCGGATCCGGAAATCCGTACACATCCGGGTATCACGAGACAGGGTTGGATCAAAGTCGGATATCTCGACGGCAGCGCAAATACCCGCATTATCAGAATCCGACCCTCCCGCATGTGAGTATATCAAGCATCGACCCCACGAAGCAGCCACGCGTAATCCTGATGACAGTCGACAACAAGCTCGATATAGACCACGTCATCACGAACCTGATAGATAATTAAATGATGCTTCCAGAACAGCAGGGCACGATACTTGTTGCGCGGAAGATACGCATCATCCAGAAAGCGACGACGCAAGGGAAATGTCTCGAGAGACTCCGCTGCCGCCCTGAACTCTCCCAAGAACTTCATCGCCGAAGATTCGTCAGTCCGGGCAATCCATGCCACCTGTTCGTCAAGCGCCTGCGCAGCCTGTGGGGATACCACGACCCGATAGCGCCGCCCCATTACGCTCTCCGTCTCGAATTAAGGCTGATAGCCCTCTCCATCGACGCGCAAACCTCGTCAAGAGGAATGTCCTCGACGCCCCTGGCGCGATCCTCCTCGACGGACAGAAGCCGTTCACGCAAGGCGAGCATTTTCTCCCTACGAGAGAACGACGCTATGTCCATCACGACGAGATCCCCCTCGCCATTCTTCGTGAGGTACACCGGCTCCCCTGTGGCACGGCACAGCTCAGCAACCTCGTTGTAGTTTTGACGGATCGAGGCCGACGGCTTGATGTTCATTGGGTCTCTTTTCTCGGCCGGGCGGGCAAGCCACGTTCGACAAGTTCGCTCACCTATAGCATAATTTGGGCTAAATTCTACTACAACATTTGTTGTTGTATTTGGCAAGCTTGAGAGCCAGACTGCGCCGCAACAAAAAAGCCCCGAACCGAAGTCCGGGGCCTGAGTCTTTGCTATGGTGCGGGCGAAAGGACTTGAACCTTCATGGGGTTGCCCCCACATGGACCTGAACCATGCGCGTCTGCCAATTCCGCCACGCCCGC
>CAWVLT010000030.1:0-28332 GCA_963930185.1 Coriobacteriia bacterium | reverse complement strand
ATGATCGTCCCGGCGAACAGGGTGCACGCGAGCAACGCGAGCACGACGCCCGCCACGGTGAAGCCGAACTCCTGGGAGCTGGTGAGGTGCTCGGAGGGGACGGACAGCTCCGCCTCCAGGTCGCCGCGCGCGCCGCCGCAGCGGCCGGCGTCGCCCGCCCCCTTGACGCGCAGGACCGTGCCGTCGTGCGAGCCGGCGGGCACGCTGACCGATACCGTCGCCCGCGACAGGCGCGCGCCGGTGCCCGAGCAGGAGGGGCACGGGTCCTTGATGACCTTGCCGCTGCCGTTGCACTCCGGGCAGCGCATGGTCTGGGAGAGGTCGCCCATGAAGGTCTGCATGCGGGCCTGCACCGAGCCGCGCCCGTGGCACATGGGGCAGGTGATGACGCCGTCGGAGGAGGACGTGCCCCTGCCCGAGCAGGCCGAGCACGGTTCAAAACGCTCGAAGGAGATGGTCTTGGCCGCGCCGTGGCGCGCCTCGTCGGCCGTGAGCGTGAGCGTCACGCGCCGCGGGGCGCCCGGCTCGCAGGAGTACGGTGCCGTGCCGCCCGAGCGGCGCTGGCCGCCGACCGTGGCCGACCCCCAGGGCGAGCCCGCCCCTCCCCAGAAGGGGCCGAACGGGTCGAACGGCATGCCGCCGAAGGGAGATCCGCCCTGACCGGTGCCGCCGCGCCCCGCGTAGGGGTTCTGCGTGGTGAACCCGCCCGCGCGCACGGCGTCGTAGCGGGCGCGCTTGTCGGGGTCGGAGAGCGTCTCGTACGCCTCGCTGACCTCCTTGAAGCGCTCCTCGGCATCAGGCGCCTTGTTCACGTCGGGGTGCATGGTGGCGGCCTTCTTGCGGAAGGCCTTCTTGATGTCATCGGAGGTGGCGTCCTTGGGAACGCCCAGTATCTCGTAGAAGTCCTTGTTCGTGTTTGCCACTTGGCGGTTGACCTAACCCTCGGGCCGGAAGCGAGACGATGATGGCGCTCGCGCTGTCGGGATCATTCTACCCAGCGCGAGCGCCGTACATGAAACAAGCAGAATGGTTGGCGCCCTTTCAGGCGCGGTGGCCGCCCCGCCGATTAGTGGTGGAACAGGCGCATGCCGGTGAACGCCATGGCGATGCCGTAGCGGTCGGCCGTCTCGATCACGTTGTCGTCGCGGATCGATCCGCCGGGCTCCACGATGTAGCAGACGCCCGACTTGCGCGCGCGCTCCACGTTGTCACCAAAGGGGAAGAACGCGTCGGAGCCCACGGTGACGCCGGTCTGCGTGGCGATCCAGGCCTTCTTCTCCTCGGCGGTCAGCGGCTCGGGCTTCACCTTGAACGTGGCCTGCCAGGCGCCATCGCGCAGGACGTCCTCGTACTCGTCGGAGATGTAGACGTCGATGGCGTTGTCGCGGTCGGCGCGGCGGATGCCGTCGACGAACTGCAGGCCCAGCACCTTGGGGTGCTGGCGCAAATACCAGTTGTCGGCCTTGTTGCCGGCAAGGCGCGTGCAGTGGATGCGGCTCTGCTGGCCCGCGCCCACGCCGATGGCCTGGCCGTCCTTGACGTAGCACACCGAGTTGGACTGCGTGTACTTGAGCGTGATGAGCGACACGATCATGTCGCGCCGGGCCGCCTCGGGGATCTCCTTGTTGGCGCTCACCACGTTGGCCAGCAGGCTCTCGTCGATGCGGAAGTCGTTGTGCCCCTGCTCGAAGGTGACGCCGAACACGTCCTTGCACTCGACGGGGGCGGGCACGTAGTCGGGGTCGACGCGCACGACGTTGTACTTGCCCTTCTTCTTGGCCGAGAGGATCTCCAGGGCCTCGTCGGTGTAGCCCGGGGCGATGATGCCGTCGGACACCTCGCCCTTGAGGTAGCGGGCGGTGTCGGCGTCGCACACGTCGGACAGGGCGGCCCAGTCGCCGTAGGAGCACAGGCGGTCGGCTCCGCGGGCGCGGATGTAGGCGCAGGCGATCGGCGAGAGCTCGCCGGGCTGGTCCACGAAGTAGATCTGCCGGTCGACCTCGGACAGCGGCGGGCCCACGGCGGCGCCCGCGGGGCTCACGTGCTTGAACGAGGCGGCGGCCGGAAGCCCGGTGGCCTCCTTCAGCTCCTTGACCAGCTGCCAGGAGTTGAAGGCATCGAGGAAGTTGATGTAGCCGGGCTTGCCGCTGAGCACCTCGATGGGAAGGTCAGTGCCGTCCTTCATGAAGATGCGCGAGGGCTTCTGGTTGGGGTTGCAGCCGTACTTGAGCTCGAGTTCCTGCATGGGGCGGATCCTTTCCTAGTCGCCGAGGTTCTTGTTGTAGATGCTGACCGCGCCGTCCACGTTGGCGTAGAGGGAGACCTTGTTGTCGGCGTTCAGGGCCGCCCAGACCTCGTCGGGCTCGGGCATCGTGACCTCCACGGGCTCGCCGGCAAAGGTGGGCAGCGGGTTGCCGTCGCCCTGGTAGGTGCTGATGAAGTAGCCCACGCCCTCGTCGCAGCCCTCGTAGCAGAAGAACTCGCGCAGGCAGCGGCCGGCGTGGTGCTTGAGGATGCTGATCTCGAAGGAGCCGTCGGGGTTGATGACGCACGAGATGCGCGGGGTGTAGTTGGGAGCGTCGGGCTCGTACTCGCGAGCCAGGCAGCCCTGGCGGAAGTCACCCTTCTCCACGATGGTGTCGGTCTGGTCGCCGTTGGTGACCACGAGCGCCTCGCCCATGGTGCGCACCGGGTGGTAGATGATGAGGCTGGGGTCCTCGAGCAGCGCCGGGTCGTGCGCCTCGGTGCGGATGCCGTCCTCGGTGGGCGTGAACACGCGGTTGCGGCTGTTGGCGCTGCGGCCCATGATCCAGTAGTACACGCGGCCCTTGCCCACCACGATGCCGCGGCCCGGGTAGGGGTTGTTCCTCAGAAGCTCGAGCAGGTCCTGCATGGCGTTCCTCTCTCTTCTCGCTGGCATGCCGACGCACGTCCGAGCCGGCGCTCGTGGCCGGCGCAAACAAAAAAGGCAAGCCGTCCTCGGCCCGAAAGCGGACGCGAGAAAGACTTGCCCAGACGGTCGGCTATGGCGTGCGGCGCGCCGCTTCCCCGTGGTGCTCCACGATCATCCGTCAGTGGCGGCGCGCCTGTGTATCCAGCGAAAGTGTAGCACGCCCAAGACGCCCGGGGCGCACGTGGCCCGGCCACATGGCCAAGCCCCGCAAAAGCCCCGCATCTGGGACGGGCTCAGCACGCGCCGGGAACGTCATCGTCCTCGGACTCGACGTGCACCTCGCGGTAGATGCCGACGACCTGCTCGGCGAAGCGCGCCAGCACGGGGTCGCCGCGCCGGGCGAGCCAGGCGATGCCCAGGTGCTTCTCGACGAGCGGGCGATAGGGCACGCACGCCACCGCGCGGGGATCCCCCACCCTGAAGGGCGAGTAGCCCACCTTGTCGCCCATCTCGACGAGTGGGATCATGCCCGAGGTGGTGGGCACGTACTCGAACGCAACGTTGACGCCGGGGCAGGAGCGGACGTCGTCGACGAAGTGGGGGATGTCCTGCGCGTCGTCGCGGGGCAGCAACACCGTGAAGCCGTCGAGGTCGGCGGCGCTCAGATGGCCGTGCGCCGCGAGGGGGTGCGAGATTGCGCAGACGATGTAGTTGCGTGAGGTGAGCAGCTCGACGCACTCGACCGTCTCGCACTGGGCCAGCGGCTCGATCAGCGTGAAGGCGGCGTCTATCTCGCGGGCCTCGAGGAGCCGCGGCACCTCCTCGACCGCAGGGGTCGACACGACGCGCACACGCGCCCCCGTGAGCTGCGCCGCGCAGCGCACCACGCGCTCGAAGGCCGGGTAGTCGTAGGTCACCATGTTGTCCCCGCAGGCTATCACGAACTCCTTGGACTCGTCCACGAAGCGCACAAGCTCCTGGCGCATGGCATGGTCGAGCTCCTCGATGCGTTGCAGGTAGCCGGAGGCGATCTCCCCCGCACGCGTGGGTCGGACACGGCCGCCCGTACGGTCGAGCAGCCGTACGCCAAGCGAAGCCTCGAGCGACTTTATCTGGTGGGTCACCGTGGGCTGGGTGACGAACATGCGCCGGGCCGCCTCGGAGAAGCTGCCCGTCTCGATGATGCGAAGAAACGCCTCGGCACGCCTGTCGTCCACGCTGCCCACTCCCCCACCTCGACTACGACGCGCCACGACAGGGCACGCCGGCCACAACACGTCTTGGAACCGAAACAACCGGGATCCGATTGTCACGCCCAAACCGAAATCCCAACCTGCGATTATAAGGCTTGTCTATGGCTTCATCGACCAAATTGATTTCACAAGGAGCACACATTGGGACACAATGTGCCGCGTACCGCCGACTACCTGCGGCCCCATGGCACGCCAGCCAACGGCTGCGCGCCAGCGGGCCAGCAAGCCGGCTCATGCTCAATCATTGAGTTGAAAGGGGAAACACATGGCACAGACGAGTCTTTCGCGCAGGTCGTTCGTGGCTGGTGCCGCCGGCATGGCCGGTGCCGTCGCCGCCACCGCCGCCCTGCAGACCGCCCACGCCGACGAGGCCGCCGCGAGCGCCGAGGCCGACGGCACGGTGGGCGGCAGCCTGCCCTGGCTGGGCGAGGAGCCCCAGATCTCCGACGACGACGTCGAGCAGGAGGTCTCCGTCGACGTGATCGTCGTGGGCTGCGGTCTTGCCGGCACCGTGGCCACGCGCGCCGCCGCCGAGGAGGGCGCCACCGTCGCCGCCTTCGAGAAGGGCGAGGGCGTCCAGGCCCGCAGCGGCGAGTACGCCATCGTGGGCGGCACCCTGGCCGAGAAGTGGGGTCGCGAGGAGTTCGACATCGACATGCTCATCGAGCACGAGATGGACGAGTGCTCCTACTTCCCCAAGCGCTCCATCTGGCGCAAGTACTTCGAGAACGCGGCCGACATCTTTGACTGGTACATCGCCGCCAAGGACGGCATCGCGATCATGAACACCTCCGACGAGGAGGCCCCCGAGGACGCCGACTGCGTGGTGCGCCCGTTCTTCGTCCCGATGATCAACAACTACGACTGGACCGACGAGCAGCACCCCTGCTTCCCCAGCTCGCTGATCATCGAGCCCTCGCACGTGCCGGTGATCCAGGCCAACATGGACAAGGCCGTCGAGGCCGGCGCGCAGACGTTCTTCGGCTACTTCGTCGAGAAGCTCATCATGGAGGACGGCCGCTGTACCGGCTGCTACGCCCGTAACGCCGAGACCGGCAAGTACGTCAAGGCCACCGCTTCCAAGGGCGTTGTCCTGGCCACCGGCGACTACGGCAGCAATCCCGACATCATCTCCTACTACTGCCCCGAGGTCATCGAGAACAACATCACCGAGATGTGGATGAACTTCGACGTGGAGGGCAACCCCACCAACACCGGTGACGGCCTGAAGCTCGGCGCCTGGGCCGGCGCGGCCATCCAGCAGCATCACGCCCCGATGATCCACCACATGGGCAACTGCCCCGATGGCAGCCAGGGCCCGCTGGGCATCGACCCCTACCTGCGCCTCAACAAGGCCGGCCAGCGCTTCATGAACGAGGACTGCCCCGGCCAGCAGACCGAGAACCAGATCGAGAACTGCCAGGACCACACCTGCTACATGATCTGGGACGCCAACTGGCAGGAGCAGATGGCCAGCTTCCCCGCCGCGCACGGCCTGAAGTACGACGCCACGCAGGAGACCATCGACGCCGCCGTCGAGGCCGGTCAGGTCTTCAAGGCCGACACGCTCGAGGACCTGTTCGCCCAGGTCGAGATCGACGCCGAGGCCGCGCTGGCTTCCGTCGAGCGCTACAACGAGCTCGCCGCCGCCGGCAAGGACGAGGACTTCGGCAAGAAGGCCTCCCGCCTGTTCGCCCTTGACACCCCGCCCTACTACATCCAGCCCATGGGCCTGTCCCCCATGCTCGTGTGCATCGGTGGCCTGGAGAGCGACGAGGACTGCCACGTGTACTCCACCGAGCGCGACGTCATCCCCGGCCTGTACGTGTGCGGCAACATCCAGGGCAACCGCTTCGCCGTGCAGTACCCCATCGGCTTCAAGGGCGTGAGCCACGGTCTGGCCATGTACTACGGCTACGTTGCCGGCAAGAACGCCGTCGCGCAGATCTAGCGCACCTCTAATCAAGCCGAGCCAGGCTCGCGGGTTTCCCGCGGTTCTCCCTGTAAGGGTCCCGGCCTTCTGGTCGGGGCCCTTTTCGTATGAGCGGTGCACCGGGTCTTAGGTCTATCAGGCCTAGACCAGCCCGTGCTGAGTTCCGCGCACGAAAATTCCGCTGCGGTGGACAAAATTTTCGGTTGGGAGAAACTTCAGGTCGCCCAGCGCAGAGAACGAGCGAAAGCCGATGAACGACCAAGATGGTGACACCTCTGTTTACCTGCGCTTCTGTTATACGATCTCAGATTATCCGCTGACGCGGGCGACAAGAGAGGGCACGCTGGCTTTCTCGATCTTCTCCCAACCGTCAACTTTGTCCATCAGAACAGATTTTTGGCGCGCGGGCTTCTGTGGAGCGCTCTGTGTGGCGCATTCCGCGCTTTCTCGATCACGAATTTCTGGCAATTGCTCTGGCCGGACCACGATGGGGCCGCGTCGCATCTCATGGTGACCCTGAGCAGGACCGGCACATCGAGCCCCAGCCGCGTGACAATCGTTACAATGGCTCAGCGAATCACAACGCATCATATCGGCATTCGTCACCCGGGCGGCCAGGGCGACTGCCGCCGTGCTCCACGCTGCAAGCCAGAAAGGGAAAGCATGTCAGACATCGCCGACAAGATCGCCTCGCGGCGCACGTTCGCCATCATCTCGCACCCCGACGCAGGCAAGACGACGCTCACTGAGAAGCTGCTGCTCTACACGGGCAGCATCCAGACAGCAGGCTCGGTCAAGGGCAAGAACAGTTCGCGTCACGCGGTGTCGGACTGGATGGACATCGAGAAGCAGCGCGGCATCTCGGTCACCTCGTCGGTGCTGCAGTTCACTTACGACGGCTGCTGCGTCAACATCCTCGACACCCCTGGCCACCAGGACTTCTCGGAGGACACCTACCGCACCCTCATGGCGGCCGACGCCGCGGTCATGGTAATCGACGGCGCCAAGGGCGTGGAGGCGCAGACCATCAAGCTCTTCAAGGTGTGCACGCTGCGGCACATCCCCATCTTCACGTTCGTGAACAAGCTCGACCACGAGACGCGCGACCCCTTCGACCTCATGGACGAGATCGAGACGGTGCTCGGCATAGGCACCTACCCCATGAACTGGCCCATCGGCAACGGCCGCACGTTCCGCGGCGTCTTCGACCGCGCGACGCGGCACGTCCTGGCGTTCGAGGGAGACGGGCGCGCCAACGCCACCAAGCGCGTCGGCGAGATAGAGGCCGAGCTGGGCGCCCCCGAGCTCGACGAGCTCATCGGTGCCGAGAACCACCGCAACCTGATGGACGACATCGAGCTGCTCGACGGGGCCGACCACGAGTTCGACCTCGAGGCGGTGCGCACCGGGCGCCTCTCGCCGGTGTTCTTTGGGTCGGCGCTCACCAACTTCGGCGTCGAGCCCTTCCTCAAGGACTTCCTGCGTCTGGCCCCCGAGCCGAGCCCCTACACCGACGCGCTCACCGGCGAGCCGGTGGACCCCAAGACGCAGGACTTCTCCGGCTTCATCTTCAAAATCCAGGCGAACATGGACAAGAACCACCGCGACCGCATCGCGTTTCTGCGCATCTGCTCGGGCAAGTTCGAGCGCGGCATGGACGCCCTGCACGTGCAGGCCGGTCGCAAGATCAAGCTCGCGACCGGCACCGCGATGATGGCAGACGACCGCGCAACGGTGGACGAGGCATACGCGGGCGACATCGTGGGTCTATTCGACCCGGGCATGTTCTCGATCGGCGACACCCTGTGCGCCCCGGGTGGCCGCGTACAGTTCGCGGGCATCCCCACGTTCGCGCCCGAGCACTTCGCGCGCATCACGCAGGTGGACACCCTCAAGCGCAAGCAGTTCGTCAAGGGCATGGAGGAGCTCGCCCAGGAGGGCGCCGTGCAGATCTTCCGCGAGATAGGCACGGGCATGGAGAGCGTCATCGTGGGCGTGGTGGGCGTCCTTCAGTTCGAGGTGCTCGAGCAGCGCCTCAGAAGCGAGTACCACGTCGAGGTGCGCCGCCAGCCGCTGGGCTACACCGACATCCGCTGGATCACGAACTCCCCCGACGAGATAGACGTCCGCACGCTCAACCTGACGCGCGACACGCTGCGCGTCGAGGACATGCGCGGCGGCCGGCTGCTTCTGTTCACGAGTCCCTGGAACATCGACTGGGCCGTGAAGCACAACCCCGACCTGCGCCTGTCCGAGTTCGGCAACGTGGAGCTCTAGGGCGACGGCCGAGCTTGTGGGCGGCCGAGCCCTAGGCCAGCCCCCACATCTCGCCGTAGAGCTCGTTGCCGAGAAGCCAGCCACTCTCGGTGGGGGCTGCGCCGCCCTGTGCGGTGCGGCGCGCCAGGCCGCGTGCCACCATGCGGCCGAGGGCGTCGTCAAGCGCACGCCCCATGACCTCACGCGAACGCGCGACGAGCCTGGGGCTCACGCCCTCGCTTGTGCGCATGCCGAGCATGAGGTCCTCCGCCAGGGCCTCGCGCAGCGAGAGCGTCTCCACGCTCGCAAGCAGCGGGGCATGATTGGTCATGGCGGCCAACAGCTGCCTGGGGCCATCAAGCAGGCGCACCCGCACGCGCGCGACGTGCTGCTCCCCCGCGGCTCGCATGCGGGCGGCTAGCTCGCATCCGCCGAGCGCCGCCCCCGAGCCTAGGGGCTGTCCCTCCTCTTCTCCCCACAGCCCCTCTTCACCCGGCCCGCCTTCGTCCGGCGAGTCTGCGCCCTCGGGGACGCACGCCAGCAGCAGGGCATCGGCCAGCGCGGCGAACTGCGCGGGCGTCATCATGCTCGAGGCGCCGGTGCCCAGCCCCAGGTAGCTGCGGCCCGTCCAGTAGGCGATGTTGTGCCGACAGGCGTGACCGGGAAGGGCGTAGCTCGCCACCTCGTAGCGTGACATGCCCGCGGAGCCCAGGACGCGCTCGGCGATCAGCATGAGATCGGCCTGGGCGTCATCGTCGGGCCACGCCTCCTCCCCCGCCTCGCAGGCGTCATAGAGCGGCGTGCCCTCCTCCACCATCAGGGGATAGCAGCTCACGTGGGTCGCGCCGGCGTCGACGACCCCTCGAAGCGACGCCTCCCAGCTCTCCCGTGTCTGCAGGGGGATGCCACACATGAGGTCGCAGGAGAGATCGAGGCCCGCCGCCCGTGCCGACGCCATGGCGACGTGGGCCCGCCGCGCGTCATGGGCACGTCCCAGGCGTGCAAGCTCGGCGTCATCGAGCGACTGCACGCCCAGCGACAGGCGCGTGAGGCCCGCCGTGGCGAGCGCGCGGGCGAGGTTGGCGTCGAGCGACTCGGGGTTCGCCTCGCTTGAGAACTCCCTCAGACCTGCCCCGCACGCACGGCGCGTCGCTAGGACAAGGCGCGGCAGGGCGGCCCCCGCCATGGTGGGCGTGCCGCCGCCGACGTAGGCGGTCTCGATGTCGGCAAGCAGCCCGTGGTATCTCAGACGTTCGAGCAGGGCGACCAGAGCCTCGACGTAACCCTCGACGAGAGGGTCATCGTGGGCGATGGCCGATGTGGTGAAGTCACAGTAGCGGCAGCGGCGCACGCAGAAGGGAACGTGCAGGTAGAGCGCCGATAAGCTAGAGGGCTCCGTGCGCACGACAGGCCTCCTCCATGGTGCTGACCACATCGAGGAAGTCCTGGGCGCTGCGGCACTCCATGGCGCGGTTGCGCCAGGCGGCGGCCGACGGCAGCCCCTTGATGTACCAGCACGTCACCGGGCGCAGGCGGGCCATGTTGCCCCCCTGCTCGGCAGCCAGGCCGATATGGCGGCGCAGCACGGCGAAACGCTCGGCGAGTGTGGGCTCAGCCGGGGGCTCTTCGCCGCGCAGCAGGGCCTCGGCGCGCTCGAAGATCCAGGGATTGCCGTAGCTCCCGCGGGCAACGAACACGCCGGCGCAGCCCGTCTCCGCTCGCATGCGCACGACGTCCTGCGGGGTGTAGACGTCACCGGAGCCAATGACCGGGACCTCGACCGCCTCGACGACCCGGCGAATGACTGACCAGTCGGCCACGCCGGTGTAGAACTGCTTGGCGGCTCGGCCGTGCACGGCGATCGCGCAGGCCCCCGCGTCGGCGAGCCTGCGGGCGAACTCGGGCGCAAGAACCTCGCTCTGGTAGATGCCCGCGCGTATCTTACAGGTCACCGGCAGGTCATCGCCGGCGCCGCTCAGGGTAGACCTGACGATCTCACATGCGAGCTCGGGCTGCTCCATGAGGGCGCTGCCCTCGCCCTTCTTGAACACCTTGGGCACTGGGCAGGCCATGTTGATGTCGATGAGGGCCAGGCGCTCCCCCAGCCTCTCGCGCACGGCGGCGGCGCCCGAGGCGAACTGCTCGGGCCGACTGCCAAAGAGCTGGACGGCGATCTGCCTCTCGGCCGGCGCGGGGTCACACAGCTCCCAGGTCTTGGCCGAGGCGTAGGCCAGGCCCGCGACCGACACCATCTCCGAATAGCACAGCGGCGCCCCGTGCTCGACGCACACGGTGCGGTAGGCCGCGTCGGTCACGCCCGCCATGGGCGCGAGCAACACGGGATGCGCCGTCAGGCGTGCGGCCATGCCGCGCGAGGGATCGGCCATGCGCTACTCGTCCACCTTGAGGATCGCCATGAACGCCTCCTGGGGCACCTCGACGCTGCCGATGGCCTTCATGCGCTTCTTGCCCTCTTTCTGCTTCTCGAGCAGCTTGCGCTTGCGCGTGATGTCGCCGCCGTAGCACTTGGCGAGCACGTCCTTGCGCACGGCGCGCACCGTCTCGCGCGCGATGATGCGGCCGCCCAGCGCGGCCTGGATCGCAATCTCGAACTGCTGGCGAGGGATGATCTCCTTGAGCTTCTTGCACAAAACGCTGCCCCGCGCGTAGGCCTTGTCCTTGTGGACGATGCACGACAGGGCGTCGATCTGGTCGCCGGCCAGCAGGATGTCGAGGCGCTGCAGGGTGCTGGGCCGATATCCGCAGGGCTCGTAGTCCAGCGACGCGTAGCCGCGCGTGCGGCTCTTGAGCTGGTCGAAGTAGTCCATGATGAGCTCGGACAGCGGCATCTCCCAGTGCATCTCCACCGTCGTGGGGCTCAGGTACACCATGTTCTGGAACGTGCCGCGGTGGTCGATGGTGAGGTCCATGACCGCGCCCACGTAGTCGGGCGGGACGAGCACCTTCACGGTGAGGTAGGGCTCCTCGATGCGATCGATGCGCGAGGGCTCGGGCATCTCCTGCGGGGAGTCGACCTCCACCATCTCGTGGTTGGTGAGGTAGACGTGGTACTGCACCGAGGGGGCCGTGGCGATGAGGTCCAGGCCGAACTCGCGCTCGAGGCGCTCCTTGACGACCTCGAGGTGCAGCAGGCCCAGAAAGCCCACGCGAAAGCCGAACCCCAGCGCCACGCTCGTCTCGGGCGTGTACACGATGGCCGGGTCGTTGAGCGAGAGCTTGTCCAGCGCGTCGCGCAGGTTCTCGAAGTCCTCGGTGTCGATGGGGAAGATGCCCGTGTACACCATGGGCTTGACCTCGCGGTAGCCCGGGCAGGGCTCGGCGGTGGGCCTGCGGGCGTCGGTGACGGTATCGCCCACGCGCACGAGCAGCGGGTCCTTGAGGCCGGTGACCATGTAGCCCACCTCGCCCACGCCCAGGTCGTCCAGCGGGGTGTTGGCCGGGCGGCGCACGCCCACCTCCTCGACCTCGATCTCCTGCCCGCTGCTCATGAGGCGCACCTTCTGGCGGGCGCGGATCGAGCCGTCGACCACGCGGATGAGGGCCACCACGCCGCGGTAGGAGTCGAAGTACGAGTCGAAGATGAGCGCCTTGAGCGGCGCCTCGGCGTCGCCGGTGGGCGCGGGGATGTAGGTGACGATGGACTCGAGGAGCTCGTGGATGCCCACGCCCGTCTTGCCCGACACCATGCAGGCGTCGTCGCACGGGATGGCGAGGCCTTCCTCGATCTCGGTCTTGGTGCGCTCCACGTCGGAGGAGGGCAGGTCGACCTTGTTGATGGCCGGCAGGATCTCCAGGTCGGCGTTCATGGCCAGAAGCGCGTTGGAGACGGTCTGGGCCTCGACGCCCTGGGTGGAGTCGACCACGAGCACCGCGCCCTCGCATGCTGCCAGGGAGCGCGACACCTCGTAGGAGAAGTCGACGTGGCCGGGGGTGTCGATGAGGTTGAACTGGTAGGTCTGCCCGTCATCGGCCTGGTACATCACGCGCACGGCCTGGCTCTTGATGGTGATGCCACGCTCGCGCTCGATGTCCATGGAGTCGAGCAGCTGGGCCTCCATGTCGCGCTCGGCCACGGTGTGCGTCTGCTCGAGGATGCGATCCGCGATCGTCGACTTACCGTGGTCGATGTGGGCGATGATGGAGAAGTTCCTGATATGTGAGGGAGTGTCTGTAGGCATAATGAGTGCATGATAGCGCATCGACCCTGCCGAACGGCCGCCTCAAGGGCTGATGCGCACAATGCACAGAGGTCAACTACGTCCGATCACGACGACCGATCGACCTGTCCGTATCCCGCATGGCCCCTTTCGCACGACAAGAGACGAGGCCGGGCTGTCCGCGTGGACAACCCGGCCCCTAGGCAAAGCTAACGCTAGACTTTATAGTTATCTGGACGGTCTCGTTTGCTTCACTCCGCGTCTGACTGACGGAGTGAAGCTAGAGTTGAGCCTTACTCTTCGGCAGGTGCGCCCTCGGCGGGGGGCTCGCCGGCAGGGGCGCCGCCCTCGCCCTCGAAGGCCTCGCCCACGGCCGCCTCGCCGCCCTTGGCCGCGTCACCGCCGCCGGGGCCGCCCGCCTGGTCCTGGACGCTGACGTCACCCATCCAGCTGTCGGCCACGGTGCCGCCCAGGATGTTCTCCACGACGTAGCGCGCGGCCTTGGAGCCGGCCCACATGCCCACGGTCTGGCAGGTGCCGCCGCCGTAGACCTCGCCGTCCCAGCCGCTCGTGCACACGCCGGCGGCGAACAGGCCGGTCACGGGCTTGCCGCGGTCGTCGCAGACCTGCGCGTTGCGGTCGATGCGGATGCCGCCGCAGGTGTTCAGCATGCCCGAACACACCTGCAGGGCGTAGAAGGGACCGGTCTCGACCGGCCACAGGTAGTCGGCCGCCTTGCCGTACATCTCGTCCACGCCCGAGGCGCAGTAACCGTTGTAGGTCTCGACCTCGGCCAGGAAGTCCTCCTTCACGAAGGTCGGCACCTTCTCGACGAGCTTGTCGGCGAGCTCCTCGAGCGTGTCGGCCACAAGGATGTAGTCCACGTCGGCGTACTGGGCAAGCTCGGACTGCAGGTCGATGGGGTTGCCCACGCAGGCGTCGGCAAAGCCGGAGTAGTGGCGCGTGCAGCCGCCGGCCTCGTACTTCTCGATCATCGAGGAGTCCATGATCGAGAACACGTAGCCCTGGCTCTCGATGAGCTTGCCGCTCTGGGAGGTGCCCAGCGCGCCGCCGCCCGACTCGTCGCAGAAGCGGATGCCGTACTCGTTGACGAACAGGTCGCTGTACTGCATCGAGGCGGCCACGCCCAGAGGCGAGCTGTAGGCGAGGCTGTCGGTGCCGTTGCCCACGTTGTTGAACAGCGACGCCACGCACAGGTGGTTGGCGCGGCCGTGGGCCGTCTGCTCCGCCATGAGGTGGCCGTCGCCGTCCTGGCCGTCACCCCAGCCGATGATCTTGCTCATGTCCTGGCTGGAGTACTGCGCGAGCAGCTCCTTGTTGGTCGACATGCCGCCCGTGGCCAGGATCACGGCCTTGCAGTCGATCTGCACGACCGACCCCGCCTCGTCGACGTACTGGACGCCGGTCACCGTGTAGGGGTCGGGGCAGATGAGCGCGAAGGCCCGTGCGTTCATGCGGATGTCGACGCCCTCCTCCTGCGCGATGGGGGTGAGGGTGTTGATGGCCGAGGTGCCGTTTCCGCCCTCGTAGAAGGTGACGCCGGCCTGGTACCACTTGCATCCGTGCTTGCCGAACAGCCAGTCCGCGTTGTCGCCTGCCTCCTTGAGGCGCTCGTAGTGCAGGATCGAGTTGGCGATGAAGTTGGTGTTGTAGGCCGACTTGTAGCCGCTGAGGCGCGCGGCCAGGTCGTCGGAGTTGCGCGCGGGGCCGTTGCACTCGGCCAGGTTGGTGGAGCCGCCGAGCCAGCCGTTCTTCTCGAGCATGATGACCGTGGCGTCGGGTGCCTGCTCCTTGGCGATCATCGAGGCGAAGAAGCCGCCGATGCCCGAGCCGACGACCACGACGTCGGCGGTCTCGGTGCTGGCCGGCTCGGCGGGCTGGCCCACGACGATCCCGCCCTCGCCCGCCTCCTCGGGGGCCTGCTCCTCGGCCATGGTGAGCGCAGGGACGCTGGCGAGCGCCCCGCCTGCCGCTGCGAGCTGCACGAACGACCTACGAGTGAGTTGTGCCATGTGAGTCTCCAATCCTCGGGGGCGTCATGCGGCGGCACAGACGCGCGCGATCTCACCTGGCGCCTGCGCCCGGGCGGGCCCCTGCCCGCCGACGCCCCGTCCTACCCCTCAAGATTGGCACGTCTGGCCCGAAACGCGCTCACCCGAAACATATGAATCTTGTCGAACATGCGAAGGAGGTGTTGGAGTTGTCAAAATACCTCTTGGAGAGCTTCCGTATTTCTCAAGTCGTGCTACAATTCGAGAGCTTTTGTGCGCGGGGTCATTCCTGCGATGGAGAGATACGAAGGGATCAACTTAAGTGGCGAACATCAAGTCTCAGATTAAGCGCGACAAGACCAACGAGAAGCGTCGCATGCGCAACAAGGCCGTCCGCTCCGAGCTCAAGACGGCTGTCAAGAAGGTTCAGGCCGCCGTTGCCGCCGGTGACGTCGAGGCCGCCAACTCCGCTGTCGACCACGCCTACAAGCTGCTCGACAAGGCTGCCGCCAAGGGCATCATCCACAAGAACCAGGCTGCCAACCGCAAGTCGGGCGTTCGCAAGCTCGTCAACAAGATCGCTGCCTAAGTTCAGCGCGCTTTGTGCTTATTCAGGCGTCCGACCTTGGTCGGGCGCCTTTTTTCGTATGCGACTTCATGTCATATCATGTCATAGAGACATCGCGAGGACACTCATGAGACGCGGCTATCCCCTGCTGACACGCTCCTACGACGTCGAGCTGCCGGGCCTTGCCGGCGACTACGAGGGCATGCGCATCCTGCAGGTGTCCGACGTGCACAACGCCCTGCGCGAGCTCCAGTGCGGCCTTGACGGCCTCGTTCAGATGGCGCGCTCACTCGCGCCGCATCTCATCGCCGTCACCGGGGATCTCATCGACAAACGCTCGCCGGATGCGCGCAGCGCCTGCGAGCTTGTCCGCCGCCTCTCGGCGCTGACGCCCGTCCTTTACGTGAGCGGCAACCACGAGAGGACCCCGCTTGTCAGGGAACGCGGGCAGACACGGGATGCAGGTGGGCGCGAGGCGCACGGGCGGGACGCAGGCGACCTGTTCGCGCTTCACGCCGCCGACATCGCCTCCGCCGGGGCCCGCATCATCGAGGGCGAGGTGCTTGCGGTCGAACCTGACGGCAGCGTGACGGCCGAGCGGGCACCGGTCGGCCGCACGCGGGACGCGCAGCCCCCACGGGGACTCGCGATCTGCGGGGTGCGCGATCCCTGGCCTCTGAGCAAGCGCTCGCCGGGCGCGTGGGAGCGACTGCTCGCAGACGTGGTGGGCAGGGCGCGCGAGGCGGCGGGAACCGTCATCCTGCTTTCCCATCGGCCCGAGCACGTGCGGCTCTACGACGAGCTTGGCGTCGACCTCGCACTTGTGGGCCACGCGCACGGCGGGCAGGTGCGCCTTCCCCTCATCGGGGCGGTCGTCGCGCCGAACCAGGGAGTGCTTCCCAAGTACACGCGAGGCGTCTACCAAGTAGGCGGCTGCACCATGGTGGTGAGTGCCGGGCTGGGCACCTCCTCCTACCGACTGCGCATGCTCTGCCCGCCCGAGCTCGTGCTCGTGACGCTGCACGGCGAGCAGAAGGACAGGACCCAGCGCTGAAACGCGAGCGTCTTGTCGGGCGTCGACTTGAGGGCGCGCTCGCAGTCGGCGGCCGAGGACAGAGCGCCCAGCAGCTCGGACATCTGGTAATTGCGCGCCCAGGCCCCGTGGTTCTTCACCTGCCAGGACTGGAGCCCCAGCTCCTGTGCGAGCAGCCCGGGCGTGCCCCGACTCTGGAGCGCCTTTGCCGCGATGAGCTCGCGTATCCTCGTGAGCATGAGCGTGAACAAACCGATGACGCTCTGGGAGGGCATCTCGTTGAGCATGCGCATGGCAAGGGCCGGGTCGCGCTTCGAGACCGCCTCGAGAAAGTCCCAGGGCTTGACCTCGGCGATGCGCGCCACGTTGAGCTCGACGTCACGGGCGGATATCTGGGGCCTGTCCCCCACCGCCGAGGCGAGCTTTACCAGCTCGGTGTCGAGCATGGTCGTGGACTCGCCCACCAGGCGCACGAGCAGCTCCGCCGCGTCCATGTCCATCTGCTTGCCGTGCGCGCGGGCCATGCTCACCACCTGCGCGGGAAGCTCCCAGCGCTTCTTGGGGGCGCAGTCTATGACCGCCTTGTCACCCAGCTTGGCAACGCCCTTGTACAGCCGCGTGTTCTTGGGCAGCTTGGCGGCCGTCATGACGAGCACGGTGGTGGGCGCCGGGTCGTCAAGGTAGGCGGCGAGCATGTCCTTGACCGCCTTGGACGCCTTGTCGACGTCCCTGATGACCACGAGGCGAAAGTCGGAGCCGAACGGCAGCGTGTCGAGCGAGGAGCGCACGGCGTTCGCGTCCAGCGACAAGCCGCCGTCAAGCGCGTCCCTGTTGAACTCGGCCTCGCCGCTCGCCGCGAGGCGCGCGTCAAGGCGTTCGATGGCCTTGCGCTGCTTGAGCTCGTCGGTCCCCACCATGAGGTAGGCGGGCAGCAGCGGCTGCGCCGCCCTCGAAGTCGCCGCGCACATGGCCGGCCCTCCCTTCTCGCGGATGCGGGGAGCCTGGCGGGCGCCGCGATTCGCGCATGCCGCACAGGCGTGGTTGCTGTTTGTCGCCCAACAGGGTAGCGCACCGGGCCGCCCCGCGCGACACTCGGCCGCGCCCGCGCCCAAATTCAACACGCCGCGCGCTCCTGACACCTCACGAGCACTCCCCCCTCACCCGGGCGCAGGGTTATGTCGCCGCACTCGATCGTGCACAGAAGGCACGCGCCGTAGGAGCGCACCGCGTCCACGCACTCCTGCGTGGGATGGCCGTACCTGTTCCCCTCCCCCGCGCTCACGACGGCAAGCTCGGGGTCGATCATCTCGAGCAGTTCGATCGTGGTCGAGGGGGCCGACCCGTGGTGCCCGACCTTGAGGACGTCGACGTCACCCACGAGCCCCTGGCCCGCAAGCGCCTCGGTGACCTGCGACTCGGCGTCGCCGGTGAGCAGCATCGTGAGCCGTCCCTGCTCGCCGCCAGGCCCCGCCTTGCGAGATCCGCCCGTTCCCTCGTAGCGCACCACGCTGACGACGGAGTCCTCGTTGTCCCCTCCCTCCACCGCGGACGCGGGCGCGATGACGTCGAGCGTAAAGCCACCGACACGCAGCCTGTCGCCGGCATCCACCTCGAGGACCCTCCCGTCGCACAGGGCGTCGATCGTCTCGAGAAGCTCGTCGCCGGTTCGGCGGAGATGTTCGGACACTCCTGTCGCGAGAATGACGCGATCGACCGGCACGAGGCCGACGAGGTCGTCGAGCCCGCCGGCGTGGTCGGAGTCCGTGTGCGTGACGAGAACGGCGTCCAGGTGCATGACGTGGTTTCGCGTGAGCGCCTCAAGGACGGCGTCGTTTGGCCCCGTGTCCACGAGAAGCGCCCGCGCCCCGTCCTGCACGAGGATGGCGTCACCCTGCCCGACGTCGAGCACGACGACGCGCGCGGGCGCGAGCAGGCGCCACGAGAGATAGGTGGCCACGCACACGACCGTGCAGCAGGACAGCGCCACAGCGGCCGCCCTTCGGCTAGGGCGCGGCCACAGCAGGTAGAGGAAGGCGCAGCCAGCGGCCAGCCCCACGGCGCAGGCGACGCCGCTCACGGAGACGGCCATCGCTGCGTGTGGGACGGTCGCGAGCACGCTCGTCAGCCTGCAGGTGCACCACGCCAGGCAGTCGCACGGCATGAGAGCGACGCCCGCCGCACCCGGCACCAGGGCGCTCAGGGGAACGCACATCAGCCCCACCAGGAGCAGCGCGCTCATCAGCGGTCCCACGAGGACGTTGGCGAGGGGTGACAGGACGGGAAGCACGCCGAAGGTCGGAAGGGTCAGCGGCATGGTGAACGCCTGCGCGACCAGCGTGAGCGCGAGCGCCGAGGTCAGCGACGGGAACCGCGCGAGCGGGCCGAGCACCGCGCCCACCCACTCCTCGGCGAGCCTGGAGAAGCACACGATCCCCAGCACCGACAGTACTGACAGGGAGAACCCCAGCGCAAAGACGTTGGACGGCTCAACGAGCAGTATGACCAGCGCTGCGATGCCCAGCGAGGACACGGCGTGCGAGCGCCTCCCGCCCAGGCCGCCTGCCAGGGCGACGAGCACCATGACGAGGGAGCGCTCGGCCGAGGGCTGCAGCCCGCTTATGACGACGTAGGCCGCAAGCGTCGCCGCCGAGGCGGCGAAGCGCGCGAGGGGCCTGAGCCTCAGGCGCGTGAGGAGCACGCCGAACAGCCCGGCCACCACGCTGAGATGCGAGCCCGACACCGCGACCAGATGGGTGAGGCCGAGGTTGGCGAAGTCGCGGTAGACCTCGCAGTCGGACAGGTGCGCCTGCTCGCCGAGGACCACGCCCGCAAGCAGCGCCCGCTCGGGCGTGTCAAGCGGCCCGAGCGAGTCGAGAAGCCTCGCTCTGAGGGAGCGCACCGCCCCCACCACCCCGCCCTGGGGGCCGACCGGCGCGCAGCGCTTCGCGCTGACGGCGACGGCGGAGCCGCGCAGGAGCATTGAGGTACCCCACTCGTCGTCCTCGTAGGGGTCCCACGCCCCGACCAGGCGCACCACCACGCCCATGCGCAGCTCATCGCCCAGCTCCCGGGCCTGGTCCTCGGGAAGGGTCACGCGCACGCGGACCTGGGACGGTCCGAGCTCGCCGCCGCTCGCCGTGGCCTCGAATCCCACGGAGCCCATGGCGCTCGAGGAGGGGTCGGTCTCGACGAGGTACTCGTACGCGGAGACGGGGCTCTGCGTGAGGGCCTCCCCGCGCGTGAGCGTCGAGCCCGCGCCAGCCCATCCGCTCGCCATGCCGGTTGCGAGGCCGAGCGCGCACAGCAGCGCCGGGACGCGGGCGGGCCGCAGGAGGGCCGCGAGGAGCGCGCAGCCAAGGACACCGGCCCCCACGAGCAGCGTCGCGAGCAGAAGGGCGTTCACGCTGACCCAGGTGCGCCCGAAGTGCGCGGCCGCGCACGCCGTGCCCGCAAGCCAGGACGTGCCCCAGACGCAGGCCAGCGTCAGGAGTGCCGGCGAGAGGGAGGGTCTGCTCGAGGGTGCGGGAGCGCGGGCGCTCATACGCAGATCAGGCCCTGGAGCCGCTCGAACTTCTTCTCGCCGATGCCGCTGACGCGCATGATGTCCTCTACGCTGGTGAACGGCCCGCCCGCCTCGCGCTCCTCGATGATAGCCTGCGCGGTTGACTCCCCCACCCCAGGCAGCGTGTCGAGCTCCTCGAGCGTGGCGGTGTTGATGTTCACCACCGACGTGTCGGTCCCGCCTCCCGCCGCAGGCGACGCGGAGGCCACGGTGCCGACTGCCTGTTCGCCGACGGCCGGTATGTGCACCTTGCTGCCGTCGGTGACGGGGGCGGCGAGGTTGACCTGGGAGACGTCCGCGTCCTGCGTAAGGCCGCCCGCCGCGTCGACGGCATCGCGCACCCGCGCCGTCTCGGCGAGCTCGTACACCCCCGGGCTGTTGACGCTGCCGTCGACGTGGACGAGGATGACGGCAGGCGCGGCGGCGTCGGCCGGGGCGGCCTGCTGCGACTGGGAAGATACTGTCGATCCCGTGGCACCCGCAGGGTCCGCAGCTGTCACGGGCATGGTCGGCCCATCGCCGCCCGCCTGGGCCTGATCGGTCAAGACGTCGCCCTGCGCTCCCTCGCCTATGAGCAGCTCCGGCGCAGAGCATGCCTGGGCACGAAGGACGAGCCCGAGGGCCGTGGCGGCGACGACGAGGACGACGAGCGCCGCGAGCACCGGCCGGGGCACGTCCGAGATGCGCAGCGCCGACAGCAGCGACCGTGCCTGCGAGCGCTCCTGCGCGTCATGTCCCAGCGCGTCAAGGGCACCCGGATACTGGGAGCGCCTCGCCTCGAACTCGCGTCGTGATATCTGCGCCATGGGCACCACCTCCTGCGCAGAAGACTAGGTGGTGGTGCCTCGGGCACATATGTGGGGTTTGTGGAGTTGATCACATGCCTGACGCGCATCTGACAGCAAGGCTCCCACCTGCGCAGACACCTTTGTCAGGAACGTGTCGGGTTGGTGTCAGGTCTCGCGGTGGCCCGAGGATCGCTCGCAGAGCCTCGCCCTACTGCCGGCCCTCAGTCTTTTCGAGCGGGACCGCGGACGCCAGCGTCTCGTGCATCTGCGGATACATGCGTGGCGCGACATATGACGGGCAGTCGAAGCTGCGGTACTCGAGGGTGCCCATGAGCTCGTCGAGCATGGCCTCGTGATCGAAGAGGTCCCACGCAGCGCGGGCCTTGCGCATGCTGCAGTGCGTCTCGGGGCTGCGCGGCATGAAGAGCGTGCAGCAGTCGTCGGCCTTCTCGTTGGAGATGTCGAGGGTGCCGAGACGCTGCGCGAGGTCCATGATCTCGCGCTTGTCGCTGCCGATGAGCGGGCGCAGGACGGGCAGGTCGCTCATCTCGTCGGTCACCATGATGTTCTCGAGCGTCTGCGAGGCAACCTGGCCCAGCGACTCGCCGGTGACGAGCGCCTTGGCGTTCTCGATGCGGGCGAGGCGGCAGGCGAACGCGAACATCATGCGCCGGTACATGAGGATGCGCAAATCGTCGGGGACGGCGCTGGCGATGGCGCGCTGGCAGTCCCCGAAGGGCACGACGTAAAGCCGACCGAACCCCGCGGCTGGCGCGAGGCGCTCGATGAGGTCCTGCACGAGCCACTCGGAGGTGTCCGACGTCTGCGGTCGACCGGAGAAGTGCAGGCCGATCACGATCGCGCCGCGACGCATGACCTTCCACGACGCAACCGGCGAGTCGATGCCGCTGGAGATCAGCGAGATGACCTTGCCGGCGCTGCCGACCGGAAGGCCGCCCACGCCCTCCTCGGTGCGCACGTAGACGTAGGCGTTGTTCTGGATCAGGTAGACGTGGACCGTGCGGTCCTGCCCCTTCATGAGCACGCCCTTGTCAGGGAAGCGCTCGCACAAATACGACCCGATCTCGCGGTTGAGCTCGATGGACCCGAGCGGGTAGGTCGTGTTAGAGCGGCGGGCGTGCACCTTGAACGTGGAGAAGTCCCCCGAGGCCGCAAGCTCTTCGTACGCCGCCTGGCAGTACTTCTGGGAGTCGAGCTCGCAGCACTGCGCGAGGGAGACGCGGGCAACGCCAGGCGTCGCGAGCGTCTGGTCAAAGACGGCCCGCACGTCCGCCTCGCCGGCGCCGGGCGCGATGCGCACGAGCAGGTGCCCCGATATGCGCTCGACGTTGGCCGCGGGCAGATGCCCCAGGCATGCGCGCAGGTTGGCCTGCAGGCGCCGCTCGAAGGCGCCGCGGTTGTTACCCTTCAGGCCGATCTCGTGGTAGTGGACCAGGCAAACGTAGCGTGCCATGACAGGCGCTACTCGCCGTCCTCGGCAGGGGCCTTCTCGGCCTCGTCGATGCCCAGGTCGTGCTGCAGCGTGGCCTCGTCGAAGCTCAGGATGCCCGGACCGGTGATGTTGCCGTCCTCGTCCCTTTTGGGGCAGATCTCGTCAAAGGCGATCGAGAGCGGGTTGGGCGCATGGCCCTCCTCGTCGCTCATGAACATGGAGATGTCCTCCACGTCGGCAAGCTGCTCGGCACGGTTGTGCTGGTTGCGGATCATGTCGTTCACGTCACGGGCGCGGCGCGAGGCGATCTCGCACAGGAGGAACCGGTTCTCGTCGGTCACGGAGAGCAGGTCGTCAATGGTGGGCTTCACAACAGACATGGGAACAACCTCCATGGAAGGGCGAGCCGTGCGAACACGGCCCGCCGAAAGGCAACTAGCTGGTTTCGTAACGCTTCATGATATCAAGCACGCGCCTGATGGTGTCGTCAAGCTTGTCGTTTACCACCACTTCATCATAGTGCGGCGCGGCCTCCATGAAGGAGCGGACGTCGCCCAGGCGATGCTCGAGCTCCTCCTCGTCCTCGGTGCCCCGCCCGCGCAGGCGCTCCTTGAGCACCTCGAGGCTGGGCGGCGCGATGAACACGAGCACGGCGTCGGGCATGCTGGCGCGCACGTTGAAGGCGCCCTGGGGGTCGATCTCGAGGATGAGCGACTGCCGCGCGAGCACCTGCTCGACGCTGAGGCGCGGCGTGCCGTAGCGATGGCCATGCACGTGAGCCCACTCAAGGAAGCCGTCATGCTCGACGAGGTCGTCGAACTGGGAGTCGGTCATGAAGTGGTAGGAGACCCCGTCGACCTCTCCTGGGCGCGGGGCACGTGTGGTCGCGGACACGCTGAGGGCGAGGTCGGGCCGGGCCTCGCGCACATGCGAGATCACCGTGCCCTTCCCCGCCCCCGGGGGTCCGGAAAAGACGAACAGCCGGTTACGCAAGACTACTTGCCCAGACGCTCGAGGAGCGCCTCGCGCTGGCGCTTGCCCAGGCCCTGGACGCGACGAGACTCGGAGATGTCAAGTTCGTCCATGATCTTAGCGGCCTTGGCCTTGCCATAGCCAGGGAGCGACTCGATGAGGATGGAAACCTTCATGCGCTTGGCAACGTCGGTGTCCATCTCAAAGACTTCCTGGAGAGAAACGGTGCCCGCCTTGATGTCCTCGCGAAGCTTCGCGCGGGCGCGACGGGCCTCCTCGGCCTTCTTGAGATACTTCTGACGGTCCTCTGCGGAGAGCTGAGGGAGAGCCATGCTGCCTCCAAACGTTGGTTGCGTGCCTTCCGGGAGAGCCCTGCGGGCTGCAGGGCTCGATGTTTCTCGAACCTCAGTAGAGGTTATCCCACTACCTGCGGTTTTTCAAGCACTTCTTCATGGAAATGCAGAGATGGACGGGTTAAAGGTCGTTCGAGAGCGCTGATTCAACCTCAGCCTGAATGTCGAGGAGCGCGCGGAGGCTGTCGGGGGTCTGCGTGATGGGCCTTCCCACCACCAGGTGCGTCGCCCCGTTGCGCACCGCCATGCCCGGCGTGACGACGCGCGCCTGGTCCCCCGCCTGGGCGCCTGCGGGCCGGATGCCCGGCGTGACGATGAGCGCGTCCTCGCCCAGGCACGAGCGCATGGCCTGGGCCTCGAGCGCCGAGCACACCACGCCGTCGGCGCCCGAGGAGCACGCCATCTTGGCGAGCATCTGCGCCTGGTCGGCGACCGGACGCTCCACCCCGACGCTGGCCAGGGCCGCCTGGTCCATGCTCGTGAGCACGGTTACCGCAAGCAGGCTCGGACGCGGCCGCCCACTGCTCGCGGCACCCTCCTCCAGCCCCTCGCGGGCGGCGCGCACCATGTCGGGGCCGCCCGAGGCGTGGATGGTGAGCATGTCGGCGCCCAGGCCGGCGAGCACGCGCGCCGCGTTGCGCACCGTGTTGGGGATGTCGTGGAGCTTGAGGTCGAGGAACACCTTGAGCCCACGGTCCTTGAGATCACGGACTATCTGGCCACCCGCCTGGTAGAACAGCTCCATGCCGACCTTGGCCCACACGAGCTCGCCGGCCATGAGGTCGGCAAGCTCCACGGCGCGCTGCTGGCTACAGTCAAGCGCCGCGATGACGAAGTCGGCCGCCGGGCGGGCGTGGGATCCCTGCTCGCTTCCTAGCATTCCAGCGCCCCCTTGAGCTCGCAGATGTCGCTTGCGCCCTGCTCCTCGGCCCACTGCTCGAGCTCGCGGGCCACGCGCAGCGCCGCGCCGGGCTCCACCAGGCTCTGCATGCCCACCGACACGGCGGTGCAGCCGGCCAGGATGAACTCGGCCGCGTCCTCGCCGCTCGTGATGCCGCCCACGCCGCACACCGGGATGGAGACGGCATTGCAGGCCTCCCACGCCATGCGCACCGCTATGGGGTGCAGGCAGGGGCCGGACAGGCCGCCCGTGGGACGCGACAGGCGGCTCTTGCGCGTGCGCACGTCGATGGCCATGGCGGGGATGGAGTTGATGACCGTGAGCGCGTCGGCGCCGGCGGCCTCGCAGGCCCGGGCGACCTCCCCGATGCGCTCGGGGGCCATCTTCACGAGCAGGGGACGCTTGGTCACGGGACGGCAGGCGCTGATGACCTCGGAGGCTCCCTCAGGCGTGGAGCCCATGGCGCAGCCGCCCGCGGCGATGTTGGGGCAGGAGATGTTGAGCTCAAAGCCCGCCGCCCAGGGCGCGAGCTCCTCGAAGAGCTCGAGCGCCTCGACGAACTCGGCGACGCTGTGGCCGGCCACCTGGCAGATCACCGAGGTGCGCTGGGACATCTCGGCCAGGTAGTCGCCCGACTCCTCCACAAGTCCGCGCACGCCGGGGTTCATCAGGCCCACGGAGTTCATGACGCCGCAGCGCACCTCGGTCATGCGCGGCTGGGGGTTGCCGGGCCACGCGACGCTGGCGGCGCCCTTGGTGGTGAAGGCGCCGAGCTGCCCCACGTCCATGAAGTGCTCGAACTGCCAGCCGGCGCCGAACGTGCCGGCCGCGGTGTTCACCGGGTTCTTCATGGGAATGCCGCCCAGGTTGACGGCCATGTTCACCTTGCTCACCAGACGACCTCCTCGGCGTCGAATACCGGACCGTGCATGCAGGCGCCCTTGCGGCCGTCCTTGGTGTCGACGACGCAGGTGGCGCAGGCTCCGAAGCCGCACACCATGCCGCGCTCCATCGAGACCTGGCAGCGCACGCCGGCCTGCTCGGCGAGCTTTGCCACCGAGCGCATCATGGGCTCGGGGCCGCAGGTGTACACGGCGTCGTAGCCGCCCTCCGACAGCAGCCGCGCCACGACCTCGGTGCAGAAGCCGCGGGTGCCGCGGGTGCCGTCGTCGGTCGCGACCTCGAAGCGCGCGGTGCCGGCGGCGGTGATCTCCTCCTCGAACAGCACGCGCTCGGCGGTCGGCGCGCCCTGGACGAAGTCGACGGTCACGCCGGAGCTCGCGAGCGCACGCGTGAGCGGGACGAGGGGCGCGGTGCCCGAGCCGCCGCCCACGAGCAGGGCGTGGCGGCTGCCCTCCACCGGGCGCCAGCCGTGGCCGCCCGGGCCGAGCAGGTCGGTGACGGTGCCGGGGGCCATCTGCTGCATGCGGCGCGTGCCGTTGCCCTGCAGCAGGTACGCAAGGGTGACCTCGCCGCTGGCGGGGTCGGCCGCCGCGAAGGAGAACGGCAGGCGCAGCATCTCGGTGGGGTCGCCGGGGACGGCGAGGTTGAAGAACTGGCCGGGCTGGATGGTGGCGGCGAGCTCGGGGCACCGCAGCGTCAGCCTCATGACGCCGGGGGCCATGGGCTCGTTGCTCACGACCGTGGCCTCGTGCAGGTACGCTGGTGACGGACTAGGCACGTGCGTGCTCCTCTCTCATCTTGTCGAGGTCCTGCAGCGCATAGACCTCGAGCGGCTTGTGTTGGACGGTCTGGATCGCCTGGACCAGCGCGGTCGCCGCGCTGAGGGTGGTCATGTAGCACAGGCCGTGGCGCACGGCCTCGCTGCGCAGCCTGAAGCCGTCGCTGCGCGTCTGCTGGCCGTAGGGCGTGTTGATCATCAGCGAGATCTCACCGGCGGCGATCGCGTCGCCGATGTTGGGGTGCATCTCGCTCATGCGCCGGGTCACGGCGCACTCGATGCCCTGGGCGCGCAGCGTCTTTGCGGTCCCCGACGTGGCGACGATGTCAAAGCCCAGGTTGGCGAGGTCGCGCGCTATGGGGGCGATGCTGCGCTTGTCGCGGTCGCACACCGAGATGAACGCGGTGCCCGACGTGGGCAGCGAGTAGTCGATGGCGAGCTGCGTCTTGGCGTAGGCGGCCGGGAAGCTGCGGGCCACGCCCATCACCTCGCCGGTCGACTTCATCTCCGGGCCGAGCACCACGTCGGCGCCCGGGAAGCGCCCGAAGGGCATGACGGCCTCCTTGACCGCGTAGTAGCCCAGCTCGCGCCCCTCGGGCGGCAGGTCCAGGTCGGCGATCTTCTCGCCGGCCATGATGCGCGCCGCGTACTTGGCCAGCGGCACGCCGGTGGCCTTGGAGGAGAAGGGCACCGTGCGGCTGGCGCGCGGGTTGAGCTCGATCACGTAGACGTGCTCGTCCTTGACGGCGTACTGCACGTTGAGCAGGCCCTTGACCTTGCAGGACAGGGCGAGCCTGCGCGTGATGTCGCGCACGCGGTCGACCAGTGTGTCGGAGAGCGTGAAGGGCGGCGTGCAGCAGGCCGAATCGCCCGAGTGGATGCCGCACTCCTCGATGTGCTCGAGCACCGACCCCACGTAGCACTGCTCGCCGTCCGCCAGGGCGTCCACGTCCAGCTCGATGGCGTCCTCCAGAAACGCGTCGAGGTACACAGGGTGGTCGGGCGTGATGTGGGCCGCCTCGTCCATGTACCCGCGCAGGCTCCTGACGTCGTAGACGATCGCCATGCCCCGGCCGCCCAGCACGTAGCTGGGACGCACGAGCAGCGGGAAGCCGATGCGCTTGGCCACCTCGACCGCCTCGTCGTAGGTCTGGGCCGTCGACGAGGGCGGGTAGTCCACCTCCAGGCTGTCGAGCAGCTCGCTGAAGCGCTCGCGGTCCTCGGCGAGGTCGATCGCGTCGGGCTGCGTCCCCATGATGGGCACGCCCGCAGCGCCCAGGCGTTGCGCCAGGCGGATGGGCGTCTGGCCGCCCAGCGTCATGATGACGCCGGCGGGGCGCTCGGCCTCGACGATGTCCATGACGTCCTCGTAGGTCAGCGGCTCGAAGTACAGGCGGTCGGAGGTGTCGTAGTCGGTCGAGACGGTCTCGGGGTTGCAGTTGACCATCACGGTCTCGTAGCCCTCGGCGGAAAGCGCGTAGGCGGCGTGCACGCAGCAGTAGTCGAACTCGATGCCCTGGCCGATGCGGTTGGGCCCGGCCGACAGGATGACGACCCGCGGCTTTGAGGCCTCGCGGAACTCGCTGGCCCCGCCCGCCTCGTAGGTCTTGTAGTGGTAGCTGGTGCGCGCGGGGAACTCGCCGGCGCAGGTGTCCACGGTCTTGATGACCGGCAGCACCCCCAGCTCCTTGCGCCGCGCGCGCACCGCATCCTCGTCGCAGCCGGTGAGGTGCGCTATCTGCGCGTCGGAGAAGCCCATCTGCTTGGCCTGCAGCAGCCCCTGCTCCCCCAGCCCGTCCAGCCCGAGCCGCTCGATGGCGCGCTCGGCGGCCACCAGGTCGGCGATGCGGTGCAGGAACCAGCGGTCGATGTGGTTGAGCGCGTGGATGTCCTCGACCGACCAGCCGCGGCGCAGCGCCTCGGCCACGTAGTAGATGCGCTGCGGCGTGGGGCGGCTCAGCAGCTCGCGGAAGCGGTCGTCGTCGAAGTCGTCGGCCCCGTCGGCACCCAGGCCGGCGTGGCCCTGCTCCAGAGAGCGCATGGCCTTCTCCAGCGCCTCCTCGAAGGTGCGGCCGATGGCCATGACCTCGCCGACCGACTTCATGCGCGTGGTGAGCGTCTCGTCGGTGCCCTTGAACTTCTCGAAGGCGAAGCGCGGCACCTTGACCACGCAGTAGTCGATCGACGGCTCGAAGCATGCCGGCGTGGCCCGCGTGATGTCGTTGACGATCTCGTCGAGCGTGTAGCCCACGGCCAGAAGCGCGGCGGCCTTGGCGATGGGGAAGCCGGTGGCCTTGGAGGCCAGGGCGCTCGAGCGGCTCACGCGCGGGTTCATCTCGATGACGAGCACCCGGCCGTCGTCGGGGTTCACGGCGAACTGCACGTTGGAGCCGCCGGTGGCCACGCCCACGCGCTCCAGGATGGCCAGGGAGTAGTCGCGCAGGCGCTGGATCTCCACGTCGCTGAGCGTCTGGGCGGGCGCGACGGTGATGGAGT
>CAWVLT010000029.1:0-45599 GCA_963930185.1 Coriobacteriia bacterium | reverse complement strand
CCGGGAGGACCCTCGCCTGCGCGAGCGAGCGCAGGGCGGGGTCGCCCAGGCGCCCGCGCCTGCGGCGGCGAAGCCTCCTGGCGTCGCTCCTGCGCCGGGCGGCCGAGGCGCGGCGCCGCCTCCCGCCCGGGGAGTTGCGGCCCGGCTCGCGCTTGACCGTCGAGGGGCTGCGCCCGATCTCCCTGGCCGTCGCGCGGATGCTCTTCCCCTCGCGCCGGCCGACCATCATCTCCTCGCGCTCCTCGATGGTGACATGCTCGCGGCAGCGGCCCGTGGCGGCCCCCTCCGATGTCGTCTTTGCAAGCGCCATCGTAGCGCTCGCCATGGGCCGCCCCGCTCGGGGGGCGTTGCACTAGCAATGAAAATTCAGGTTTCAATAAGATCCGAGGCGGTCGACGGAAAGAACGTCGTGTGCGTAGACGTGGAGCGTGGTGACAACCGCCCCTACTGCCTGGCGCGCAGGGGCTTCTGCCCTCAGGGTGTGCTCGTGCGCTTCGGGCCGGGAAACTCGCCCGTCTCGTGGGGTGAGATCAGACGCATGATCCGCGAGGCCGATGGCGACTCCTTCGAGCTGCGCAGGTCGCGCAGGCAGGACCTCACGTTTCTCTCGGCTCGCCGCGCGTTCGAGGCGAACGGACTGACATTCGGGGAGTCCGACTATCTGTCGCTGCGCGTTGTGGACGGCGGTGGCTACTACACGAACCTGGCGCTGCTGCTGTCAGACCAGTGCCCGTACTCGGTGAAGTGCGCTGTGATCGACGACACCGGCCAGGAGTATCAGTTCCTCAACAGGCAGGAGTGCGCGGGCTCGGTTTTCGAGCAGCTGGAGAGGGCGTCGCTCTTTCTGGACACCGCCAACAGGTTGCGCTCATCCGTCGAGGGGTATGTTCGCGTCGATGCGCGGGAGTACCCCGAGCGCGCCGTGCGGGAGACGCTGCTCAACTGCATGGTGCATTGCGACTACGAGAGCAACGCGGCGACGCTCGTGAAGGTATTCTCCGATCGCATGACGTTCGTCTCGGGCGGCGGCTTGCCCGAGGGCTTGACCCGCAGCCTCATGATGCGGGGCATGTCGGTTCCCCGCAACCCCCATCTCGCGCGGATATTCCAGCGCCTCGGCCTCGTCGAGGGCTGAGGCAGCGGCGTTCCCTTCGTGGTCGACGCGTATGCGTCGTTTGGCCTCGCGCCAACCTACGAGCCGAGTTCGACGGCCTTTTTCGTGACGCTTCCGAACCTGAATACGTATGACCCCCAGAGGCGCCTGTGCGTGGTGGGCGACCTGGGACCCGGCGAGGACGGGTCGCGGCGTGGGGGCGATGGGGCGCACTCCGGTGCCGACGGGCGATGCGCCGGTAGCTGTCGCGATGGCGGCGGGTCTGACTCTGGCGGTGAGGGGCCTGATGGCGGCAGCCAGCCAAACGACGGGCTCGGCCCGATTGTGATCGAGCACCTTGGCACCGCTCGCCTCGGGGGCGGCATGGTGCGCGAGGACTGGCTGCTCAGGTTTGCGCGGGCGCGTGGCGAGTTCACGCGCGACGAGGCGCAGCGCGAGCTGGGCCTGGGGCGCGACGCCACGCTCAAGGTCATCAACAGCCTGATCGAGCAGGGCAAGCTCGAGAAGGAGGGCCTCACGCGCGCGGTTCGCTATCGGGCGGTGGGGTAGTGGCGGCAGCGAACTTGATGAGCTCGTCCTTCGAGCTGATGCCGAGCTTGGCGTAGATGTGGCGGGTGTGCACCTTCACGGTGTCGGGGGCTATGTGGAGCACCTTGCCGATGTAGGCGCGGCTGTATCCCGACGCAAGCAGCACGAACACGTCGCGCTCCCGCGGTGTAAGCAGGCCGAGTTGCTGGGCCTGCGTGGCCAGGGCTGCCTCACGTGCGGCGTGGGAGGGCTCGTTGGCCGCCTGCGCCGTGCGCTCCGGCAGGTACTTTCTGGCATGGTGAATCATCGCCACGGTGCACACCAGCGCAAGCGCGCTCACGCAGGTCAGGCCCAGCAGCTGTCCCGTCACCCCTGTTATGGGGGGCCAGGTTGAGGCACCGGTCGAAGTGAGGGCCCAGACAAGCAAGTAGTACGGGATGATCTGCGCTAGATAGTCGGCAAACGCGAACACGGCGGGGTGAAGCCTGCAAATTCGGCGATATGACGGCAGCTGGAATAGGTTTTGCGTCGTCCAGGCGATTTCCGCGAGCATGGCATACAGACAAAGCCCCGCGACTCCGGTCTGCGAGTGGAAGACGATGAACACCATGAGCGTTGCGATGACGGGCAGGAGTATCACAGTGGCAACGTGCCCGCGCTGGGTGAGGAGGTTCGCGGCGCAGTAGCCGCCAGCGATGAGGGACAGAACACACAGCGCGGTTGCCAGGACCTTGTTCGCGCTCGCCATCGAGTTGTTGATGCTTTCCAGTGACGTCAGGAGCCCCAGAATTATCCCGTAACCCGCGCGCGAGCCAAAGTACAGAGTCCTCGTGACCCCGAGCGATTCGTTTGCCACGGGATGCAGGGCGTCGTCGTGCGCGATGGTCTCAACGGGGCTCGAGATGCCTCCGCCCGTACGGGCGAGTTCGTCATACGAGACGAGCAGGTTCAGCAGCACGCTTGTTATGAGACATGCCATGAGCAGGACCTGCGACAGTGCGGTGCCTTGAGAAAGCGAGAGAAACAGCAGGCACGCAGACAGGAACATCGTCGTTGCGACGTTGCGTGGCGTTTCCTCGAGAGACCCCAAAGAGAGCTGGTAGTTCCACTGCATATTGATGAGCAGCGTGACGAACCTTCCGAGGAATGCGTGGGATATAAGTAGCATCTCAGGGGCGGGTAACCCTTCCTGGGAAAGCACCTGCAGGCCTACCATGAGCGCGATCCAGCCAATCGAGAGCGCCGTGGTGAGGATCGCCCCTGCAAGGCGAACTGCCGGCCGCCTGACGAATGCGAGGAGGCCCGTGAGGATCAATGCGCCCAGAAGACAGATGGCAAACGACAGCGAACTGAAGTAGCTGATCCCGAACAGGGCGCTCATCTGGTTCGAGAGCGACATCATGAGAACGTTGAACGCGCATGCCTTTCCCAAGACGATGAGAGGAAAGCGCATAGCCCCCATATCTGTGCCTCCGTTGCGGTCTCGTCCCCTTTCGGGCGCAAGCGTTCTCTTGCCGATGAGGATACTACAAAACGTCAGGTAGATATAGATAGCCCTGAAAGGGGTACCTGCGCAAAATACCCCGAAGTATCCCGTGTTGGGCAATGCGTGCGACTGGGTGGCACCGTAGGATGAGGTCGGTCGCCAAGGATGGTCACCTGCGAGGGCGATGCCCGTGACACGTGCGCATCACTCGCACGGCCGTGCGAACGCAAGACGATCAGTTGGGTTCAACGTTGTACGCGTGAAGGGAGAACGAAAATGTCTGAGAGCATTACGCGCAGGGGCTTTGTTGCCGGTGCCGGCATTGCCGCCGCGGGCGCTGCGGCTATGTGCTCTGCCGGGGTGGCCCTGGCCGAGGAGGAGGCTGTCGCCGCCGGTGGCATGCCCCAGTATCCGGCCTGGGAGATCAACCACACCGCCGATCCCGCCGGTGCCGTGGGTTGCATCTGCGAGAACATCGAGACCGATGCTGAGGGCATGTGGACGGGCCAGACCTGGTCGTGGACCACGCCTCCCGAGGCCCCCGCTGCCGACCAGGTCTCCGAAGAGGTTGACTGCGAGATCCTGGTCATGGGCCTGGGCTCCGCCGGCGTCCCCGCGACCGTGTACGCCGCCGCCATGGGCGCTGACGTCGTTGCTGTTACTGCCGACGCCTTCCCTGAGGCCGAGGGTGCCTATTGTGGGGCCTACAACTCCAAGTACAACGAGGAGTACGGCATCGAGTACGACCGCGCCAAGCTCATGGGCGACTATGCGTACTGGGGGCAGGGCTCGAATAACGGCGAGGTAACCGGCACGATCTGGGATCGCTCCGGCGACGCCGTGGAGTGGTTTGCCACCTACTGCGATGACGTCTGGAAGCACGAGGTCGGCCCTGACAATGTGGTTGACGAGGGCATTCACCAGCGCGAGACCGCCACGCACATGGTGTACACCTGGCCGGATCCCGAGGAGACGCAGGAGCAGTACCGCGTGTACAACGGCTTCCCCAAGTTCCTCCAGGCGGCCTGCGACAAAGCCGTCTCCGACGGAGCGCGAATCTACTACTCCACGCCCGGTCGCATGCTTATTACCGATGACTCCGGCTCGGTCGTGGGCGCCTACTGTCAGAAGGAGGACGGCACTTTCCTCAAGGTGAACACCTCCAAGGGCGTGCTGCTGGCAACTGGTGACTTCCATCACGATCCCGAGATGTGCGCCGCCTTCCTGCCCGTCATGCCCGCAGATCTGTTCTCCCGCGCCCCTTATGGACACAATCGCGGTGACGGTATCAAGATGGCCTGGTGGATTGGCGCCCAGCAGGACAAGGGTCCGTTCAACCTGGGTATTTGCTGGCCGCATGACTTTGAGTTCAAGTACTATGTACCGTCGCGTTGGGGCAACCAGCCCTTCCTGCGCGTGAACAAGGCTGGCTATCGCTACAGCAACGAGACGCTGGGCGGTCACGAGTGGTACTCGACGAGTCCCATGTGCCTCGCTGACATGAAGCAGCCTGGTCACACCGGCTACCAGCTGTGTGACAGCAAGTATGCCCAGATGCTGGGTGAGGATGACGGTGCGATCTTCGAGAGCTGCGTAGAGAAAGGCATCATCTGCACGGCCGAGACCATCGAGGAACTTGCCGACATCCTGGTCGAGAACGAAGGCTTCACCAACAAGGATCGATTCATCGAGACTGTGAACCGCTACAACGAGGTGTGTGCCGGCGGTTCCGACGTCGACTTTGGCGTGCCTGCCGAGAACCTGCCGATTACCTGTCTTACCGAGCCCCCGTTCTACTGCTGGAAGATGACCGTGTACAAGCAGTGGACTGACGGCGGCATCTTCATCGATAAGTACGGCGAGGTGCTCAACACCGAGCGCGAGCCTATCGGTGGCCTGTATGCGGCTGGCAACATCCGCGCTGGCTTGGTTGGCCTGCACTACCTGTGGAAGTCCTTCGGCTCCAACAAGCTCAATGCCATGACCGGTGGCATGCTGTGCGTCAAGCACATGCTCGGCACTTGGGACGAGCCGTTCCTGTCGGAGTAAGGTCACGGGAAAATGCCGGGCGCCGATGGCGCCACGGTGCCATCAGTACGTCGCAGCTGCGCCTCGGCCAATGGGCCGGGGCGCGTTTGTTTTTAGACATGCGTGATGGGTCGGAATTGGCTGCGCTCGTTCATGGGGGCGGAAGGGTTCTGCCATGGATGCATTCCTCCCTGCGTGACGAAGTGCAGGCTGCCGCTCTGGCCCAGGGCGCATCTCAGTGATGAGCCATGTATCTTTTCAGCCCCATCTCGACCGAAACGGGCAGGTAGATTATCCTGTGCATGTATGGTTGCCCGTCGACGTGCGCATGAGGCGCCGCACGGGCAGCAGCGGAGCGTGTACGTTACGTTCGCGGGGGCGTGCGCCGGGCTGGTCGTGCCGGGCGCGCGTGTGCTCGCGAGGAGAGGGGGCTGCGCCATGAACCCGGCGATCGTCATCCCTACATACTGGTCGTCGAGTGACCACCTGGGCAATCCGGGAGGCGTGCAGTGCTATGACCACGCCACGCCCGTCGAGAGCGAGCATCCGCAGCTCGACCTGTGCCTGGCCTCGCTCAAGCAGGTGCTCGGCCTCAAGACGGTCATCATCCTGGTCACGGCCCCGCCGGCCGTGGAGGAGCGTGCCGTGCGTCGCGTCAAGGAGCTGGCCGACAAGCACGAGCTGCCCGACGTGGTCATCGTGGACTCCTTCAAGTCCATGGTCATCAACCAGAAGATTGCCGGCGAGCTCCCGCCCGACATCGGCGAGCCCATCTCACTGCGCGGCTACGGTGCCATTCGCAACATGGGCCTTCTGGCCTGCTGCGCGCTGGGCTGCGACGTGGCCGTGTTCATCGATGACGACGAGACGGTGCTTGACGAGAACTTCCTGGTCAACGCCGTGTATGGCTTTGGCCAGGTGTCGCGCCAGGGCCTGCCCATCGTCGCCAAGTCGGGCTACTTCCTCGACCGCCGTAACTCCGCCCTGGCCGACCGCCGCAACGTCAAGTTCTACGACAAGCACTGGGCCAAGCGCGCTGAGTTCAACCAGTGGATGACGCAGGCGCTCGCGGGCCCGCGCATCTCGCGCAGCAACGTGGTGTGCGGTGGCTGCTTCGCCGTGCACGCCGAGGCGTTCACGCGCGTGTCGTTCGACTCGTGGATCACGCGCGGCGAGGACCTGGACTACCTCATCAACATGCGCCTGTACGGCATGGACGTGTGGTTCGACAACCGCTGGCGCGTGCGCCACACCCCGCCGCGCATCAAGGACACGGCCGGCCGCTTCCTGCAGGACGTCTACCGCTGGGTGTACGAGCGCCGCAAGATCGAGATCTGCAACTCCAACATCGACCTGCACAAGCTCACCCCCGAGGCCCTCATGCCCTATCCTGGGCCGTGGATCGGCCCCGACCTGCCCCAGCGCGTGAAGAAGACGGCGTTCTGGCGCTCGCTCATGACACCCGAGCACGCCGCGTACCGGCGCATCCACAAGACGTGGCGTAAGGACGCCACGGCCTATGCCGAGCAGCACTGCACCAAGTACCTCGAGTTCCAGTCCTGCTGGCCCGTCATCGCAAACGGCTGCTGGATGGACGAGGAGATCCAGCACGTCCTGCGCGGTGCCGGCATGCTGTCGCCGGCCGTCGCCGAGCGCATGGCGCAGCGCGCGGGCATGATGGGCGAGCAGGCCGCGGCCTCGGCCGCCAGCGCGGGCACCGGCGGGGCTGGCGCTGCCTTCCCGGTGACCCCGTCCGCCTCCGGCTCATGGGGCGCCCCTGCGGGGGCGGGCCAGGGCGCTGGTCCCGCGGGCGGCGCCCCCGCCTCCGGGCAGCCCCTCGACGGTGCCGCGTCGGAAGGGGCGGAGGGGGCGTCTGCCTTTGCCGGGCAGCCCGCTGATGGCGAGTGGCCCGTCGCCGCGCCGCAGGATGAGCCCGCCTGGCCCAGTGAGGTGCCCGACGGCGTCGCTAGCTGGAACGCCTCGCCGGCCGCCGGTGGGCGCGCGGGCGGCAGGCCGCAGGCTCCCGAGGCGTAGGGGCCGCGCGTCGTGGCGCCCGGTCTGATGACGCGGGCGCTCGACAGCGTAACGATTATGTGGTGATGGAAGGTGTTGAGGGGGCGCGGGCAGGTTGGGTGCCCGCGCCCTTTAGTATGTCCGAGTGCCCGCTGCCGCCGCTTGCCGGCGATGCGTCGGGCGATGCCCAGACGGGTCGGCGCCCGCGCGTCGCTTGGGGAGAGTGGGAGGATCGCACGTCATGGAGATAACCGTTCTGCTCGCAGTCGTCATCGCCCTGTGTGGCGTGGGGGTGGGCATCCTCTCGGCCATGTTCGGCATCGGCGGCGGCATGGTCATGGTCCCGCTCATCCACATCGTATTCGGGCAGCCTGCCGCCATATCCTCGGGCACCTCGCTGTTCGCCATCCTACCCACCTCCATCGCCGGCCTGATCTCGCGCCTGCACGACGGGACGATCCGCTTTCGCATCGGCCTGGTGGTGGGCATAGCGGGGGCGTGCCTGTCCCCGCTGGGCGCCGTTGCCGCCAAGAACTTGCCGGGCGTCTACGCCATGGTCCTCACGGGCGTCTTCATCCTGTTCACGGCGTACAAGATGTTTAAGCGCGTGTGGAAGAGCCGTCCCGCCGCCGTCGCAGCCGCGGTGGGCGCGCAGGGGCCCTCGTCGCAGACCGGCGCCCAGGCCCCGGTCGCTCCCGCCGAGCCGCAGAAGAAGACCCTGCTGAGCGAGGACGTGCACGACGCGCGCTTCTACGTGGGCTGCGTCGTGCTGGGCTGCGTCGTGGGGTTCCTCTCGGGCTATCTGGGCCTGGGCGGCGGCTTTCTTATCGTGCCGATCCTGCAGGCCGCATTCGGCCTCACCATGAAGCAGGCCAGCGGCACCTCCTTAGTGTCCGTCGGCATCCTCGCCATCCCCAGCTTCATCACGCACGCCTTCCTCGGCAACGTTGACTGGATCCTCGGCCTTCTGCTGATCGTAGGGTCGGTCGTGGGCGCCAAGCTCGGCGCCAAGATCCTGACGCATGTGAACGATCGCCTGCTCACGGGTCTTTTTGGCGTCGTGCTCGTGATCTCGGGTATCATTATGGTTGTCCGCGAAGTCATCGGCTGATCGCCGAGAAGCATCGAGACGTCGGCGGGCGGCTGCGCACGGGTGGCGTGGCAACAAGACGGGTGGGATCGATGGGCCGGTTGGAGTACGTATGACACAGGGAACTCGCGTGCGCTTTCGCTTTGGGCGCGATGAGGCGACCTCGCAGAAGGGCCGCCATGCGTTTGACTATCGCGGGCGCGTGCTGTCCGAGACGATCCTCACCACCATCGTTGCCCTCATGGTGCTCGTGCTGGTGTACTCCCTGCTGTCGGAGAACCCCGACCCGGTCATCGTGACGCTGTGCAGCGTCTCGCTCGTCATCGTGGCGTTCGTGGTGATCCGCTACACCATCTCGCCCGACGAGCTGCGCGCCAGCCAGACCAAGCAGTCCCTGTCGCTGGCCTCGCAGACCCTGGAGTACATGCGCGGCGGCCTGTCCACGGAGAACTGCCAGGCCGTCTGTCAGCTGCTTCTGCCCGAGACGCGCGCCATGTCGGTCGCCATGACCGACGACAAGGTGGTCCTGGGCTACGCGGGCCGCTATGCCGAGGACTTTCCCATCGGCAGCCCCATCCACACCGAGGCCACCCACCAGGTGCTCGCCACGCAGACCTCACAGGTCTTCTCCTCCTCGCGCTCCACGGGCACCAACGACCTCACGGTGATCCCCGCCGGCATCGTGGCGCCGCTGGTGGTGCGCGGCAAGTCGGTGGGTACGCTCAAGATGTACTACGAGGCCCCGCACCTCATCGACGAGACGCAGGTTGCCATCTCCGACGGCTTTGCCGAGCTGCTCTCCACCCAGCTCTCCATCGCCGAGCTTGACCGCCAGGTCGAGCTCGCCACCAAGGCCGAGCTGCAGGCGCTGCAGTCCCAGATCAACCCGCACTTCTTGTTCAACACGATCAACACCATCGCCTCGCTCATCCGCACCGAGCCCATGCGGGCGCGCGACCTGCTGCGCGAGTTCGCCAAGTTCTACCGCCAGACCCTCGAGAACTCCGACGACCTCATCACCGTCCAGCGCGAGATCGAGCAGACCACACGCTACCTGCGCTTCGAGGTCGCGCGCTTTGGCGAGAAGCGCATCCGCCAGAACGTGCACGTGGCGCCGGGCCTAGACGTGGTGCGCGTGCCCGCATTCATCATCCAGCCCATCGTGGAGAACTCGGTGAACCACGCCATGCGCCCCGAGGGGCCGCTCACCATCGGCATCGACGTGATCGCCGACGGGGATGACGTCCTGATCGCGGTGTCCGACGACGGCGTGGGCATGAGCTCGCAGACCGCGGCGCACCTCGTGTCGGAGTGCCTGCCCTCCGAGGGCGGCACGGGCATCGCCCTGCACAACGTGGATGCCCGCCTCAAGGCGTGCTTCGGCCCCGAGTCCGGCCTGGAGGTGCACACCGAGCTGGGCGTGGGGACGACGGTCTCCATGCGCCTGGAGGGTGCGATGGCCGACGTGTGGGACGACGATGACGAGGACGACGATGCCGACGCGGCCTCCGCGGGCGACGCGCCTGGCGGGGGCGGCGTGGCCGGCGGGGTTGACGCCTAGGGAATCGGCGCCGAGTATTCGGCCGACGGGCGCGTATAATCTGCAGAGAGTCTGAAGAGACATGCGGTGTGGGCACTGTCAAGCCCCTGTCAGGTTTTGCATCTCGGGAAGATTCGCTACAATGTGCGAAGCACCGTCTGTAAGGCGCCACGAAAGGAAGCGGAAGAGACATGTTAAAGGCAATGATCGTTGATGACGAGGCTCCGGCCCGCTCTGAACTCCGCTTCCTGCTCGACGAGATCGGTGACGTCGAGGTCGTGGCCGAGGCCGAGAACGTGCGCGAGGCCATCGAGTCGCTCAAGAAAAGCCGCTGCGACGTCATGTTCCTCGACATCAACATGCCTGGCGTCAACGGCATGCAGCTGGCCGAGGCGCTCACCAAGCTCAAGAACCTGCCTGCGGTGGTGTTCGTCACCGCCTACGGCGAGTACGCCGCCGAGGCGTTTGACGTGAACGCGGTTGACTACCTGGTCAAGCCGGTCGAGACCGAGCGCCTGCGCCGCGCTGTCGACAAGGTGCGCAACGCCATAGGCATGACGGCCAAGAAGGCCGCCGCCGAGCGCATCCCGGTGGAGAAGGGCGGCAAGAAGATCCTCGTGCCGGTCGACAAGATCCGCTACATCACGGCAAAGGATGACTACTCCTGCCTCTACACCGAGGACGACCACTACCTGTCGACCATCTCCCTGGCCCAGCTCGAGGTGCGCCTGGCCGACTCCAACTTCTTCCGCGTGCACCGGCGCCACATCGTGAACCTGGACTACGTGAGCGAGGTCGAGAGCATTCCCGGCGGCACCCTGCAGCTGACGATGCGCGACGATGGCGAGAAGATCCCGGTGTCGCGTCGCCGCGTCGCCCCGCTCAAGAAGGTGCTCAAGCTCTAGTGTGGCTTCCGATGCACTTCAGAGCGAAGGCCGCGGCCGGTGATCCGGCGCAGGCGGCGGCGCAGACGCCGGGGAGCGACGCGACGCAGGCCGACGCCGTCAGCCCCGGGCAGGATCGCTCCCAGCGACAGTCCCAGTTCCACATCGCTGTGCTTTCCGACACGCATGGCTACCTGCCGCCCGCGGCGCTGCGAGCGTGCACGGACGTCGACCTCATCGTGCACGCCGGTGACATCTGCGCAGACGACATCATCGACCGGCTCGAGATGTGCGCCCCGGTCATCGCCGTGCTTGGCAACAACGACTGGCCGGGCGAGTACGGCCCTTTGGTGGGGCCGCTCGCCACGTTCGAGCGCATGGGCGTCAGCTTCAAGGTGACGCACATCCCCGCGCGCCTGGGCGAGCTTGACACGCGCGTCGCCATCTGCGGCCACACGCACGTGCCCAGGATCGAGGACATCGGGGCCTGCACGCTGGTGAACCCCGGTTCGGTGACCCGACCGCGCGGGCCGGAGGGTCCCACCATGGCGCACATCGTCCTTGAGGAGAACTACGTCCGATCGGCGCGCATCATCCGTCTGGACGACGTGGCCCACCTGGTCGACTAGCGAGAGGAGAGCCGAGCCATGCCCATTACCATACCCGATGGCCTGCCCGCCAAGGGCATCCTGGAGGACGAGCGCATCTTCGCGCTGGAGGAGGACGTGGCCTCCAAGCAGGACATCCGCCCGCTCAACGTGCTGCTTCTCAACCTCATGCCCAAGAAGATCGAGACCGAGACGCAGATCCTGCGCCTCATCTCCAAGTCGCCGCTGCAGGTGCACGTGGACTTCATGCATATGGGCAGCCATGCCTCCAAGAACACCCCCTCCGACCATCTGGTGCGCTTCTACCAGACGTTCGACGAGCTCAAGGACGCCAAGTACGACGGCCTCATCGTCACGGGGGCGCCGGTGGAGCACCTGGTGTTCGAGGACGTGGACTACTGGGACGAGATGTGCCGCATCCTCGACTGGAGTCGCGAGAACGTGTTCTCGACGCTGCATATCTGCTGGGGTGCGCTGGCGGGGCTCTACCGTCACTTTGGCATCAGGAAGGCCACGCTGCCCCAGAAGCTGTTCGGAGTCTTTCCCCATCGGCTGTGCGACGAGTACCAGTTCCTCACCAACGGTTACGACGAGGTGTTCCTCATGCCTCACTCCCGCCATGCCGCCTTTGACGAGGGTGACCTGGCGCGCACGCCCGAGCTGGAGGTCCTGGCGCACAGCGACGTGGCCGGCAGCTCCCTGATCGCCACCAAGGACCTGCGCCAGATCTACATCACGGGCCACTTCGAGTACGGCAAGCTCACCCTGCGCGAGGAGTACGAGCGCGACGTGGCCGCCGGCAAGCCCATCCAGCTGCCGGTCAACTACTTCCCGGACGACGACCCGGCAAACGAGCCGCTGTTCCGCTGGCGTAGCCACGCCAACCTGCTCTACCGCAACTGGCTGAACTACGTGTACCAGATGACCCCCTACGATCCCGCGCAGATCAGCGCGACCTACGAGGGATATCGCTATGACGAGCGCATCTGGCACGTGGGCGCGCACCGGTAGCCGTGCCGCCGCCTCCATATCTTGCGCGCAATTGGGTGCACCGTCGGCGCTTCGCCGCGCATATGCGGCTGTTAGGCCGCAAGGGGGAGGCTTCCTGCGCAGGGTCCATCCCCATTGCGCTACAGTGGTCGCCGTATGGCGGGTCGCCGCTTGATGCCACCGGCGAGGTGACCCATGGGTGAAACGGGACTTTGGAGGCGCTTGATGGGTGATGCGGGCATGGGCGGCGCGGAGACGAGGCTGCCGCAGGATCAGGTGGCGGAGCTGACTCCGGCTGCGACGACCCCTGCCGGGATCGAGGCCAAGTGCGAGGCCGCCGCCGTGGCCAAGGCGGCGCTCCCAACGGGTAGAATGTTCGTGCTCGCCATGCTCGCCGGTGCGTTCATCTCCTTCGGCGCCGCGTTCTTCGTCATGCTGCTCGGTGACACCACGCTTACCTTCGCCGCGCAGCGCTGCTTGGGCGGCCTGTGCTTCTGCCTGGGCCTGGTGCTGGTCCTGTGCTGCGGCGCTGAGCTGTTCACCGGCAACTGCCTCATGATCACCGGCGTGCTGAGCCACAAGGTCGGCTGGGGCGCCATGTTCAGGAACTGGGTCGTGGTGTGGCTGGGCAACTTCGCCGGCGCGCTGCTTGCCATGTTCCTCATCTACATGGCGAGCCTGCAGGCCATGAACGGCGGTGCGGTGGGGGAGCAGTTCGTGAGTGTGGCGCTTGGCAAGGCGACGCTTGCGCCGACGACCATGCTGTTCAAAGGCATCATGTGCAACATCTTCGTGTGCCTTGCCGTGTGGATCGGCTTTGCCGCCCGCAACATCGTCGACAAGGTCGTGGGCATTCTGCTGCCCATAAGCGCGTTTGTGGCCATGGGGTTCGAGCACAGCGTGGCCAACATGTTCTTCCTGTCCATGGGGATCGTCTGCAAGGACATGGGCGGCTTCGGTGCTGCCCTGGCGAACGTGGATGCGCTCAACGTCGCCACGATGCTCCTCAACATCGGCGTCGTGACGCTGGGCAACATCATCGGCGGATCGATCTTCGTGGGGCTGGCGTACTGGTTCTGCTATCACAAGAGGTAGGGTGCGGACCGAAGGTGGGGCGCAGGCCGGAGGTGGGGCGCGGGCCGAAGCTGCAGTCAGGAGCGCAGGCGGTCGGGTGCGGTCGCCTGCGGGAGACTGCGGGGATGCGGGGGACTGCGCGCGGTCCGTTGCGTGAGGCTGCCGCGGGAGGACTGCCCGCGCGCTGTTTTGCACGCAAAAGAGGGGTGTTCTGGAAAGTTTTCGGGGTTTGGAACGAGTTGGCGTTGCGTCATCACGAGGATGGCGTCGAGGTGGTGGAACTTGCAGGTATGTGAGATTATTCAATATAGATAAAAGATAAGAATACTTACTAATTAGTAAAGTAATCTATTAATAACTTGAGATCATGTCATATCTGCAAATTGCAGCGAGTTACAGCGTGGAGCCAAGGTCGTTCCGAAGTCGGTTTTCTTTCCACTTGGAGCCTATTTTTCGTGCAAGTTTATCTCGGATGTCTTTATGGGTCGTTGGGTCGTCGTTGGGACACGGCGGCAATGCGTAAGCTGCCCTCCTAGCGCAGCTCCGGCCAGGAGGCGAGGCGCGGCGAGTCGTCCTCCGCCGGAACCCACCCGCCACTCACCTTGCGCAGGGGTGCGGTGAGTCGGACATGCAGCTGCCGACGCCTCTCTTCGACGTCGTACGAATCGGTGCGCCTGCGCACGCCGAGCCTGCGGGCGAGGTCGCTGCCCAGCACGCTCATTGCGTCGTAGTCGAGCAGCATGGCGGCGGTGACCTCGATGACGTCGATACCCAGGCGCTTCAGGTCACCGCGTCGTGCCGCGTCGGCTTCGCGTCGCACGTTTCCGGAGTGCCACTTGTCGCTGTCATACTCCACATCGAGGTGAAGGTCGGGCCAGTACAGGTCACACTCGAGGTATCCCTTCCCCGTGAGCAGCTGCACGCCGTTTGGCGGGTAGACGCGGTGATTGAGCTGCGGGGCGGGAAGGCCTTGGCCGCCCAGGCGCGAGGGAAGGCAGAGCAGCATGCAAAGCTTGGTCTCCGCAGGTGAGGCCGAGACGTCGTGCACATAGTTGAGCGCACGACGGGCGAGGTCGGACGAATGTGCGCCGGGAAGGCGGTCGACGGTTGCGCGAATGAGCTCTCGCGTGGTAAGGGGGTCGCGCTCGAAGTGACCGTCATCTCCGTGGGCTGGCAGCGAGTACGAGCCACAGAGCTCGAACCCCAGCTCGATGAGGTCTATGAGGTCAAGGGAACGTGCCATCTGCAGAAAGCAGAGCTCAGGGGAGCAGAGCCTGACCCTGCGAGAGACGCCGAGCAGGCAGCGCGGCGGTAGATCGTGGGGCCAGCGGAGACTGCGCATGAGCTGCGATGACCTGCGTGCGCTGCCCGCGGGCGCGAGGAGTCGCACGGGAAGCGACAGCCCATCCAGTTCGCGTGCGAGCATGTCGGCCATCAGCTTCTTGCTGGGGAGGCGGCCGGGCAGCGAGTCCTCGCGGACGAAGCGCAGACCCAGCGGCCCCATGCCCGTGCCGCGCCTGAGTCTTCGCTTGCGGGGCGTTTGGGCTTGGCGGTTCCTCTCGTATCGTCGGACTCGCGGGACTCCTCTGGTGCCGGAGGTTACCTGCTTTTCGGCCAGCAGCCGCCACAGCTCCACGGCGGAGCTTCCTCCCACGTATGCTTTCGTCCTTGCAGCCATGACATCAGCATATCACTAGGATATATATCATTATATTAATAGATGGTTAATATATCTATCATTTATCTGACAATCAAAGTAAACATAAATCCATTGACAAAAAGATGTCAGAAAATATGTGCCAGAAAACGAACACGCCGACAGGTGGCCTCGGCGATGATGACGATACTCGCGCCGAGGCCACCTGCTGGCCGCTGCCTGCCGGCCGTCACCTGCTGGTCGTCGCCTGCCGGCTGCTGCTAGACCCCTAGAGCTCCCCGGGCCTTGCTTGCTTGGTCCGGAGCCTTTCGGTCGCCCGTACTTCCAGTCGGTCCCTACCTCTGGTCGGCCTGCGCCTGCCCTTGCGGCCGACTCTTCACGGGCTCGCCGTCCGGTCCCTCGAACTTGCGGCCCCAGCCGGTGAGCACCGATGCGAGCAGCACGAAGAACAACAGGATGCTGTAGAACATGTAGCAGCTTACCTGCGTGAGGCTCAAGGGGGCCACAAAGTCATAGCCCTGCGTGAGCGTGGTGCCGATGAGCACGAAGACGCTCAGGAACGGCACCGCCACGACCAGGGCGTTGGCAAAGCCGTCGAGCAGGTAGGCGCGCCGATAGGGATGAAGGCCCGCGCGCTGGCCGATCTCGTCCTGGATCTTGCCGAACGTCGCCATCGACGCGCTCGTCACGCCGCCGAACACCAGGGTGGTTGCCGAGATGCCCAGCATCATGGCGATCTCGGCGCCGCGGGCCGAGGCACCCAGGCGGCTGCTCAGTATGCTGCTGGAGATGCGCTCGAGCACGCCGGCCGCCGTGAGCACGCCCATGATGCCGTAGACCGACATCACGAGGACCACGGTTGCCATCATCGAGCTTACGCCCTCGGTCAGAAAGCCGGCCGGCACCCCGCCGTCGGCCGAGATGATGCGCTGGGGCGTCACCAGACCACTCGCGACGCCCACGATGGTTCCCAGCACCAGGCCTGCGGTGATGGCCTTGTAGATGCTGCGGGTCTTTACGGCGACGGCGATCATCAGCGCCACCGGGACGAGCATGACGAGCGGCCTGGGGTCCATGCTCGCCTCGAGGATCTGCCGTGCGTCCGCACCTGCGCCCGCGCCGTCGATCGCGCCGCCGGTGAGGAGGAACAGCACGAACGCCACGGCGGCGGCAACGAGCGCGAATGGCATGCGGCTCGCCACGCACCCGCCGATGTCGGCCGTGCCGCGCCGGTGCGCGTAGTGCTGCGTGCTCGCGGAGATGATGGTGGTGTCGGAGATGGGCGCCACGTTGTCACCGAAGATGCCGCCGCTCACGATCGCCCCGGCAAGTGCGGCTGGCTCGCAGCCCAGCAGCACGCCGGCAGGATAGAAGATGGGGAAGCAGATGAACATCGTGCCGAGCGACGAACCCGTCGCCATGGCGATGACGCACACCGCGAAGAACGTGAACGCGCAGAACACCCCGCCGCCGACGCCGATGAGGTCGGCGAGCCACACGAACCCCGCGGAGATGTTCGCCTCCTTCACTAGAGCGGAGAACATGCCGATGATGAGCAGCAGCATCAGGATCTGGACAGATTCCTTTGCACCGGAATAGGCGGCCTCCCAGAAGCGGTCGTACTGGCCGGGCTTCACGAGCAGTGCGCCCACGAGCAGCGCCACCAGGGCGCCCATGGCCAGGGCGTACATCTCAAACGCCTGGAAGATGATGAAGTAGAGGACGCAGAAGAACAGGAAGATGCCAACGGGGACGAACGCCGTGCCCCATCCGCCGCGGAACTCGAGGCGATCGCTTGACGTTGCGGTGTTCTGTGACATGGTGCGTACCTCTTTCGTCTGGGACGTGCCAGGCGCCTGATGGGGTCTATCCCCGGGCTCGCCCTGGCAGTGCTTGTCAGAGGGCCGACGCGCATATGCGTCTGCGTATGCGTGACGCATATGCATATGCGCGGCGTGCACGTTCACGTGCAGATTGCGTTTACGCGCGGATTGACATGCGGGATATGCGCGCGAAGTCTCGAGGGACCTTCTCGCGGAGGGCCGGACCTACGCGCGAGCTGCCTCCAGGGCCGCATCGGCGGTGTTCTCGTTCATGCGCATGATGGCGCGGTACTTCGAGCCGGGCGTCCGCTCCTGCTCGAAGGGCTCGCCAGCCACCGTGGGGTAGCGGTCGACGAAGGCACGGATCCGCGAGACCTCGTCGTGCGACAAGTCGAAGGAGAATACCTGCGCGTTCTGCGCCACGTGGCGGCTGTTGCGCACGCCCACGATGGCGGCGGCCACGCCCTGTTGCGCGAGCACGTAGCGCGTGGCGACGTTGGCGATGCTCACGCCGTGCGCCTGGGCGATTTCTGAGAGTAGGTCGAGCAACTGCTGGTAGCCGTCCCATCCCAGCGAATCCTCGATGACCTGCAGGTACTTGACCTGCGAGCGTGTCTCGGGCTCGGCCGGGGGCTCGGTCACGCCGCGCCACTTCTGCGCCATGAACCCGCCGGCGAGCGTGCCATAGCAGATGAGCGAGATGCCGTGCTCGGCGCAGTAGGCCTGCATGCGGCGCTCGACGCGCCGGTCGAGCGTGGAGTACTGGGCCTGCATCGAGACCACGGGGATGCCGGCATCGACAAGCTCGGCCAGGTGGTCGGTGTCGAAGTTGGTCACGCCGATGTGACGGATCTTTCCCTTGGCCTGCAGGTCGACGAGATGGCCGGCTACCTCAACGCAGCCGGGAACCTCGTAGTTCCACCAGTGGAACTGCACGAGGTCCAAGGCGTCCTTGTGCAGCCGAGTCAGACTGCGGTCGATGGCCGCCTCGACATAGGCGCCGTCGACCGAGCACAAGTCATCGATGTCGGGGACGAATTTGGTGTGGACTTGGATGCGGTCGGCGGCGCTGGGGCCGTCGTGGTCTTTGAGCTCCTGAATGAGCGTGCCGATGAACTCCTCCGAGCATCCGTAGATGTCGGCGCAGTCGAATGTGGTGAAGCCCTCGTCAACAAGCTGGCGAAACGCCAGCATGACGTCATCAAGATCGACGTTGCCCCGCAGGGTGTGCCCGTGGGACAGCTGCCAGCATCCGTTCAGGACGCGGCTGATAGAGTACCCTGGTGCCAGTTCGAATCGTTCGACCATGGCTATGTTCCTTTTGTCCATCGCGCTGTCACGGCCCTCTTGCCGCCGCGCTTGTGGCTTGTGGAGAGTACGGTGACGAATTGTTACGAAGAGGCTTCCGATCCTAGGGGCGTATCCGGCGACTCGCCCTGTTTGGGGCCGTGAACGGGCACGACGGTGCACGCGGCGTGACTGAGCGTGCGCCTGGCGATGCGGGAGATCCCGAAGCGCGCGCCGCAGTTGGGGTCCGGGCAGGCGATGAGGGCGTCGGAGAGCATCCAGTCGTTGGGCTGCAGCGGCCGTTGCTTGGCCGGCAGCAGGGGAAGAAGCGCCGCGAGGGCGTACATCGAAAACGAGGTCCCGGCGGGGAACACGAGGTTCTCGCCTTCCACGAGGAAGTAGTCTCCCACGTGGTGGCTGCATACGAAGGGCCGGTCGCCGGGCACGACCTCGACCTTGAGGTCGTACAGGTCGAACGAATCGCCTGACTCGCCGGCCGCGTCGGCCGTGGTGGCGTCGTCTGCGCGCTTAGCGTCCGTCGTCATACCCACTCCTTTCCGTCACCGTTCCTGCTGCCGTCTTTTCGGTTGCCGCCCCAATGGTCGCAGCGCCGCCCTGGTGCCCTACGGAGCGACATGACCTGCGGGCCACAGGTGAAACGCGGACAGATGAAACGCGGACATCGACAGGGGCAGGGTAGCACATGGGCGGTGTCTGGTGGCGCACGTCACGTCGCGCGGACCAATCCTGCGCAGCCGGGGCGCGGAGCGGTTGTGCTATCATCGCGTAGCGCGGGCTGGTGTCAAGGACGCGGGGAGGGAGTGGCCGATGCGCGAGGAGCGACTGACCGAAGATCTGCTCAGGCGCCTGATCGAGGCGTCCTCGCCCGAGGCGTACCTCGACCTCGGCGAGACCATGGATCGCTCGCTCGCCGACTACCTCGCCCAGCTCCTCGAGGATCGCGGCATGCTCAGGTCCGACGTCGTACGTGGCTCGGGCGTGACGGGATCCGTGGTCTACGACATCTTTGCCGGCAAGAGCCGCCCCGGACGTGACAACGCCATCATGCTTGCGTTCGGCCTGGGGTGCGACCTGCGGCAGACGCAGCGCCTTCTGCGCCTGGCCGGCGTCAGCGAGCTGTGGCCCAAGGTGCGCCGCGACGCCATCGTGATCTGGTGCATCCAGCAGGGGCTGTCGCGCGCCGAGTGCGATGACCAGCTATGGAGGCTGGGCGAGGCGACGCTGCTGCCCGGCGATGCCGATGCGACCGAGTGAGGCCGGCGAGGCGCGGGTGATCCACGCCATGGACATCGACGACTCCTACCATGTGGAGCGCGTGTTCGCCCGCGGTCCGCGCGGTACCACCGAGTTGGTGACGCACGGTGGGGTGGGGCCCTTCGTGCGCAAGCGCATGCCTGCCAAGTTGGCAAACCGCGCAGTGTGGGCGATGCTCGCCGACTGCTCCTGCCCTCGCCTGCCGCAGGTGCAGACGACCTTCGAGACGCCCGACGAGTTCGTGGCCGTCTACGAGTTCGTCGAGGGGGACACGCTGGCACAACTCGTGGGGCAAAAGGGCCGTCTGACCACGGGCGAGGCGCTCCCGATCCTGCGCGAGGTGTGCGAGGCCGTTGCCGCCCTGCACGCGCATGGCATCGTCCACCGCGACATCACGCCGACCAATATCATCCTGGCCGCGGACGGGGCCCACTTGATCGACCTGGGCATCGCGCGCTTCGTTGGCGGGGCGGGCGAGGCCAAGGGGGTCGCCACCGGCCAGGACGAGACACCGCTGGGCACCTGGGGGTTCGCCGCACCTGAGCAGCACGGCTTTGCGAGCACGGACGTACGCTCCGACGTGTATTCGCTCGGGTGCGTACTTGCCTTCGCCCTGACCGGCATCATGCCCAAGTCGGAGGGGTTTGACCGGGCACTTGCCGACGAGTGGCTGGTACCCCCGGCGATCGCCCGCGTGATTGGCAAGGCATGCGAGTTCGAGCCGAGCGCGCGCTACCAGAGCGTGGGGGAATTCATGCAGGCGCTTGACGGTGCCTGTGCCAGGCACGTGGCTGCGGTTCGCTCGGCGGTCGGATCTCCGGCGTGCGGGGAGACTGGTTCTGCGGCTCCTCAGGGGGCTTGCGCACCTGGCGCTCAATCGGAAATGCCCGGCGTTTCCCCAAGACACGCCTCTCGCCGCCGCGGCACGGCGTTACTTGCGGTTGGATTGACCGCCCTGGTGCTTGCCGTTGTCTGTCTTGCGTGGTGGATGGGTGGCCGCACGCCTTTCGACGAGCGGCCTCGGGATTCGGGCGAAGAGCGGGCACAACTGGGCGCCAGCCTGGACGAACCTGATGGCCCTGATGGCGTCTCCGACTCTGCCGACATCCCCAAAGCGCAGGGCCTGCTGAGCGGACTGGGCGGTGGAGGCGCCTCCGACAGTCTCGACAGCGACTTTGCCTCCGATCCCGCCGACCGAGCATCATCGGCGGGCATGACGCTTGCAAGCGGGGAGTCACTGGTGGACCAGGCGGTCGAATCGCTCGAGATCGTCGAGACTGGGTACAGCACCTCTCTTCACGGCTTCGTGAACACGGTCGTCGGCATCAGGAACACGAGCGACGACCTGCTCATCGAGTTGCCGTTCGTCCGGGTGACTGGCCGTGATGGCGACGGGACCATCGTCTCAAACGACGAGTTGGGCACGAGCACCATCCTGCCCGGTCAGACCATTTACCTCACGTGGCCGGCGGGCGGTGGGAATAGCCCGGAGACCCTTGAGTTCTCCCTCGTGAGGCCGAGCGACTACAACGTGAGCCGCTGGAATGCGGGATCACCCGAGTATGTGCTGAGCAACGTGGCCGAGGTGCAGGGGACGCAGGGTCTCAGCTTCACGGGCGAGGTCACGCTTGCGGGCGACCTGAGCGTGCTGCAGGCGGTTCCATACATCTATGGCCTCAGGGTCGTCGTGGTTCTGCGTGATGGGGACGGCGACCCCATCGGCGGAAGGGACACGAGCGTCAGCATACCCGAGGAGGGCGAGACCGTCCCCTTTACCATTGACATGTTCGACAACATGCTGGACTACGCATCCTACGAAGTGTATGCGTATCTGGGCTAACGAGAAACCTCGCTGGCGCAGCGCCCTACGTCGAGGGTCGTATCACACGCCTGCGACCATGTATTCAGCCTCCGCCTGAATACTCTTCTATTGAGGCTGTGTAGCATGATATGATCAAGCGGTCTGTTGTTTGGATGGTGTTTTTGCAGGAACGGAAGTGGCGCATTGCTTGCCCGACAGGAAGGAGCCGGTATGAAAAAAAGACTGATAGGGACGTTTGCCCTTTCGCTTGCGCTGGGCGCGTTCGGAGGAACTGCGTTTGCGGACGAGCTTCAGGGTCCGACGGAGAATCTCCAACAGGTAACTACCGCCCAAGGGCAGGAGGAAGTTGCTGAGCCGTCGGAGACGGATGCCCCTTCCAACTCGTCCTCACCTGTGTCGTTTGATACGAGCGATCCTGATGCGATCCTCGACGGCATAGAGGCCGACTTCGAGGCGACCCAGCAACTACTGCTCGATGAACAGGCAGCGCTCTTCGATACGGTCGGGGACACTTACGAAGGCTACCTTGCCAACGTGGACGCGATTGAGGCATGGTATCAGCTGGCGGTGAGCGAGACCGAGGCACTCGGACAGCGCACGGTCGAGAACGGGCGCCTCTACTACCAGGCTCTGGTTGACACCTTTGGGGATCGCAGCGAGCGCATCGATGGCCTCAGCGATTTTTATGATGTCGTATATGACGATGCGTTTAGCGATTATTATGACACGATCTATGAGGATGCTTTCGATGACATCCAAGATCAGTACTACGACGGCATTCTTTCTGACGCGGTGGACTCCGACATCTATGCCGACTCCCGTGAAGTCCGTAGCGCCGCCTATGACATGTGGTCGAAATACAGGTCGGATGTCTATGATGCACGGTCTTACTGGCGTTCGAAGGTGTACCAAGAGCGCTCCTACGTCAGTGAGGCTTTTTGGGCGCATGAGTTCGACATCGCGAAAGTTCTCTACCTAAATGACGACCGTATGGGTAAGTCCCAAGCCGGCGTTGCCGATCCTTCTACACCCGTCACCATCGACGAGAACGATCCTGCTTCTGTAATCGCGGCAATCCAGGCTGATTTCTCGCTAACACAGCAGATGCTTCTCGATGAGCAGGAGGCCCTGTTCGCAGCGGTCGGTGACACCTTTGACGGCTACGTCGCTAATGAGAGCGCGGTCGAGGAGTGGTATGACCTGGTGGTTAACGAGACCGAGGCTTTAGGCGAGCGCACGCTCGAGAATGCGCGTATCTACTACCAGGCCGTCGCTGCCACCGTCGACCAAGCCGATGAGGCGGCGGTACGTGATGCAATGAGGGACTTTGAGGCACTGATCTACGACGACGCCTTCGACACCTATTACCTTACGATTTATGAGGGCGCCCTAGAGGCCGCAAATGATCGGTTCTACGACGGAGCCATTGCTGCTGCTGAAGGCCTGATGGACTATTCTGACTGGTATGATGTGTATAGCGATGCGTACAGCATCTGGTACGACTGCAGTTCGGATACGTATGAGGAGTGGTATGACGCGCAGTCAGATGTGTATGACGAGTGGTATGACGTTAAGAGTGACTTCTTGTCGGGCGAGTTCAATGTCGCCGATACCCTGCGCTTCTAAGCGTTGTCGTCATACAGCGTACTGAAACACGCGATCAAACTTTATCGGATCTACCGGCTCGTAGGTGATCGAAAAGAGGGCCGAGCATCCTTATGAACAGGATGCTCGGCCTATTTGTGTACGAAGCGCATCAGGATGTTCTCTCGGTTTGACCAGGATGCGTCCGACAATCTTCCGCCCAACGGCGAAAATCCTGCTTTCGTGGTGCGTTCACGATACCTCGGCACGCCGGCGTGCACGAACGGGTAAGGTCGTTGCGGACAAACGAAAGGCGACGTGGCGGGAGACGCGCATGCCGACAGGGGAGAGGGACACCGAAACGACGGGTTGGCCGGCGGACGGGCGGTCGCAGCCCAGCCAGCAACAGGCCGCGCCTGCGGATGCCCTGTCTGCGGAAGGCGTCGTCACCGTGTGCGGCGGGTGCGGCTCTGAGTGCGCGTTTCGGGCGCGCGTTGTTGCTGCGAGCGACGCTGGCGTTCCCCGCGGAGGCGATGGCCTGCATGGCGGCGATGGTCAGCGGGCCACTGGCGATGACCGGCGGGCCGGCGATGCCCAGCTGCGCGTCACGGCGCAGCTGCCGGTGGTCGGCCACCCCTGCGAGGCGCAACGCCTGTGCGGGCGCGGCAAGCGTCGGCTGCAGCTGCCGTTCGTCGAGGACGAGCGCGTGACGCACCCCTTGCGTCGCCGGCCCGACGGCGCGTTCGAGCGCGTGGGATGGGACGAGGCGTACGCCGAGATAGCGCAGCGCCTGCGTGCCGTGATCGACGCTCACGGGCCGCGCAGCCTGGCCTGCACCACGGGCATGTCGTCCTATCACGCCTGGCATGCCCGCCGTCTGATGGCGGCGCTGGGTTCGCCCAACGTCTACGATGCCCTAGGTGCCTGCGAGTCAAGCCGCCTGGCCGGGTGGGCCTATACGCTGGGCTATAGCCCGCGCTCGGATCTCGAGCACACCAACTACATCGTCTACCTGGGACGTTCGCTCATCGACTCGGGCAGCGCCGGCACGGGCGACGCCCTCGAGCGCGCACGCGAGCGCGGCGCGGGCATCGTGACCGTCGACCCCCGGCGCAACTCCACGGTCGACCACGCAACCGAGTGGTTCAAGATCCGTCCCGGACACGATCTGGCGCTGCTGCTGGGCATCGCGCACGTGCTCATCGAGGAGGATCTGTACGACCATGACTTCGTGGCGTGCCACACCACGGGGTTTGACGAGTTCGCCCGGGCGATGGCCTCCTACGCGCCCGAATGGACGGCGCAGACGTGCGACGTCTCGCGGGACGCCGTGCTGCGCGTCGCCCGCGGCCTGGGGCGCGCCCGACCCCGCTCGGTCGTGGACTGCGGATTTCACGGGGGGCTCGGCGTCGCATACGCCAACAGCGTGCAGACGGCGCGCATGATCGCGCTGGTCGACGCACTTCTGGGCTGCTACGGCCAGCCGGGGGGCAACCTCAACCCGCCGCGTACGCTTGAGCTGGGCGAGCTCGATCCCACCCGCTTTCCCGCGCCGCCCGAGCCGCAAGGGCCCATCGTCGGATCGGACCGCTACCCGCTCGCCGAGGCGACGGGCGGCCTGTGCACAACGATCGGCGAGTCCATCGAGCTGGGAGAGATACGTGCGCTTGTCGCCTACGCCTCCAACCCCGCCATGGGCTACGGCAACGCTGGTGACTGGATGCGCATGCTCAGCGGGCTTGACCTGCTCGTGGCCATCGACATCCGCATGTCCGAGACGGCACGCCTGGCCGACTTCGTGCTGCCCGACGTTACCTTCCTGGAGTGCGACCGCGGCGTAGGCGTGGCGGGCTCGGGCCTGTTCTACCGCAACCAGGTGCTCGAGCCGCTGCACCCCGACACGCGCCCGGCCGATCGCATCTTCCGCGAGCTCGCAGGGGCGCTGGGCGTGGGGCGCTACTTCGACTTCACGGCGGACGACCTGGCGGCCGCGCGGATCGCGCCGTTCGTCCCCCGCGGCGCTGACCCATGCGAGTTTCTGGCCGGCCTGCGACGCACGGGCTTCTACGAGACGGGCATCGACCTGGGCGCGCGCACGGGCGAGCCTGTCATCTGCACGCTCAGCGGAAAGATCGCCTTTGCCGACGGGCTGTGGGAGCGGGTGGGCCTGGGCCGGGTGCCCTCCTGGCAGCCGCCGCTGGTGGAGCCGGATGTCGAGCGGGGCGAGTTTCGCCTCATCAGCGGCAACAACCCGTTTGAGTCGCACACCTCCACGCGCATGCTGGCGACCCATCGGGGCGATCCCGCACACGCGCGCATGAGCGGGGTGTGGCTCAACGCCGCGCGTGCCGCGCGCGCGGGCATCCGCGAGGGCGACCTCATCGAGGTGTACTCCGAGCTGGGCTGCGACCGAGCCATCGCGCACGTGACCGAGGACATCCATCCCGAGGCGCTGTTCACCTCGGCGAGCCCCGGTGGCCGCTCGGGCAGGCACGCCGGCAAGAGGAGCGTCGTGGCGGGCGAGGCTGCGGGCGTTGCCGGGCATACGGATGCTGATGGGCACGCGGGCGCTGGCAGGTATGTATGCGCTGCCGGCGCGGCAGGCGACTCCGTCCCGCTCGGCGTGGGCCCGCTCGACCATACGCCTCTGCGCTATGACCCGCTCACCGGTGCGGCCCTCACGCAGGAGAACGTCGTGCGCGTGCGCAAGGTGGGCGACTAAGCAAAGGCGGTTGCGTCCAACGGATCGGCGGTGGGTCGCCCGTGACAATCAGGGCTCGTGGCAACCAGGGCAAATATTCGGTCATTTCCAGGTGCCCAGGGGGTGCGAAAGTGTCCGGATATTTGCCCCGAGGTATTGTGCCGAAGCCCCGCCTTGAGACATCGCCTCGGGGCTGCCGTGCGTGCTCTAACGCAACCTTCGCGTCGTTAGAATGTCTGGAGAGATTCTAACGACGCGAAACGGCCAAAAAGTTTCGTTAGAAATAGAATGCCACCGCTAACGTCACTAAGGTGTCGTTAGCGGTGGCGCAAACATGGTACCTAGAAGCGTCGCGCGGAGCGCCGAATGCTACTTGAGGCTCGCCACGTACTCGCCCACGTACTTGCCCAACGTGAACGCGATGCCGTGGCTGATGCCGGGCGCGGTCATGGGATACTCGGCGCCGAAGCGGCCGCCCTGGTTGTTGCCTACCACGAACAGGCCGGGAATCTCGACGTCGTTGTCATCGATCACCTGGCAGTGGTTGTTACAGGTGATGCCTCCCATGATGACGAGCAGGTTGCCGGGACCCGAGGGGGTCACGTAGTAGGGCGCGTCGAGCGCGACCATGTACTTGGGGTCCTTGCCGTACTCGGTGTCCTCGCCGGTGGCGCACATCTCGTTGTACCTCTCGACGGTTGCCTGCAGCACGGCGGGGTCGCAGTGCTCGCCGATGGCCGCCGCCATCGCGGTGAAGTCGTCGTAGGTCTCGTCCGACGCCTGGCCTGCGGGGCCAGGGTCGAGCACCACCGAGCCGCGTGAGCTGCCCGAGATGACGAAGACCTGCTGCCCCGGCTGCTTGAGTATGGCGTTGGTGATGGACTGGGCGCCTAGGTCCTCGTTTCCGAGGCGCTCGCCGCGGCGGTTGATGACGAGCACGTCGTTGACGGTGGTGAGATGCGCCATCGGGGCATAGGGGGCGCACTCCATGTGCCCGCCCGCCCACATGGCCATGCGGTGGCCGTCGCCGGTGTTGCAGACGTTGCCCTCGCAGTCGGTGTTGCTGAACAGGCACATGAGCTTTGAGCACTGCGGGGTGTAGTAGTCGCGCATCTCTTGGTTGCTGGCGAAGTCACCGCAGGCCAGGATTGTGTTGGCGGCATTGATGCGGATGTGGGAGCCGTCCTGTGCCTGGGCGATCAGTCCGGTCACGCGCTCGCCGTCCTTCTCGAGGTAGCGGCCGAACGTGTTGAAGAGGAACGTGCCACCCGCGCTCTCGATGACCTGCTGGAAGCACTCGAGCATGAGCGAGAAGCCTCCCTCGAACAGCTCGGTGTTGTTGGACACGATGCTGAGTTGCGTGTTGAACTCGGGATAGCGCTCCGTGGAGGGGTCGTAGCCCTCGACGTCTGCGTTGCCGACGATGCCCACCTGTCCGTCGGCGAGCTCGCCTTTGTTGTCACTGGTGCCGAGCTCCATCTCTACGACGTCGGGGCATGCTGCGAGGCACCAGTCGATGGTCTCACCGGAGTGGTCGGCCCAGTACTGGATGAAGAACTGGTTAGAGAACTGCAGGGTGTCACGCTGGAAGCGCTCAACGAGCGCCGCCTTGTCGACGGTAATGCCATGTGACTGCTGGTATGAGGAGTCGATTGCGCCGACTTGGCACCCGAAGTTGCCGCGGCACTGCGGGCCGGCTGCCTTCTCAACTACCACGACGCTCGCTCCGCTTTCGGCGGCGCCTCGCGCCGCGCTCATGCCGGCCACGCCGGCGCCCACTACGAGCACATCGGCCTCGATGGTCTGGGCTATCTGGTCCTCGGCGACAGGTTCGGGTGCTGCTAGGAAACTCGGGGCCGATGCCGCAGCCTGAGTCTGGGCGGCCTCCTCCGCACTCGCACTCCCCGCCGCCAGGGCGGCGGTGCCGGCGAGTGCGACGCCTGCGGCGCCTATGAACGAGCGGCGGGTCACGTTGGTTGCGTTGCTGTTCATCTGGATGCTCCTTTGTGAGAACGTTGGCTCTTACATCTTCGATGCATCTTCGACGTTACTCTTTCTATCTGGCAAACGGGCTACGCCGTGGCCATCTGCACGCCGATGAGAGCAGGGTATGTCCGGTCGTTTCCGCTTGCCGCCACCCAAAAGTGAGAATCAGGGCAACTTTTGGCATAACACGATTGGTATTAGGGCGTTTACCAGCAAGAACTCAAGATCCGCAAGGTCTGCCGGCGAGACGTCTCGGCCGGGTCGTGATATAGTCAGATGGCCATGCCGAGTTGCTCGCTCTGCGTTTTTGTGCGGCTGGCATCGGATTGGCGGTGACAGTCTTTGCGGCGGTTGATCTTGGCAGGAGGATGGCATGTGTCAGACGGAGGGAGTTCGAAGGGTGCCTTTGCGAGGGAGGGCCTCTGGGTTCGTGGGACTGTGCTGTCTGAGCCTGTGGCTTCAGCTTGGTCTGCAGAATCTCTACGTCGCATGCACGTACGCTGACCATGTCCTGCGGGGGTCGACGATGATCACTGCGACGCTCGCGGCATCCCTTCTCGTTACCTTGATAATCTGCGTCCTTCTCATGCATCGTCTGAGCGCGAGGGCCCATCGCAAGCTTGCATGCTTCCTGCTGGCGGTTGTTCTGGCGATTCTCGTGGTACACCTCGCATTTGCGCGGTTCGCCGGACGTGTGCTGGGTGCTCCCGTTTACTCGATCGACATAGCGATCATCCTCGCATGTGCCGCCGGCGTCCTCACGGCGGTACTGGTGGTCCTGTGGGGCCGTGGGGCGTTTACGGGCCCCTTGATTCCCATGCTACGCAACCTGCTTGCGTCGCATCTGGTGGCGCTCGTGATAGTGTTTGCGTTCTTCTCCTGGGTCGGGCAGGTCGTGTGGTTTGATTTTCCCTCGACCACCTGCCTGATGGCATGCGTGGCCATGCTGGTGGTGGCGGCGCTCGGCGCATGCTTTCTGTGCCCCGTCGGCATGGTTAACGCGGCTCCGGCGGGGGAGGAGCGGGGGCCACGAGGCAACTCCGCCGATGGACGGGAGACCTGCCAGGCCGGCACGGGGTGCGTGGGCGATCGGGGGGAGGCGCTCGCTCGAGGCGGGCTGGCTGCGTGGCGCAACTTCGCCCTGCGTTGGGGAAGGCTCCTGGCGGGCTTGGTTCTCTTCTGCTTCTGCGCCACGTTTCACTGGGAGATCAACGCGATGCGCAACGGCAACGATTTCGGCATCGTCTGGACCGTGCTTGGCCACCGCGTGAGCGCGACGTACATGTCCGCGTGCTATCTCGTTCTGTGTGCCTCAGTCCTTGCGTTCGGGCTCGTCCTCATCAAGGCCATCGGGGGACGCTCCCATCCCCATACGCTGCTCACGGCCCTCTTCTATCTCGTGGGATGCGCGTTCTTCGTGCCGGGATTGCTTCTGGGCTCTGATGTGGTGAGCGCGGCGGGTTTTACCATGGTGGGCATGGTCCTGTACTGCGTGTGCGCCTTTGCTCTCGTCTTGGCGACGGATCGCTCGATGCTGGGACTTCCCGCCGTAAGGGTGGCGGGGGTCTTCTTCGCCCTGATGGTGGGCAGCCTCGGGCTCGGCCTGCTCGCGAGCTGGCTCATCGCGCCGTCCGTGCATGACAACGACACGTTCTGCATGGCGCTCACCGCGCTCAGCCTGTTCTTCGTGATGACGGCGCCGTTGTTTCTCTTTAGCGTGACCACACCCTCCCTGACTGTTGGAGAGGGGGAGGCACGTGACCCGATAGTGGAGAGCTGCCGAAGGCTTGCCTCTGCCCACCAGCTCTCTCCCCGCGAGATCGAGGTCATGGAGCTCGCCGCGCGCGGATACTCGGCGCCTGCCATAGCGTCAAGCCTGATGATCTCAGAGAACACAGTCAAGGTCCATATGCGCCACATCTACGAGAAGCTTGGCGTGCATACCAAGCAGGAGCTCATACGGCTGGTCGAGGCATGGGCTCCCCGGACGTGCGAAGCGGCGCCGCCCGCGTGACAGACGACGCCGCGTGATCACGCCTGCCTCTCCCGGCCCTGCGCCTATCGCGTTACGCGTTGGCGCACGAGGTGCCGGCCAGACGACCGAAGGTCATGCACGAGGAGTGGCTGATGCCCTGGACGACGGTGGGGTAGTCCACCAGGAAGCGTCCGCCCATCGTGTTGCCGGCAACGTACAGGCCGGGTATGGGGTTGTGGTCGGCGTCGAGCGCCTGGCAGGTGTCGTGATCCACGACGAGGCCTCCCATGATGACCATGAGCAGGGCCTGCGAGAACTGGACGGCGTAGAACGGCGCGTTCTCGATGGGGAAGAGACGCTCGGGGCTTTTGGCGAAGTCCTCGTCCAGCCCGTTGCGGGTGAGCTCGTTGTAGCGCTCGATGGAGGCGAGGGCCGTCTGCTTGGCGTCCCCCGTGTAGCCAATCATGTTGAGCAGCTCGTCGATGGTGTCGGCCTTGGCGGAGCAGTTCTCCTCGAAGCTGCCGACCGAGGTCTTCTCCCCGCCGCTCTGGTATTCATCGTCGGGCACCACGCCAGTCATGTTCGCCATGCCGCAGGGCATGGCGCCCAGCTGGTCGGCCCAGTTGGCGTCGAGGATCTGCCAGGCGGTGCGCCCCTTCTGGCGCACGAGGGCGTTCTCGATGGCCTGCCCGTTCACGTCCTCGTTCATGAAGCGTTCGCCGTCGAGGTTGAGCAGCAAGAACGGATCGACGCCTACGCATGCCGGATTGCCCACGTTGTGCGTCATCGGCGCATAGGGGCCATCCTCCATGATGGCACCGGCCCACATGCCCATGCGCTGGCCGTCTCCGGTGTTGGCCTTGTCGACGTTGCAGTCGACAGTGTTGTAGCGCGACTCGTAGCCGACCGCCCAGGGCGTGTAGTACTGGGTCATCTCGGGATTGGAGCTGAAGTCGCCGCAGCACAGGATGACGCCCTTGCTCGCGTTGATGCGGGTGTAAGCGCCCTCCTGGTCTTGGACGATGGCGCCGGTCACGCGGTCGCCGTCCTTCTCGAGGTAGCGGCCGAACGTGTTGAAGATGAACTGCGCGCCGCCGTTGATGGCCTTCTGGGCGTTGGCCTCGCACACCGGGATGTGGCCGGCCTTGGCGGGATCGGTGCTGACGAACGCCAGCTCACCGATGACGCAGGGGCAGTTCTCGTTGAGCCACTCGTAGCCGGGGTCGTGGGGCCAGTGGGTCGGCTTGATCCAGAGCGTGCTATCTGCGGGCGGCTGGTCGGTGTCGTTCATCAGCAGATCATAGTCAACGTCCTCGAGCCACCAGTCAAAGTCCTCGCCCGAGTGCGTTGCCCAGTACATGAGAAGCTGCTGATCGCCGCGATATCCCATGCACTTCTGCAGCTCGTTGACAACGACGGCGGGGTCGAGCTCGGGCTGCCCTAGCTCCTTGTGAACCGAAGAGTTGAGGGCGCCGTACTTGGAAGAGCGCAGGCCGTACGTCGTACTTTTCTCCACGACGACCACCTTGGCACCAGCCTCGGTGGCGGCGCGGGTGGCTGCGATGCCAGTGATGCCTGCGCCGATTACGAGCACATCGCAATCTATGGTCTGGACGATCTGGTCCTCGGCGACGGGCTCGGGCGGGGTCATAAATGCGGGCTTGGTCGCCGTTGCGAACTCGGTGTTTGCCTGCTGCTCTGCTTCATCTGCACGGGCGACCTGGATGGTTGCGAGGGATGCGGCAGCGCCTGCGGTCGCGGCGCCGACGATGAAGCTGCGGCGCGAGATGGTGCTTGATGCCATGGTGTTCCTCCTTGGTTCTGGTGGCCATGAGAAGCGTGCTCGCTGGAAGATCGCTGCGAGCAAGCCTCATCCTAGGTGCGACAAGACCGGTGGGGAATACCACGAAACTGAGGGAAGCGCTGGCAGGCTCCGGTAATACGAATGGTAGTAGGAGTAGGTGAATTGCCTAGGGCAAATATCCGGTCATTCTTCTGGTCTCACAGGGGCCAAAAGTGTCCGGATATTTGCCCCGGGGGCTATCGCGTGGAAGCGATGCCGTTTTGCTCCCTCGTGGGAGCGTGTCCTGGTCATGCCCCGTCTGCGCCAAGCTCCTGCTCAATCTGAGTGGCGTGGCGGCGCAGGTATTCGCCGAGATAAGGTATCGCAAAGCGGACTTTGCCCCAGGCACCGGCGTCCAATATGCCCGAGTTGATCAGGCGGACTCGATAGACGCCCGCCTCGCTCGGGGAACGGCCCATTCTCCGAGCCACCTCTCCCGTTGAGCTGGCACCCTCGTCTTGGCACATTGCGAGCAGGTAGCGGACCTGCATGGGTGGCATGTGGTGCAGCGCCGGCTCGATCACGGTCTCGTCAAACCTTCTGCGCGCGGTGGAAATGCCTCGTTCGGCATCATCGATCCGCACGACTGCGGAACCCTTTCTAAATGCGTTCTGCCATGCGTAATAACCCACGAGCTGCACCATGAACGGGTAGCCCGCCGTTGCCTGCGCGAGGGTGTCGATCACATCTGGGTCGGTTTGCATGCCGGAGTCTCGCATGGTGTCATAGAGTGAGTCTGCGATTTCGTACGTCGGCAACGGACCGAGCACGAAGGGGATGGCGCGACGCAGGAAGGTGAGGGCCTCGCTGTTCACTATACCTTCGACCATGGAGGCGAGGCCTGCGAACACGAAGGACACGTTGGCGTCCTCCCGTATGAGGTGCTGAACGGCAACGGCGAGCTCCCTGATCTCCTCGATCGCGGCATCTTGGACTTCGTCAAGGGTGATGAGCAGGCCCTTGCCGCGATTTGCCGCCCTTGTCATCAGGTCGCGCAGGGAGTTCTGCTCACGTTCGAGCTCAATTGAGCCAAGCTTGACGCCCATGAACTCTGGTGCGACTGTGCCGCCGGCTATGGCGCCCCGGTCAAGCTTCCGCAAGACTCTCTGCGCAAAGGGGCCACTTGTTGTCTCGTGCACGACGATCCAGCCCTGTCGTTCGGCGATGGCACCAAGCTCGTTGAGCATGATCGTCTTTCCCATGCCGCGGATGCCCGTGATGCGCAGCAACCGCCCCGGCGCTCCCGGCCCATTCGTTAGCCCATCAGAGAACTCCTCGACTATTTCGTTTCGCCCGATAAGCTCTGGTGGCGTTTTACCTGCGATGGGCTTGAAGGGGTTTGTCAGAGCGGCCACGTTGCTGCCTCCCGATTTATAACAGCGACAACAAAGTATAACAACGACAACAAAGTATAACAGAGACAACAGGGCGAGTCCGGCCAGCGCTCGTTCTGTTGGTGTTTGCTGTGCAGCGGATCGCCTTGACTGACTCCGCTTTGCTCAGCTTAGCCTCGTCCCGTGCTGCTCTATGCCGTCCAGCCGCTCGACTCACCTCACCTGATGCCGGGCAAAGCCTCGCGCTGCCAGCGGCACGAGCGCTGCCGTCGCCACCAGGTAGGTTAGCGTCACCATGGTCGGCAGGTCCAGCACCACCGGGCCGAATGCATACGACACGTATGACCAGAACAGGGCGCTTGCGCTTAGGGCGTTGAGCGGGAACAGATAGCGCACGTGGATGATGGCGCTTATGCCAAAGCCGCCGACGAAGCCCGTGACGAACAGCAGTACCATCACGATGGCGAAGACGCCCAGCTGCGAGCGCAGCCGTGCCGAGAGCAGCATCGTGAGCGCCGCAAACCCCAGCGCCATGACGTAGGCAGTTCCCATACCGATGAGCACGGCCTGCCCCACCGTAAGCGGGTAGGGGCTGCGCAGCGCCGTGTTCTGCAGGGGCAGGCCCGCGCCGTCGGCGCCGTAGAACGCAAGCGCGAGCCCCACGACGATCGCGGCGCACAGCACGAAGTAGCCGGTCGTGAACGCAAGGCCCGCGATGACCTTGGCCCACACGAGCCTGGAGCGGCCGTGGCGCGTCGCCAGGATCACGGCGTCGGTGCCCCGCTGGTACTCGCCGCCGAACAGGGGCGTGAGCGCCACGCAGATGACCGCCATGGCAAGCACGAGGAATCCCAGACAGTTGAGGATCTGCTCCCAGCCGCCGGCGTAGCCCTTGACGACGGGTACCTCGATGCCGGCCTGCTTGTCCAGCCAGTAGGACTTCTCGGCGTCGGTGTACTCCCAGGCGGTCCCGTCGCCGTCGAGCATCTGCTCGATGCGTGCTGACAGCGCCCCATAGAAGTCGGCGACGTCCTCGCTGCTCACCCGCGCCGCGGTCTGCATGACGGACTCTCCGGTCTTGGCCCAGGGGGAGAGAAGCTCCTCGTAGTAGTCGTCGAAGATCATGTCGAGCCGTGTGGGATCGTCGGCATAGGTCGTGCCTATAAGGACGGCGAGGTCCTCGTAGGTCATGCCGGTGACCTGCGCGGGGTCGATCCGCTCGAAAAGGGCGTCCTGGTATGCCCGGACGTCCTGCTCCACACGCTGCGGGGTGAGGGCGCCGGCATGGCCGGCCTCGTGCTGCCGCAGGTAGGTGATGGCGTCGAGGCCGGCATGCACGGTGCCGTCGCTCGTCTCGGTCTTGGACCCGGTCACGCTTATCAGCATGATGACGCACAGGACGAGGGCAAAGCCCACGCACGCGATGACGTTGACGCGCCGGGTCAGAAGCTTCTTCAGCTCGAATCTCACGAGGTCGCCCATGGTGGCTCCAATCGGATGGCTTGGGTTGGTTGCTCTGTCGAGGGCCCGCGGGCCGCTAGGCACGTCGGCGCGCAGGGCGCTGGCGGTCGGCGTCTGCGCCCGCCTCGGGCCTGTCGCGGAACACGTAGAGGTACAGGTCCTCCAGCGTCGGCTCGAGCGGGGTGGCCTCGGCCAGGGGAGGCTCGTCGGCGACGACGCGCACCACGGCGTGCCCGTCGGCGGCGTAGTGGACGTTGGCCACGCATGCGCCGGGCATCTGCGCGCCGCCGGCCTCCTCGGCCATGCGGTCGGCCTGTCGCGCCGGCACGTGGCACTCCCACACCTTGCCGGTGACCTGCGCGGTGACGGCGGCCGGCGCCCCGCGCATCACGAAGGAGCCGGCGCGCATCACCAGGATCTCGTCGGCGATGTACTCCACGTCCGAGACGATGTGCGTGGAGAGCAGCACGATCTTGTCCTGGGCGAAGCTGGCGATGAGGTTGCGGAAGCGCACGCGCTCCTTGGGGTCAAGGCCCGCGGTGGGCTCGTCGAGCACGAGGATCGAGGGGCTGCCGATCACCGCCTGCGCGATGCCCAGGCGCTGCCGCATGCCGCCCGAGAACGTCTTGATGCGGGCGCGCTCCGCCCCGCCCAGGCCCACCTGCGCGAGCAGTTCCATGCAGTGCCCGCGCGCCTGCCTGCGCCCGATGCCCTTGAGCGCGGCCATGTAGAGCATGAAGTCCAAGGCGGTGAAGTCGGGGTAGTAGCCAAAGTCCTGCGGCAGGTAGCCCAGGTGGGCTCGGTAGGCGTCGCCCAGGGCGGCGGCGTCGCGCCCGTCGAGCAGGATCTGCCCGGATGTGGGCCGCAGCACGCTGCAGATCATGCGCATGAGCGTGGTCTTTCCCGCGCCGTTCGCGCCGAGCAGGCCGTAGACGCCCGGCCCGAGCGTCGCCGAGACGCGGTCCACGGCGATCTTGGTGCCGAACTGCCTGGTGAGCCGGTCGAGCGTGAGTTCCATGGAATCATCCCTTTCGTTCGTTTTGCTTGCTCGGCGAGTGAGCCGGGATGGCGCGCTCCTATCCGGTGAGTCGAGCGGGCCGCGTTGCGTCGAGCCCTGCGCCCGCCTGCCTGAGGGCCCGCCGCGCCTCGCCCAGCATCCACAGCAGTGCCGCGCCGCCGGCGAGCCCCCACGTTCCCAGGGACGCGCTCTGGTAGACCGCAGGCACGGCGATGTGCAGCCCGGCCGAGGCGGCGATGACCAGCGTGACCCAGACGGCTGCCAGCGCAAGGGCGTTTTCCGCCGACGCCCTGCGCACGGCTACCAGGCTGCCGACGCACCCCAGGAAGTACGGGACGCAGGAGTGGACGAGCGTGGCGAGGGGCGTGGCGACGCCAGCGAGAGACGTGGTGGGGCCGGCGAGGGGCATCGCCACGGCCATGCATGTCAGCGCGAGCACCCCCGAGCAGCCCAGCACGATCATCCTGGCGAGCAACACGCCCCGGCAGTCGAGCGGGCAGGAGTACTCCAGCTCATCGACGCCGTGGCGCTTGCTCTTGAGCAGGGCGGGCGACTCGGCGAGCACCATGGCTGCGCCGATGACGGGGACGGCGACTCCGGCGAGCTCTCCTGTGGCGTCGAGTGCCGCCACGAGTGCGGCGAGCAGGGCCAGACCGAGCTGCGCGACCCAGGTGAGCGGGCTGATGAAGCGCGCCTGCATTGCGAGCAGGGCGACGAGGCCCGCGCGCCGGATGCTCGCCGGCGCTTCACCAGGCGTGGTCTGCGTGCCGGTGGCTCTTGCCACAGCGCTGGCTTGCCTGGCCGCCACGGCCGTCCCGGTTGTCTCGACCGCCGACATCTCGTGCGCCATGAGCGCGGCGAGCCTGTGCCTGGCCGCAGCGTCTGTGGGGACGGGGTCGCGGCCGCGCAGCTCGTCGTAGTGCCGCGCGAGCCGTTGCTCGAGCTCAGGTTCACGAACGTGCTCGAACGGGGCCGTGTGCGGGAGCGTGCGAGATGCCGTCATGGGCGGTGCCTCCCTTTCTTCTGGATGCTGTCGGCGTGGCACGGCGCGGTGGGCCCTTCCGCCGGGCGCGTGGAAGCCTGGGCTGTGGGGCCTCGCGGGGCCTGTGCGGTGCTCTCGTCAGACAGAAGCCCCCTGAGCTCGGCGAGTGCCCTCCTGAGTCTTCGGGATGCGGTGAACCTGCTGATGCCGAGCACCTGAGCAACCTCGCTGACGGAGAGTCCCTGGTCAAATCTGAGCTCGACGATCTCGCGCAGCTGCGGGTCGAGCGCCTCCAGCGCCAACGCAAGCTCAAGGTCCGCCATGTGGTCGCGCGTGTCGGCGACCTCGAAGTCGAGCGGTGCCGCCTCGGCTCGCCCCTTTCTGCCGGCGTCGATGCAGAGGTTGCGGGCGATGGTGAGCAGGTAGGCGAGCGGCTTGCCCTGCTCGACGTAGCGCCCGGCGCGCACGAGCCGCAGGAAGGCCTCCTGCGTCAGATCGCGCGGGTCGACGCCGGCCGGGGCGTGGCGGGTGCAGTACGCGAGCACGTCGCCATAACATGCGTCGACGATGCGCCGTGCCTGTGCGACACGCGCATCTTGCTGCTCGGCCGCGTCGCTGCTGGCACTGCCCGCCGTATCCTGTGATCTGCATTCTTGCCTCGGCTCTTGCCGGGATTCCTGCTGCAACTCCTGCCGCTCGCCCAATGGTTTTCGCCTCCTCACCCTCTATAACGTCATGGTGGTGGAAAATGAGCGCACGGCATGCGAGATTTCTCGAAGTTTCTCGTTGGATTGGAGCGTCTTGTGGAGATGACCGGGTTTGCAGAAGAGTCCACTGCCGCCGCAGCGCCCGCGTTGCAGGAGGGGCCAGCCGTCTGCGGCGATTCCTTTGTGGCGCGTCTGGTGGCTGGCCTGCCCGGGCAGGTGGCGACGTATATCGAGGAGGCTTCCGACCCGCGTAACCTCGTTGCGCTTGCCGAGGCGCTGCGGCTCGGTCGCGCACGCTGCCTGCGCGCCGGCGATGACGGACTGCTCGTGCGCGTCGAGGCGTCGGGTGACATTCTGGTCGCTGCGCGCGACGGGCGTACGGCGGCGTCGCTGATCTCGGGGGTTGTGGCGGAAGAGCTGGACCCCGAGGCTACCATCACCCTGACGGACGCGCGATGGGCGGCCGATGCTGGCCTGGCCGACCGCGAGCCGCCGCACGAGACCCTACGCTACCGCATCTGCGCTTACGAGCGCACCGAGCCCATCCCTGTCATGGGCACCCTGCGCATCGAGCCGCTGGGCGAAGATGACCTTGGGACGGTGCTGGCTCACTACGAGAACCTGTCCGAGCAGACCGTGCGCCGCCACCTCGCCGACGGCTGGGTGTTTGGCGGATACGACGCGGCGGGCGAGCTCGTGGGGTTCATCGGCGAGCACGACGAGGGTGCCATCGGCATGCTCGAGGTGTTTCCCGAGCAGCGTCGGCATGGCTACGGATTCGAGCTGGCGGCTTGCGCGGTCAATCGCATGCTCGCCGCCGGGCGCATCCCCTACAGCCAGGTGGTACTCACCAACGAGGCGTCCTTCGCCCTGCATCGCCGCCTGGGCATGACGGCCTTGCCAACCGTGCAGTGCTGGTGCTGGTGACATTCGGGCGATCTTTGGCACTCGTATCTGATATCTGATACCAGGACAAGAGTGCTTGCGAAAGTTAGGTCTGCGGAAGTTGACGCCCGGTTTGGGATGGCATGCGCGCTGATATGCACGCCAAAAGGTACCCCGGTGGAAAGAAAACCGACTTCGGAACGAGCTGTGGCCCTGCGCTAACCCCAATGGATTCTATATAATTAATAAATATAAAATAATGATTAGATATTTGTATAAAATAATCAACTAAATAGCAGTCTAAAAACCGACTGAATTGACATGGTCGTTCCAAAACGCCAAAACTTTCCACTGGGGGACGAATTATCGTGCAAGTTGGTTTGGCTGGCACCCTGCTGGGCGATTCCATGGCGTAATACCGCCCAAAACGACGCCGCCCCGACCGGCGAGGTTGTCGGTCGGGGCGGCGTGCTGGTTGCGATGGCCTCGCGGCGGCTCATCTCTGCTGGCCGGATTGGCCGGTCTGATCGAATCGACCAGACCGGCCAGGTCCATGACGCGAAGCCCTACGCGTCAATCCCCAGCTGCAGGGCGCGCTTGTTGGGTTCGAGCAGGTGCGCCTTGCGGGCGGGCACGCACGCGGTGAGCGCGGCATCCAGGGTCTCGCGGGCGCAGAACTTGGTCTCGGCCCACAGCTTGCCCACCAGGATGATGTTTGCCAGGCCCTTCAGGCCGTTCTCCTCGGCCATCTGGGTGGCGGGCAGTGCCACCACGCGCACACCCTGTGCCAGCTGCTCGGCGGCAGGCAGGTTGGGCACCATGGTGGTGTCGGCGATGATGGTGCCGCCGGGCACCACGTCGCCCATGAACTTGTCCAGCGAGGGCTGGTTCATGGCCACGAGCACGTCGGGCGTGGTGATGAGCGGCGAGCCGATGGGCTCGTCTGCCAGCGTGACCGAGCAGTTGGCCGTGCCACCGCGCATCTCGGGGCCGTAGCTGGGCAGCCAGGAGACCTCGCGGTCCTCGATCAGCGCTGTGTTGGCGATGAGCTTGCCGGCAAAGAGCACGCCCTGGCCACCGAAGCCGGCCAGCATGATCTTGATGGAAGCCATGTTAGTTGCCTCCCTTCGCGGCCTGCGCCTGCGGGTTGGCGATGGGGCATTCCTTGGCGCGCTCGAGCGCCGCCTCGGCGATCGACTCAAAGCCGTCGGCCCTCACGTCCTTGTAGACGCCCAGCGGGTAGTACGGCAGCATGTTGGTGCGCATCCACTCAAAGGCCTCCTGCGGCGTGAGGCCCCAGTTGGTCGGGCAGGTGGACACGACCTCCACGATGGAGTAGCCCACGCCGTCGATCTGGTACTGGAAGGCCTTCTTGATGGCCTTCTTCGCCGCGCGCACGTGCGCCGGCGTGTCCACGGTCACGCGCTGGGCCAGCGCCACGCCGTCAAGGGTGGAGAGCAGCTCGCAGACGCGCACCGGATAGCCGGCGGTGCTCACGTCACGGCCGTACGGTGAGGTCTGCGTCACCTGGTGCGGCAGGCTGGTGGGGGCCATCTGGCCGCCGGTCATGCCGTAGATGGCGTTGTTGATGAAGATGATGGTGATCTTCTCGCCACGCGTGGCGGCGTGCACGGTCTCGGCCATGCCGATGCTGGCCAGGTCGCCGTCGCCCTGGTAGGCAAAGACCACGTTCTCGGGATGCACGCGCTTGATGGCCGTGGCCACCGCCGGGGCGCGACCGTGCGCGGCCTCGACCATGTCGCAGCCGTAGAAGTCGTAGCAGGTGACTGCGCAGCCGACCGGGGCCACGCCCACCGTGGTGCCCTCGATGCCCAGCTCGTCGAGCACCTCCGCCACCAGGCGGGTCACGATGCCGTGGGGACAGCCCGGGCAGTAGGAGAACTGCACGGGCTGCAGGGCGTTGGGACGGGTGAACAGCACGCGTTCGCCCTCGCGCAGCTCCTCGCACAGGTCGGGCGTCGCGGCGCCTGCGGCGTTCGTCTTGATATCCGTCATGCTACTCACCTGCCTTTGCGCTGTGGGAGGGCCTGAAGTCGGGGGAGGGCAGGCAGTCGGGGCCAAGCCTCATGGCGATGTCCTCGATCTGTCCCAGCACCTCCTCGGGGGTGGGGATGATGCCGCCGGTGTGGCCGAAGAAGCTTACGGGCGCGCGGCCGTTCACGGCCAGGCGCACGTCGTCGACCATCTGGCCCATGTTCATCTCCACGGTGAGGTAGGCTTTCGCGGTCCCGAAGGTCTTGGCGATCTCGTCCACCGGGAAGGGCCACAGCGTCACCGGGCGCACCAGGCCCGCGCGCAGGCCCTCCTCGCGAGCGGCCACCACGGCGCTGTGCGCGATGCGGGCGCTCGCGCCAAAGGCCACCAGCACGATGTCGGCGTCCTGCGTCATGAAGCTCTCGGCTATCTGCTCGTTGGCCTTGATCGTCTCGTAGCGCTTGAAGCGCTCGACGTTGAGCTTCTCCAGGTCGTTGGGCGTGAGGTACAGCGAGTTGGCCACGTTGTGTGGGCGCTTGCTGTGGTGGCCGGTCACGGCCCAGGGCTTGGCGGGCAGCTCGGAGAGGTCGCGCGCGTCGGGCAGGACCACCGGCTCCATCATCTGGCCCAGCATGCCGTCGGCCAGGATCATGACGGGCGTGCGGTAGGTGTCGGCCGTGTCAAAGGCCTTGAAGATGTAATCGGCCATCTCCTGAACGGTGCTGGGGGCGTACACGGGCATGAAGAAGTCGCCGTGGCCCAGGGCGCGCGTGGCCTGCCAGTAGTCGCTCTGGGAGGGCTGGATGCCGCCCAGACCGGGGCCGCCGCGCTGCACGTTGATGATGACGCCGGGCAGGTCGGCGCCGGCCATGTAGCTCACGCCCTCGCCCTTGAGCGAGACGCCCGGGCTGGAGCTCGACGTCATGGCGCGGGCACCGGCGGCGGAGGCGCCGTAGACCATGTTGATGGCCGCGATCTCGCTCTCCGCCTGCAGGTAGGTGCCGCCGACCTTGGGCATGCGCTTACTCATGTAGGCGGCAAGCTCGGTCTGCGGCGTGATGGGATAGCCAAAGAAGAAGCGGCAGCCGGCGCGAATGGCGCTTTCGGCCAGGGCCTCGTTGCCCTTCATCAGCACCTTCTGGCCGGTGTGCTTGAGCTCTTGAGTCGTCATCTACTTCACCACCGTTATGGCAACGTCGGGACACATCTGGTAGCACGAGGAGCAGCCGGTGCACTTCTCGGGCTCCTGGAGCTTGGCGGGGTGGTATCCCTTGGCCGTGATGCGGTCATGATCGAGTGCGATGATGTGCTGCGGGCACGCGTCGACGCACAGGGCGCAGCCCTTGCAGTAGCGGTCGTCCACAATGATCCGTGGCATCTGTGTTCCTCCCTTCCTCTTTGGTGCACTCTCCTTTTCGGCGCCTTGGCGCGGCCCTACTCCCAGGGCGCGTGCACGCATCTTTCCACGACGAGAAGCTCCTCCTCACCGGGCATGCAGAGATTGCTCGGTATCGCCACAAACGAGGGCACCGCCGTGGCGACGAGCGGCAGTCCTGTCAGGCTGGCAACCTCGCGCGCCCACGCGCGGCCGCGCTCGACGTCGTCCCAGGTGGTCTGGGCGGCGAGGTTCGAGCAGTTCACGACCCCGCTGGCCCTCATGCGCGAGCGCTCCTCGATGGCACCGAGCATCTCGCGCGCCTCCTGCGGGGTGTGCGTGAGGTTGCGAAACGCGTTCACCACGTAGAGCACGTGGCAGCCTGCCGACTTAAGACGATCAGCATACTGCCCCAGCGACGTCGCCCCCTCGTCATCGCCGCCAACGTCAATGATCAGGCGGGCAGCGGGCGAGGAGGCAAGCTCGTCCACAGCAGCGACAAGCTGACCGGTGAGGCTTGGGGTGTCCAGCGAGGTCCGTGCGAAGGTGGGGCCGATCATGCGTACGCCCTGCCCGACCAGCTCGTCCACGTAGTCGCTCGAGCGGAAGTAGGGGTTCACCAGGTCCATGTCGACCAGCGTCACCCGGTGGCCGCGCTGTGCCTGCATGCGGGCGAGGTTGAGCGAGAGGTTGGTCTTGCCCACCCCGGCATGGCCCACCAGGGCGATGGCGGGCGCGAGGTCGATCAGGCTCGTCGGGCCATGCCCGTCGGCGGCGTCTTGCTGGGAAGCGGCGCTCTCGTTGTCTGTCATGCGATCACCTCTTCTCTCGTAGGATTAGGCAATCATACGCGCAACTTGTTTTACGTAGGTGGCGAGGCTTCGTAGACTGCATATATCCGGACATTCTTCGTGATCGAAATGTCCGAAAACATGCAGTCTGGCACATGCGCTATCCGTCGCGGCGCGCCTCCATGCGGGAGGACCAGGTCATGCACGTGATTGCGACGGCCTGGCGGCGGCCTGACATGGGCATCGGCGCCGCTTGGTTTGTGCAAGCGTGCGCGAAATCGTTTCGACTTGCTTAAGTTGGCCGCAAGTTGCCCGGCGCCCCTTCTCCTCGGGCCCCGGGGGCATATAATGGCCTAATCCTCTAGCATGTTCCCGGCCAAAGAGAGGGGGATCACCATGCCCTTGAGCCCAGACCTAATCGAGATCACCCGCCGCATCCGCGCCCTTCGCGAGGACCTGGGCATCACCCAGCAGGAGATGGCCGACGCCACCGAGCGCAGCCTCGCCGAGTACGTCGCCCAGGAGAGCGGCGAGCAGGACCTCTCGTTCACGTTCCTGCACAAGTGCGCCGAGCGCCTGGGCGTCGACATCACCGCCCTGCTCACGGGCGAGACGCCCCACCTGGGCAACTACTGCATCACGCGCGCCGGCAAGGGCGTGTCGATCAGGCGTCGCGCCGGACTCGAGTACCTCTACAAGGTGGCCACCTTCAAGGACAAGCTGTGCGAGCCGTTCGTCGTGACGGCCCCCTACCTGGAGGAGCAGCAGGACCAGCCCATCCACCTGTCGCACCACGAGGGCCAGGAGCTCGACTTCATCATCAGCGGCAGTCTGCGCTTTGCCTATGACGGCCACGAGGAGCTCCTCGAGGAGGGCGACATCGTCATCTACGACTCGTCGCATGGCCACGGCATGATCGCCGCGGGTGGCAAGGAATGCGTGTTCCTCGCGGTCATCCTAAGCGGAGAGGAGGGGTAGGCCCCATGAACCCAGACGTCAAGGAAGTCGCCGGCCGCATCCGCGCGCTGCGCGAGGATCTCGGCTTCACCCAGCAGGAGATGGCCCAGGCAACCGGGCGCACGCTCGCCGAGTACATCGCCCAGGAGAACGGCGAGGTCGACCCCACGTTCTCATTCCTCTCCAAGTGCGCCGAGCGCCTGGGCGTCGACATGGTCGAGTTCCTCATCGGCGAGGCGCCGCGCCTTGGGCACTACGCCATCACGCGCGCGGGCGAGGGCGTCACGATGCGCCGCCGCGCCGCCCTCAACTACCTGCACCTGGCGCCGTACTTCAGGGATCGCCTGTGCGAGCCGCTGCTGGTGACCGCCCCCTACGAGGAGGAGGCCCAGGACAAGCCCGTCCACCTGTCGCACCACGAGGGGCAGGAGCTCGACTACATCCTCAAGGGCAAGCTGCGCTTCGTGTACGAGGATCACGAGGAGGTCCTCAACGAGGGCGACTTCGTCATCCACGACTCCACGCACGGCCACGGCATGATCGCCACGGGCGGGCAGGACTGCGTCTTTCTCGCCATCATCATCAAGGAGCCGGACGAGACCATCGACTAGGGTGGCGTGCGCCCTTGCCAGCACCCCCTGACTGCGCCGTAAGTGAGGAATCTTCTTCATGCTGAACATTCACCAGAAGTACTGCACCGAAGAGTTTGACGAGAAGGGCCGCGTGACGAAGTTTCGCGTCCATCGCCCCGACGACTTCAACTACGCTTACGACGTCATCGACGTCATCGGCGCCGCCGAGCCCGACAAGGTCGCCCAGCAGTGGTGCAACCCCGAGGGCGAGGAGCATGCCATCCGCTTCTCCGAGCTGGCGAGCTGGTCAAACCGCGTGGCCAACTACCTGCGCGGCGAGGGCATCGGCAAGGGCGACAAGGTGCTGGTGATCCTGCGCCGCCACTACCAGTTCTGGATCTGCGCCCTGGCCCTCAACAAGCTGGGTGCAGTGCTCGTGCCTGCCACGTTCATGCTCAAGGAGCACGACGTGGAGTATCGCCTGGAGGCCTGCGAGGCCAAGGCCGTCATCACCACGACGGCGGGCGACATCGCCCAGGTCATCGACAACGTCTTCGAGGCCGACGCGGCGCGCGGCATGGCAGCGGGCGAGGGAGTCGCCTGCGATGGGGGCGCGCCTGGCGGCGAGGGCGGCCCGCGCTTCCAGCACATCAAGCGCTTCCTGGTCAACGGCGCCCAGCCCGACCTCGATGGCGCGGGTGCCGAGCGGAACGAGCGCGAAGACGCCCTCTTCGGTCCGGCGCTCTCCGGGCCCGACGGCCTGTTTGCCGCATGGTGCCGCCGCCCGGGCTGGCTCGACCTCAACTCGGGCGTGCGCGCCGCCTCCGCCGAGCTCGACCGCGTGCCTACCCACGCCGACGATCCCATGCTCATGTACTTCACGAGCGGCACGAGCGGCAACCCCAAGATGGCGCTGCACTCGTGCGACTATCCGCTGGGCCACATCACCACGGCCAAGTACTGGCACGGCGTGGATCCCGACGGTGTGCACTTCACCATCGCCGACACCGGCTGGGCAAAGACCGCCTGGGGCAAGTTCTACGGCCAGTGGCTCATGGAGGGCTGCCAGCTGGTCTACGACTTCGACCGCTTTCATGCGCCCGAGATCCTCTCGCTGGTCGCCAGGTACCACGTCACCACGTTCTGCTGTCCGCCCACGATGTACCGCATGATGTCGCTGGAGGACGTGGACGCCTACGACCTCACCTCGGTCAAGCGCTTCTCCACCGCCGGCGAGGCCCTGAACCCCGACTTGTTCGAGTTCTGGAAGAACCACACCGGAAAGGCCATCTACGAGGGATTCGGCCAGTCGGAGAGCCCGGTGATCGTGGCGACGATGCTGTGGATGGAGCCTCGCCCCGGCTCGATGGGCAAGCCCGTGCCGTTTGCCAACATCGAGATCCAGCGGCCCGACGGGAGCCGCTGCAACCCAGGCGAGCCCGGCGAGATCTGCGTGCAGTGCAATCCGCGCCCGGTGGGCATCGTCTGCGAGTACTTCAAGGATCCCGAGAAGACGGCGGAGGCCTTCCGCGGCGGCTGGTACCACACCGGCGACGAGGCCTGGGTGGACGAGGACGGCTACTTCTGGTACGTGGGGCGCAACGACGACGTCATCAAGAGCTCGGGCTACCGCATCGGCCCGTTCGAGATAGAGAGCGTGCTGCTCGAGCACGAGGCGGTGTGCGAGTGCGCGGTGACCGGCGTGCCCGACCCCCTGCGCGGCAAGGCCGTCAAGGCGACGATCGTGCTGATGCCCGGCTTCACGGGCGGCGAGGAGCTCACCCGCGAGCTCCAGGCATGGGTCAAGCGCAAGACGGCACCCTACAAGTACCCGCGCATCATCGAGTACGTCGAGGAGCTGCCCAAGACGTTCAGCGGCAAGGTGCGCCGCGTGGAGATCCGCGCAAACGACGCGGCCAACGACGTGCGCTCCACCGACGCGCTGGATGAGGACGACGCCCCGGTGCCGGGGGCGACGGCGTAGGCGACCCCGCGGGGCGCGGACGGGGCGCGAGGCTGGCTCGAGGTGCGACCGGTTCGGTGCGTACGTGGGCCCCGACGGCGTTTGTTCGCCGTCGGGGCCTTCTAGTGGAAAGAAAAGGCAGTTTGGAACGAGTTCATAAACTCGCTAGGGCGTGTCGTCACAAGATGTGTAGCCAAAGTGTAAGGCAGCGGATCTGGAAGGCGGCCTCGAACGAGGAGGCCCTCTTGCAG
>CAWVLT010000028.1:0-8406 GCA_963930185.1 Coriobacteriia bacterium | reverse complement strand
GCCGGTCGTGCCCTCGTCCTCGTAGTGGGTCACCTTGAAGTCACCGAGCGAGAACCCGCCGACCTGCCCCTCGCCGAACTCCGCGAATGCGTCCACGGCCGCGCACACGGCCCGCTGGTAGCTCTCAAGCTCGTCCTCGGAAGGCTCCGCGCCGCCCACCAGCCACCGCACGTGCCGCGATGCGGCGGGCAGTGCAAGCCCGAAGGCGGCCTCGGAAAGATCGCCCCCGTAAACGTCCTTATAGAACTGGTATGTCACCGCAGCGGCCATGCCCGCTACTCCGTGCTCGCGCTCACGTATACGCCGTCCAGCTTGTTCTCCAGCACGCTCACGATGCCGTACTTGCGGTACTTCAGCATGTAGGAGTCGAGCGCCTCCAGCTCGTCGGGGCTGAACACGCGCGAAGCCACGTGCTTGTCGTACTTGATCACGGCCGACTTCTCCACGACCATGAAGTTGATGTCCGCGCCCGCGCCATTGAGCTCGTAGTAGTTGGCGAGCCCGCTCTTGGTGGGGGATGGCACGGCGGTGTACTCGTCTCCGCTCTTCGTGTAGTAGGTCTTGCTGGAATCCACCTCGGTGTCCGTGGTGGCGACGTAGGTGCCGGCCGCCTTCTGGTAGCCGAACTGGTCGTCGTCGCCGGAGAGTAGGTCGATGGCCGTGTAGAAGCGCACCTGCGGCACCTCCACGATGCGGCTGAAGCGTTCCAGCACGCGGTTCGAGCGCGTCGGGTTCGCCAGCGAGAAGTCGTCCAGGACCCCGCGCAGCGTCGGCGTGATGAAGAGGTAGCGGCTGCCTGTGGAGACCTGCTTCTCGTCCATGTCGTTGATGACGGCGCGCAGTGCTGCGAGAACGTCCACGGCGGACGCCTCGGACAGGTCCTCTGTCTTCACCGTCACGCCCTCGGTGGACGCGATCTGGCTGAACGTGTAGGCGTCGCCCTCCGGCGCGACCTGCGTGCGCTGAAGCTCCGCGCCAGCCTCCACGAAGCAGTCGAGCACGCCACTTTCTTCTACGTCCATAACGTCGGCGAACAGGCGGATGGCCCGGTCGTAGCCGAAGCTGTGCGTCTCGTACTCGTAGGTGATGCTTCCGGTCTTGTAGCCCACGTTTCGCGTGTAGTCCCCGAGCCCCGTGACCGAGATCTTCGGGATCATGATCTCCTTGGCGTTGCGGCCCGCGCGGACCATGCGCCCGCCGCTGTCCAGGCAGCGGGTCACCGCCGCCCTCTGGTAGACCTCGTCGAGGATGCCGGTGTAGTTCTTAGCGAAATCGATGCTGTTGGCCATGTCTTAAGCCCTCCTATGCGTTGTCGTTGGAATCGTCCAGGCCGGCGAGCCTGCGCCAGCGTTTCAAGGTCTTGCCGGCGTCTGTGCTGGTGCCGGCGTTGGGAAGCCCGGTCTTGCCGCCAAGCTGCTTCACGGGCATGTCTGCGAACAGCCACGGCTCCGCCTCCTTGAGCGCGTCGACGTCGCCGCCGTGGTCGGCCAGCACAGCACGAGCGGCCTTCACGTTGCGGACGCCTGCCAACTGCAGCTTGAAGTCGATTCGGTCGGACTCGCCCTGGGCCTTGAGCTCGGCAATCTGGTTGCGCAGCTGTTCGGCTGTCTCTGCGTTCTTAACGGCCGCTGCCACCTGCGCCTCAAGCGCCGCGATCTTCTCGTCGCGTTCGGCGACGGCCTGCTCCCAGTTGGTGCCGCTCACCTGCGGCTGGTCTTGCGTCGCCTGCTCGTTCCCGTTGTCTTGCGCGGTTTGCGCGACTTCCTGCGTCTCGTCGCCATGCGAATCACCTGCCATGTCAGCCACCTTTCGTGTCGTGGCCGACAAAAGAATCGGCCCCTTAACCTGCTACAAGGCTAAGAGGTCGTCACAAAGTGCAGTGATTCCCGCTGTTTCTTGCGGACATTTGCGGACATTGTCCTAAATCGAACGATGCAGCATACGATCTTTTGCCCACCACGGCAGGCGCATCGCTAGTTCCAAGGTGAGAGGTCAATCTCGTCGGCAACCCTCACATCCACACCTGTCCACGGATCGTCCTCTTTAGGACCGTCGTGCCTGAACACACCAATGAAGCGATACGCCGTCCTGCCGAGCTCGTCCCTGCCACGGGCAAAAGTGATGCGAAGGATGTCGTCGGCAGGCCCGGCCTTGTACTTATCGGTTGTCTGGTACAACGTCTTCCCATCGTAGGACAGTGTATTGGTGATTCCGAAGGCGGCAGATGCAACCGTGCCGTCCGGCATCTCGATTCCGAGCTTCGGGCACCACAGGTAGTAGCGTTCGTGCTGCAGCGAGAAGTAGCATCTCTGCATTCGCTTGGGATTCCTGCCAAAGCACCTGCAGACGTCGGCAATCGAGTTAAACGCCAAGCCGTCACCCACCCGGATGCAGCCCTGTTCAATCGCGGTTTCCCATGGCGGCACGCCAGGCATCCAAGGCTTAGGCCGGATCTCGCGCTTGCGCCTATTAATGACCTTCACGGCCTGGTCGATGTCGTGCTCCATCTGCTCGAAGGTCCCAAAGGCGCGAACGTGGCATGCAAGGTAGTCGCCTGCGCCGTCAATGGAGTTCAATCGAGCGGCTATCTCCTCCTCGCGCATCTTGTCGCTCTTGCGCTGCCAGTCGCTCAGGTGGTACGCCTCGTCGCATTCAACTCCAACATTTACCGCGGGAAAGTATAGGTCTATCAGCGCGTACCCGTTGTCGCGGCGAACATAACGCTGGGTCTCGGGCTGAAGGTACGGGTCGGCAAGCCTTTGCCAGACGGCGTTGACGACGTAGTTCTCGTAGTCCTTGCGCTTGGTGCGTGAGAGGACGTGTGCGAGGTACTCCCGTCGCTCGTCGTGAATGTATTCGCCATCGGCCGCCAAAGCTGCTAAGCCTCCCGTTTCCCCAGGTACTCGCTGAGCGCCCTCTGGATAGTCTGCCTCATGGTCATCTCGTGCGTCCCCGCATATCGCCTCGTGCGCTCGTACAGCTCGCTGTTCAAGGCCACGGACGTCACGGTCTTGCTCTCGCCGGACGGTTTGGGTCCCGGCTTCTTCCGAGGTATCGTCTCCGCCATGGCTACACCTGCGCTATCTGGTACGGATGGCTGTGCGCACCGCTATAGAGCTCGTCGACGTGGTCTCCTTCAAACTGCTCGATTGCCGTCTGAGTCTCCTTGTCGAGCAAGTCGAGGAAGCGATAGGTGCCGCCTGGCACTTTGCTCACGGAAAGCACCTGCACGAACTCGTCGGGATAATCCTTGAGATAAGCCACATACCCCTTTAGCTTGGGAAGCGAGTCGCCCAAGAAGTCACCATGTGGGTCGACGATGGATGGGCGAATCACATCATGGCTATCGCGCACGAAGAAAAGGAAATCCGGTCTGAGGGCGCGACGGCCGTCAGGCATCGTGTAGGGAATGCTGAAGACGCTCGGCTGGAAGTTGTTGGGGATGCGATAGAACCCGACGGTTCGCTTGCGCGCCATCTCGGTACGCAAGACATCGATCTCCCAGTCATTGAGGTCAAGGGGACACTTGCCATCCGCAGGGTCGTAGAGGATATGGCCGTCGTATCGAGGCAGGTTTCCGTCGAGCACCAGATTGCTCGGAAACTCGACAGGGATATCGTGTACGCCACTCGTCTCTGCGCGGAGCGCATCGAATCTCTGGCGATCCTCTTCCTTCATGAACGCGCGGTCGGGCGAGTGCTTGTCGAAGTAGTCGACGCGTTTCTTGTCTGCCCAGCCTTCCAGTGCCTCCACTATCTCGGCGGTTCTCGCTACAGCTGCGAGAATCAGGTTCACATCGTCTTCGTCAGCTCCTTCGCCGAGAATCTTGCGCTTGCGGTATGCGTTCACGAACTCCTTCCCGCCGAATACGATTTGAGCCTGTTCGGCCGCCTTCCGCAGACCGTAGGCATCTATGAGCGGCTCTTCGCTGATGCGGGTTACTTCGTTGTCGTTGCGCTTATCGATGGTGATGACCTGCATTTCAGCGACTTCGACGTTATGACGCTGATTCTGGTATTCGTCGCTGAAGGCAACCATCTCCGCCTCCACGCGCTTGCAGAACTCGTCGCGCACGTCCTGCCCGGCGCCTTGGTCGAGCTCCGTCTCCATCAGCAGGGTAGCCGTCCGGATGAGCGACACGAATTGGTTGCGCGGCTTCTTCGGATGAACGCGCTTCCTCAGAGTTGCCCACGCTAATTTGATGCCAGACAGCTCCTCCGGCGTGAACACCATGACATGCTTCTTCTTTGCAGCCGGCTTTGTTGGCAGCGTTGTGTTCGTGTGTTGTGGTGTTTGCGGTAGCGCGCTACCGTCGACGTTATCGGACGCTGGCGCAGGAACGCTAACTGGCTCATCATTATCTGAGCTGCTAGCTCCGCTTGCCGCTGCGGAACCTGCTTCAGGCATGTCGCCCGGCTGCTCGTCCGGGTACTCGAGTTCGAATTCCGGCTGGCTTGCCTGCGCGCCGTCGCCTCCAGCATCCGTGATTACTTCGCCGTCGTCATCGTTCGGCTCATTCCAGCTCACCGTCACCGGGTTGGTGAACACCTGCTTGACAATGGACTTGCCGAGGAAGTCGTCGCTCTTGCCCGTCAGGTAGTCGATGACCGATTGGGTGGCGTCCGGGTTGAACTGCGGAAGATAGCAGGCTACCGAGTTGAGCGTCTCGTCCGACTCAACTCTGCGGGCCAACGGCGTGCGAACCATGCGTCCCACAAGCTGCGCAATGTAGGTATCGTCCGAACGGCGCCTCTGCGAGAAGATCACCTCGGCGCGCGGGCAGTCCCAACCGTTCGATATCGCCTCCTTCGCGAAGAGCACCCTGATACTGCGGTCTACCTGGACGTTTTCGGGCTCAACGTAGGGAATGAAATACTGCGGCGTCGGCACGTGGTCCTTGTGCTCGCCGAATACGTTGGCGAAGCAAGTTCGCGTGTCCAGGTGCGGTAGCTTGCGAACAATCTGGTCGCAAAGCGACTTCAGGCTTCCATCGCCGGTGTTGTCCGCGACCTGAACAACCATGAGCGGCGCAACTGCTGGAACGATCCCTTCCTCGTCGCAGTAGACCTTCCATGCCTTCTCCGCGGCAAGCAGTCTGTCACAAGCCATGTCGAGATATTGGTGTTCCACAGCGTCGTCTTCTTCGGGGACACGCAGCTCGATGGTGTCCTTGAGCAATCCCGATTCCTGCACGTCCTTAGGAGACACCTCAACTGATGGCTGGAGTGCGCGGTTCTTGCGCTGTGTCATGGCGTTCTCGAACCGCTGCGGCGTGGCCGATATACCGACAACCACGGGCATGGGGCTACGGCCCTCGAACCCGTCGATGAGGTTGGCGTAGATGGACGCGCGCACGCCCTCGTCATCTGATGCGTTCACACCAAGTCCGCGGTGCGCCTCGTCAATGAAGAGATAGAGATGGCATGCGGGATCCTGTATCGTCGCCTCTAGGATGTCCCAGAATATACGCCCGGCGTTGAGCTCGCTTGCTTTGTTGAGGTTGCTGTTCTTGCTGAGCAGCTGCTTGTTGAGGAAATAGACGTGGTGGGGTTCCAGCAGCTCATGCGAGGCTCCGAAGTTGTTCTCCACCACCTCAAGGTGTCGCTGGTCGGTGAACCAGTTGGCAAGCTTGTCTGAGACTTCCACGAATCGCGCACGCGTCTGGTCGTTGAGGCTCGGCGAGTCCGAAAGCCACAGCACGCAAGCCTTGGGGTCGCCTTCGATGCCAGCGTCGATGTCCCCGAAGAAGAGCGCCTCGATTGCCGCAGCGGCCATGACCGTCTTGCCGGACCCGGTTGGGGCGGTTAGGCTGACGGCAGACCGACTGTTGTACTGGTCATAGATTCCGCGCATCATGTGGATGCGCTGTAGGAGCTCATAAACGGCGTCTTCTTGGAATTGTTTGAGCTCGACCTTCATCTATATCAGCGCCCCTTCCGCTGCGATCTGGAACGAGCGCAGATAGGATTCGTAAAGCTGCACAACATCGCGACCCTTGAGGGCTTGGTTGATGCTCTGGTAGCGGCCCTCGTCATCGGTAACGACGTATACCGTTTGAATCTCTGGCCTTGCATCCAGCTCCATAACGAAGTCCTGGGCGAATGCGTAGTCGAAGAGAATGGCATAGGTTTCGGCGAGTTCGTATGTTCCGTCACCGCGAGTTGCGATAATCGGTCCTTTGCAACCGGCGCGCATCCAGAGCAGCGGGGCAACCTCCTCGTAGGCGCCATCCAGGTCAACCACCACCGGGTTCTGATAGGTCAAATCGAAGAAGATGGCGTTCTCCTCGAACCCGTCGGCCATGGGGAAGCCATCTCGTACCGCAGGATCTTTTACCTTTGCCACCTTAAACCTCTTACCCTTTAAAGGCTTTCCTGTTCTCTTGCTAACGATCTGGCTATCTAGATCTTCGACGTAGGTTTCTTGCTCGAAACTGTAATCGCCCTTTATCTCGTGGCCGTCCACATCACGTCCCGTAATTGCGGCAATCATCCTGGGAACAGTTGCATACTTGCAAATGCCGAGTCGCTCCCATTCCGGATCTCCTTGACGATACTTTCGCCGCACCAACGATCGCGACTCTGCCAGCGACACCTCGTTGTTGGTAACCATGATGCTTGTTCTGCATCCGCCATCTTGGTGGTTTAAACGCATGACAGCATGCCCTGTTGTTCCCGACCCCGCAAAGAAATCAAGGACAAGTGCTTCTGGTTTGTCTTGTAGAAAAAGGCGCAGGCAGTCTTCTACGGCATATAAAGATTTCGGGTAAGGAAATTCCCTTCCTGGGATTAGCTTCTTGACGATATTGGTTCCGTAACGTTGTGCATCGTGATGCGCTCTTTGCCAATTGGTCGTAGGCATCTTATCTCGGCCTTCGGGATAATGGGCAATAACAGATCCATCTCTCTCGTATCCGTCAACCACGGCAATTCCAGCGTTAATATCATCAATGATGCCGCCAGTTAGATAGCTGATCACATATTGTTGAGGAGCGTCCGGAGTGTGTTTTCCAACGCGGAGGTATCCTGCATTAGCCCTAGCTTGTGCCTCTTCAGGCTTTATTCCCCAGTTCATTTCAGTTCCATCGGGTCTCACCGGAAACACGGCAGTGCACCCGGGAATGTTGGGCGCCGTGCTCCTCGGTACTCCTTCGGGCAGCGGATCGCCAATACACTCAATTTGATGTGTGGTGTCGTTTACATAAATAGGGAAGAACTGATTCGGCCCACACGCCCCTTTGCCATGACGACCTCTTGCGTTGGCCAGACTTGACCGCCTCAAAGTGTCCCAAACTACTGGTACGTTCTCCACAAGACGGCTTTCGGGAGCTGGAGTAGACTCGCCAATCTGAATAAAATACAGGTACTCGTCAGTTCTAAAGAACTCCCGGGAGCGTCCGGCGCCTGCTGGGTTTATTACGCTTGATACCATATGAATTACCTGACCAGGGAAAACTTGTTTAAGCAAGAGACCAAGCGTCAGATATTCATTCTCGTCAATCGTAACAATTAGTACTGACTCTTCAGGTTTTAGCAGTTGCTTTGCCAGCCTTAGCCGCCGCTCCATCATTGCGAGCCACTTTGAATGCCGAAACTCGTCATTGGAGTCAACGTAATCGTTGTTGTATTTCCAGCTCTTTCCACCGTTGTTGTATGGCGGATCAATGTATATACAATCCACCTTGCCAGCATATGCAAATAGCAAGGCTTCGAGTGCGTGATAGTTTTCTCCGTTTATGACCACTTGATATGGCCGTTTGCCACCACGCTCAACGCGACCAAACTCTTTCAGGCCCGCATAGATCGGCTCTTCAAAAGCGGCAACTGCTACTAAATCACTAAGGTCGACATCGCAGTTTGCCCCTGAACCCCCGATTCTTTCAAGGTGCGCCATCTCACCAGAAACCTTTGCCACTCTCCAAGGCACTCTGTTCTCGGGCTTCTCGGCTTTACCGCGCGGAGCAAGGATGTGAACCGTGTCGCCTTTGGAAATCTTCTTACCGTAAAGACGCATGGCTTCAGGCCGATTGTGCTCGAACACGAGGCCGAATTCCCGCGCCTTCGCAAATGCGCGTATATCGGCGGCCAAACTCGGGTCGTACTTTGCGGCCCGCTCAATCAAATCTTGCGCAGTTGTCTGCATGTCAAGCCCTTCTCACGCCTAATTCTTATATCTTAGATATAGAAATTATTTGAGAAAAGACCTTTTCGGGGAATAGATGACGATTTGCACAGGGCTGATTCAACTTGCGTGTTTAACGGCGTGTGCAAGCTCACTGTGCTCTCGCAGTACGCTTGTAGACTCGCGACGTAAAGATTGTTTTGCCGCCATCCCTGGCTGCTGGCCTGGCCGTGCGCTACCAACCTCGGGTTGTCCGCAGCCCGGCCGCCCACGCTCCGGGTGTGC
>CAWVLT010000027.1:0-4314 GCA_963930185.1 Coriobacteriia bacterium | reverse complement strand
CGTATCGTCAACGAGCCCACCGCCTCGGATCTGGCCTACGGCCTGGACAAGAAGGGCACCGACGAGAAGGTCCTGGTGTTCGACCTGGGCGGCGGCACCTTCGACGTCTCGCTGCTGGAGATCGCCGACGGCGTGTTCCAGGTGCTTGCCACCAACGGCGACAACCACCTGGGCGGCGACGACTGGGACCAGCGCATCATCGATTGGATGGCCGACAAGTTCCAGAAAGAGAACAACATCGACCTGCGCAAGGACCCGATGGCCCTGCAGCGCCTGAAGCAGGAGGCCGAGAACGCCAAGAAGGAGCTCTCCGCCGCCCAGCAGGTGCAGATTAACCTGCCGTTCATCACGGCCGACGCCTCGGGCCCCAAGCACCTCAACTACACGCTGACCCGCGCCGAGTTCGAGCACATTACCCGCGATCTGCTCGAGCGCTGCAAGGAGCCGGTCACCAAGGCCCTGCGTGACGCCGGCATCCAGATCAGCGACGTCAACGAGGTCATCCTGGTCGGCGGCTCCACCCGTATGCCCGCCGTGCAGGAGCTCGTCAAGAAGATGACGGGCAAGCAGCCCAACATGAGCGTGAACCCCGACGAGGTCGTGGCCGTGGGCGCGGCCGTGCAGGGCGGCGTGCTGACCGGTGACGTGAGCGGCATCCTGCTGCTCGACGTGACCCCGCTGTCGCTGGGCGTCGAGACCATGGGTGGCGTCATGACCCGCATGATCGACCGCAACACCACCATCCCCACCAGCAAGAGCGAGATCTACTCCACCGCCAGCGACAACCAGACCTCCGTCGAGATCAACGTCCTGCAGGGCGAGCGTGAGATGGCACGCGACAACAAGAGCCTGGGCAAGTTCCAGCTCACCGGCATCCCCGCGGCCCGTCGTGGCGTGCCCCAGATCGAGGTCACGTTCGACATCGACGCCAACGGCATCGTCAAGGTCTCCGCAAAGGACCTGGGCACCGGCAAGCAGCAGCAGATCACCATCTCGGGCTCCACGGCGCTGTCTGACGACGAGGTTGACCGCATGGTGAAGGACGCCGAGGCCCACGCCGAGGAGGACAAGCGCCACAAGGACGAGATCGAGACCCGCAACCAGACCGACTCGCTGGTCTACTCCACCGAGCAGACCCTCTCCGAGCTGGGCGACAAGGTCTCGGCTGACCTCAAGAGCCAGGCCAACGAGGCCATCGACAAGGCCAAGAAGGCCCTGGAGGGCACCGACATCGAGGCCGTCAAGGCCGCGGGCGAGGAGCTGAAGCAGGTTGGCTACAAGCTGGCCGAGATCGTGTACTCCTCAGCGAGCGACCAGAGCGGCGCCGCGCCGTCCGGCACCTCCTCGTCCAACGACGACGTGGTTGACGCCGACTACGAGGTCGTCGACGACGACAAGAAGGGGAACTAATCATGAAGGTCGACGTCGTCACTCCTGACGAGGAGCAAACCCCCGAGCCGGATGCGGCGACCGACCGCGAGCAGCAGGCTGCCGCCAGCGACGAGCAGGCGGCGGCCCAGCCCGCCGACGAGGCTGCCGAGCCCGAGGTGCTCGACGCCGAGTTCGAGCCGGTGGAAGGCTCCTCGAAGAAGGACAGGAAGAAGGGCTCCAAGGGGGCTGACGAGGTGTTCTCGCTGGCCGACCTGGAGGAGGCGCGCGTCGAGGCCGCCGCGGCCAACGACCGCTACCTGCGCCTCGAGGCCGAGTGGGACAACTATCGCAAGCGCACGGCTCGCGAGCGCGAAAGCGAGCGCTCGCGTGCGGCCGAGTCGCTGGTGACCAAGCTCCTGCCCGTCGTCGACGACATGGAGCGCGCCCTTGACCACGCCGACAAGTCCAGCCCTGACGGCGAGTTCGGCGAGTTCGTGGCCGGCGTGCGCGCCATGCACAGCAAGCTCGTCGACGTGCTCGCCCGCGAGGGTGTCACCGCCATCGACCCGGCCGGCCAGCCCTTCAACATGCACGAGCACCAGGCCGTGGGCCATGTCGATGACACCGAGGCCTACGACGAGACGGTGCGCGACGTGTACCAGAAGGGCTATCGGATGGGTGACCGCATCATCCGCACGGCGATGGTCACGGTGACCAAGGGCGGTCCGCAGCGGCCCGCTGACGCCGGCGAGGGGGAGCAGGGCTCTCCCGATGCCGAGGCGTCGGCGTAGGGGAGACCCTCCCGCCAGAAGGAACGGTACATGGCCGCGTCGGACGATAGCCTGTCCGGCGCGGTCGTTGTTGAGGGGCAGTTACAGGAAGGGAGGCGCACAGCATGGCGCAGGAGCAGAACCTCTATGAGATCCTCGGCGTTGCAAAAGACGCCTCTGACGACGACATAAAGAAGGCGTTCCGCAAGCTTGCTGTGAAGTATCACCCCGACGCCGGCGGTGACGCGGAGACCTTCAAGAAGATCAGCCAGGCCTACGACGTGCTCTCCGACCCGAAGAAGCGCGCCGAGTACGACAACGTGCTCAAGTACGGCGCCTTCATGGGACAGCCGGGCGCCGGGCGAGCCGGCGCGGGCGGCATGGGCGGCATGGACTGGCAGTCCATCATCGACTCGATCCTGCGCGGCGAGGGCGCGTTCGGCACGCAGTGGGATCCCCAGAGCACCGGCTTCGCGGGCTTCAACGGGTGGGGGTCGCCCCGCCCGTCGCGCGGCGCGGACCTCACGATGTCCATCGAGGTCTCCTTCGAGGACGCGCTGCGCGGGGCCGTGCGCAAGGTGAGCTACCGCGTGCCCTCGACGGGGGAGACCGAGAGCCTGTCGGTCAAGATCCCGGCGGGCGCGGTCGACGGCGGCCGGCTGCGCTACAAGGAGCGCGGCGAGTACGGCACCAACGGCGGGGCGCGCGGCGATCTGGTGGTGACCACGCGCGTGGGGTCGCACCCGTTCTACACGCGCGACGGCGCCGACGTGCGCATGACGCTGCCGGTGAGCATGTACGAGGCGGCCCTGGGCACCGAGGTACAGGTGCCCGCTCCCAACGGCGAGACCCTGCGCGTGAAGATCCCCGCCGGCACGCAGTCGGGCAAGATCTTCCGCTTCAAGGGCCTGGGCGCGCCCGACGTCAAGCACAAGGGTTCGACCGGCGCGTTCTACGTGACGGTCGACGTCCAGATCCCGACCGACCTTACCAGCGAGGAGCGCGATGCGCTGACGCGCCTGCGCGACCATGACGCGCGTGACCCGCGCTCTCACATAGGAAAGGGGCGTTAGCCGCATGGACGAAGAGGATGCGAGGAACCGGCCGCTCTACATGATCTCGGTGGCCGCCGAGCTCACGGGGATGCATCCCCAGACCCTTCGTATCTACGAGTCGAAGGGCCTGGTCAGCCCCAAGCGCTCGTCGGGCAACACGCGCCTGTACTCCCAGGCCGACATCGAGCGCCTCGACCTGATCGGCCGGCTCACCGACGAGGGCATCAACCTGGCCGGCGTGGTGCGCATCCTCGACATGCGCAGCCAGATGGAGGAGCGCGACGCGGAGATCGAGCAGTTGAGGGCCGAGGTCAAGCGCCTCAAGGAGCAGGTGCACGAGTATCGCATGCGCGAGACCATCACGGCGCTCATGCCTTATGAGGGGGCCGACCCCAAGAAGAACCTCCGGAGGCTTCTGGGTGACAGCGCTGCGTCTGCGGCCACCGGAGACGAAGGTGAATGACGAGGTTAAGTGGGTGAGTAGCAATGAGACTCGACAAGTTCGCAATGACCTCACAGGAGGCGCTGCAGGGCGCCATCGGAATAGCAAGTGACAACTCAGCCTCGCAGGTGGCTCCCGTTCACCTGCTCAAGGCGCTGCTCGAGAGCGGGGAGCGCAACCTCTCCGCCATCATCGAGCGCGTGGGCGCCGATCCCGCCCAGCTCTCCCAGCGCGCCGACGCCCTGGTAGCCTCGCAGCCCCGCGTGAGCGGGGACGTGCAGGTGGGCATGTCAAACGAGCTGGTGAAGGTGCTCAACGAGGCCGAGCGATCCGCCACCAAGATGGGTGACTCCTTCGTGACGACCGAGCATCTGCTCATAGCGCTGGCAGACGAGAAGGGTCCGTGCGGCGAGCTTCTGAGCAGCGCCGGCGTCACCCGCAAGCGTGTGGAGGAGGCCTACGAGCAGCTGCGCGGCGACAACCGCGTGACCTCGGCCGACTCCAAGCCCCAGTTCGAGGCCCTAAAGGCCTACGGCCGCAATGTGACCGACATGGCGCGCCAGGGCAAGCTCGACCCGGTGATCGGCCGCGTCGAGGAGATCCGCCGCACCGTCCAGGTGCTCTCGCGGCGCACGAAGAACAACCCCGTGCTCATCGGCGAGCCGGGCGTGGGCAA
>CAWVLT010000026.1:0-11474 GCA_963930185.1 Coriobacteriia bacterium | reverse complement strand
TCCATCATACGAAGGGGCATCACCCGCTTGTGGCAGAGCCGGAGGTTACTCCACTGGCACAGCCAGTGGTTTGTGCCGACGAATCATTGTCGTTGTCGATGTCGACCCGTCGAGCAAATAGACGCACAGCTTAGAGGGAGGTGATCGGCATGGCACCACGAACGCACGCGGGCCACGGGGTCGGGCGCATGGCGGGGATCGCCGACCGTCCAGGCGCCGGGGCAGCCCGCCAGAGGGCGCAAGACGACGAGCGAGGCCACGAGCCCCCAGAACGCGAGCTCCCCGAGCTCATGCTCGGTCGCTACCGGGTGCTCGAAGAGCGCGGCAAGGGCGGCTTCGGCACGGTGTCGGTGTGCTGGGACCCCCGCCTCATGCGCCGCGTCGCCATCAAGGTGATCCCCCTGCATGGGCCGCGCAAGAAGGGCGGCGAGGCAGACGAGCACGCCGACGACCTCGCCTACATGGACCCGCAGGCCCGTGCCATGGAGCAGGCTCGCGCGAGCGCCCTGCTGCGCGCCGCCCTTTCCGAGACGCGCACAGCCAGCATGCTGCCGCACCCCAACGTGGTCTCGATGCTCGAGTTCGAGTCCGACGAGAGCAACGCCTACATCATCATGGAGTACGTCGAGGGTGCAAGCCTGGCCGAGCTGCTCGACGCAACCGAGGACGGCCTGCTCACCGCAGACGAGGCGGCGGCCATCGCCGACGCCGTGGGGGACGCCCTTGCCTTCGCCCACGAAAACGGCGTGCTCCACCTTGACATCAAGCCTGACAACATACTGGTCGACGCGTCGGGCCGCGTGCGCCTGGCCGACTTCGGCATGGCCGCCCTCAGCTCGATCACCGGCTTTGGCGGCGCCGCCGGCGGAACCGTGGGCTACATGCCCCCAGAGCAGATCCAGGCCGGCCAGGTGGACGTGCGCACCGACGTGTTTGCCTTCGCCGCCGTGATGTACGAGGCGCTCACCGGCGTGCGACCCTTCGCGGCGCAGACGGCAAAGCAGTCCCTCGAGCTCATCTGCGGCCAGATCGCCGACCCCTGCGCACTCAACGACGACGTCTCACCCCTGACGGCCGACGCCGTTCTGTCCGCCCTGGAGCCCGACCCCGAGATGAGGCCCACCAGCGTGCGGGCCCTTACCGACGAGATGCTCGCCGGGCTGGGCAGCCCCCGGGCGGGAAGGTCGTCCCTCGCGTCACTCGTGGCCGACGTCACAAGCGACGAACAGGACGAGGACGCCGACGAGGAAGGGGCTTGGGACGAGGACGCCGCATGGGACGAGCGCGGCCCGCTCGCCCGCTCGTTCCCCAGGCTCGCCGGCTGGCTCACCCGCGTCCTCGCGGGCTTTACGGCCGCATGGCTGGCGGCCCTGTCAAGCATGGTCTGGGCAAGCGCGGGAACCGGGAGCGCGGCCGGCTCGAGCGCCGCAGGCGCAGCCGGGGCGGGAGCCGTAGGCGAGGCGGCGAGCGCGGGGGCGGCTCTCGCGAGCCAGGGCGCCCTTCAGATGGGGACCGTCGGCGGGGCGGTCCTCGTCGGCCTTGTCGTGGGGGTCCTCGGCACGCTGATCCCCCAGCTTGCCGGCGCGCTCGCCATCGTCGCGCTCGTCGCGGCTAGCCTTGCCGTGCGGGCCTGGGCCCTCGCGGCCGTCGTGCTCGTCGCGGGCGGGGCGTGGTGGCTGTTCTGCGTGCGCTCCCAGCCGGACGCGACGGGCGCCCCGCTTGCCGCGGGGATCGGCGCGCAGGCGGCGAGCCCGGTGCCGAGCGCCCTGTGCGGGCTGCTCCACACCCCGGGTCGCGCCGCCGCCTCGACCGCCATGGCGTTCGTGGTGGCCCTCGCCCTGTGCGCGCTCGCCGGAACCGGCTCGCTTTCCAGCCCCGGCGCGGCGGCCTATGGCATGGCGGCCCCCGTCCGGGTGCAGGCGAGCTTCGTCTCCCTCGTCGGCGACCCCGCGACCTGGGTGAGCGCGGCGGGGTGGGTCGGTGCGGCGGCTGCGCTGTCCGCGCTGTGCTCAAGCGGCGGAAAAGGGCGCTGCTATCTGGGCATACTCGCCTATACCTGCGTTTTGCTCGCGTTTCAGGTTGTCATCACGCGTATGGAAAATGGCGGGTTATGGGCCTCGCCGGCACCGGAGGCGATCGTTGGCATCCTCGCCTCTTCTATACTTGTGACGTGCATACTGTGTTTGTTTGGCCCGCCGCGCTCCTTCCTTGGGGAGGGGCGCGAAAACGGGCCCGATGACGATCTTGCCAGAGAGGACCTCTGACCCATGAGCTTTTTCGACATCCTCGAGAGTCGCATGCAGCAGCTGTTCGAAGGCAACCGCATGCTTGCGCCCCTGCCCTTCAAGAAGCTTGCCAAGTCGGCCGTGCGCGAGATGAAGCGCAGCTCCGTGAAGATCGACGGGCGCCACCTTGCCCCCACCCTGTTCACCATCCTGGTGAACGAGGCGGATGACCAGGCCATGGCCCCGCTCTACCAGGAGGTCACCGACGAGCTCGTGGACTTCCTCGCCCACGAGGCGCAGGCTGACGGTCTGGAGCTCACCGCCTCGCCCATCGTCCGCTTCATCCCCGAGCCCACCATCAAGCTCGGCCGGGCCGACGTCATCGCCGAGATGGTCACCCCCGAGGTCCTCGAGCAGATCCGCGAGGAGGAGTCGGCCTACGTGGAGCAGCACGTCAGCGCGGCTGGCGGCACCGTGCGTCCCGCCGGCCGCGCGGCCCAGCCCGCAGCTCCGAGCGGTGCCGCCAGCGTGCCGAGCATCCCGGAGGTGGCCCCGGCGCCGGCAAGCGCGCCGCAGCAGCGCGAGATCCCCGGCATGGTGCGCGGCCAGGCGCCCAGCCAGGCAAGGCGCTCCGGCGCGCCCGGCATCGCCCCCATGGTGCCCGTAGCGTCGGCGGGCCGCCCCGCGGCACAGGCCGCAGGCTCCGGCCAGGCGTATCGCCCGGCTCAGGCGCCCGGCTCCACCACCTGCCAGCTCACCGACGTCAAGTCGGGCCGCACCTGGCGCATCAGCGCGCCCTCCACCATCATCGGACGCGAGGAGGCCTCGGCCGACCTCGTGCTCTCGGACAGCAACGTGAGCCGCAAGCACGCCGAGCTCTCGCGCACCGAGAACGGCTGGGTCATCGCCGACCTCGGCTCGACCAACGGCACGCGCATCAACGGCCAGCGCATCAGCTCCCAGGAGCTGAACTCGGGCGACACCATAACGCTCGGCCTGATCGAGCTGCAATTCGAGGAGCTGTAAGCCATGCCCGCCGTCGTGCTGTTCATAGGGCGCGTGCTGCTTGTCGTCCTGCTCTTCGTCTTTCTGTTCGCCATCATGAAGACGGGGGTCGGCCTGGTTAAGGGCCAGCGCAGCGACGCGGCCGTGTGGAGCGTCGACATCATCGACGGCCCCAACGAGGTGAAGGGCGAGCACGTCGACATCCTCGGGCCCATCGTGGTGGGGCGCTCCCCCGGGGCGGACATCGTGCTGCCCGGCGCCTACGTGTCGGGTCGCCACGCGCGCTTCTCCCCGCAGGGCCCGGCCCTGGTGGCCGAGGACCTCAACTCCATGAACGGCACGCTGGCAAACGGGCACGCCATCGTGGGGCCAACGGTCCTGCACGACGGCGACCTGATCCAGATAGGTGACGCCGTGATGAGGGTGACACGCCAATGAGTGACACGCCAGCCAGAGACGCACACGGCGCGCCCCAGCATGACGCGCTGCCCCAAGACTTCGACGCGCACGTCGCAGACGGCACAGACGCCGCGAACCGCATGAGCACCGCCGAGGCGCAGCCCCCCGCGCAGGACGAGGCGCAGGATCGCGCGCCGCAAGCCGAGGCCCAGGGCCTCTCCCAGGCCGAGCGGACCGCCGGCGACGACCCGGCAACAGGCGCACAAGCCGCCCTCGATGCGCTGGTGAGCGACGAGGGCATCCGCGAGGTCGACGCCCCCTCGCAGGAGGCGCTCACCAGCGAGATGCCGCCCCTGCAGGACATTCCCGACGACGCGGGAGCGGCGGTGCGCGAGTTCATCGCCCCCGACGATCCCTACGACCACGCCAACTCGACGTTCACGCAGGATGCAGCCGTCCAGCCCGTCGTGCGCATCGTCGACGCGCCGGCCGGGGCGCCAGACCCCGCCGGCGACGAGAGCCCGGCCGCGGCGCCGTCGACCACTAGGGAGCTCGACCACATCGAGGCGGCAGCCGTTGCCGCGGCGGCGAGCCCCTCGCAGACCATGCCGTTCGCCCCGGTCAAGCCCACCTCGCGCGACAGCGCCTCGGCGTCGGGGCGCATCTCGGGCGCGGCGCGCGCCAAGGGGGCGCTGGCCTGGGGCTCGCGCACCGACGTGGGTCGCGTCCGCCCGCACAACGAGGACTCCTACCTGGTGCACTTCCCGCTGTTCGCCGTGGCGGACGGCATGGGTGGACACGCCGCCGGCGAGGTCGCCAGCACCATGGCGGTCTCGTCGCTGGCAGAGAGCTCCCTCACCAAGCCCAGTCCCGAGGAACTCGGGGCCGCCATCGAGAAAGCCAACCTCGCCGTGCTCGACGGGGTGGAGCGCGGAGTGGGCAGGCCGGGCATGGGGACCACCTGCTCGGCCGTCGTCATAGGCGGCTCCCACATGGCCGTGGGCCACGTGGGCGACTCGCGCGTGTACCTACTCCACGAGGGCAAGCTGCTGCGCGTCACGCACGACCACTCCTTCGTGGAGGAGCTGGTGGAGGCCGGCGAGATCACGCCCGAGGAGGCGCGCGTCCACCCCAGCCGCTCCATCATCACCCGCGCCCTGGGCAGCGACCCCAACATGAAGGCAGACGCGTTCATGATCGACGTCACCACGGGCGACCGCGTGCTTCTGTGCTCCGACGGCCTGCCCTCCATGGTGCCCGACGACGCGATCGAGGAGGCCATGGTGACCTCCCCGGCGCCGCAGGCCTGCGCCGACCGCCTGGTCGACATGGCGCTGGAGGCGGGCGGGCTCGACAACGTCACCGCCATCGTGGTCGACGTCAAGGACGACGGCATCGAGCGCCATGCCCTGCGCAACCGCTTCCGCAACGTGGCGCTATGGCTGCTGGTCGTGGCCGCCGTGCTCGCCGTCATATCGGTCGGCCTGATCATCTACGCCGACAACACCTGGTATCTCTCCGACGAGGACGGCTACGTCACGCTCAACCAGGGGATCCCCGGCTCCTACGGGCCCTTCGTCCTGTCGCACGAGGTGGAGCGCACCTCGATCCTGACCTCGGACCTCTCCGAGGCGGTCGAGGAGCGCCTGGGCCGCGGCATCACGTTCGGCAGCGAGGACGACGCGCGTGCCCTGCTCGAGCAGTATCGCGCCCAGATCGCCCAGCGCGCCGGCGAGGAGGCCTCCTCCCAGTCGACGACGCAGGCGAGCAGCCCCGCCGACACCATGAGCGCAGACGGCGTGGCGTCGTCTGCGACCGGCGAGGGCGAATAGCCATGGGACGGCGTCGCAACACAGAGCTGCTGCTGCTCCTGGCCGGCGCGGTGCCGGTGTTTCTGCTGTACGCGATGTTTCTCGCCCAGCAGGGCAGCGCGCTGACCCTCGGTTCGTTCGTGGTGCCCATCGGCCTCACCGTCGCCTTCGCCGCCGCGCACATCGCCACGCGCTTCCTGGCGCCAGGGGCCGACCCGGCCATCATGCCCATCGTGTTCGTGCTGTCGGGCATCGGCATAACCTTCGTGACGCGCCTTGACCCGAGCTCGGCGAACCGCCAGGTGCTCTGGCTGTTCCTGAGCGTCCTCGCCATGGTGCTGACGCTGCTGGTGGTACGCAACCTCGAGAAGCTCGCCCGCTACAAGTACACCTTCGGCATCTTCGGCGTCGCGCTGCTGCTGCTGCCCATTTTCGTGGGCTTCGAGTCGGGCGGAAGCCAGCTGTGGGTGAACTTCTTCGGCCTGTTCTCCTTCCAGCCCGGCGAGATCTCAAAGGTGCTCGTGGTCATCTTCCTGGCAGGGTTCCTGTCGGAGAACCGAGAGCTGCTCGCCATTGCAAACCGCCAGGTCCTGGGCCTCAAGATCCCCCGGCTGAGGATGCTTCTGCCTCTGCTGGTCATGTGGGCCATCTCGCTGCTCGTCGTGGTGTACGAGCGCGACCTGGGCAGCGCGCTTCTGTTCTTCGTCATCTTCCTGGTGATGCTCTACGTGGCGACGGGGCGCCTCTTCTACCCCATCGTCGCCCTCATCCTGCTCGCCATAGGCGGCGTGGCAGCCTATCACCTCTTCGGTCACGTTCGCACGCGCGTCTCCATCTGGCTCGACCCGTTCGCCGACCCCTCGGGATCGGGCCTGCAGATCGTCCAGTCGCTGTACTCCATGGCCGACGGTGGCCTGTTCGGCACCGGCATCGGCCAGGGCATGCCCACGCTCATCCCCGTGGTGGCCAGCGACTTCATCTTCTCCGCCATCGCCGAGGAGATGGGCCTACTCGGCGCCTCGGCGGTGCTTCTGCTGTTCATGCTGTTCACCGTGCGCGGCTTTCTCACCGCGGCGCGCGCGAAGAGCGACCTGTCCGCCTTCATGGCGGTCGGCCTGACCTCGGCCATCTCGTTCCAGGCGTTTCTGATCGTGGGAGGCGTGACCAAGCTCATCCCCCTGACCGGCGTGACGCTCCCGTTCATGAGCCAGGGCGGAAGCTCGCTTCTCGCCAGCTTCATCATCGTGGGCCTGCTTCTTCGCTGCGGCGACGAGGGCACGGGCACGCAGGTCGAGATCGACGGCACCGGCGTCGCCAAGGGCCGCTCGATGGCCGCCCTGCACCTGGACACGCCCGAGAGCGGCGTCCTGGGACGGCGCGCCCTCTCCAAGCGCCTGACCGCGCTCACGGCGATCTTTGCCGTGCTGTTCGCCATGCTCATCGCCAACCTCGCCTACATCCAGGTGATCAGGGCCGACGAGATCAAGGACATGCCCTCCAACAACCACACCATCGCCCGCAAGGCCTACGTGGACCGCGGGTCCATCCTGACCTCGGACGGCGTGGTGCTCGCCGAGAGCGTGCGCCAGCAGGACGGCACCTACGTGCGCAGCTACCCGCAGGGGCAGCTCGCCTCCCACACGGTGGGCTACCTGTCCACGCGCTACGGCAGCACGGGCATCGAGTCCACCTACGACGCCACGCTCACCGGCTCGACCGACTACTCCGACTGGGGAAGCGCCCTCAACGACGTGGCCGGCGCGCCCACCACGGGCAACGACGTGGTGCTCACCATCGACTCGCGCATCCAGGCGGCGGCCGAGGCGGCGCTGCAGGGGTACGTGGGCGCCATCGTGGTGCTCGACCCCTCCACCGGCGCCGTGCTCGCGAAGGCCTCCTCGCCCACCTACGCAAACGAGGAGCTGGAGACGCTGCTCACCACCGGCGGCGAGAACAGCCCGCTGTTCGACCGCACCACGCAGGCGCTCTATACGCCCGGCTCCACCTTCAAGACCGTGACGCTCGCCGCTGCGCTGGAAAGCGGCATCACCACGCTCGACGCCGTGTACGCCGCGCCCGGCACGCTCGAGATCGGCGGGGGCGTGGTGACCAACATCAACGGCGACGACTACGGCGAGATCGACCTGCGCACCGCCTTCGCCTACTCGGCCAACACCGTGTTCGGCCAGCTGGCAACGCAGATGGGCGCGCAGACCCTCGTGAACGCCGCGCGCTCGTTTGGCTACGGCACCTCGCTGGGCCTTGACTTCACCACGGTGCCCTCGCTCATGCCCGACGCAGCCGAGATGACCGAGTGGGAGACGGCCTGGGCGGGCGCCGGCCAGCCCGTGGGCTCGCACGAAAGCCCCGCCGGCCCGCAGACCACCGTCATGCAGAACGCCGTGATCGCGGCGGCCATTGCCAACGGCGGCCAGGTCATGGAACCCTACGTGGTGGAGGCCATCACCGACGCCAACGGCCTGATCGTAAGCTCCACCACGCCCCACTCGCTAGGGCAGGCGATCTCCACGGCCACCGCCCAGCAGGTGGGCGAGGCAATGCTCACCACCGTGAGCTCGGGCACCGGCGGCGCGGCGGCCATCGCCGGCGTCGACGTGGCCGGCAAGACCGGTACCGCCGAGACGAGCGGCGACAACCCCGACGCCTGGTTCATCGGGTACGCGCCCTACGACAATCCCACCGTGGCGATAGCCGTGGTGATCGAAAACGACGCGGAGCACACGGCGACGACCATTGCAGGTAATGTGATGCAGTCGGCGCTGGCCGCACTTTCTTCTGGGGGGAATTAGCATGGTGCACATCGCGCAGTGCGGGGAAGGAGCTCTCTGATATGGCGATAGAGAGAGGAACGGTCTTCGGCGGCCGCTACGTGGTGCAGTCGCAGGTCGGCAGCGGAGGCATGGCAACCGTATATCGAGGCGTGGACCAGACGCTCGACCGGCTGGTGGCCATCAAGGTCATGCTGTCGCGCTACGCGGCGGACCCGGCGTTCGCCGCGCGCTTCAAGCAGGAGGCACAGGCGGCGGCCGCCCTGCAGAGCCCCTACATCGTGAGCGTCTACGACTGGGGCAAGGAGGGCGACACCTACTACATCATCATGGAGTACCTGCGGGGCACCGACCTCAAGACGGGCATCCGCAGCCACGGGGCGCTGGCCCCGCGCAAGGTTGCCCAGATCGGCGCGCAGGTGTGCTCGGCGCTGTCGGTTGCGCACGCGCACGACATCATCCACCGCGACATCAAACCGCAGAACATCATGATCCAGCCCAACGGCGACGCCAAGGTGATGGACTTTGGCATCGCGCGGGCCAAGAACTCGCACCTCACGCAGACCAACTCGGTGCTGGGCACCGCCCACTACGTCTCGCCCGAGCAGGCGCAGGGCAAGGAGCTCGGCCCCACCAGCGACCTGTACTCGCTGGGCGTGGTGATGTACGAGGCCGCCACCGGCAAGCTGCCCTTCGACGGTGACGACGCCGTGAGCGTCGCCCTCAAGCAGGTCAACGAGGAGCCCGTCCCGCCCAGCGAGATCAACCCCAACGTGGATGACAACCTCGAGGCTATCATCATGAAGTGCATGGCCAAGGACCCCGCCATGCGCTTCCAGACCGCCGACGAGCTGCGCCGCGTTCTCAACAACTACATCGTGGGGCGTCCCATCGGCTTCTCCCCCGTTGCCAGCGTGCGCGCCGGCCAGGGAACCACCACCGTGCTGAAGGGCGGCGCGGCCACGACCACGCGCATGAAGGGTATGACCGAGCCAACCCGGCGCATCCAGGCCGGCCAGGGCACGCGCAAGATGGCCAACGTGGGCCCCGCGACGAGTGGTGCCGGCGGCACCGTGGGAATGAACCGCGCCACCAACGGCCGCCCTGGCACCGCGGGGCGCGCGACCGCGACCCCCGCGCGCATGAGCGAGTCCTCCGCACAGCGGCAAAGCGGTATGTCGGGCGCGGCCATCGCGGCCATCGTGTGCGCCTCGGTGATCGTGGTCGTCCTCATCATCGTGCTTGCCGTGAGGGGATGCGTGGGCAACGCAACGACCGATCGCAACAACGGCGGAGCAGCAGCAAGCTCGGCAGCCAACAGCGCCTCGAGCTCGTCTGGCACCTCTGCAAGCGATTCGTCCGCCAGCGAGATGGTTCCCGTGCCCAGTGTGGTAGGCAAGACCGTGTCACAAGCGCAGGCCCTGCTGCAGCAGGCCGGCCTTGAGCTCGGCACGCAGACCACCGAGAGCTCCGCGAGCGTGGAGAAGGGCCAAATCATCCGCCAGAACCCCTCGGGTAACGCCCAGGCCGCCAAGGGCTCCAAGGTCAACGTCGTGGTCTCGGAAGGCAACACCGAGACGGCCACCCTACCCACGCTCACCAAGGGCATGCAGGAGCAGGAGGCGATCCAGGCCCTCGAGGCAGCCGGCTTCAAGACGCGCCATGACAGCGCGCTGGACGCCTATGACAACGAGGCGGCCGAGGGCACGTTTTTGCTCATCAACCCCGCGCAGAGCAACTCGGCGACCCTGACCAAGGGCACCGAGATCACCTACGGCCTGTCGAAGGGCCCCGAGCCCGCAACGATGCCCACGGTGTCGGGGCTGTACTACGAGGACGCCATCGCCACGCTTGACGCTGCCGGCCTAGGCAATAACCCCGTCTGGATTAATGACAGCAACACGGCATGGGGCTACGTGATGTACTCCGACTATGACTCGTCGGTTGGCTCCGAAATTGCCCGCGGCACCGTAGTGACCCTCACCATCTCGAGTGGTCCCGCCCAGGTGGCCGTACCCAGCATCGCTGTCGGCGCGAGCTACAACGACGCCGCAGCGGCGCTCGAGGCGGCAGGCCTATACATGAACCCGAGCTGGGAGAGCAGCAACGCCACGCAAGACACTGTTCTCTCCATCAACCCGGCAGCCGGCACCATGGTTGACCCCGGCAGCACGGTAACTGTGGTGTTCTCGAGCGGTCCGGCGACGGTGACCGTCCCGACGGTCACCGGCTGGAGCAGTGCGTCAGCCTCGGACTCCGTAACGAACAGGGGGCTCATTCCCTCCATTGCCGACGCCGGTCCCGCGCCCTCAGCAGAGCTATCCGGAACCGTGGCCTATGCCAGCCCGGGCGAAGGCACCGAGGTAGCCGCCGGCTCAACGGTGACGCTCTACGTGTACAGCGACTATGTTGCACCAGTCGATCCGGGCACGGGCAGTGGCGGCGGCACCGACACGCCCTCCGGTGACAGCGGTAACACGGGTGGCGGCACCGAGCTCAGCAACGGCGCGAGTCCGGCAAGCGCAACCACGGCGAACTAGGACAAGCCAGGCATCAGCAACCAGCTCGACAGCCATAAGCAAAAAGGGAGGGCGCCCATCAAGCAAGGCGGGCGCCCTCCCTTCATGTGAAAGCAAAGCAAGTCAGCTAGAGCCCTGCCCGTCCGCACGGACGGGCAGGGGCGCACGCAGGTCGCCGCCATTGGCCAACCCGCGCGCAGCTGGCCTTATCCCTACCCCACGTACTCGGCCGCATTCGTGCCCGCGATGGATCCGAACACGACGTTCACCGAAGCCGGGTTGGCGCCATAGGTGCCGATCGAGGCGCTCTCGCCGACAGCGTACAGGCCGGGGATCGGCGCATCGTTGGCGTCGAGGCACTGGGCGTCCACGTCGCACTTGATGCCGCCGAAGGTGCCCTGGGCCTGACAGGTCATCTGGCACGCGTGGAACGGAGGCTCGTCAAACGTCATGTTGAGCATGGCGCGGCCAAACTCCGGATCCTCCCCTGCGGCCACGTAGCCCTTGTACGCCTCGACGGTCGCGACCAAGCCCTCGGCGTCGATCCCGCACTTCTCGGCAAGCTCCTCAATGGTGTCAGCGTCAACGAACAGGCCGAGCTTGGCGTAGCCACGCACGTCACCGCCAGGCTTGACAATGGAGTAACCAATCCCCCGGCATAGCCGGGGGCTTTAGATGGGCCCCGGAGGGGCATGGTACCGCAGCGGCCGGGCCGCAGCGGCCGTG
>CAWVLT010000025.1:0-105241 GCA_963930185.1 Coriobacteriia bacterium | reverse complement strand
CACGGCCGCTGCGGCCCGGCCGCTGCGGTACCATGCCCCTCCGGGGCCCATCTAAAGCCCCCGGCTATGCCGGGGGATTGGTTACTTCACCTTTTTGCTTCTGGGACTTGACAATCTGAAGTCAACCGACCCGGCTGATTTGTGCATGCATGCGCGTGCCCTGAGCTGGTACAATCGATGTCGATGTCAGATTTGCCCGGGCTTGCCTTGTCAGGCGAGCCCTAGGTGATATGATCCGGCTCGTGCTTAGGGCCGGGCGCAGTGCCGTGAGACCAGGGGCCTTTGTGCCGTTGGGGGATGACGGGGGGCGGGGCTTGATGGAGGAACGTCGGATTCCCTGGGGGCGCCTTGCCCTGTGCGCCGTGGCGCTTGCCCTCACCTTTGCCGAGTACTGGCTGCTCAACTACTGCGCCTTCCCCCTGTTTGACACCGTGTTTGTCTGGACACGCGAGGTCAGTGCCGCCGTCGGTGGGCTTGTGCTTGCTGGCTTTGCCGTCGCGTCGTTCTGGACGGCCCGCGCCGCCCATGCCCGGCTGTTCGTGTGGGGCGTGCCGGTTGCCATGCTGATCGGCGCACTGATCGTGGCCGGCGGCGTGGCATGGGATTCGGTTGTGCTTGTGTGCGTCGGCGCGTCGTTGGTGACCGTGGGCACGGGCTTTGCGAACGTCTTTGTGGGTATGGGGTGCATCGGGCTTTCGCTTCGGCAGGTGGCGGTTATCGTCGCGGGGGCGTACGCCGCCTCGTACGCGACGCGACAACTATTCGAGGTGCTGCCGCTGCCGGTGAACCTGACCCTGTTCGTGATCCTGCCGCTGGTGTCCATGGCGTGCGTGGGAGGCTGGGCGCGCGGGTTCCTCGAGGGGCTGGGAGGGGCCGAGTCACCCGCCCAGATGTCGGTGACGGCGCCGAGGTCCTTCCTTCCCTTCACGCACCAAGTGTTTGTCGCCCTCGTCATCTTCCGTTTCGTCTATGGCTACACGCTGACCTTCGGCGAGGTCGACCGCGTGCCGGTCACCTCCCTGTGGGCACTGGCGCCGCTGGCCATCCTGTTTGTCTGCACGTGTGCAAGCCGTCACCTTGTCAAGCCCGACCTTCTCTTTAAGCTGTCGATCCTGTGCTCGGTCGTGGGCTTTCTCGTGGTGTCGATCACCGGCGAGGAGCGCGACGCCCTTGTGCAGGGGTTCCTCTCGACGGGCACGGGCCTGTTCGAGGTGCTGATGTACTACGCGCTCATCGCGATCGGTGCGAAGAACCCCGCCGGCGCCCTGCCGGCTCTTGCCTGGGGCAACGCCATGGCGTCATGGGGTACGATCATCGGCGCCACGTTCGGCCGCATGACGAATCACGCCGATGCCATGGGTGTGGACGTGGTGTCCTCTGCCATCGTGATGGCGCTTGTCGTCTACATGCTCTTCGTGCTGCCGCGGTTCAGCTTCGCGCGCACCATCGAGGAGGTTGACCCGGCCGAGGAGGTGCGGGTCCCCGAGCTGGCGTCCCGGCCCGCTGACCGGGCGGGGGAGGGCTCCGCGGCGGTCGATCCCCTGGACGAGCGCTGCCGGGCTCTTGCCGAGCGCGGCATGCTGACCGACCGCGAGTATGAGGTCCTTCGCCTGCTCGCCCACGGGCGCAATGCCCGCTTCATCCAGGAGAGCCTGGCGATTTCGTACAGCACCACCAAGACGCATGTGAGCCACATCTACCGCAAGCTCGGTGTCCATTCCCATCAGGAGCTTCTCGACCTGGTGGAACGCGAGTAGTGCCGCCAGAGTACGTTAGCTTCATTGAGAGATCGATAATCTCCTGTTTGCTGTGTACCCCATTCTGCGATAGAGGCTCTTGGAATACCCTTGCACGGTGCTTACCGATAGCCCAGGAACATCAGACTACCAGATGGTTACTCCCGAACACCAGCCTACCCCTGGACTGTATGCCGCGGGCTTCGGTGCCGGTAACCTCGACGGCGGCATCGAGTGGAACAAATATCTGTCTGGCATGTCTTGCGGTTTGTGCATGACTTCCGCACACGTTGTCGCATTGCATGCGATCAAGGGCGTTGCCGAGCCGTCGAACCCTGTTACGTGGGAAAACGTAAAGGACATGTATACGGTTTCGTAGGTGTGCGAGCGGGAGGGGACGATCTGATGACAAGTGGGGCGCGACCTTTTATGTGGTCGCGCCCCCCGCTTCGAGTTTGAGGAGCCTGCGGCTTTCTGGTGACTCGGTGTCCCCCTCTGTCTTTCGCCTATTCGAGGTCGCTCGCGACGGTCTCGCCGACGATCAATCCATAGCCGAATGCCTGGGTAAGACCGATCATGTAATTTGCGCCGTCGCGGTTCTCGAGAGCGCCAGTGACGTCGCCCACGGCATAGAGACCGCGAATGACAGAGCCATCCTCACGCTGCGCTCGGCCATCAAGGTCGACTAGGATACCGCCCTGGGCGATGTAGGGAGTAGGGATGATCTTGCAGGCATATACGGGGCCGCTTACGTTGATGGCAGGCAGGGCGGTGTTGCCGAACGGATCTTCTGCCCCGTTGAGGGCGCAATCGTTTACCGTGTCCAAGGCCGCAACCAGACCGGGCAGATTCGCTTTTTCCGCCAGATCCTGATAGTTTTCACCAACAATGATGTCTCCAGTATCATGGAGGAACGAGTAGTCGATGCGGAACGAGTTGCCCGAAGGCGAGAGGCCGTAGCTAGCCGCCTCATCGAAGATCCAGTAAAAATCGCTGGCCTCTTCCTCCTTGAAGCTTCGAAGTGCCACGATGTAGGAAATGCTTTCGTTGACGAAGCGATCACCGTTGCCGTTGACCACGACACCTGGCACGCAGTAGTGAATGTAAGAGGTCTCAGCCATGGAGACACCGGCGTGGTAGTGGCTGGTCACGCCCATGTCAAGGCAGCACCATGCCGCCCCTGCGTCGCGAGCGAGCAGCATGCCGTCACCGGTTGCCCAGTAGGGGCCAGTGCGCGGAAACTTCATGTCGTCCGGCTGGTATTCTTGCATCATGTCGTCATTCATGATGTAGCCGCCGCTAGCAATGATGACAGCCTCTGCCGTGACGTTATAGGTGGTGCCGTCGGTACCCTTTGCCACGAAGCCAGTTACCTGATCATCGGTTACGGTCAGCTCGGTCACGGGTGCGTTAAGGATAATCTCAACGCCCAGCTGGGCGGTGATGTAGTGCGTGATGATTTCCACGCTGTACTTTCCGCCGATCTGGAAATCTCCGGGTGCGAACACGGGTACGGCTGACTCGCTCATGGGGTTGAAGCCAACGCCTATGTCCATCATCTTGTCGACGGCGCGGCTCGAGGAGTGAAGGATGTTTTTGATAAAGGGCATGTCGGGATTGTAGTAGGGGCAGTCGGGTTGCAATAGACGCTCGCGATAGACGTCAAGACGCTTCGAGAAAGTGCTGTGGTCCTCGTAGACCTGATCGAGGCCCCAGGCCTTCTGGAGTTTGGTCTCCTGCGTGTAGATGCCGCAGCCGGTGATGGGCGTGCAGCCGCCGGTGTAGCCCATGCGCTCGAAGATAATGACGCTCTTACCGCGCTCTGCGGCTGCCCATGCTGCCATGAGGCCCGCAGGGCCGGCGCCCATGATTGCGACGTCCGCGGTTTTCTCCACGACCTCGGTCGAGGGCTCGGGGGCCACATAGCCGCTGAACAGTGCAGGATCCCCGCAGGCCTCGACGACGGCTTGCTCGACGGCGCTTATAATTGCCCGACTCGTGATGGTGGATCCCGTTACTGCGTCGACGTCAAGACACTGCGTCTCGGTGATGCGGGAAGGTATGACATCGATGGCGTGCTCGCCTATGATGCGGCTCTCCTTGTGGCTGAGGATCTTCACTTCGGAGATGCTTCCTCCGGAGAAAACGGTGCGCACGGCAATCGGGCCATGCATGCTGATGGCACTGGTGATGTATTCTCCATCCGCCGGCGCGGCTCCGCTTTCTGGGACAGTCTTTTCGGCAGACGCTTCGTCTGACGGCTGCGGGGACTCTGCTTCCTGGGCGCTGGCCGCGCCCACCGCCATCGCGCCGGCAATTCCCGCTGCGGTTGCACCGGCGACAAACGTTCGCCTGCTGATCGTGCCGGGCGCTGAATGCTTGATGCTCATGCGTGCTCCTTTCGATACATCGGCACCTGTCACTTCGGTGCCACTGGTTGAGAGGATAAGTCCGGGTTGAAGCACATCTGTCGCTTCATGGGCGGTAATGGTGAAGTAATAACACCTAAGTTGTTGGTGAAAAACGGAGTACGCATATGATAGGCGCTGGTAACAAGTATCAACGGCAAATATCAGAACGGGTTGAACCCTGCCTTACTTTTGTTGCGCACGGATTATTCTTGGTTGTTGAGTGAACGTAGGAGCACGACAAGCTCTTCGCGGCTATGAGTGTCTGTTTTTCGATAGAGGTTGCGCAGATGGGTTCGCAGCGTGTTGTTCGTGATGACAAGAGTGTTCTGTATGGATGGGTTATCGCTTCCCTGTACGAGGAGACGGGCGATTGACCTCTCTTTGTCTGACAGACCCCAGCGAGCGGTTGCTTCGTCAACGCAGCGCTCGCAGGCGGCGCTGTCTGTCGGATCGAATGGGGGGCGGGTGTCCGCAAGATTTCCGACATAGCGTGTGTCGAGAAAAAACGTCGCTACGAAGACGCTGAGAATGCAGACAAGCGCCATCGCTGCAAACATGGGAGTCCCAGAGGCCATGAGAAAACTGTAGAGGATGTTTCCGAGGATAGTTCCGCATGTGAGGATGGCCTGTCCGATGGCGATGACACTGATGGGAGGGATTGGCAAAAGCCGCATGCCGGCTCTCCAGATTAGCCAGCTAAAAAGGCGGAAATAAGCCCATGCACAGGCGATGACAAAGACCTCAATGTGGCGCTGCTCAAAATCGGTGGCGAATACGAAGAACGTGCCAGCTACGAGTAAGGGGAGAACTGGTCGCGAAAGCGTGGAAACTCTAACCCTACCTTTTGGCGGTAGCATGATGACTAGCATGCACAAATCAACGCAAAGCCCCGCCAGGATCCAGAGCATCTCGTTCGGCGCCGAAGTTTTCTGCTCACTAAATGCCTGTAACAGAACAACAGATGCGCCGAAGAGTCCAATTCCGAGAAATGCCCGAAGTAGAGTGGACGAGCTATGGCTGTTTCTGGCTGAAATGTTGACGGAGCTTCTGCTGACGGCTTTTCGAGCAATGTCAATGAGGCTGGATTGTCGAAGCATATAGACATAGGCCAATGTCGAGATGGCGGGCATCAGGCAATGAAAGAGTGCTTGGCCAATTGGCCCCAGCGGGATACTGATGAGTACGCAGAGAAACGAAAAGAGACTTGCACTCGTTACGTACATGATGGATCGGCGCTCGTCAAGTTGATGTAGAAGCTCGCCCCAAAGAGCTATGAATAGCGACGAGGCAACGATGGGCAGCTGTGAAAGATGCTCAAAAGTTTTACCGAATGAGTCTAATTGGGAAAGGTAAAGCAAGGATGTCCCGACAAACGTACAAGTGCCAGCAATGATGACAACGGGCATCCGATGAATCGGCGTCTTAGCCCTCTGCCTGTGCATGGCATATAAGGCATACAGAAGGATTGCAAGCAGCCACGCGATTCGCTCGAATGGGCCCTCTATGGCTGTTTGCTCTATGGCATGGGCGTTGCCAGGGGAGAGGAGCGATGGCGATGCGCCGACCATGCTCCAGCCGAGATAGCTTCCAAACCCAAGAACGCTTACCAAGAACAGCGGGCTGGTTATCGCTCGGCCTGATTTCTTTGCGGTGGTTTTCGAGCTCATGGCTTCCCTCCCTTCAATCGCCTATCTGTGCCAGTGGAGTGCTCATTGCTCCAATGGCGGAATGATCTCGACGGGGCAAGTATATATGTCGGGCGCTGCGCTGTCATGGCTGTCACTTTTCTTTGCCTCGCCGAAACCGACGTATGCTTCTCGTTCAATCGAGTCTTCGGTATCTTTAAAGCGTTCCCGACTATCAAGGGAATATGGCTACCAGCGGCTCAACGGGTGGAGGGCCTATTAAGCTGGGGCCATCGAAAGAAAAGGAGATCATCATGAGCTTCAGAAAGCAGATGGCGCACGAGATGGCGGCCGCGATGTCGCGTCGTCAGTTCATGGGTGCCGCCGCGCTTGCGACGGCCGGCGCCGTGGCGGCCGGCGGTGTTGCGTCCGGTGCCGCCCATGCCGAGGAGGGCGTCGAGGGCGAGGAGGCGGCCGCCCCACTGCATAGCTGGGAGGTCAAGCCCGAGCCCATCGACCCGTCCAAGATCTCCCAGACCTACGATTTCGACGTCGTGGTCATCGGCGCGGGCGTCGGAGGCAACGCTGCCGCGGAGGGCGCCGCGACCGAAGGCGTCAAGGTCGCGATGATCGAGCAGTCCGGTGACCTCACGGCCCATGGCTGCGACAATGGTTGCATCAACTCGAGCTTCCAGATCGAGAGCGGCATCGAGTTTGACAAGGACACCATCTTCAAGCTGCTCTATCGCTGGAGCCAGCAGCAGGCCAACCCGTTCCTCATCCGTACGTGGATCGATCGCTCCGGTGAGGTGTTCGACCACTACATCGAGCTTGCGAATGCCGCCGGTCTTGGCCTGATGTCGGCCTATTCCAACACGAGCAAGTCCGACTGGGAGGACAACGACGAATGGTTCCGCGAGTACCGCACCGCCATGTCGTTCGGTGACCCTTCCGAAGGCATCATCATCGACATCGAGAGTTTCAAGTTCCTTGAGTATCACCTGGTTGAGATGCTCGCCAACTCCGCAAAGGACAATGGTGCCGAGTACTTCTTCAACACGCATGCTGAGCAGCTGCTCACTGATGACGCTGGCGCCGTTATCGGTGTCGTGTGCACCGACACCGACGGCAACTACGTGCAGTTCAACGCGGCCAAGGGCGTGATCCTGGCCACGGGTGACATCTCGGGCAACGAGGACATGATCAAGACGTTCAGCCCAATCGCCATGCGTGCCGACTCGGTGGCGTACTTCCCCCCGAAGGGCAACCTGGGCGACGGCATCAACATGGGCTGCTGGGTTGGCGCCGCTGTTTCCAAGAGCACGGCGGCTCACATGGTCCATCCCATCAGTGACGCCCCGCTGAACTGCATCGACATGAGCTGGTTGGCAGTAAACCGCGACGGCGAGCGCTTCTGTGCCGAGGTTCCCTTCGAGCCCTATGTGACCAACGCTCGCATGAACCAGCCGGGCAACGTGGCGTGGAACATCTACGACGGCAAGTTCAAGGATCGCGTCATGCAGCAGGAGCCCAACACGGGCGAGGCGATCCTTGCGGGTATCGATGAGAAGATGGAGACTGCCAAGGGCACTGGCCTGCTCTTCGAGGCCGACTCTCTTGACGACCTTGCGGCCCAGCTTGAAATCCCGGCTGATGTGTTCAAAGCGACGGTCGAGCGCTATAACGAGGTGTGCGCCAGCGGAGTTGACGGCGACTTCGGCGTGCCCGAGCGCTTCCTTGCTGCTGTGGAGGAGCCACCGTTCTATGCCGTGCCCATGCCTGCTCAGACTTTGTCGATTCCCTTTGGCCTGCACGTCGACAAGAACAGCCAGGTCTGCACGGAGGCCGACGAGCCCATTGCTGGTCTGTTTGCCGTCGGCAACGTTCAGGGTGACTTCTTTGGCTGCTCCTACCCGGTGTTCTGCCCTGGCATCTCCCATGGCCGTGCCCTGACCTTCGGGACGCTCGTGGGTCGCGCGCTTGCCAACGACACGGTGATCAGCGCGTAAGTGCTTATCGGGCGTAAATGGGATGGCTTCTCGATACGTCAGCGCGGATGTATCCCGAGGCACTCCATAAACGCGGCTAGGGCAAAGGGAACTTCGCCCTGGCCGCGTTCTTTGTGGTTGGCGTCTTGCTTCTCGCCTCGACCAATGGGATCGCGCCAGATGAAGTCGATCTGCCAGCCGGGGTCGAGCTCATTGTCGAGCGGCACGGTCACGAGGCCGAGCGCTGAGTAAAGCTCGCTACGTGAGACGGGCAGGGGAGTTATCCCCTGCCCCATCTGCGTCATCTTTACAAGCAGGGCGAAGTCACCGGATGAGTAGGCAACGGTTGGCTTTGCGCCGCAACTGACGATTCTGTCTTCGAGCTGTCGACTTGCCTTGAAATCAGCAGACACAAGCAGCAAGGGGATACCCTGTAAGTCACTGGCTCCGATCGATGCATGGCGGGCGAGAGGGTTGTCCTCTCTCATGAGCATACCGAGCTTTTCTCTATGGACGCAGAAAGCGACTATGTCTGGCTGAGGGGTGGCGGGACCAAGCACGAGCCCTCCGTCTAGCTCGCCTGAGCTGACGAGCTCCTCTACCTTGAGATCCGGCAACTCAGAGATGCTCAGCTCGATGTTGGGATGCTCGCGTGCAAACGTGATGGGCAGCAGGGGTAGCGTGGTCTCCAGCGCGCTGAACGTCGATCCGATGTGCAGGGGTATCTTGCTGCTCTGCGCAATCGAACGCATCTCGTCGAAGATCCGTTCGCTGTCCTCGCAGAGGCGAACGGCTTTGGGGTACAACTGTCGTGCGAGCTCCGTTGGTTGGACGCCGTCGCTTTGCCGCAGGAAAAGCGGTCCACCAAACTCCTTCTCAAGCTGGGAAAGACTCTTGCCGAGGGCCTGGCGTGTCATGTACAGCTCATCTGCCGCCTTACTCAGATTCCCATGCCGGTAGATGGCGCAGAAGTACTTGATCTGCAGATAGCTGAACATCGTGCCCCCTTGGCTGCCCTGCGGCGTGACTAGCGTCATGATATCGCCGTTTGGATGCGACGGCGCGTTAGAAGGATGCCGATTCATCATCGAGGGGGCTGTTTGCCTTGCCGATGCAGCCCGAAGACCGTTTTGATCCACTTTTTTGAGGATATGAATTTCATATAGATAAGATAGGTTTTCATTTTGGTGGCTAAGGCGCCCCAAAAGAATCACGCGGTGTTACGAATCTTTGAGAGATATCAGGCTGAGCTGGCATTGCTGTGATGCCGGTAACACTTCCCTGAAAAAGCTGGGACAACATGGCTGTTTTGGACATTCCTATCAATTTGCAAGGAAATTCATACCCTCGAAAAAATGGCAGAAACGCTCCGTCACGCTGCATCGGATCCATGCAAAAGCCCGCCGCGTCCGATTTACCCGTCGACAAGACGGCTTTTGCGGGGGCAGCGGGCTTGAATGTGCCGTTGGGCGCGAGGTGTGCGTGCGCATGGTGTTGCACCCACGGGTGGCCATCTCTTCTTGCAAACTCCTATGATGCACCTATGCGATTCGCTCGCCAGCATGGGGGCCAGACGCCGTGACGTACACGGCGTCGACGTGCACGAAGCAGCCGCCCTTCGCCTTGATCGGCACCCCCATCTGGGCGAAGCGACCATCCGCCCACGCGCGCTGGAGCTCGAATTCCTCGCCGTCGCTGACGTAGCGAGCGGTTCCATGGATCTGGTAGGCATCATGTCCCTCCCAAAAGACGATGGACACCCTTGCGTTTTCGCGAATGTTGGCGAGCGTCTTGCTGAAGAACTGGTCGGAGAGGTAGAGCGTTTCGTCATCGATCACGCGCTTCATCCCGACGACGCAGGCGTTTGGTTGGGCATCGCACGAGGCGGTTGCGAATACAACTGCGTCAGCCTTCTCGAAAAGCTCTTGCACTTCCTTGGGTATGGTTGCCATGGGTGGGTCCTTTCCTTTGGGACATATTGGACAAATGAGAAACGCTGTTATTGTACGGCGCCCTGTCTGACATGACATGGAAAACGGCGTGCCAAACTGTCGCGTGCTTCTCTGGTTTACGTGTCTGCCTGTGAGACTGCGGCATGGACGGGACCGACGAGACCTTTCGACCGCTTACGATTTGCTGAAGAGATAACGCGTCGCTCCTGACGTTTCGGGCGTTCAGATCGCAATGTCCTGACGAGAAAGCTGGCTGTTTCCATGCGCATGGGATGCGCTTAGGCTGCGAGATCTCCGCTGGTGAGAGCCGTTCTCGAAGGAGGGGCAGTTGGGGTGGGCGACCATGCCGCGATGGATTCTTTCTCTTGTCCGCCCCGTCAAAACGAGCCTCACTCAATCCTTACCTGCCGATTTACGCGGCTATTACACGATTTCCTTATCTTGATCGGTGGCCAAGCCGGTTCCCAGGCCCGGCCGAGAGAAAGCTGGAGTCACAGCAAGAGTGCCACGGTAGGTTGTGAGAGGGTTGTGAGAGGGTCAAAAGAGCCCACGAGAGGGAGGAAAGGACCACCATGGATCTGACCAGGAGGGCGTTTGTGAGGACCGCCGCGCTGACCACCGCGACCGCCGCCGCTGCGGGCGCTGCAGCATCGGCGGGCGAGGCTCTGGCTGCAAGCTCGGTTACCGAGACTAGCTACACCGATGAGGAAACTGGCGAAGAGGTCGAGACCATGAACTACACCGAGCCTTACATGGTCACGCTCAACCCTTCCACCGAGATGAACATCATCTGGCTCGCCAAGGAGATGTGCGAGGGCTACGTCGAGTACGGCGAGACGCCGGCGCTGGGCAATGTCGTCGAGGCCACCCCCTACCGCTTCGAGGGACTGCGCACCTCCGCCACGCCTGAGGGCTATGACGACGACCCCGAGAACAACCCCGAGATCGAGGTCTGCCAGCTCATCGCCAAGCTCGATGGCCTGACCCCCGGCTCGGTTGTTTACTACCGCGTGACCACCGTGGGTAGCCGCGGTGAGGAGACAGGCACTCGCTACTTCTTCAAGACGGCCCCGCTGCCTGGCGAGCCCTTTACCTTCTGTCTGCTCTCTGACATGCAGATGAAGATTCGCACCAAGGAGACCATCAAGATCCTGGGGCAGGCTGACAAGGACTTCATCATCTTTGCCGGTGACATGGGCAACACCCCTTGGAAGGCCGGCGAGTGGTTCAATGTCGATGGCTGCTTCGAGGTCGAGGGTGAGGAGGACCGCAGCTTCTTCGAGTGCCTCAACCAGAGCACCGAGAATACGCACCTGCTGCAGTTCATGCCCGTCTTCCCCTGCCCTGGTAACCACGAGTTCGACGACCAGCGCGTCTGCAGCGACAAGGAATTTGCGCTTGACGACTCCAAGTGGACTTGGAAGATCTACATGCAGATGTTCCGCCCGCTCTATCCTGAGCAGGAGTACGGCGTGGGCGGCAAGCGCTGGTACAGCGTTGACTATGGCGACCTGCACATCTGCTCGCTGTCCATCTCGCGCTGGAACGCGTGGGACGGTTTTGAGTACCCGGGTTGGATCACTAAGGACGACATCTCGCCCGACAGCCCCCAGGTCCAGTGGCTCGTCGACGACCTCAAGAACTGTGACGCTCGCTTCAAGTGGGTTACGCAGCACTGGCACATGGTCAACCGTGGCGATGACGGCTACTATCCCGTGTCGGTTGCCATCGAGGATCCCGAGAACCCCGGCAAGGCCATCTACCCCGATGGCGACTACTGCTGGGACGTGTTGCGTCCTATCTACGAGGCGTATGGCGTCAACGCGGTGAACTTCGGCCACAGCCACGTGTACGAGCGCTACCTCATCAACGGAGTGAACTATATCGAGGCCGCCTCGATTGGCAACAACTACCGCAACACCGCCGACCCCATGCACTTCTCCGGCAACGAGCCGATCATCGAGGAGAACAACTTCCGCTCCTTCATGCGCGTCACGGTGGACGAGCGGGGCATGACTGGCGAAGGCATCCAGGCCAGCGTGGAGACTTCCGACGTGGAGACCGAGGTCGGCTACTGCGGCCGCGTCTTCGAGACGTTCACGATCGCGGAGTAATCGCGGGGCAGCTAACGGCCGACAAGTCGCCGGCGGATTGCCTCGCGTCGTAGGTTGGATGCGCTGCGTAGGCGATGGGCACGCACGAGGGCAAATATCCGGTCACTTTTCCACGATGATGGGCGGAAAAGTGACCGAGATTTTGCCCTCGTGTGTTTGCTCTGATGCGGGAGAGGTGGGCACGCTCTTCGTTCGCAGGTGTCGTACTGTCAGCAACCGTTAGCCGCTTGCAAGTGAATACGTCACGTTCGAGCGCCCCGGCTCCACGTGCTTTTCCACGCGTCCCTTGTCGACGAGCTTACCCAGACTGCGCAGCACGGTTGCCCTTGAGAGACCGAGCGCCTTGGTGATTTCGGAGGACCGCAGGCGTGTGGTCGGGCTTCTCGAAAGGCATGAGAGCACCGCCATGTCACTTGCATTGAGCCGCCGCCCCCTCTCATCCCGGGCGAGGGACTGGCTGATGAATCCGTCGACGGCATGGTTGGTGAGACTTGTCGAGGTGTTGCCTCTGGGCACGGGAGAGCTTGCGTCTCTTGGATCCCCTGCTTCGTCCGGTCGCCGACGAAAGGTGAGGTAGAACATCGATATGGTGTCTTTGGCCTCGGGTGGCTCCATCTGGGCTTCGGCAAGGGACCTCTTGATTTGGAAAAAGCCGGTCCCCTTGTTTTCAACAACAAACCCACGCTCGGCATACCCTGCTGGGAATGGCGTGCTTTCGAGGAGTCGCGCGAGCGTCTGGTTGCGTGATGCGGAGACGTCGAACTCACCGAGCCTGTCGACGGTCACGGCGCCGAAGAGGCCTCCTGGATTAGAGATCTCAATGCGGTCAGCGTACATGTTCACCTGCACCTGCGTCCCGCGACCCTCCGGGGAATAGTCGCGATGCATGAGGGCGTTGGCAAGGGCCTCGCGCACGGCAACCTCAGGGTAGTCAGGCACGTCGATCCGCACCGCCCCTTTGATGTAGGAGGCGACCCTCATGTTTCGGCGCAAAGTGGCCATGGCCTCGGAGATCATCACGGGAATGGGACCTATGATCGTGCGGGAGTCTAGGAATCGCATGCCCGACGGCGAGAGGTCTTCTTTCGAGACGCCCGGTATCACCGCAAAGCTCACGTTGAGTCGTGGGAAGAACTGCTGGGGATGTCGTCCCAGCGCCATCAGGCCGGCGAGGGTCGGACGATACGCCCCCTCAATCTCATTCGAGCGGGAGAGGACGCCAAGGCTCAACATCGCCTCCTCGTCCGTTAGCGTCGCAAAGACATACGGCGAGTTCGCTCGTTCTCTGTCGAGTAGCCCCCGCAGAAGTTGGGGATCGAGATCCGCTGCATCCGCGTCCTCCACGACCTCGCGGTCCCATTGGGGTTGATGTCGATTCTCGAGAATGCGGTCGACCTCGTATCGGCCGAGCCTTCTGTCTCCGTCACCCGTCCGGATGAAGGACCCGTCGTATGGCGTGCGCGCCTTTACGTAGCAGGGCTTGAGGTATGGCGGCACCTCGGGAATGTGGGCAACTACGACGAGCGATCCTTCCAGTGATTCGATCTGAATGTCGGCTCTTACGGGAGGTTCGAGCTTCTCACTGCAGAGGTTGGCAAGGGCGTCGACCGTTCGCTTGACGTCGAACCCGTCTACGGGCAAAAAGCCGCCCTTCTCCGAGACGCCGCAGATGATCGTGCCGCCTGAGCCGTTTGCAAAGGCCGAAATGGTTTCGACAATGCTCTTTGGGAGCTCGCGCGCGGCGGACTTGACCTCGATGTTCTGAATGTCCGTTCCAAAGAGGCGCATTCGGGCGATCGAGGCGGCCAAGTCAAAGGAGCCAGTCGTTGTCATCAGACGCCTCCTGCCAAGCCGAGATGCCAAGGCCGTTACGATGATGGTATGTCTGAAGTATACGACGCGTCTCATAAGACGGCGAGACTTCTCAAGTATGTTCATCAAAACTGAGAAGTCTCAGTGTAGGGACGCCATTGTCGTGGTGCGCTCCATCTGACCTTGCTGTCCCTTTGATTGGCGCATCTTGCGGGGAAAGTGCGAGCGCTTACTCGTCCCTTTGCATCGTCGCTTCGATCATGTCAATGAGCTCTTGCTTAGAATGGACGCCCAGTTTGACATAGATGTGCTGCACGTGAGAGCTTACGGTGTTCTTCGAGAGTAGTAGCTCCTCGCGGATGTAGGGCTGTGTGCGACCTCGCGCGAGGTAACGCAAAACGTCAAGCTCGCGCACTGACAAGCCACACGCCTCGGCAACTTGCGCACAGGCTTCGTCGAGTGCGTGCTCTTGCCGCAGAGCAATAGCGGCGGGGGTTGTGGCCATGCTATTGGGTGGGGTGCCAGTCATGAAAGAAGACGGAGACTCCCTCTGTGCCGTGTATTTCGCGCTCTGCCTGTCTGACAGCCAGGGAAGCAACGCACAGGCAAGAGCGAGCAGGCAAATACAGCCAACCATGCATGGCAGGTTCCAATCGGCTGCGCTTACGTCATTTGGCCGCATGGCGACGAGCAAATTGCCGAGGAGAACACCCAGCTGGCAGGATCCGTAGCATAGTCCCCCTGCCACGCAGCCGGACATTTGACCCCTGTGGGCCAGCGTGATGAAGTACACGCCAAGCAGCACCATGAGGGAGAAGTCGGCAATTTCGGCGATTATGCATGCGGCGCCGCTTGGTGCCTTTCCGCCAAGCATTGCGAGTGCAAACGCACAGATCAGCAAGGGCATGACCCAGCGATAGAGGGATCGCGTGTCAACGCGGACGCTGTTGCCAATCACGAGGACGACAAGCACGACCGAAAGAGCTGAAGTGGCAAGTGAGACCAGGATGTCCATATCCTCGAGCCAGGGTAGCGGCATGCTCACTTCGAGGTAGCAGATGGAGAAGAATGCGATGAAGTTCGTGAGCGATCCGAGCAGAACGAAGACGGAGACTCCGTCTCCAGGTATGCCGGAGGTATGCTTGTTGGCCTCGCCGTCACATGAGAAGCCCTCTTCGTCTGTGGTACCTGCCCGGACATACGGTCTGTGCGGCGAGGACGAGAGCGCGATAAGCAGGAAGATACCAGCAAGCAGCGGCATGGCGCATGCACAAGAGGCAGCCAGCATCGGGTCCATGCGCGGTGTCATCAGCATGCAAATGCCCGAGATGACGGCGTTGGCTGGCATGGAGAGCTCGAGCTGGTCGGTGCTGACCTCGCTCAGGACATCCGAACTTCCCAAGATGAGGCCTGCTGACCCCAGTCCGGTGCAGACGCCGAGAAGCCACATGATGACGCTGGCCGATCCCGCATAAACAAATGTCAAAGCCGTACCTGCGACCAAAAGCACCGTCGATGCCACCGTGATGCTCACGCGCAGCGCATGACGATTCGCCGCACGATTGCTGGGCGCAAAACATGCCATGGCATGCACCATGACAAGCGGTAGGCCAAGTAGGCCGATGACGACGAACACAGCAGATGGCAGCCACGCTTGGTCGAAGAGAATGGAGGCGCCCGTTCTCTCGGGGGAGAACGCGCCGATGTTCCAAGCACAGCTCATCCATCCCCAGATGAGGCCTAGGCTCAGGTAGCGTGGAGCGAAAGCGAGAGAGAGGCGACTGACAAACGTCGCGAGATGGTCGCCGTCTGGGCGCCCGGATACGATTGCGTCGCGGCCGATATGTCGAGAGGACTCTTGAGAAGGCTTTGCCATCATGTCAAAGTCCCCTTCCTCTCTCTACGTCGCCGTTTCGTGACGGGCTGGTAACTACCGTTCTGCCATGGAGTCGCCCATTATTAAAACAGCAGCTTACCACGTATGGACTTGCAAAACACGTGAAATAGGTGATTCGGCTTTCACGTGCCGTGCCCGATGCGACCCTTGCTTGCCGCGTGTAGTGTGGGCCATGCATTGGCGCTGGAGCAAGGCCGGCATTCTGCGGAGCTTTTGGCGTCGTTCTGCCTGCCGTGAGGTGGGCCGTATAGGGAGGAAATCAGATGAGTGCCAAGAACATGATGGATCGTCGCGGGTTCGTTGCAGGCGCCGGGGCAGCGCTGGCCACGGTTGCTGGCATGGGGGTTGCGGGCGCGCTGGCCGAAGAGGCGTCGAGCTCGACAGCCGATGTGGAGGCGCCTTCTGAGGAGGCTGGGGCTGCCGGTACCTCCACCTCGCCGGTGGTCGGCGTGGTCGCCCAGGGCACTCCCGCCTGGTTGGGAGAGGCGCCGCAGATCAGCGATGCCGACTGCGTGGAGACCGTGAGCTGCGACGTGCTGGTGGTTGGTGCCGGCACGGCAGGCTACTTCGCGGCATGCTCGGCCGCCGAAAGCGGTGCCAAGACGCTGCTCATCGAGAAGAACTCGGCGGGCAACAGCGTGCGCAGCTCTGCGATCGGCGCGGTGAATTCCCGCCAGCAGCAGGAGAAGGGTGCCTTCATCGACCCAATCGAGATCACCAACGACATGGATCATTACGCTCTTGGCCAGATCGACTCCGGCTTGGTGCGCATCTGGGCCGACAATTCGGGCGAGACGGTCGACTGGTACGAGGACCTGCTCGCCAGCAACGGCATGGAAGTCCAGCTTGAGTACAACATGCCTGAGGGCACGCGCTACACCGAATGGCCCACTGGCCATGGCACCAATGGCGAGTACCCCACGCGCGAGAGCCAGGTTGCCCAGATCATGGACGCCTATATCACGAGCTTCGAGGGGTGCGAGGAGCGCTTCGAGACGGCCTTGGTTTCCCTCATCATGGACGGCAACACGTGTCGTGGCGTCTATGCCACCAACTCTGACGGCGACTACATCCGCATCGACGCGTCGGTGGGCGTGGTGATCGCCACCGGCGGCTATGCGATGAACCAGGACATGTACAAGGACCTGCAGTACCAGAACTACACGGGCCTCACCGCCTTTGACGCGTTCCCCTCGTGCACGGGTGACGGCATCAAGGCCCTCCTTTGGGCGGGCGGCATCATGGATTCGGTCCATACCTCGCTCATCTTCAACCGCGGACTTCTGCGCAACGAGCAGAAGGTGGGCGATCCCTACAACACCATCGCCGACTACGGGTACTTCTTCTTCAGTTCCCAGCCGTTCCTGCGTGTCAACCACGCGGGCCAGCGCTTCCATAACGAAAGCGCTCCCTACGACTTTGTCATCCATGCCATTGGCAAGCAGCCCGAGGGCCTGCGCTTCTGGCATCAGATCTGGGATAGCAACTGGCAGGAGGATATCTATCGCCTCCATACCGTGGGCTGCTCCACGATTTGCTATCACGAGGGCTGCGATCATGACGCATGGCCGGGCATGGTCGATGAGTGGATCGCCCCGGAGATGGAGGACTTCGTGAGCCAGGGCTTTATCCAGAAGGCCGACACTCTCGAGGAGCTGGCCGAGAAGCTGGAGATCACCGACGTGGAGACGTTCCTGGCCACGTGCGAGCGCCAGAACGAGAACTTTGACGCCGGGCACGACTACGACTTCGGCAAGGAGTCGTTCCGTCTCTCCGAGCTGCGCACGCCCCCGTTCTACGGCACCAAGTGCGGCGGCCTCACGCTGTGCACGCTCGACGGCATCATCGCCAACCACGACTGCCAGCCCTTCATGGCCGACGGCTCCGTCATGGAGGGCGTGTACGTCATCGGCAACGACCAGGGCGCCTTCTATGCAGGCAGCTACCCCAACTTGGCTGCTGGTCTGAACGCCGGCCGCTGCGCGACCTTTGGTCGTCTGGTGGGCAAGGCGCTGGCTGCGAAGGTGCAGGGATAGCGCGAAGGTCTTTCGGTCGTCCGCGCGGGTGATCGCGCGATGGGGGAGGGGGTGGGCGGGCTTTCAGTCGAGCGTAACCAGCTGCTCGGCTGAGAGCCTGCCTGCTTGCCTGCTCGCCCTCGGCTATGTACAAACATCGAGCCAAATCCACGAAAAAGCGGCCCTGAAACGTGGATTTGGCTCGACTTAGTTGACTACGCCTGCGGGTACAGCGTGTCCAGGATCGCTTCGGCGGCGTCGAAGATGCGCGGGCCGGCGTCCATGAACTCGGCGTAGGGCACCATCACGATGGCCTGGTTGGCGATGGCGGGCACGGACGCCACGATGGGCTCGCTGTAGAGGGTGTCGAGCACCAGCGGGTCGGTCTCGGCGTTGCGGTTGGCCGTGACGTATACGATGACGTCGGGGTTGAACTCTAGCAGGTTCTCATAGGTCAGGCCGCTGGCACTTTCGGTCGATGCCATGGTAGCACCCATCATTTCGATGATGCTGAACTGCAGGCTTGCGCCGGTCGCCCCACCGAACAGGCCAAACGTGCCGTCGATGAAGTTGGTCATGATCAGGACGCGCTGCGGTTCGGGACTGTCGGCCGTGACCTCGGCGACGCGCTGCTGCATGGCCGCCAGGCGTGTCTGCAGGTCATCGACCAGCTCTGCGGCTGCTTGCTGCACGTCGAAGATCGTGGCGATGTTGATGACGTCCTGGATGATGCCTTCCAGGGTCGGGTTGCCTTTCTGCGCCGAGGCGAGCTGGGTGTAGATGCTGATGCCCAACTCGTTGTAGGTGGCCGCGTCAGTCTGCCCGTCGGCGGTGAACGTTGCCGCGCGGCCTAGGATCACGTCAGGGTCGCAGGCCACGATTGTCTCGCGCGAGAGGGTCTTCTTGTCGCCAAGCTGGGGGATACCTGCGTAGTCCTTGGCGATGTCCTGCGGCATGTCGGCCTCGGGCTCCACGGTGCCCGCGACCAGGGAGGCAAGGCCCAGGCGGCACATGATCTCGCAGGTGGAGTCGGTCAGCGTCACGGCCACCTCGGGCGCTTTCTCGAACGTCTGCTCGTAGGCGTTGCCGTCGCCGTCCACCAGGGCGAAGCTCACGGGGTATTCGGTCGGCTGCGGGTCAAAGGTGACGTCCGAGCCCTCGCCGCCTGCGGCGCCAGCCTCGTCGGGGCCGGCGCTGGTACTGGCCGAGGCCTCGCCGTCGGCCTCGGCGGCCTCATCCGCCCAGGCGTGGGTGCCGAGACCCGCAGCGATCAGCGACAGCGATGCTGCGCCGGCTGCCATGCCGGCAACGAATCCCCTGCGGTCAACGGTGTGCGAGATGGTGCGCGTCATGCGAACTCTCCTTTCGTAATCACCTTTTGCAAGGTGGGTTGACAACGACGGATGGGCGACGGCGTGCCGGGTAGCGAAACGAGATGCTGACCCCTCCGTCCGGGTCGGGCTCCACGGCGCTCTCTACGCCGTAGACGTCACGTATCCCTTCAGATGTCATGACCTGCTCGGGCGTGCCGCCGGCAACGATGCGCCCGTCCTTCATGAGGTAGGCTCGGTCCACGAAATGGCTTGCCATTGACAGATCATGCAGGGCGGCAAGACAGCTCACCCCAAGCTCGCGGACGATGGCAAGTGTGCTGAGCTGGTGCTTTATGTCGAGGTGGTTGGTGGGCTCGTCAAGCACGAGGAACTTCGGACGCTGCGCGAGGGCACGTGCGAGGATGACGCGCTGCCTCTCCCCGCCGGAGAGCGACGCGAACGAGCGGTTCCCAAACGCGCCCATCTCCACCATCTCGAGCGCCTCGAAAACGATGGCCTGATCGTCTGCGGTCTCGCGGGCGAGCATGCCAAGGTGCGGGCTACGCCCCATGAGGACGACCTCGGCCACCGTGAAGTCAAACGCGATGTCGTTGAACTGGCTCACCACGGCGACGTGTCTGGCGAACTCCCTCTGCGGGATGGAGCGGGCATCACGTCCGTTCCACAGGATGGACCCTGCATAGCTGTTGTTCAGTCGGTAGATGGCGCGCAGCAGCGTGGACTTGCCGCTGCCGTTGGGCCCGAGCAGCCCCACGAACTCCCCGTCTGCCACCGCGAGGCTCGCGTGATGCACGATGGGTTTGCGCCTTAAGCTTACCGAGACGTCCTGGACCTCGAGTCTCACGTCACCACCTCAGTTTCCCTTGAAGCTGTAGTTGCGTGCCACCATGATGTAGACGAAGAACGGCGCGCCGATGACCGCGGTGATGATGCCGATGGGGATCTCGGAGTTCTCCATGAGCGTGCGGGCGAAGGCGTCTGCCCACAGCATGAAAACGGCGCCGACGAGCGCGGCGGCCGGTATGAGCCGTCGATGGTCCGACCCCACCAGCGATCGCGTGATGTGGGGGATCATGAGGCCCACGAACCCGATGGTCCCTACGGCGGCGACCATGACGCCCACCAGCAGGGCTGAGACGGCGAGGTAGACCCAGCGTCGCCGAGCGGTGTTGACCCCCAGCGTCACGGCCGCCTCGTCACCCATGAGCAGGATGTTGAGCGAGCGGAACTGCGTCATGTAGAAGACGCCGCACAACGCAACGGTCGCAAGCGTGGGCCACACGTTGTCCCAGCCGGCACGCGCAAGCGATCCCATGGTCCAGAACTGCAGGTCGAGCATGCCGTCGGCGCTTGCTGCTACGGTGATCACGAAGTTTGACAGCGCCCCGAACAAGGCGTTGAGGATCATACCCGACAAGACGAGCTTGGAGGCGGTCATCCTGCCGCCCGCCGAGGCGAGCAGCAGCACGCCCAGCGTCGCCACCAGCGAGCCCACAAAGGAGAACACCGGGGTGGCGCTCAGACCTCCCAGGCTGATGCCCCCCGCGCCGAACATGATGGCGATGGTGGCGCCGCAGGTCGCTCCAGAGGAGATTCCCAGTATGTAGGGCTCTGCCAGCGTGTTCTGCACGCTGGCCTGCATGACCACCCCCGAGATCGCCAGCCCCGCCCCAACGGCAAGCCCAAGCAGGATGCGGGGGAACCGCAGCTTCCAGATGACGTTCTGCGCCGCGTCGCTTATGTGTCCGTCTGCCGGCAGGGGCATGCCGAACAACTTGTTTGCCAGTATGCCAAACGCGTCTGCCAAAGGCACGTCCATCGCGCCCATGCAGGAAGTGATTACCATGCTGACGACAAGCGCCGCGATGAGCGCACCGACGAACATGCGATAGGCGGTCGGTTTCTTAAGCATGTGCCTCCTTCCAGAGGGCTCGATGGGGACAGCTCGCGTTGCCTCGGGATCGCATTGGTGAAAACTGCGAAGTTATCTATAGCTTACTTTTCTAGAGTTGCATATGGCATACTTTTGAGTACATGGACAAATCCGGCGTCTATCCATAGAGAACCCAATCATTTATGGTTGGAGGAACGGGGAGAGGACGACGGCGTCGCTGGAGAAAGGGCCCATTGGTGAGTAGATCCGATATCCATCCCGACCCGCGTGATCTCAGGCGCGAGTACACCCAGCGCCCGTTCAGCGTGTTTGCCGTGAGCAGGCAGGTCAAGCTGCCGGGGGAGCGGGTCTGCTACTCGACCATCCACTCGGCGATGATCTTTCCGGTGAAAGGAAAGGCGAGGCTTTCGCTGGACGGAGAGGGAATGCTGGGCGAGTGGGGTGTCGTGCTACACGGTTGCCCGCATCGGCACCTTGAGTTCGAGACGCTTGACGACGAGCCGTTCGTCCACCTCAACGTCTACTACGAGGCCGGGGAGTGCGTCACGGCCGACCTGTGCGCCGCCATGCCCGACGGCGGCCCACACGAGGCGAGCCCCAATGACTGGATGAGCAGGCCCTACGTCTTTGTTCCTGCCGATTACGAAGAGCTGCTCGCACGCGTCGAGGCTCTCGAGGCGCTGGGAAAGTCACCCTCGCTGGCAAATCGCCTGAATCAGATCATTGGGGCCACCGCGCTGCTCAAGTCGATGTTTGACACGAGCTCGCGCCGTCGTACTGACGAGCGCATGGCACGGGTGCGCGCCTATCTTGAGACGCGCTATGCCGAGCCGGTGGGCATCTCGGACCTCGCGGAGCTGGTTGGTATGTCTGAGCAGCGGCTTTCCTTCTGTTTTAACCGCGCGTACGGCATGAGGCCGATGAGCTTTCTCATCGCGCAGCGCCTGGAGCGGGCGGCGCAGCTGCTCGAGTCTGACATGCTCGTGAAGGATGTCGCTCGCGCGGTGGGCTACGAAGACCCACTTTACTTCAGCAGGCTGTTCAAGAAGCACTACGGTTGCTCGCCGAGCGCGATGCGTCGGCGACGAGAGAAAGGAGACCAGCGCCATGCCCCCGATTCGACCCGATGAGGATGACCTGATGCACGAGGCGGCGTCGGTCGACGCCGTGGGCTCGCCGGCCCTGGTGTGCGAGTCATACCAGTCTCCTCAGGGCGTGGAGTTTTGCCTCGTGCCGCGTGTCTTTGCCGGGCACCCGTGCGTCGTCGCGGACGTCGACGGGCATGACGGCAATGGAGACCGCGGCCTGCTCGTGGTACTTGATGGCGAACGGACCCTGCGTCGGGTTGGAAGGCTCGTGCGCTCTGGCGAGATCGACCCCCGCATGCTGCCCTGCATGGTGGGGATTGATGCCGCAGAGCCCCTGCGCGACTATACGCCTTGGTGGCATCCCGCGTACAAGCAGGGCGCGCCTGACTTCGGCGGCGGGGCGGGCACGTTTCTCGACGAGGTGGTCCTGCCGGTGCTCGATGCGGCGCGCCATGAGCTGGGCCTGGACGTCGACGCGGGCAGAACGGCGCTTTTCGGCTATTCTCTGGCGGGTCTGTTCTGCTTGAACACCCTGATGCTTACCGATGCGTTCGGGACGTACTTGGTCGCAAGCCCGAGCACCTGGTATCCTGGATTTGTGAATCGACTTGCTAGGTCGGCGGTTGACGTAACCGCACGCGTGGCAATTGCCTGCGGTGTCAACGAGGGGCTTGACCATCCAGAGCCGATCTGCGGCATACGGCAGGAGACCGACCGCGCCGTGGCGGCGCTCACCGAAAGGCTCGCCGTCCCGCCTTCCATGATGATTGACTCGCGCGACCACCACAGCGGTTTCGCGAGGCGCCTGCGCGCTCTCTTGGGCTGGCTGGGGGAGGAGTGGCAGGGCTAGCGCCTGCGCGGCGAATGGATTGCCAGTGGCGGACGAGCACATATGCCGCACATGCTGCGCGCCCCGCCCGATTAACAAAAAAGCGCGAGGGCAAAATCTCGGACACTTTTCGGCCTTCAGGCCAGCGATTCTGTCCGGATATTTGCCCTCGCGCGCTTTGGTGCGTGCGTTGGGCTTGCGTGCCCGCGATGTGGCTCCTACACCAGCCTGCCCTTGCAGTGATCGATGGCGTGCTGCACGATCTCGGCCTCCCAGTTCTCGAGCTTGCGCTCGCGGGCGACGAGCTGGCCGTCCACCAGCTCGTCGTAGGTCACCTTGACGCACTGGAAGCGCGTGACGGTGGTCTCCTTCTCCAGGCTCAGGCAACCCTCCGAAGCGCGATAGGGACGCATGGCCTGCTTGACCTTGGGGTTGTACATCGTGGTGACGGTGCCGTTGTCGTCGAACACGATGACGGCCTTGAGCACGCCGATCTGGTTGGCGGCTAGGCATGCGCAGTCGTCCTTCATGGACTGCATCGTGTCGATGAGATCCTGCGCCACCTGCGCGTCCTCGGCCGTCGCCGGCTCGCTGGGCTGCTTGAGGAACTCGACGTCCTTGACGATCTCCTTGATCATTGCTGCTCCGTTCGTTGCTTGTGCCGGACACGTCGGGTTGTCGTGCGGTTGCCCCGACGCGTGCTTCGCATGCCTCAATGCATGAACCTGTGGCGTCCTATGATACGGGAAAGCGGCGGTATGGCTAGCAGTAAAAAGAGATGCTGTTCACTTTGAAGAATTCTTTCCACTTCGCGCAAATGTATAAGCAACGCGGATCCACGATGCGGCCAGGTCAATGCCAGTGACGATAAGAATTATGGTAAGAGGCGATTGGGCTACGAGTCGAATACGAAGCGAATAAACTCCCATCAGCCTTGAGGCCACCACGAAGCTGCGCAAGCACTACAATACGACACGTCGGCGGGCAACTGGGGCTGCCGGCGGGGGGAAGCGGCGGCGATCTGCTGGGGGCTGCGATGTCAATCGAGATTACAGGGACGGGTGGCATGGCGAGCGTGGGAGCGAGGCCCGGCGCCGAGGGCGAGGTTAGGGCCCGCCAGCGCCAGGACCGCCGTCTCGAGCGCAAGCGCCTCCTCATTGCTGAGGCACTCAACGACCTGCTCAAGGAGCGACCGCTCGACGACATCACGGTGGTCGAGCTGTGCGACGAGGCGGGCATCTCCCGCTCGACGTTCTACACCTACTTCGAGGATATCTACGAGGTGGGCGTGTGGGTGTGGGAGCGCAAGAACCGCGAGATCTTCGAGGGCCTGGGTGAGCGATACGGCTACCGGGAGTGCTTCGAGCGCCTGTACGCCCACCTGCGCGAGGACTCGGGCCGCACGGGCAGGGTCATCCCCGAGAGAAACGTGCGCAAGGACCTCACCTATGCTGCGGCAAACTCCTTTGAGCTGCTCAGGGACCGCGTGGAGAAGTCGCGCGGCCGCAGGCTTACCGACGACGAGTACGACCAGCTCGACTACGTGTCGCGCGCCAACGAGACGGTGACGCTCAAGTGGTTCGAGGACGGTATGGTCGTCGAGCCCGGGCGTATCGCGCGCTACGTGGCCGAGATGGCCCCGACGTTCGTGATCCAGGCGGTGGGGGCGTAGGCGCGTCCGTGTTTCGGACACTTTCCTTAGGTGTGTCCGGAATGCGGACAGCCTGCGCCCTCTGTTCTGGCCGCCCAAGGGAAGGGCGCGTACTCTTCGCCTCGTTGTCATTCGTCTTGCCGGGCAAGCGCTTCGACGCCCGGTGCGAACAAGGAGGCAGAGCATGCAGGGAACCATCTCGCGCAGAAGCTTTATCACCGGTGCCGCCATGGCGGGCGTCGCCGCCGCGACGGCGAGCGCGGCCGTGGCGAGCGTGATCGACCCGAGTGAGGAGGCGCTGGCCGCCACCGCCGGCTCCGATCAGGCGGGCGTCCTTCAGTCCAGCATTCCTCAGGTGCCCTACAAGCCCGCGTGGCTGGGTGACGCCCCGCAGATCAGCGAGGACCAGATCACCCAGACCATCGAGGCTGACATCGTGGTTGTGGGCGGCGGCAACGCCGGTTCGATGTGCGCGTTTGCCGCGGCCGAGAACGGCGCCACGGTCGCCGTCATCGAGTCCCAGCCCAAGGACGGCATCTTCTACTACGGCCTGCATGACGTTGCGGTCATCAACTCGGAGTTCGGTCGCTCGCTGGGCATTTCTGACATCGACCCCACCGAGTTCCTCGCCGAGTACCAGCGTCGCTCGCGTAACCGCACCAACCCGCGCCTCGTGAAGAAGTACATCGACAACTCCGGCGAGATGTTCGACTGGGTGGCCGAGCACGTGAGCGACGAGATCCGCGACGCCATCGTCAACGACACGCCCGAGTCGAGCTACCAGGCCTACGTGGATGACGGCTGCGAGATCAACAAGTTCACCTGCTGGTGCGGCACCATGCAGCTCAACTACAACGGTGGCGCTGCCGGTCTCATCGAGCAGGCCGAGGCCCAGGGCGCCACGTGGTACTGGGAGCACACGGGCGTCGTGCTCGAGTGCGAGGAGGGCACCACGACCGAGCCGGGCGAGCAGCACGACGACGCCGGCGTGGTGACCTTCATCGACAAGGAAGTGCCGCAGACCACGGTCAAGTCGGTCATCGCCACCGACCCTGATGGCAATTACGTGCGCTTCGTCGCCAACAAGGCCGTCGTGCTGGCGGGTGGCGACTACGGCGGAAACCCCGAGATGTACGCCGACCTGCAGGACGAGAAGCGCTGGCTGTACCGCAGCCACGGTCTGGACACCACCAACATGAAGTGCGCTGGCTTCGGCCGTGACGGCTCGGGCATCAAGATGGCCCTGTGGGCGGGCGCCACGATGGACCCCAACCCCCGCTGCCTCGTCGATCCGCAGGTCATGTTCTCGTCTGACGTCTACACGTCCAACATCCTGCGCTGGGGTGCCTCGTTCACCCCGGGCGAGAACCCCTGGGGCTGCCCGTTCGTGTGGTTTGACCAGACGGGTAAGCGCTTCACCGACGAGACGTTCATGGGCATCTTTGGCCAGCGCGTGCGTGCCGAGCGCAGCAAGCCCGGTCGCTACTACGTCATCTTCGACAGCCACTGGAAGGAGCTCATGAGCCGCACCTCGCCCGAGCACTTCGCCCAGCCCATGGGCAAGCCGGGCAACTTCGACCTAGAGGCCACCATCGACGCATGGGTGGAGCGCGGGGCCGAGGGTGCCGAGCAAAACGAGGGCGAGAGCGTGTGCGCCTGGGGTGCCGAGACCCTCGACGACCTGCTGTCCTACATGCCGCTGACCGACGAGGTGCGCGCCAACATCAAGGCCGAGATCGAGCACTACAACGAGTTCTGCGCCAACGGCAAGGACGAGGACTTTGCCCGCGATCCCAAGATGCTGCTGCCCATCGACCAGGGCCCCTTCTACGGCATGTACTGCGCCGAGGAGTACCCGATGACTGGCACCTGCGCCCTCAACGGCGTGAACATCGACGAGATGCAGCGCGTGCTCGACATCAACTACAACCCCATCGTGAACCTCTACGCGACGGGCAACAACTCCGGCGGCCGCTTCGCCATCGAGTACTGCACGCCCATGAGCGGACTGACCATCGGCATGGCCATGACGCTGGGCCGCGTGCTGGGCAAGGAGCTGACCGAGGGCTCGGAGCAGGCGTAAGCGCTTGGGCTTGACGGAGGTCTGACGGGGGTCTGATGGGCTGTCAAGCAAGGGCTCAACTTGCTAGCATCTGACAGGGTTCTGACGTGTCTGACATTGTCGGAACCCTGTCAGACGAATTAATAAAAGCCCAGATAAAAGGCTATAAATAAGGTTTTTCGATGCCTACAGACGGCTTTGGTTGCCTGTGGGCATTATTCGTTTTTGGGTTGGTAAAATCGACTGTGTCAACGAAGGTCCGCGCGGGCGGCGCTCTCGGGCAAGAGGGGAGTGATCGCCATGATACAAGAAATCCTCAACGCCCTTGTGGCGGTAACGAACGTCCTCAGCTTCCTGATCAAGGTCGCTGAGAAGATCCACCGGTTCGTGAAGGGGCGGAATGCGCAGCGGATGATGCAGGAGGAGGTGAGTTCTCCTACCTCCGAAGACAAGTGAGGGCCGGTTGCTCAAGCCGGCCCCAGGTACTTGCCAACTGCGTCGCCCGCTCCCAGCTAAGGAACCAGCGGGCCCTCGTTGACGTATCCGATTATAGCAAGTGTAGGGCTACTTGTCGAAGGGGACATCACATGGGGTACCAAGAAAGCATGATATTCGTTGATAACTTGGCCGAGGCTGCCGGCATTTAGCGTGCGATACGCGAAGTCGAAGAAAGGGAATGGTTTTACGTCTTTGGCACCGAACGGGCTTGTAGGAATCTACATTATGGCAACCCATGGGGCATGAATGAAGGGATCCCGCTTGAGCTGTGCCGGCTAATACCTAAGGGGACCCTTGCCGTTATGGTCGGAGGCCAGAGATCTCCCTATCAGTACCACCCCAGGATGCACTTTCTCGATGGTGTTGTGGAGTTGGAAAAGGAAGAGCTCAGAGAATGCTTTGAAGCCGTAGACGATGAGGAGCTCGAAAAGGCATCAAAGAAAGATCCTGACATCACCCAGGCCGCCTACGACCAAATGGCTGAATACCTGTCCCATGTTTGGGATAGATAAAGTGGCAGCAAATATGAGCTATCCAGACGTTTCGTGCGTATCCTGCTATTACAATTAGCATGAAGAAGATGCCGAGGTTGGATGCATCTTGGAGTTCAAAGTCTTCAACCCCAAGCGCGAGGAGAGCCTGGAGGAGACGATCGCGGCGGCGCATGCCCAGATCGAGGCCAAGCGCTACGCCGCCGCCCTGCAGGCAAAGGGAGTCGCCCCCGAGCGCATCCGCGCATACGGTATGGCGTTTAGGGGCAAGGAGGTGCTGATAGGATAGCGTTGCCGACGGTGCCGCGCGGACAGGTGCGGATGGCACCGTCGGCGATGGCGCGCGGGGCTCTTGCTAGTGGTCCGAAACCAGCTTGAGCCCCACCACGCACCCTACGAGCGCTACGATAAGCACGATCTTGATGACAGAGACCGGCTCGGCACCGGTGACTATGCTGTACGTCATGGTGAGTGCGGCGCCGATGCCCACCCAGACAGCGTATGCGGTGCCTATGGGCAGGGTCTTCGTGGCGTATCCCAGTCCGAGCATGCTCAGAATCAGGCCAACGACGAAGACGATCGAGGGTAGGGGATGGGTGAACCCGTCCGACTTGCCGAGAGCGGTGGCCCACACCGCCTCCATCATGCCAGAGCACACAAGAACGATCCAAGCCAACATGACAATCTCCCTTCGGCCGGTGCGCCGTCTTTGCGATCCTGGTACGGCTGCCCTCGTCAGGGAGCTGTCGGGCACGTCTCGCGTATCGCCTTGTGCCCTTGGCTCGCGACAATCTTAGCACAGGCCGCAGATGCCTGAGAAGGAGCCGCCGATGATGGACGGGCGTGAGTCGACGGCTCTGCCTCACGCGGCGACCCAGGCGCATGCGCTATGATTACGCGGCTCGGTTTTTGGTTTGTGCGGAACGGAGAGGGCACGCATGATCGGAACGATAGCCAACACCATAGCGATCCTCGTGGGCAGCCTCATCGGCGGCACAGTGCGCCGCGGGCTCAAGGAGGAGTATCAGGGCGCGCTGTTTCTGGCCATGGGCCTGGCGGCAACAGGGCTGGGCATCAACTCCATCGTGCAGAACATGCCCAACAGCGCCTACCCGGTGCTCTTCATCGCGAGCCTGGCGATAGGCGGGGTGGTGGGCACGGCCATCGATATCGACGGGCGGTTCAACCGCTTCGTGGGCGAGCGCGCAAAGGACGGCTCGCAGTTCGCGCGCGGCCTGTCCACTGGCATCATGCTGTTCTGCATCGGTGCCCTGTCGATCATCGGCCCGATCAACAGCGCCCTGTACGGAGACGAGACGTTCCTGTTCACCAACGCGATGCTCGACTTCGTGACCTCGATGGTGCTCGCCTCGACCTTTGGCTACGGCATCGCCATCGCCGCGGCCGTGCTGTTCTGCTGGCAAGGCGGGATCTACCTGCTGGCAAGCCTGCTCGCGCCGCTTTTGACCGACGCCCTCATGTGCGAGATCGCCATCATCGGCGGTTTTCTCATCCTGGCGTCGGGCCTGTCCATCCTCAAGATCAAGGAGATTCCCACGATGAACCTGCTGCCGGCGCTGCTGGTGCCGCCGCTGTGGTTTGCGCTCGTCAACGTGACGGGTGGCTTGTGGGGGCTGGTGTAGCCTGTCAATTTCTGTCACGGGTCTGGCACGTCTGGTCTGACCCGCCTTGTTGTTTGGGCACCATGGCTGTCGTTCGGGCGCGACGGGGCCGCGCCCCTTGCCGTGTCTGCGTGCCGGCGGTAAAGTGAGACTGCCATTCATCTCTCCCCGTGGGCCCTGTGGTCGAACTCCGGTGGTGCGAGCCATCGTCGTCCGCATGGGACGAACCGACGAAGGAAGACCTGTATGAGTCAGTCCGATCATTTCTTTGCCGACAAGCGTGCCGTGGCAGGCAGCGCGCCCGCTCGACGCGTGCGCGACGTGGCGCTTGTCATCCTGTTTCTGGTGGTTGTCTGCCTCACCGTGCTGTTCCTGCGCCTGTTCACCGCCACGAGCGGGTCGATGACCTATATCGACTGGAGCGAGTCCGTCAGGATCGAGTCCGACGGATCGACCGAGCCCATATCCACGGATGTCATGAGCGACTCCACGACGCTCGAGGGTACCTTCCGCTTCACGGGGACGCTGCCCGGAGGCCTGCCCGAGGGGCACCTTCTGTTCGAGACGTCGGGGCTTGCGATGACGGTCACGCTGAACGGGGAGGAGATCTGGAACTCCTCGGTCACGACGGATCGGGAGCTGGCGTCCTTTGCGGGGGCGACCGTGCCGCTTCCCGTCGGCGCGTCCGGGGAGCTTGTCGTGACGTGCGAGGTCATCGACGGCGACAGTGTGCTGTTCCCGCCGCTCGTGCGCTTCGCACCTGAGACGTTCGAGGACGAGCAGATCGTCACATTCGCCAACCGCGAGGCGTTTCCCGCCGGCGCGTCGGCACTGGCCTTCGTGCTGGTGGTCGGCCTATTCCTGCTCAGCTGCGCGCTTGGTGGACCCGAGTGGAGCCTGCTTGCCCTCATCGTGGCGACCGGCGGGCTCGTCCTGTACTTCCTGTCGTCAAACGCGGGATACTCGTTCGTGCCGGATTGGGTGACGCCGCTTCTCGACCAGCGGGTCGTGGGGCTCATGGTGGTCGTGGCGCTGGCCGTCTACCTCGCCATGAACCGGCGCCGTCAGTTCTGGCGTCTGCTCGGCATCACGACGCTGTGCAGCGTGCTGGTAATTGGGTGCTGGTACCTGGTGTCTCTGGCGAGCGACGGCTACATGGCGTCGTTTGTCAACCAGTCCATCGCCACGCTGCTACAGATGGGGTACTACTCGGGCATCTTGTACTGGATCGTGCTGTGGTTCGCCGTCGTATCGGGGCTCATCTCGGCATACGGTGTCGCGCGCTCGATGGTTGACCGGCGCGTGCGCCAGCAGGGCCTGGAGCTCAGAAACGAGATGACCCTCGAGGGTTACCGGGCGCTTGAGGAGAAGGTCCACGAGACGGCTGCCCTGCGCCACGAGCTCAGGGGCAGGCTGATGACGCTCGACTGCCTGCTTCAGGCGGGAGACTACCAACAGGCGAGCGCCTTGGTTCGCGAGATGTGCCAGACCGGTGTCGATCAGGCGCAGACGAGCTTTACCGACAACGTCGCCATCAACATCATCCTGCAGGACGTCGCGGCGCGCGCTCGCAAGGCGGGCGTGGAGTTCGACGCCCAGGCACTCGTCCCCACCGATCTGGGCATCCCCGAGCACGACCTGTGCACCTTGCTCATGAACATGCTCGACAACGCCCTGGAGGCGTGCCAGCGCATGGAGGGTGCCGAGGGGCGCTTCGTTCGCCTGCGCATCAAGGTGGTGCGCGGCTTTCTCGCTATAAGCTGCGAGAACACGTTCGGCGGGGAGCTGCGGGCCGACGAGGAGGGGCAGCTTCTCACCACCAAGGACGATCCCGACTCCCATGGATTTGGGCTGAGGCAGATGTCGAGGGTGGCCAAGCGCTACGGAGGCGGCCTCACCGTGCGGCAGACGGATGACGGCGTGTTCGTCGTGCAGGTTGCCCTGCAGCTGCCCGAAGGCATGGCGCGGGCCGAAGGGGAGGGGGCGGAAGGCGACCAATCGGGCGACCGGTCGGATGCCGGCGGGTCGGAGCCGGGGCCTATCGGTTGAGATAGGCGATGAACGCGTCCTGGCAGTCCTTTGCGTACTTGCGCCCGAGGGGAACTTCCTCCTCGGTGTCAAGCGTCATGGTGGAGGCGCCCATCTGCGCGATGTGGTCGAGATTCACCAGGTAGCTCTTGTGGCAGCGAACGAAGTGATCGGCGGGAAGCGCCTGCTCGATGCTGGCAAGGGAGGCGGGGGAGAGGTGCGCCTTGCCCACCGTTGCGATGCGCACGTTGTGCTTGGGCGCGGTCTCCACGTACAGGATGTCTGGTAGGGAGAGCCGCAGCGAGTGGTTCCCGCTTTGCAGGGTGATGGACCGAGGGGCGTGGTTGAGCTCCCAGTCGGTAAGCAGGGCCTTCTCCAGGCGCGTTCGGTTCACCGGTTTCAGGAGAAAGTGAACGGGCTGAACCTCGTAGCCCTCCTCCAGATACTCCTCGCAGCCTGTCACGAAGATGATGCTCACGCGATCCTTGCGCTGGCGCAGCTCCCGCGCGAGCTCCATGCCGCTCTTGCCCTGCATGGCGATGTCGAGTACGAGCAGGTCAAAGGATGCCTTGCCCGAGCGAAGGCATGCGTCGAGCTCGGTGGCCGACGAAAACGCGCGGATGCGGTGGGGGATGTCGGCCTGTGTGAGGATGTCGTCGCACATACGGCAGACTTCCATGCAGGTTGCGCGCTCGTCCTCGCAGATTGCCACGGTATAGACGCTCATACTCCGATCCCCTCCTTCCTGCACGTGTCGACATTTACTCTCGTTAGCGCGCGGTCTCAATGGCACGCGGCATTTCGCGGTACCACAGCATAGGGCATTTTCGTTGCTTGGGTGTTGTCGCGTCAGCGAAGGTGTGGCTTGAACACCTGAAATACGACATTCTGAACGCGGGTGTTGAACGCGGGTGTCGCGGATGGGGGGTGCGGTTGTCTGCAGAACAGGGGGCCCGCATGCCGTCTGGCACGCGGGCCCCCGCCTTGTGTCGCGTTTGGGTTGGCGCTCGTTTTGCTACTCGAGCGTCAGCACGATGGTCATGGTGTCGTCTTGCTCGTGACGGTCGTCGCGGTCGTCATCCACGAAGCTCACCGTGTAGTTGCCGGCGCCCTCGTCGACGAAGTAGAGCATCGCCGTGACCGACTCGCCGCGCCCGACGCGACCCACGCCGTAGACCGAATCCTCGGGGCAGGTGGCGGCGTCGGTGACCTGCGCTCTGCCCGAGGGGCCGCTCAGAACGATCTCGCGGGTGTCGGGGCGCTCGGGCTCGTCATCGCGGTTGGTGAGCGTAACGGGCACGCCGATGAGGTCGACAGAGCCCGAGGCGGCGTCGGTCACCGTGACGCGCACGTACGTCGAGGGGTCGTCGCTCACGACGTACTCGAAGTCATCCTCGATGAGGACATCACCGGGTGCGACGTCGCCCAGTGCCTGGGCGGAGCCGCTTTCGTCCGCGTAGAAACCTCCGCCGGAAGGGGCGCCACCGGGCGTAAGCGACTGGTGGACCTGCTGATAGGTGCCGGCGACCGCCTGCGCGTCCTCGGCACGGTAGGCGCTGATGGCGACGGTGGTCTGCTCGCCGTACACCACGGTCACGATCCCCTGGGTCTCGCGCCCGTCATCGAACTCGCTGTAGGTCATCTCGAGCATGGTTACGCCATCGACCTCGCGAGTCTGGGACTCGCCGAAGATCGAATCGTCGTCATCGATGTCGACGTCGCCGGCAAGTTCCTCGATGAAGTCGAGCGTGCGGCGGGTGTCGGCGGGATCAGGCGTACGGGCGCTGTCGACACTCGCAACCTGGAACACGCCCTGGTCACTGCGGTAGGCGTCAAAGGTGACGCCGTCATCCTTGTAGGTGAAGTGCTCCCAGTCGCCGGGAATCTGGAAGGTAACGCTTCCATTCGAAGTGGACGCCAGCGACGCGTCTCCCGACGGGCTCTGCGCCTGCTGCGACGAGGCGGCATTGGTGCCGCTGCCTGCCTCGTCGGCATAGAAGCCATCGGCCAGGGCGACGCCACCCGCCATGAGGGTCGCGGTGAGAGAGGCACTTACGAGTAGGGCGCGGGTCGTGGTGCGCAGGGTCATCGTTCCTCCTCCGAACTTTGCGTTTGCCTTACGTGCGATTCCTACACTTATGGCAGGATTACAGTCCTTCGTATTCCCCTCAATTGACGATTCATAACCATGGTGCCCGGACGGCATACTGCGCGCGGCGAACGGTTGGGGTGCCCGTCGGTACGCGGTGCACTGCGGTTGTGTATTCCTGAGGCGCAGCCAAACCGGCGGTGAGATGGGTCATGCGGTGCCGCGGGGGAGTGAACGCTTGGCTGGCGTGGGCACTCCCTACTCCACCGTCGCGCCGTCCACCAGCATGTTGGTGACTTCGTCCATCAGTGCGCCGAGCTTGAGGTAGGGAAGGCCATAGACCTGGGCGTACACCTCAAAATCGCTGCTGCCGGTCGTGTCCAGAATGTAGCTCGCCGCCTCCTCTGTCGTTGCCTCGATGCCGGCGTCCTCGGCAATGGCCTGGTAGATAAGGTAGGCGCGCGCCGCCTCGTCCAGAGACGACCGGTTGGCCTCGATCAGCTCGTCAGTCGTGCTGACGCCTGCCGTCATGGAGAGGAAGTCGGAAAGCTCCATTCCATACGAGTCGGCGTAGCTCTGGTACTGGGCAACCATGTTCTGCTCCTGGGCCTCGACGATGGCCTGCGGGAGCTCCGACACCTCGGAGTTCGTGAGCACGTAGCTCTGGACGTACGAGGTCACGGCGTTGGCGGTGAGGCTGTCGCGAATGCTGGACTTGAGCTCGTCGAGCGTGGAGACGCCAAGCGAGGACTCCAGGTTGGTAGTCACCCACTCGTCATCGATGGTCGGCAGCTCCTGCTCCTCGATGTGGTTGATGGTCACCGAGAACACGGCGTCCTTGCCGTTGAGCTCGTCCACGCCGTAGTCGTCGGGGAAGGTCACCTCCACGTCGAAGGTCTCGCCCGGCATGTGGCCGATGAGCTGCTCCAGGAAGTCGTCGATGTAGCTAGTCACGCCGATGGTCACGGTGGTGCCTGCGCCCTGCGTGCTGCCGCCGTCGAACTCAACCCCGTCAATCGTGCCGACGTAGTCGATGTTCACGGTGTCACCGTCCTCGACGGCGCGGTCGGTTACCTCCGCCGTCGTGGCGTAGCTCGAGGCGAGCGAGTCGATCTGCGCCTGGACGTCATCATCGTTCACCGCGACCTGGTCGGCGGGGACGGAGATGTGGGCGTAGTCCTCGGGCAGGGTGACGTAGTCGAGCGCTCGCACACCATCCCACAGTCCGCTTTCGTCGAGATATCCCTCGTAGGTCAAGGCAGAGCTTTGGACGGCCGTGTCTGATGAGGACGCGGCGTCTGTCGAGCTCGCGGCGCTGCCTGCCCTCGTGCCGGTCGTGCCATCCGTATCCGCGGCACTGTTCGTTGCGTCGGTGGTGCCCGAGGTGCCGGCCGTGCCGCCCGAGGCGTCGCAACCTCCCATCAGGGGCATGCAGAGGGTCGTGGCGAGAAGCAGGGCTGCAATGCGTGCGCTGTACTTGGGCATGAGGTGGTCTCCTCGTGTGGTCATGGCTGGTCGTGCGTGTTGCGCGTCGAACGTTATACCCCAAGCGCGGCGGTTCTTCCGCAGCAAGGGGCACATCTTGGCCGTATCGCACGAAGCTGAAACAACTTCGGCGGTCTTGGCGGTTAACGTGAGGCAAGTCGAGGCACATGTCCGCCGCTCGCTTGTCCCGCTTTTCGGCCGCCTGCTTGCGGTGCAGTGGCGTGCCCGCTCAGCAGGGCAGCGTGGCGTTGGCGGCCTCCTCTCCTGCGCTCGCTGCCGCGCTTGAGCAGAACGCCTCGAACAGCTCGCCTGCCTCTCCCTTTGAGTGGACGTCGAGCTTGCGATAGATGCTCGAGATGTGGGTGCGGACCGTGCCCTCGGAGAGCCCGGTCTCCTCCGTGACGGTGGCGTAGGTCTTGCCGGCGAGGAGGAGACCAAGGATCTCGGACTCTCTGGGTGAGAGGCCGTGGTGGCCGGCAAAGCGGGCGACTTGTGACTGCTGCTCGTCCTGCCTTTCGGTCGATCGAGATTCTCCGGGGAGGGCGCCTTCCTTGTCCGTCTGGTCAACCTCGTCGGATCTGCCCGACTGCCAGGGTCTCAGCCAAATCGCAAGAGGCACGAGCACGATGACAAACAGCACGTAGACAACGACGATGATGACGGTACTGGTTGCTATCGTCGGGTCGTCAAGGTAGCGATCGAACAGCATGGTTGTGCCCACGTATGCCAGCGATCGCAGGCCGGATATGCGAAAGGCCGGCATGTCGGTCTCGCGCACGCACTCGATGAAGGTCATCCACATGAGGAGATGCGAGAAGAGCTCGCAGCTCTCGATGATCCAGTCAAACGACGAGCCAAAGAGCGGGTCGTCACTCAGGGCGAGCAGCTGCAGCCCCACCAGGACGATGACGAACCCGATGATCGATCGGGCAACATTCGAGAGCCGTCTGGGAAGGATGAAGGCTGCCACCGAGGCGGCCAGCACGAACGAGGTCACCAGGACAAGCTCGGTGCCGGACAGCTCGGACATGCCGATGAAGTTCTCGCGCTCTCGACCCCAAATGCCGACTTCGCTCAAAGCGCGGATGCAGACGAGGGCAACGGTGAAGGCGAGCAGCCGAAGAAACGCGTACCTGCGGCTTCTTGGGGGATATGACTTTTCGTGCACGTCGGGGTGGGAGCTGCTCGCGGGGCCATGGGCAAGCAGATGGTAGCCCAGCTGGAAGGCCAGACCGGAAAGAACGGGGGCAACCAAGACGAGCACCGCCTGCCCAAGAGCTGTGACCTGCGTGCTTACGAGTACGGAGAAAACGGTCTCGAGCGCAAGGCTTACGGCGATGACCAAGGCGCTCGGCCTCACCTCGACGTGCTCGGCGAGCAAGATGTAGAACGACGTCGTGAGAATTGTGTAGCCCATGCTGCCGCAGACGATGCTTATGTGGGAGAGCGTTTGCGGGTCAAACATTCCCTGGCTGGGGGCGAGGACCGCACAGCACGTAACCAGACACATGACGAAGCCGGTGACCGCCACCAGCCAGTGCCATTGCTTGTGGATTTGCCGTGCGAGAACGACGAGGACCACCGATATGACGAGCCTGCCCTGGAGAAAGGCGCTGCTCGTGGGATAGCCAATGCCGTCCGGGGCAAACAGCGAGGTGCTGTACCCGAGCACGTTTGTCCAGATGCCGGCGCAGGTGAGCCCGATCACGACGAGAAGCCCAGCGAGCAGGCTTGTCCATGATGTGTTCTGTTGCCACTTGCCAATTGCCTGCATGCCGCCCCCGAAATAGTCTAAGCAATACAGCATAGCCCCAAAGGCATCTCGCCGATATCATCCACAAACTGCGGATGGGTCATACACAATGTGGATGATACTCCTATCGGCCCCAGCTTCCTACCATGGGATACGAACGACGCCGCCGTGCGACGCGATGACGTCGAGTGAACACCCACGTATGGAAGGAAGCGAAGAACATGCAAGAGACATCCATGTCAAGGAGAAGCTTCGTCGCGGGCGCAAGCGCCGCTGTTGCCGGCGCGGTTGCGGCCTCCCAGGTGCTGAGCGCTACGGCGGAGGAGGCGTCTGCGGCCCAGGACGCCAAGGAGCAGCCCACGACCGAGGGCGAGTGGGACTACGAGGCAGACGTCATTGTCGTCGGCACCGGCCCTGCCGGCGTTGCATGCGCGGCTGCTGCCGCTGAGGCTGGCGTGTCGGTCATCGCGATCGACGCGAACGACAAGATTGGCGGCAAGGGCATCCTGGCCGGCGGCAACCTCGGCATCGGCGGTGGTACCCGCATGCAGGAGGAGGCCGGGTTTGAGGAGACGGCTGACATCATCTATGAGGACCGCACGCTCTACACGCTGCGCGATGACATGGAGATGACCGTCGAGGACGTCGACGGCGGCGAGCACACCATGGGCCAGTGGCGCCGCATTTCCGGCGCCGAGGACGGCCCGGGCATGGCTCGCGCCTTTGCCGATCGCAGCCTGGACACCTGGAATTGGCTTGACAGCCTGGGGTGCCCGTTCATTCAGGCAAACGTGAGCAAGATGTCGGCCGTGTACCGCGGCAGCCGCTACTACACCACCACGCCCATGCCCGTTGACCGTGACAACGAAGACGGCATGTGGGCGGGTGGCGCCGGCCTCATCTGGCCGATGTACGATGACGCCGTGAACAACGGCGCCGAATTCATCTTGAGCTGCAAGATGACGGGGATCATTCGCGCTGATGGCCCCCAGGCTGGACGTGTCCTGGGCATCGAGGCCGAGCTTGACGGCAAGGCCATTCGCATGAAGGCCAACAAGGGCGTATTCCTCGGCACCGGCAGCTGGAATGGCAGCAAGAAGCTCAAGGTCCTCTTCAACCCGATGCTGCTGAACTACCCGCACGTGTCCGGCGAACCCTACGTGTGGAACGACGGCTCGGGCATCGAGATCGGACTTGCGGCCGGTGCTGCCATGGCTACCGATCGCGGTTGCGACTGGCATGGCTGGCACCGTCACCCCGGCACGCGCTGGCACAGCGTTACCATGCCGGTTGGCGAGCCCGGCACCCCCGAGCCCGACCCCACCTCGTGCATCTTCGTCAACGCCGAGGGCACGCGTTTCATGAACGAGGAGGTTCCCGAGGAAGGCCCCGCTTGGGTTGGTGGCAACCCGCCGTTCTTCTTCGCTCAGCTCTGCGCTGGCCAGACAAGCGATGACGATGGCCCCATCGTCTGGATCGTCATGGACGAGACGGCGCGCTCCGAGCAGAAGCTCGACTGCACCGTGGGCGAGTCCGTCCAGGAGGACATGTACGCCACCTCTGACACCATCGAGGGGCTTGCCGAGGCGATGGGCGTTCCCGCTGACGCTCTCGCGCAGACCGTCGAGGCTTACAACGCGATAGTCGACGCCGGCGAGGACACCGAGTTCAAGAAGTCCGCGCTCAACGGACGCATCGAGACGGCGCCGTTCCACGCCCTGCGCTGGGGCATCCAGAAGCACAACACGCTGGGCGGTCTGATGATCGATCCGGGCTCGCACGTGCTCGACTGGAACGGCGAGGTCATTCCCGGCCTGTATGCCGCTGGCGAGAGCGCGGGCAACATGGACCTCATTGGTCTGTCTAAGCCCATCGTCTTCGGTCGCATCGCTGGCGAGAATCTTGCCGCCGAGGCGTAAGGTTTGCCCGAGGCGCGGGGAAAGATGATGTCCGGCTGTACGAGTTGACTTTTTGTTAGAAGGATTTGGGCTGGCTTGTTTTTACAGGCCAGCCCTATTGTTATCACAGCGGAGGCAAATGCGTGCAGGTAGATACGCAGTCGGATTGATGCGCGCCGAACAGACGAGATGCATGTTCGGGATGCATCCGAGAAGAACGAAGCAGATGTAAGTCAATCTTCGCGCGCCAAAATCTTTGCCGGCGGGACAAATAGTGCGGTTGGGAGAAGATTGGCTCGTGAGATTTGGGCCTGGACATGCACGTTGCCCACTGGCTTTCAGATGTCTCGGCTTCGTGAGCTGGGATTTTGCCAAATGCTCTACCGGCTGTCGATGATCGCCTGCGTATAAAGTCTCTCCCAACCGAAAACTTTGTCCATCACAGAAGAATTTTAGCGCGCGAGATCCTCGACCGCGCGCCTTGGGGTTGCCGAACGCCTGTCGGCGAGCGTATCGAGATAGGTGAACGATCTTGTGCTGGGCATTGCGGTCAAGGCGCCCGGCACAATGATCCAAGGGCACGAAAAGCCCCATGCTCCGATGGGTTGATCGTGAGACATGGGGCTTTTCGTGCGCTTCTTACATTGCGCGAACGTGCAGGCTTGTTTACGCGTTCGTTGGAGTGGCGGCCGTCTCGGGGGCGTCGGCCTCCACGATCTCCTCCTTCTCCGAGCCGAACTCGGTCTCGGCGCGCTTCTTGAAGCAGCTCACGGCGATGATCACGCCGAGCACCAGCAGCAGGACGCCGAAGATGAGCTGCAGGCCATGCGTGAGGAAGCTGAACTCGGGGGTGCCGATCACGGGGACGATGCCCATCAGGATGGTCACCAGCGAGACGAACACGACTACGAGCATGAAGCACGCGGGGATCACGAGCATGAGGCCCTTGCGGCCGGTGGCCTTGAGGAACACCGACAGCGCGATGAGCACCATGGCGGCCAGCAGCTGGTTGGCCGAGCCGAACAGCGCCCAGATGTTGTTGTAGCCGCCAAGCGCCAGCACGAAGCCGGGAATGAGCACGAGCAGCGTGCCGACGTAGCGGTTGCCCAGGAAGCGGCGCAGGGCGTTGACGTCGCTGCCGTCGGCCTTCTCGCCCAGGAACAGCTCCTGGAAGCTCATGGCGCCAATACGGGCCACGGCGTCAAGCGAGGAGAGGGCAAGCGTGGAGACGGCCATGTTCATGAACACGTGCGCGAAGGTGCCGGGCAGGCCCAGTCCCTCCATGAACGAGGCGACCGAGGTCGAGAACACGCTGAACGGCGTGCCGGTGCCCACCTGGGAGTAGTCGCCGCCGGCGGTGCACACGGCGGCCACGCAGATCAGGGCGAGAGTGGCCACGACGCACTCCAGCACCATGGAGCCATAGCCGACGGGCAGCATGTCGCGCTCGTTGGAGATGGTCTTGGACGAAGTGCCCGAGGACACCAGGCTGTGGAAGCCCGACACCGCGCCGCAGGCGATGGTCACGAACAGCACGGGGAACAGCAGCTTGCCCTCCGCCGGCTCGAAGCCGTTGAACATGTTGAGCTGCAGGGTGGGGTTGTACACCACGACGCCCACCAGGGCGAAGATGATCATGCCGACGAGCACCATGAAGCACAGGTAGTCGCGGGGCTGCTTGAGGTACTGCATGGGAACGCAGCTGGCAAAGAACAGGTAGATCATGATAGCCACGTCCCAGGTGACCTTGCTCGCGGCCTCGATGGGGAAGACCATGCCCACCGCAAACGACGCCACGAACAGCACCAGGGCCACGAGGAACTTCACGATGCCCTTGATGTGCAGCTTGGCGGTGATGATGCCCAGCGCCACGGCCGCGACGATGAATACGATGTTGATGCTCGCGGTGGCGCTGCTGGCGTAGGAGGTGGCGTCATCACCGGGAATGATGATGAACGTACCGGCCACCATGTCGGTGAAGGCGGCCACGACGAGCATCGTGAACAGCCAGCAGAACAGCAGGAACAGGCGACGGCCATAGCGCCCGATGTACTTCTCGATGAGCAGGCCCATCGACTTGCCCTTGTTGCGCACCGAGGCGTACAGCGCGGTGAAGTCCTGCACGGCGCCGAAGAAGACGCCGCCCACGATGATCCACAAAAAAGCGGGTAGCCAGCCAAAGATGCAGGCGATGATGGGGCCCGTTACGGGGCCGGCGCCGCAGATGGAGGAGAACTGGTGCGCGAAGACCGACAGGCGGTCGGTGGGCACGTAGTCCTTGTCATCCTCAAGCTGCTTGGCGGGGGTGAGCGCCTTGGGGTCGATGCCCCACGTCTTCTGGAGCCAGCGGCCGTAGAGCAGATACCCCGCCCCTAGGGCCACGATGGCTATGATCAGGAGCGTCAAGCCGTTCATGATCGCGTTCAACCTTCTTTCCAACCTGCGGGAGCGCTTTGCCTGCGGTGCACCTTCCCGGCACATGGGCCCGATGCGGCCGATGGGCTCGCCGCGGGCCGATCCCCGTGACCCGCATTGCCGGTTGCGGGCCGACCTGGGGGCGGGGACAACATGTGCGCATGGGATGGATATCGCGGTGGTGCGAGGATCCCGACCCAATAAAGTGGTCAAACTCTAGCACCATATGATTTTCAGCGTTGCAGCGATGCTGATGATTTTTTCGATAGGAAATAAATTGCCCGAGTCAAGGGTATGCGCACACCTGATCGGGCGTCGGATGCGAACGTCTGGCAGACGGTGCCGCGATCGAGCGTCGGAAGCGCAACCGCGTGGTGTTCTGTGCCCACGGACTGAGCCGCGGCTGCGCGTGGTTGGCGGCGTGCGTGACGAGAGGGCAGGGAGGCCTTGATGAACGATTTCGAAGACGCCGGCGTTGCCGGAGACGTGCAGGCCGGTTTCGTGGCTGGGGCGCGGCGCGGCGGGACGCGCACGTGGGGCGTCTCGCGCCGGTCGATGGTCACGGGTCTGGGGGCGGGCATGCTCAGCGTGCTCTCGCTGGGGCTGGTCGGCTGCGGCGGGGGCGACGGCTCGGGCGCGGACGGTGACGGTTCGACCGGCCAGGCCGTAGGGGAGGGCGGCGCCGACTCGTCGGTCACGCCCGGCGAGGGTCTCGCCGCGCGCATCGGCACGATGGTGACCGAGGACTTCCTGCCCGGCTGGGTCGCTCAGAACGAGGGGCTGTTCGCCGAGGCGGGCGTGGACGTCCAGATCGTCACGTTCCAGAGTGCCCAGGAGCTCACCACGGCGATCACCGCCGGCGAGATCGACATGGCCATGACCGACCCGATGGTGGCGGCCTCGCTCACGGTGGGCGGCTGCGAGGTGCTGCTCGAGTGGGTCACCTTGGGCGCGACGCCGCAGGAGGGGCGCTTCGGCATTGCCGTGGGGCCCGACTCCGACATCACCGAGGTCTCCCAGCTGGCCGGCCGCTCGATCGGCGTGGGCTCCAACACGCTGCCCGAGTACGTCATGGACAGGCTGCTCGAGGCCGCGGGCCTGGGCGAGGGTGACGTCGTCAAGGAGGAGGTCAAGAAGATCCCCGTGCGCTACCAGATGATGGAGTCCGGCCAGACTGACGCGGCGGCGTTGCCCGCGAGCATGCTGGCGCTGGGAGAGGCAAACGGGTGCGTCACGCTCGTCGACGACACGGCGGGCGACAACCTCTCGCAGTCGGTCATGATCGCGCGTGCCGAGTTCGCCGGCGCCGACGAGGGCGCGCAGGCAGTCGAGGCAGTCAGGCAGGCGTGGGATGGCGCCGCCGAGGCGATCAATGCCGATCCCGAGTCGTATCGCGAGCTGCTCGTCGAGAAGGCGAGCCTGCCCGAGGTGTTGGCGCAGGACTATCCTGTGTCGACCTATCCGGTGGGAGCCCGCGCCACCTCGCAGATGATCCAGCCCATCCTGGACTGGATGAGCGAGAAGGGCTACCTGTCTGCCCCGCTCACCTTTGACGAGCAGGCAGGCGCCTACGTTTCCGAGTAAGGTTCTCCCGGCGTTTGGCCAAGCGTCGCCCGGTCAAGCGCCCGCCATGTTCGCTGGTTGCTGCGTCTGCCGATCAAGGAGGTCGTTCCCATGAGGATCTGCGTGTTCTGCTCGTCGGCCGAGGGGCTGCCCGACGCTTACGTCGACGCCGCCATACACCTGGGCACGCTCATCGGCGCGCATGGCCACGAGCTGGTGTTCGGCGGCTACGACGACGGCCTGATGGGCGCGGTGGCGTTTGGCGCAAAGCGCGCCGGCGCACGGGTGACCGGCGTCCTGCCGGCCCGCGAGGGCGACCTGCCCGGTCGCGTCTCCTTTCCCTGTGACGAGCTGGTCGAGGCGCGGGGGCTCTCGCAGCGCAAGGTGGAGATGATGCGGCTGGCAGACGCCTTCGTGGCGCTGCCCGGCTCGTATGGCACGCTCGACGAGCTCTACGAGGTTCTGGCGGCCGAGAAGCTCGCTGGCGCCGGGCGTCCCGACGACGGGGCGGGTGAGTGCGGCGCCGGCACTGGCAAGGCCGGTGCGGGCAGCCCCCGCGTAGCTCCGCGCATCCGGCCCGTCGCCCTGCTCGACGTGGACGGGTTCTACGCGCCACTCGTCGAGCTGCATCGGCGCATGGCGGCCGATGGGTTCATGGGTTCCGGCTCGCTCGCCATGTGCGCGAGCTTCTCGACGGCAGATGAGCTCATCGCGTATCTCGAGAGCTCCTGCGCCCGGCCCTGCGCCAGCGCGTGAGGCGCGTCTCGGCGATCTCGAGCGCCTCGTAGATCAGCACGCCCAGGATGGCCATGGCGATGATCCCGGCGAACATGCGCGGGTAGTCGATCATGCCCCAGGCGTCCACGATGAAGTAGCCCAGGCCCGTGGAGCCCGCGATGGCCTCGGCCAGAAACAGGATGGCCACCGCGATGCCCGACCCCACGCGCAGGGCCGTGAACAGCTCGGGCAGCACGGCGGGCAGTATCACGTGCCGATAGAGTCCCCAGCGCCCCGCTCCCAGGCTGCGCGCCGACAGAATGGCCTCCTCGGGCACGAGCCGCGTGGCGTCGCGCATGCTCACGAGGATCTGGAAGAACAGCGTGAGGGCGATGAGCGCGACCTTGGGGCCGTCACCCAGGCCGAACAGCACGAGCAACACCGGCAGCAGCACGATCTTGGGGATGGGGTAGGCCAGGTACAGCACGGGGGCCACCCACGCGTCGAGCCGCCGCAGCCGCCCCAGTGCAAGGCCCAGCGGCGCGGCCAGCACGCAGGCGATGGCGAGCGCGGCCACGATGCGGTAGAGGCTTACCCAGAACTGGGGCAGCAGGTCGGGGGCGAATTCCAGAAAGACGGGGATGGTCGCCAGGGGCGTGGGCAGCGCCGGCGAATCGACGACCAGCGCGGTGAGGTGCCAGCCCAGCAGCAGCACCGCCACGGCGAAGGCGTAGCCCGCGATCTTCCTGACGGTCCTTGGTAGCCTGGCCCTCCTCGAGCGCGCGGCCTCGTCTTTCCCCTGTGGCCTTGCGCCTGTTGCCTGCCCGCTAGTCTCGCTCATGGCGAGCACCTCCCGCTTCCATGCTCGCCTGCAGCGCCGCTCTCAGGCGCGTGCAGAGTCCGAAGAACTCGCTCGAACTGCGGTATCCCGCCTCGCCCATGCCGGGGTTGTCGATGACGTCGACCACGCGGCCCGGCCTTGGTGCCATCACGACGACGCGCTGGCCGAGAAACGCGGCCTCCTCGATGGAGTGTGTCACGATTATCTGGGCGTAGGCTCGCTCGCGCCACAGGCGCAGCATCACGTCCTGGATTTGTTCGCGCAGAAGCGCGTCGAGCGCTGAGAGCGGCTCGTCCATCATGAGCAGGTCGCAGTCCAGGGCAAGCGATCGGGCGATCGCCGCCCGCTGGGCCATGCCGCCCGAGAGTTCGGCGGGGTATACGCGGGCGAAGTCCGTCAGGTCGACCTGCTCAAGGGCCCAGCTGACGCGACGGCGCCGCTCCTGCCGAGGCACGTGCCGCAGAAGTAGGCCGAGCTCCACGTTGCGCTCAACGGTCTTCCAGGGAAGCAGGCTCTGTCCCTGCAGAATAAGCGCGGTCTGCCGGCGCTCGCGCTCGACCGGCGTGCCGTCCACGAGCACGGCCCCGCTCGTCGGGCGCAAAAGGCCTGCCGCCATGAGTAGCGTCGAGGACTTGCCGCAGCCCGAGGGGCCGATGATGGCGACCGACTCGCCGGGCTCGGCGCGCAGGTTGAGCCCGCGCAGGGCGTGCACGTCCCGCCTGTCGTCCCCGCCGGGATAGGTCAGCGTGACGTCTGAGAACTCGACTTTGCTCATGTGCCTCCTCGCTGCTCGCCTGGCGGCGTGTGATCCAGTCAGAAAGTCTAGCCAATGTCCGCGCCGAAGGTGTGTGCTCCGTGCGTGTTCGGGCCGTGAGCCGGGCGGGGTGCTCACGCCGGCCTTTCGGCCCTCGACACCTGCAGCTCGCGCTTGAGTTCCAAGAGCAGCCGGAGCAGCTCGCGCTCGAACACGCTGCCGCGCAGGCGCACGAAGGTGATGTCATGCTCGATCTGCGGCCCCTCAAGCTCGACGAGCCCTAGCAGCCCGCCCGCCAGCTCCTCGGCCACGGCGGCCTCGTAGAGAAACGACATCCCCACGCCACCGCGCACGAGCTGCTTGATGATGCCCACGCTTGACGCCTCGTCGGTGCGGGCGAAGCTTGCCACCGAAAGGTTGCGCGCCTCAAGGGCGTTCTCGAGCACCGCGCGGCTGCCCGAGCCTCGCTCCCTGATCAGCAGGCGCTGCCCGAGCAGGGCCTCCAACGGCTGGCGTGTGCCCGCGAGCGAGTGGTCGGGCGCGCAGACGCACAGCAGGCGCTGCGTGTCAAACCTGTCGCCGGCAAAGGCGCGCGTGTCGAAGATGCCCTCCACGAAGGCGCAGTCTATGGCGCCTTCGGCGAGTTGGGAGAGGAGCTGCTCGGTGTCCCCGGCGCGGACGTCGACGCTGAGGCTCGGGCTTCTTGCCAGCAGACGGGCGAGCGGGGCGGCGACGATGTACTCGCCTGCGGTGAGCGACATGCCCATCGATACGCGAACCTGGCGGTTGTCCGAGCTGCCTGCCTGCGCCATGCGCTCGCGCAGCAGCTGCTCGTCGTGGGCCATGGACCGCAGGGCGTCGCGCAGCATCTCGCCGGCGGGCGTGAGCGCGATCTGTCGGCCCTCCCGTGCGAAGAGGGCCGTGCCGTAGGCGCGCTCGAGATACGCTATGTGCTGGGAGACGGCGGGCTGCGTTATGTTGAGCTCGCGTGCTGCCTGCGTGTAGTTGAGGGTGCGACACACGGTGAGAAACGTCTCGGTCCTGAAGTCGAGCATGGCGACACCTCCGGCATTCTGCGGTCGGGGCCTGGGTTGGCGCGGTCAGGTGGAGCGGGCGTGCGGGCGGGGCCGCCGCACCGCGTCCAAGGAGGCCTCGTGCCTTCTGGGCTCTGGCGACTCGGCGGTCCGGCGGTGGCCCGCGCGTGAAAAACTTGCCAGGTTGGACAAAGATGACGGTTGTGAGGGAGTTGGCCCCTGCCGGACGATCCTCTACTGCCTCACATCCGCAGTATTTGTCCATTTCTGGGGCTGGCGGGCAAAGCGGATTGATCTGTGCCGTACTAAGTCCCTCACAATCGAAAAGTTTGTCCATCTCAGAAGATTTTGGCGCGCGGAGGCCGCCACAGCCTTGCCTCAGTGGCATACCATAAAAATACATTATCGTTTTATAAGAAATATAAAGAAATAGTTTGCAAATGCCTGCGTCACAATATGTCCCGGAATTACGGGGCGAAAGGTGGGCAGGTGTATGGCGACACGGGCGGAAAGCGGAACCTCCGATTACAAGTATACAGGTGGGAAGAGTGCAGGTGAGGTCGAAAGGGGATCGCTAGGGTCGGCGCTTGGCCGGCTCGTCCGGGGCGTCCCCATGCCCATCGCGGGCGTTGCCTTGGGTGTGGTCGCCCTTGGGAACCTGATGCAGCCCGTCGCGGAACCGCTGCATGCGGCCTGCGGCGTGGTGGCCTTAGCCCTGCTGCTCCTGCTCGCGGCCAAGCTCGTGTCGTTTCCCCACATGATGGCCGATGACATGCGTCATCCTATATTCTGCAGCGTCAGCGCCACGTTCTTCATGACGGTCATGCAGCTGGCGACCTATGTGCAGCCACTCTGTCATGGCCTGGCGCTTGCGATGTGGTGGGCGGCCGTTGCGTGTCACGCGGCGCTCATCGTCTGGTTCACCGTGCTTGCCATCGCGCGGTTCAATCTGTCCGATGTGTACCCCACCTACTTCATCTGCTACGTGGGCATCGTGGTGGGGTCGGTCACCTCGGCCTCGGTGGGCACGCTGGCGGTGGGCAGGGCGATCCTGTACTTTGGGCTGCCCGCCTATGCGGTGATGCTCGCGCTCGTGACATGGCGCTACGCGAGGCGTCCGGTGCCCGAGCCGGCTCGGCCGCTCTTCTGCATCTACGCGGCACCCATGAGCCTCACGCTTGCTGGGTATCTCAGCACGCACGCGCAGCCCAACCTGGCGCTTACGGTCACGCTCGAGGTGCTGGCTCAGCTGCTGCTCCTGATCGTGCTGCTTCGTCTGCCGAGCCTGCTGCGCCTCAAGTTCTACCCGAGCTACGCCGCCATGACCTTCCCGTTCGTGATCACGGCCACGGCGCTCTCCAAGACGATCGATGCCTTTGCCGCCGCCGGCGTGGCGGTGCCGGCGGCGCTAGGTGCGCTCCTCGCGGCGGAGACGCTGCTCGCCGCCTGCATGGTGTGTTACGTGCTCGTGCGCTATGTCGCGTTTCTGGCAGGCTGCTGCCGCCCCGCGCCCGACGTCGCGGACGGGTGCGACATCGAGGGCGCGGTGGCGCAGCGCTGACGGGCGGTTTGGCTAGTAGCCGCTCGGCTCCAGGTTCACCGCGGTGCCCGAGGCGGTGACCATGAGCATGGAGCCGTCGGCCCCCAGCACCTCGTAGTCGATGTCCACGCCCACCACGGCGTCCGCGCCTGCGGCCTGGGCACGCTGCTGCATCTCGGAGATGGCCTCCTCGCGCGCCTCGGTCAGCTCCTTCTCGTAACCCGCCGAGCGGCCGCCCACGATGTTGCGCACGCCGGCAAACAGGTCGCGAAACATGTTGACGCCGGTGATGACCTCGCCAAAGACGATCCCACGGTAGCCAGTGATCCTGTAACCGGTGACCTCGTTGGTGGTGGTGACGATCATGATGGCTCCTCTCTGTCGTTGCCTGTCGGTATGCTGCGGCCCCACCCGCCGGCTTTGGCGGCGCGGCGGGTGCCGGGGCGCTGCTAGACGGGGCGCGCGGGGTTGTCGGCGGCGGGCTGCTCGCCGATCCCGAGCCGGCGGCCGCTGTAGTCCACGTGCTGGGTGATCTGCGAGGCGGGCTGGGACTCAACGAACGGCCGGATGGCGAGCTCGTAGAGCCTGAGCGCCCGCGTGAAGCGGTCGGCGAACGAGTCGTGGCTGCGCTCTCCGCTAAAGGGACAGACCCATTCGCGGTGTGCCTCGTTCATGGCGGGGGCGTCGGCGGGCACGTCGCAGCGATGGGCGAGCGCCTCGAGCTGGGAATGCGCACGCGTGGTGCGCTCGAGCGCACCCAGCGCGCGGGAGCGCGGGGAGCCCGCCGGCTCGATGACGCGGTAGCACAGGCGCATGTCCGCCAGTGCTCGCTGGTAGTCCGTGCAGCGAAGCGGCAGGTCAAAGACGCCCATGGCGCACTGGGCGAGCAGCGCCCCCGCCGGGCGCAGCACATCGGGCGACGCCTGCAGAAGCGAGGCGGGCGCGACGTCGGCCACGGTCGCCCTGCGCAGGCGCATGAGCAGCGCGGCGTCGATCTCGCTCTCGATCAGGGCGTGCACTTCGTGGTAGGCGTCCGCGAGCTCGGGGTCGTTGTCGCACAGCTCGTACTCGGAGGCGTAGACGAACGGGTGAGCCGTGCGGTCCAGGACGTAATGGGCGAGCAGGCCGCACGCGAACGCCTGGCCGACGGGCTGGTCCTCCGTCGGCAGCAGGCCGACGCCGGCGCGCAGCGTGTCGAACGCCGCCGACATCCTCTCGGAGTGCATGCGATGGCCCATGGCGCGGACGTCTGACCCCCTGGGAGAGGTGACGGCGAAGAAGAAGGGGTCGGGCCCCTGGTTTGCCAGCAGAAACGCGGCGCGCTGGGCCTCGGTTGCGCGTATGGTGTCGGGCAGCAGGCCAAGCGCCTGCTCCCCGAATAGGCGGTGCGTCACAAGTGCGGGCATGCCTGACCTCGATTCGTCCGATCCGTAGTCACTGCTGTGCCTATCGTACCCAGCCGGCGTGCCGTCGTGGCGCAACTCGCGAAACGCAAGCTTTCTGCAAGCCAATCGAGACGAGCGGCGACAAAACCGCTATCATCCTCATCACCGCATCTATGTCTTCATGCATGGTGCCGGCATGCATGCCATCCACCGTAAGGCCGCGCGAAAGGGGCGCCACACATGTCGAAGGACGCTGGCAAGTCGGGCAGGTCGGGCGGCCTCACCAAGCCGGAGCGCAACTGGGTGCTCTACGATGTCGCGAACTCCGCGCTGGTGCTGCTCTCCACGGCCGTGGTGCCCATCTACCTTGACGGCCTGCTCGAGCAGGCGGGACGTAGCGACGTGGTGACGTCGTTTGGCTACGCCCAGACCATAGCCTCGCTGGTGGTCGCCGTCCTCATGCCCGTCCTGGGGTCGCTGGCCGACTTTCAGGGCAAGAAGATCAAGTTCTTCCTCGGCTTCTTCCTCACGGGCCTGGTGTGCTGCTTCGCCATGTCGCTGCCGCTGGGATGGCTGGCGTTTCTGTTTGTGTACGTGCTGGCCACCATCGGCCTCAACTCCTCGATGACCTTCTACGATGCCATGCTCGTCGACGTCACCACTGACGAGCGTATGGACAAGGTCTCCTCGGCGGGGTACGCGTGGGGCTACGTGGGATCGACGATCCCGTTTCTCATCTGCCTGGGCGTGATCTTCGGCGGGCCCGCCATCGGCATCCCCACCATGGTGGCGACCCGCATCTCCTTCGTCATCACCGGCATCTGGTGGCTGGCGTTCACCATCCCGCTTCTGCGTGGGTATCGCCAGCGCCACTACAAGGTGCGCGCAGGTGCGGGCGGCACCGCGGGGGCCGCGGCCGCGGCGAGCGCCCCGGCCGTGGGGGCGGCCATCGCCGACACTCTGCGTGGCCTGTGGGGGACCATGCGCAAGATCGCCCGCGACCGGGCGCTGCTCTTCTTCATGATCGCCTTCTTCTTCTACATCGACGGCGTGCACACGGTCATCGCCATGAGCACGTCCTATGGCACGAGCCTGGGCATCGACAGCACGCAGCTCGTCCTGGCGCTGCTCGTCACCCAGTTCGTGGCGTTTCCCAGCGCCATCGCGTACGGCTGGCTTGCCGGGCGCGTGGGCACGCGGCGCATGATCGTCGTCGCGGTGATCGCCTACCTGCTCATTGTCCTGTTCGCGGCGTTCTTCCTCAAGACTGCCGCGGAGTTCTGGATCCTCGCCATCGCCGTGGGGCTGTTCCAGGGCGGCATCCAGGCGCTGTCGCGCAGCTACTTCGGTCGGCTCATCCCCAAGGACAACGCCAACGAGTTCTACGGGTTCTTCGACGTGTTCGGCAAGTACGCAAGCGTCATGGGCACGCTGCTCGTCTCGGTGATCACCCAGCTCACAGGCTGTGCCGACCTGGGCGTGCTCTCCATCGCCATCATCCTGGGCGTGGGCCTGGCGTTTCTGCTGGCCATGCCAAGGCAACGCTCGGAAGGGCGCGCGCAAGGGTAGCGCCTGGGCATCTACCTGCCGCCGCGCTCATCGACGTACGACGCGATGCAGGCGAGGAACTCCGCGCCATAGCGTGCCGCCTTGGCCTCGCCCACGCCGGAGACCTCGAGCAGCTCGTCTGCGGTGAGGGGCATCTTGCGACACATGTCGGTGAGCGTGGCGTTGGAGAACACCATGTAGGCGGGCAGCTTGGCCTCGGCGGCCAAGCGGGTCCGCAGGGCGCGCAGCCGCTCGAAGAGGGTCTCGTCCACCGGTGCGAGGTCGGCGGCGGACCCGGCATTCGCACCTGCGCGCCGCCGCCCGGGGCCCGATGCGATGGTGCCGTCTGCGCCCGCGCCGGCGTGCGAGAGGCGCCGGGGCACCTTGAGCTCGAACGAGCGCCGCTCGCGCAGGAACTCCAGGCCCTGTTGGGTTGCGCTGACAACCGGGTAGGACCCCTCGCTCACGGCCAGGTGCCCCGCGTCCACCAGGGCGTCGAGCACGTAGCGGATGCGCTGGGCCGACATGTCGGCCATGATCCCGTAGGTCGAGAGCTCGTCGAGGTGCGCGTCGAGCAGGCTTTTGGCGCGCGAGCCGTGCAGGATGTTCACGATCGACGCCTTGCCCATGGAGCGGCCGCGCTGGGCAAGCCTCAGCACGCATGACATGACCTTCTGCGCATCGACCGTGGCGTCGAGCACCTCGAAGTCGGTGGAGCAGTTGGAGCAGTGCTCGCAGCGAAACGGGGCGTCCTTCTCGCCGAAGTAGCGCAGGATGGTCGAACGCAGGCAGTCGGTCGTCGTGCAGTAGATCGTCATCTGGCGCAGGCGCTCCTGGTCGGCGTGCCGGGTACGCTGCGCCGCCTGTGGGTCGGCCCCGCCCTCCAGGTTGTCTTCATAGGACTTGTCGATAAGGAACTGCCGGGTCTGTACGTCGCCCTTGTTGTAGATGAGGATGCAGTCGGCCGGCTCGCCGTCACGCCCCGCGCGCCCTGCCTCCTGATAGTAGCTCTCCAGGTCGCCGGGCATGTTGTAGTGGATGACGAAGTTCACGTTGGACTTGTCGATGCCCATGCCGAAGGCGTTGGTCGCCACCATGACGGGAGCCCGGTCGTAGACGAAGTCCTCCTGGTTTGCCTGTCGCTCCCCGGCCGGAAGCCCCGCGTGGTAGCGCGTGGCAGCGAAGCCCCGGTCACGCAGCAGGTCGCAGACCTCCTCGACGTTCTTGCGGGTGGAGCAGTACACGATGCCGCTCTGCCCCGCGTGGGCGCGCACGAGTCGCAGCAGGCACGCGCGCTTGTCCCGGGGCTCGGGGCGCTCCACGCCAAAGTAGAGGTTGGGGCGATCAAAGCCGCTGACCAGCACGAACGGGTCGCGCAGGGCAAGGCCCGAGGCGATGTCGTCGCGTACCAGCGCCGTGGCCGTCGCGGTGAGCGCGCACACGGGCGGGCGAGTGGCGGTGACGCTGTCGACACCACGGCTGCTCGGCTCGCCAGTGCTTCTCGCCTCGCCGTCGCGCGTCGCTCCTGCTGCCGCAAGGCGTTCCACGAAGGCGGCGATGCCCAGGTAGCTGGGGCGGAAGTCCTGTCCCCACTGGGAGACGCAGTGGGCCTCGTCCACGGCGACCAGCGGCACGCGCATCTGCGCGGCAAGCTCGCAGAACCAGGGGTCGTCGAGCCGCTCGGGAGCTACGTAGAGCAGGTCGAGCCGCCCCGCACGGGCGCGGGCGTACACCTCGGAGCGCTGGGCCGAGGTGAGGGCGCTCGTGATGCATGCCGCCGCCACGCCGGCCTGCTCCAGGGCCTGGACCTGGTCGTTCATGAGGGAGATGAGCGGGGAGACCACGATGGCGGTGCCTCCCAGCACAAGGGCCGGTATCTGGTAGACGAGCGACTTGCCTGCGCCGGTGGGCATCACGCCCAGCACGTCGCGCCCGGCGAGCACGGCCTCGACGAGCGTGCGCTGCGCGGGACGAAAGTCCGCATAGCCAAACCGCTCGCGCAGCACCTCACGGGCACGGGCGAGCAGGGAGGGGTCGCAAGTCGGGGCGGCTGGCACGCAGGCGGCCCCGGTGCCGCCCGCTGAGCCGGGCTGCGTGCCAAGGGTGTGCTGGCTCATCGTGCGAGGTCCTTCAGGTCGGCCTCGGTTGCATGCTCAAAGCGCCAGCGCGTCTGGATGTCGGGGTACTTGGCGCGATCGACCTCGCCCATGAACATGGAGAGGGGTCGGGCCCACACCCCGAATGGCGGGTAGAGCGCCTCGTAGACCACGAGGTCCTCCTCGGTCTCGGTGTGGCGCGCGAACGCGAGGACCCTGTAGAGGTAGCGCTGACTGCGAGCCTCGTCGCCGACGAGCGTTTCGCGCTTGAAGTTGCGTACCACGTCACCTGCGTGAAACGACCGGGCCTCGTCGATGGGGCCGCCGTCCGCCCGCTTGGCTCCCATGGGCTGTCGCCCGGTCTGACCGCAGGATCTGTCGTTCGTGGTGATGGCGTCCATCATGTCTCCCTCGCCGGTGGTTCGCGCGTGTCGTGGCTGCGTGCGTCGTTCCCATTGTACTTGCACGCGCCGCCCACATGTGCCGCACCGGTGAATGGTCCGAACGGCGGGTTCTGTGTTCTGCTGGCGTGCTGCACCGGGTGGGCGACGAACTCCGTGCCTCGCTTGCATGTTCGGCTGGTCAAGATGCCGAGCTCTGTGCAGGCGATGGTCAAGAAGGCGAGTTCTGTGTCGCCGGCGTTGGCCCACCTGGTCAGGAAACCGAGTTCTGTGCGCCAAAACGGGCGTTTTCGGCCTGTTTTTCGATGTTACCGTAAACATCGCTCGTATCACCGCAGGCAGAGGCTTTATCGCTTTTCCTATTGTTTTAATAGGGTAACACAGAACTCGAGATCCTGACCACCGCGACACAGAATTCCCAATCTTGACCACTTGGCGCCAGCAGACGAACGCAGAACTCGCCATCTCGCCCATAGGGGCGTGCGGTGACCCATGGGAGCATGTGGCGATCCATGGGGGCGTGCGGTGGCCTATGGGAGGCGTGGCAGAGGCCTAGGGTGGCATGCGGCGTCCCACACGGGGGTATGCGATGGCCCACGGGGGCGTCCCTGGGGAGCGCGTAGGCCACGGCGCTGCGGTGCGCGCGGGTGCGCCTGCGTCTACGTCCCTCGCCATGCCTCTTGCCTGTGCGATTCGGACTTCGGCAGATTATGCAAACGAATGGAAACCTGCATGGCTATACTTGTCAGAATCACGGTTTGCCCGCTTGCCGTGAGCTCTGTGACGGACTCTCGAAGGGAACATGCATGGCCCTGGTCGTCGCCAAGTTCGGGGGAAGCTCGGTCGCGAGCCCCGAACACATCAAGAACGTAGCCGCCCGTCTGGTGCGCAGGCACAAGGCGGGCAATCAGGTCGTCGCGGTGGTCTCCGCCATGGGGGACAACACCGACCACCTGCTCGACCTTGCCCATTCGGTCAACCCCAACCCGTCGGCCCGCGAGATGGACATGCTCCTCTCCACGGGCGAGCAGGTATCGGTCGCCGTGCTCGCCATGGCGGTGCAGGCGCTGGGCGTCCCGGCCATCAGCCACACGGGCGCGCAGGTGGGCATCGTGACCGACCCCACGCACACCAGCGCCAAGATCGACCGCATCGTAGGCATGGATCGCCTGCATCGCGACCTGGAGGAGGGCAACATCGTCATCGTCGCCGGCTTCCAGGGCGTCAACGACGACGGCGAGATCACCACCCTGGGCCGCGGCGGCTCGGACACAACGGCGGTCGCGCTGGCGGCGGCGGTGGGCGCCGACTACTGCGAGATCTACTCCGACGTCGACGGCGTGTACACGGCCGACCCGCGCATCTGCCCCAAGGCGCATAGGCTCGACCGCCTGTCGTACGACGAAATGCTCGAGCTCTCGGCCAACGGCGCCGGCGTGCTGCAGCTGCGCGCCGTCGAGTTTGCCAGCAAGTACGGCGTGGTCATCCACGCCAAGTCGTCGTTCCTTGCCGATTCGCAGGGAACCATCATCGAGGAGGCGCCTGATCGCATGGAGTGCACCGATTCCAACTACTCTGAGGGCGTTGTCATCAGCGGCATCGCGCACGACTTGTCCGAGGCCAAGATAACCATGCGCCACGTGCCCGACCGCGCCGGCATCGCGGCGGCGATCTTCGGGCGGCTCGGCGAGCTGGGCGTCAACGTGGACATCATCATCCAGGACGTGAGCCACGACGGCCTGACCGACATCTCGTTCACCACGCCCATCCACGACGTGGAGCGCATCAGCGACGTTGTGGGCGAGCTGTGCCGGGAGATCGGGGGCGAGGGCGTGGAGGTCAACGCGCACATCGCCAAGGTCTCGCTGGTTGGCGCTGGCATGAAGAGCTACCCCGGCGTGGCGGCCAAGATGTTCAAGACGCTGGCCGAGCACAACATCAACATCTCGATGATCTCGACGTCGCCCATCTGCATCTCGACCGTCGTGGACGCCGACCAGTGCAGCGAGGCGGTCTGCGCCCTGCACACCGCGTTCGGCATGGACGAGGACGCCCCGGCCGGAACCGTGAAGGTCGTCCGCTAGGCTCAGCTTGCCAGACGCGGCTCGCCAGGGCGCCGGTTGCCAGGGATTGCCTGCGAGGAGAGGCCAGCAAACAGAAAGGCAGCGTGATACCCATGTCGTGGAACAAGCCAATGCCCGCCGAGCCCGTCATCGCGGTGGCAGGCGCCACCGGTGCCGTGGGCCGCGAGATGCTGAAGGTCCTCGAGGACCTCAAGGTGCCTGCGCGTGAGGTGCGTGCCCTTGCCTCGGCGCGCTCCGCCGGCCAGACCATCCCCTTCCGTGATGGCGAGATCACGGTCGAGGAAATGACGGAGGACAGCTTTGCTGGCGTGGACATCGCCCTGTTCTCGGCGGGCGCGGGCGTGTCGCGCGCCATGCGCCAGGCCGTGGTGGACGCGGGTGCCGTGATGATCGACAACTCGAGCGCCTTCCGGATGGAGGAGGACGTCCCGCTCATCGTGCCCGAGGTCAACGCGGCCGACGTGGCCTGGCACTCGGGCGTGATCGCAAACCCCAACTGCACCACCATCCAGATGGTGGTCGCCCTGGAGCCGCTGCGCAAACTGGGCCATATTGACCGCATCGTGGTGAGCAGCTACCAGTCAACCTCGGGCGCGGGTGCCAAGGGCATGGCCGAGCTGCGCGACCAGACCGCGGCGGTGCTCGCGGGCGAGCAGTTCGAGCCCAAGGCGTTCGCCCATCAGATCGCCTTCAACTGCATCCCCCAGATCGACGTCTTCCTTGATGACGGCTCCACCAAGGAAGAGTGGAAGATGGTCGTGGAGACCAAGAAGATCATGGGTGACGACGCGATCCGGGTGGCGCCTACCTGCGTGCGCGTGCCGGTGCTGCGCTGCCATTCGGAGAGCATCAACCTGGAGTTCGACCGTTCCGTCGACGTGGAGGAGGCCAAGGCGGCGTTGGCTGCTGGCGAGCACGTCACCCTGATGGACGACCCTGCAACCCTGACCTACCCCATGCCCGCGCTTCTGGCCGGCACCTACGAGACCTACGTGGGGCGCGTGCGGCGCGACCCCACCGTGCCCGACGGTCGCGGCCTGGCGCTTTGGGTGGTTGCCGACCAGCTGCTGCGCGGCGCCGCACTCAACGCCGTCATGATCGCCCAGCTGCTCATCGAGCGGGGATAAGTGCGGCTGCGGCCAGTGCGGCTGTGGTTGGTTTCGAGACGCCTGCTGCGGATAGCTTGCCCAAAGCGGCCTGCCGGAAGTTCGGCGGGCCGCTTTTTTATGATGTGGCTGTGTGGTGTGCCTTTTGGTATGACCTTGTGGGGCTCGCGCATGGCGAGCGGTGGGTCGCGTCGAGTTTCGAAATAATCTCCAGAAGCGGAGATTATTTTGGCTTTGGTGATGGAGGTGGTCAGACTCCGTTGGCTGCTGAAATGGAGGAAGGCCACGCCTCATCTGGCAAAGCTGGTGCGCAATCATTACCATTGACACATGCATCTGCGCCGCCTGGCAAGCTGCCGGACAGGCTCGGCAGCGCTTGAAAGAAAGGCTTTCACGTGAACCTCAACCATGCCATCCTGCACGTCTTTGACTTTGAGTCGGGCGAGAGCGTCTACTCGCGCCGTGAGCTTGACCTCTCCGTGAGGGCGGTCAAGTCGTACGTGCAGCGGCATGTGCGCAAGGCGAGCGGCAGCGCCGACAACAAGCATGGCGAGTTTTCTCCCGACAGCCAGTTCGCGGCCGAGCTCGGGCGCTACTTCGCCGATGAGCGCGGATTTGTGGACCTGTCCATCCAGATCGCCGAGTTCCTCTACGGCGAGCTGCGCAAGGCCGATCCCGTCGAGCAGGCGGATCTGCTCGTCGTCGACTACGAGGCGGACGCCGACCACGAGGCGGCCGTGGCCTCCGATGACGCCGATGCTGCGGAGGCCGCCTTCGAGGGGCGTGGCGACCGCTGCTTTGCCCTGCTTCTGCTACCGCGCAAGCAGTCGTTCATGCACGACGTGTGCGACGTGGGCGAAAGTGCCTTCGCCGACATCGTGCGTCATGACGCGATGCTGCCCAATCCCACGCAGAAGGTGGATACCTACGCCCTCATCAACGGCCGCACCTTCGGGGTGGACTTCAACGACAAGCCGCGCCTCATTGCCGGGTCGGAAGAGATGGTCATCCCCGACGCCCTGCTCCAGTGCTCCACGCAGGCCTCCACGCGCGAGGTGCTCGACACGGTGACGCGCATCGTGGAGGAGGTCGCCCAGGAGTATGGCTCCAACACGGCGGTTGCCCTCTCCAAGGCCAAGGCCTACGTTGCCGAGAACGTGAGCGAGTCGGAGGAGCTTCTGCCCTGGGATATGGCCGACGAGGTGTTCGAGGATCTGCCCGCCGCTCGCGAGCGCTATGTTGAGGAGCTCAGCCGCGAGGAGCTGCCCGAGCGTGTGCCGGTGAAGCGCTCGGTGGCCACGCGCATGGCCAAGAGCCACCGCATCCGCACCGACACGGGCATCGAGATAACCTTCCCCTCGGAGTACAGCACCAACACCGACTTCATCCAGTTCTTCACCGAACCCGACGGTCACATCTCCATCGAGCTCAAGAACATCGGCAGCATCGAGAACCGCTAGCAGGTTGGCTTGTGGCCGTCGGCAGGGTTTGTCTGGTATGCTGTCTGGTGAGCGTGGGCGCCTTTGGCGAGGCTCCGGCGTGCCGAATGTGGGCGGGCTTTCGCAGAGGAGGTGGAATGTGGGGGGCTTATCTGGCAGCGTGACATACGAGCTGCTCAATGGCAACGTGTTGGTGCTGTCGTTTGAGTACGCCCTCGATATCCATCAGCCTGTTGCACTTGGCGGGCTTGAGAACCCGGAGTACGCGCCTCCCATCCTGTTTGACCGGGACGGGAAGATCGCTGTCGAGAACCTTGCGTACTGGTGGGGCACTCGCTCCATTCCGTCGTCGCGTGAGAGATTTGACCAGATACTTCAGGATCTGCGCGTCTCCTGTTCGGCCGAACTTGCGGAAAAGTGCCTGGGCATGACCCTCTCCGACCGATACTGGGTTCGCGAGCGGGGAAGCGACGTAAGCTGGGGCGACGTCAACTTCTTCGAGAACGACTTCTCGGACGACCTGGGGTACGTGACGCTCGAGGGGCATTCTCCTCGAGGCGACGTTGACCTGAGGTCTCCGAGCTCAAGCGTTGCCGGTGACCTGAAGAAGAAGTGGGTCATTGAGAACGGGACTCGCTATCTGGTGAAGGGCGGCTCGTCGCTGTTCGCGCAGGAACCGTTCAACGAGGTCGCTGCCACCTCACTGTATCGCCGGGTGCTGCGGCCTGGCGAGTACGTCCCATACGAGCTGATCGATGGGGATGGTGAGACGTACTGCCGCTGCCCCAACATGCTTGTCGGAGATGAGGAGCTCGTGACTGCGTGGGACCTGCTCTACCGGTATCGCAGAGACGCCGACGTTGCCACGCTGCCTCGCCTGCTGACAGTGCTCGATGGTTTGGGGCTTGCGGATGCACGCGCCGAGCTCTCCAAGGTGTTTGTGACCGACGTGCTTGTCGCAAATCCCGACCGGCATTTCCGTAACTTCGGCGTTATTCGTGACTCGCGCACACTGAAGTATACGAGATTTGCCCCCATCTTTGACTCGGGGGCGGGCTTTTGGTGTCGGGCGCGTCGTCTGCGCTATCCCAGTGACTATGACTACGAGACCCGCCCGTTTCTCGCGAGGTCGGGCGCGTCGATGGACGCGGCCCGACAGCTCAGGTTGTTCGACGATTGCGCATGGCTCGACCTGAGCTCCCTTGATGGATGGCGAGAGGAGGCCCTGGATATTCTTGCTCGTAACGAGCTCATCTCGCCGGCGCGGCTTGAGCAGATTAGCCAGGGGATCACCTCTCAGATCCAGCTCGTGTGCGCCCATCTGGAGCGCATGCGCGCGATGGGATGAGCGGCTACCCGGTGACCTTCGGCCACTCCATCTTCACGGCAACCTGGATGGCGTCATCCACCAGCGGGACGAACGCATCCACTGCGTCCTTGGGGCCCACGGCGGTCCCGTAGTGCGTGGGCACGGCGGCCCGGGGGCGCAGCGCGTTCACGAACGCAGCGGCCTGTGCCGCGTCCATGGTGTAGGTGCCGCCGATGGGGACGATGGCGACGTCGCAGGCAACGTGCTCGTTGTCGGGGTTCTGGTCGGTGTCCCCGCACACGTAGTAGCGTACGTCGCCGACCGCAACCACGTAGCCCAGCCACTCGTTGGCCTGGGGGTGGAAGTTCAGGCGATCAGGCTGCACGTTGTAGGCGGGCACGGCCTCGACGGCCAGGGTGGCGGGGGCACCAGCGTTGCCGCCGGCTGCGGGAAGCGCGGGGAGCGCGACGTCGAGACGCTCACCGGGCCTGGCGGCGATGACGCGTCCCTCGCCGAGGCCGAGCTTGTCGCGTACACCCTCGGCGCAGGTCGCGGGTGCGACGAAGACAGTCCGCTCGTTTGCGACCTTGGCCACGTCCTCGGGTGAGAAGTGGTCGTAGTGGTCGTGGGTGATGAGCGCCACGCTGGCGTCATGCGGCTCCTCGGCCAGCTGGAACGGGTCAAAGTAGATCGCCGTGCCGTCGTGCGCCTCGATGCGCACGGCGCTGTGGGTGAGTACGCGGACGTTGGAAAGATCGAGGTCGGCCATGGTCTGTCTCCCTATCTCCTTAGTAAATTCCTGTCTCTTTGGTAAATCGGTGGTGCTGGCAGTCGCGCGTCGTGCGTGGACCACATGGCACATGCGATTCTGCGCCGTTGCCGCTACAGCACCATCACCGTGGGGGCGATGACGCCGTCATAGAAGGTGTACCCGTCGTTGACGATGCCATATTCGCCCGCCGTCGCCATGCTGCGCACGCCCTCGACCGTCCAGGCGCCGCCCGTGCTCAGGTCAACCAGGGCCGCCTCGACAAACTCGTTGGGATAGGGGCTGCCGGAGGATCCCTGCCCGTACAGGTACTCGCACTGCGTGGCGTAGATGAAGTTGCGGCACCACATCTCGATGCGCTGACCCCGGCCGTTGTCCCAGTAGCCGATGAGCCCGCCGCCGATGTCCCCGCCGTTGAGGGGGTCGCTCGAATTCACCACGTCAAAGCTCACGAGAACCATGTCGGGGCATCCCTTGTACGTCACGTTGACGACGGGGTATCCGTTTGCGCCGACGCCCGAGGTCACGTCCACGTATCCCAGCCAGTACTGCGGCAGGTCAAAGGTGAAGTAGTCGGTGACGACGCGACTCGTGGTGGTGACCGAGACGCTCACGTTGGGCGCGGCGCTCGCCAGCAGCTCCTCGCGCTGCTGGATCAGGGCGATGTTCTTCATCTCGATGGAGCTTAGCCACTCCCACACGAACTCGGCCGCGGTGTAGCGGGGCTGATACCATGACTTGCTACCGAAGTATGTCTGAAGGTCGGCGTTCTCGAAGATGTAGCCGTGCCGCGCGAATATCTCGTTGCGCGCCAGGTAGAGCTGGTAGGCGGTGCAGCGCTGTAGGTCGGCCTGCGAGAGCAGTTGGTAGGAGCTTGTGGGGAACACGTAGTCGTATGGGGCGGCTTGCCCGGCGAGCTCGGCCTCGCGCTGCTGGATGAGCGCGATGTTGCTCTGCTCCACTTCGTTGAGCAAATCCCAGCTGAACTGCTCCTCTGTGTAGAGCGGGGTGTACCACGGCATGCCCGAGAACCGCGCGCGCAGGTCGTCGTTCACGAAGATGTATCCGTGCCGGGCGAATATCTCGTTGCGTGCGACGTACAGGTCATGGGAGGACAGGCCGTAGAGGTCGTTGTAGGTGAGCAGCTCGTAGGAGCTGCGCGGGAACACGAAGTCGCTGCTGGCCGCCTGTGCCTGCTGGGCGGGGGTGGCGATGGCGCCTGCGGCGAGTGCGAGGCATGCGGCGAGCAGGGCGGTGACGAGTGCGCGTGCGGGCGCGGTGCGTGTGATGAACATAGCAGCCTCCTTGTGGTTGTCAGCGTATGACAAAGTGTACCCACCAGATCCCTGTCAGGCGCGGGACACGGGCGGCTGGTCGGCCAGCGCCGGAGATTGCCCGCCTGCGCGGTGCGCCGGGGCGGACCTTTCCAACATTGTGCACGTTTGCCTAGTGTTCTCGTCGTAACCTGCTGGAATCACAGCGTGCGGTAAAGTGGCACGCGTGACTTTCTTCCGCGAGTGTCGACCGGCCCGTCATCGTGTCGGCGTCTCGCCATCATGTCGAAAGGATGACCAACGCCATGGACTTCGAGACCGCCTGCCTGCACGCCGGCTACCAGCCCGGCAACGGCGAGCCCTGTGCCCTGCCCATCTACCAGAGCACCACGTACAAGTACGACTCCACCGACTCGGTGGCCGGCCTGTTCGACCTCACCGTCGACGGCCACATGTACTCGCGCATCTCCAACCCTACGGTTGCCTTCGTGGAGGAGAAGATCGCTGCGCTCGAGGGCGGCGTGGGCGCGCTGTGCACCACCAGCGGCCAGAGCGCCACGTTCATCTCGCTGCTCAACATCCTCGAGGCGGGTGACCACGTGGTGAGCTCGGCCACCATCTACGGCGGCACGGTCAACCTGTTCTCCATCACGTTCAAGAAGTTCGGCGTCGAGGTGACCTACGTCGACCCTGACGCGTCGGAGGAGGAGATCGCCGCCGCCTTCCGTCCCAACACCAAGGCGCTGTTCGGCGAGACCATGGCCAACCCGGCCATGAACGTGCTTGACGTGGAGAAGTTCGCCCGCGTGGCCCACGCCCACGGCGTGCCGCTCGTCGTGGACAACACCTTTGCCACGCCCTTTCTCATGCGTCCCATCGAGTGGGGGGCCGACGTGGTGGTCCACTCCACCACCAAGTACCTCGACGGCCATGCCCAGACGGTGGGTGGCGTCATCATTGACGGTGGCACGTTTGACTGGGAGGCCAACGCCGAGCGCTTCCCGGGCCTCACCACGCCCGACCCCAGCTACCACGGCACCGTGTACACCAAGCAGTTTGGTCGCGCGGCCTACATCACCAAGGCGCGCGTGCAGCTCATGCGCGACCTGGGCTGCTACCCGGCTGCCATGACGGCCTTCCTGCTCAACATGGGCCTGGAGACGCTGCCGGTGCGCATGGACCGCGTGTGCGCCAACGGCCAGAAGGTGGCCGAGTATCTGGCGACCCGTCCCGAGATCGCCAAGGTCAACTACCCCGGCCTGCCCGGCGACCCCTACCACGAGCTGCAGCAGAAGTACCTTCCCAAGGGATGCGCGGGCGTGATCTCGCTGGAGATCGCCGGCGGTCGTGACAACGCCGTCAAGTTCATGGACAGCCTCAAGCTGGCGCGCATCGAGGTGCACGTGGCCGACATCTGCACCTGCGTGCTGCATCCGGCCAGCTCCACGCACCGCCAGCTCACCGACGAGCAGCTTGTGGCCTGCGGTATCGACCCGGGCATGGTGCGCCTGTCCTGCGGTCTTGAGAGCGCTGACGACATCATCGCCGACCTTGCCCAGGCGCTCGACGCCGTCTCGGAGTAGCGGGCGCCGGGCCTGCGTTCGCACCCGCGCTGGCTGCAGAGAGGGCGTCCCGGCGGCGAGTGACTCGTTCCAAACCCCGAAAACTTTCCACCCCATTCTACCTGCGAAAATGCAACAAAATTGCAGGTAGAATGGGGTGTTCTATTCTGGAAAGAAACCGGACTTTGGAACGAGCAAGGCGTTGGCTGGCCGACCCGCGCGCCGGCCGGACGAACGGATTGCCGATTGGCCAAGCGGTTTACTTGTCGCCGTGGCCGGGGACGTGCGCCTTTGCCTCGTCCCAGAACAGGCGCGCCGCGTGGGAATGCTGCGCGTCGGGGCGGCGGATGGCGTAGGTGCCGAACTCGTCGCCGCCCTCGATGTCAAGCTTGAGGTAGCTTCCCCCGCTTCCCTCCGCGCCCCGGGCTTTCTCGGCTGCCGCGCCCTTCTTGCCCTCCGTACCTGCAGGGTTGTCATCGCGTCGCAGCCCAGGCGGGAACACGAAGAAAAGGGCGCCCAGCTCCAGGGCGAGCTTGCGGATCAGCTGCCCCTCGGTGGCGTTGGCGCGGATGCTGGGATGTACGCCGGCCCGGACGCATCGCTCCATGACGAAGCGATGCAGGTGGTTGTGCGAGCCGGCCGTGACCATCGCCTGTCCGTCGAGGTCCTGCAGGCCGATGCGCTGCCTTCCGGCAAGCGGGTGTCCCTGTGGGGCGAGCAGCCAGATCCCCATGCTCTGGATCAGCGCGACGTCGAACTGCCCGACGAGGCTGGGATGCGTGCCGAGGATGCCCACGTCCACGTTGTCGCGAGCCACCGCCTCCAGTACGTCGTCAGAGCTCATCTCCTCGACGGAGAGGTCGATGGCGGGATGCGAGGTGACGAAGCGCTCGAACAGGCCGCGGGGAAGCCCTACCGAGCCCCCGCTCACAAGCGCGACGGCGAGGGCCTCGTGCGGGACGTACCCGCAGGTCGAGGAGTTCTCGTTTGAGAGGATGCCCAGGTGCTGGGCACAGAGTTCGTCGAAGGCGCCGAGCACCTCACGGGCGTCCCTCACGAACGCCGCGCCCTGCTCGGTTGGGGTGATCCCGTCGGCGTCGCGCTGGAACAGGCGGGCCGGTGCCTGCTTCTCCACCTGGCGAAGCGTCTTGGCTACCGCCTGCCGCGACACGTGCAGCCGCTCCGCCGCCCGGCTCAGCGTGCGTGCGTCTGCCAGCGTGACCATGTACCGTAGCTCTCGGATGTCCATGTGCGCCCCTTAGCGTCTCTGGTCTTCTGTGCCATGAGCAAACGTCGACTTCCCCCGAGTGACCTGCCTATCGTATCCCGCGGTTGCCCCCGGGGCAACCGCCAGGGACTTTTGCTTGCCTCGTGGAGCGCATATGATGAGAACAAGGAGGACATCTGGAGCATGTGTGAAGCGCTGCCTTTGCCCGAGACGGCAGGTGGTGATGTGCCCGCTCGCGCCGGATGCCCCCGACCTCACCTACGAAAGGGGATTTAGCATGGAACTCAGCCGTCGTAACTTCGTTGCCGGTGCCGCGGGCGCCATGGTCCTGGGCGCTGGCGCGAGCCTCGCGCTTGCCACCGAGGAGACCGAGGACGCCATGGAGGCCGCCAAGGAGGTTGGCACCAGCGGTGGCGAGTCGGTCAGCAACGCCGACATCTTCGCCCGCCCCTACACCGACGAGTACGTCATCGACGTGACCTCCAAGGGCCTGCCCAAGTGGTCCTTCGAGATTGCCCCTGATCCCATCCCCGAGGATCAGATCACCGAGACCATCGAGGACGACATCATCGTCATTGGTTCGGGCATGGCCGGCATCTGCGTGGCCGCCTCCGCCGCCGAGCAGGGCGCCAGCGTGACGCTGTTCTCCGCCTCCAGCCAGCCCATCTCCCGCGGTGGCTCCAACTTCTCGGCCTACAACAAGGTCATCGAGGAGTACGGCATCGAGCGCCTCGACCCGGTTCCCTTCTTCTATCGCGAGGAGAAGGCCGCGAGCTTCGCCATCGACCAGCAGATGTGGATGCGCGGCTACAACAACTCCGAGGAGGCCATGAACTGGGTCATCGACATCGTCCGCTCCAAGGACGTCGAGGTTTTCCTCGAGCGTGACAACATCAACGAGGGCGGCCCCGACTACGCCATTGCCTTCGGTGCCAAGGGCGACGACTCGGGCAGCGCCTCCACCGGCCAGCAGAACGCCGTCGAGGCAATGGCCGAGTACGCCACCGAGTGCGGCGCCACGATCATCTACGACACCGTGGCCAAGCAGCTCATCCGCGAGGACAACAACACCGGTGCCGTGACCGGCGTCGTCGCCCAGAAGGCTGACGGCTCCTACGTCAAGTTCGTCGGCAAGTCCATCGTCATGGCCATGGGTGGCTTCTGCGCCGACAAGAACATGCTGGCCAAGTACATGCCCCAGGTCATTCCGCTGGTGGGCCTGGAGAGCGTCGAGGTCGACTACAACACCGGCTTCGCGCTGACCGGCATCTACGCCGGCGACGGCCACAAGATGGGCCTGTGGGTCGGCGCCGCCTGGCAGCACTGCAGCACCGCCCCCATCATGCAGGGCGCCTGGACCGGCTCCAACGAGCCTCTCGGCTTCCACCAGGGTCTGAACGTCAACATGAACACCGAGCGCTACCAGCGCGAGGACATGACCTCGCCCTACAGCGCCAACCACCTGCTCTCCCAGCCGCAGCACACGGCATGGGGCATCTGGACCGCCAACTACGCCCAGGATGTCATCGACAACGGCCACGAGTGGTACTTCTTCAACACGCGCTATGACGTGCCTGCCGCCACGGCCGACGAGATGATCGAGAAGTGGGATGGCGACAGCACCGTCGTGAAGGCCGACACTCTCGATGACCTGGCCGCCCAGACCGGCCTGGACGCCGAGAAGCTCAAGGCCGTCGTGGCCCGCTACAACGAGCTGGTCGAGAAGGGCGAGGACGAGGACTTCCACAAGGATCCGAGCTACCTCATCAAGATCGACGAGAACGGCCCGTTCTACGCCGCCCAGAACTACCCGATGTTCATGAGCACCGAGGGTGGCCTGAACACCAACTACCACCTGCAGGTGTGCGACGCCAACGACACGCCCATCCCCGGCCTGTACAACGTCGGCCAGATGATCGGCAACATGTACGCCAACAACTACAATTTCTCGATCCCCGGCAACAGCTACGGCATCAACTGCATCACCTTCGGCTACCTGCTGGGCCGCGACCTCGCCAACGGCGTGTTCGACGCGTAAGTATCGACGAGTGACTGGCGCCGGCGAAAAACGCCGGCGAGCGTAGGTGTGGGGTGACAGCCCCGGCATCGACGTGACACCGAGCCCCCTGTCTGCGGACTGCCGCAGGCAGAGGGCTTTTTGGTGGGCTCCCGGCGTTGATTCCGGAGTGTCTGGCTCTCGGACTGCTGGACGTCCTTGTCAGACATGCGTGCATCGCTCAGGCTTTTCTGTTGTCCATCCTCCTCGGGGCATCTCGAATGTGACACTTTTTAGCGAGCATGTCTGGCAGCCGGACAGAGTGGACATGCTTCCGGCAGTAGATGGGCTTGTTCCCTTTGACTACGCGAACATGGTGATCGTTGGCCTGGGAACACCCGGGGCATGCGGGTATACTACGATTGCTGAGATGCTGGCCGCCTTGCTGTCAAGAACACTTCCCGCCTCGGAAAGGGAGCGTATTCTAGAGCAAGAGTACGGCATCAGGATGGACGGATCGTTGAGAGACGGGGTGAGAACTTTGGGATCTCTGGGCGAGTTGTACTGCGAGGAGGCACGTCGGGAGGGACTTGCCTGCGGACTTGAGCAGGGCCTGGAACAAGGCCTAGAACAAGGCCTGGAGCGAGGTCGTGAGCAGGGGCGGGCCCAAGGGCTCACCGCGGGGCGCCTCGAGGCGTTCCTCTCATCAGCCAAGGCTCTGATGGAGGGCATGGGCATGTCCGCCTCTCAGGCGATGGATGCGATGAGGATTCCTGACGCGGAGCGAAAGGAGCTCGCCGCTCTGCTGTAACCTATGCCGCGACACTTCGTGTCACGTGACGTGTTTCCGAGCAGAGGAGCCCTTGCGCATGCGTGCCCGCAGACTCAAGAACCTTGACGAGCGCTTCGAGTGGTATGCCCCCGTCATCGAGGCCGAGCCAATCGAACGAGCGGGGACTTGGCGCGAGCGCTGGTGTCCCTCTGCGCGCGAGGTGCACCTTGACCTCGGGTGTGGAAAGGGCTCGTTTGCGCTGCGTTCGGCTCGGCTTCATCCGGACGTGCTCTTCATCGGCATGGACTGCGACAAGACCTGCGTTGCCATGGCAGCCAAGCAAGCGATGGCGGCCGAGCTGGACAACGTCGTCTTCTCTCTGGGGGACGCCGACGAGCTCGCCGACATGTTTGCCCCCGGCGAGATCGACCGCCTGTACCTGAACTTCTCCTCGCCGCACCCCTCGGCACATGATGCCCACAAGCGCCTCACGCACGTCGACCACCTCCTGGCGTTTCGTGACGTGCTTGCCCCGGGAGCCCAGGTCCTTTTCCGGACAGACAGCGCGCCGCTCTACGAGTTCTCGCGCATTCAGTTCGAGCTGGCTGGCTACGAGATACTGCACGCGACCGAGGACCTGCGCGCCGAACAGCCTGACGGCGTCGCGAGCGAGTACGAGGAGCGGCTGGTCGCCCAGGGCGCCAGAGTGCACGCCATCGTGGCGCGCCCCGGCTCTCGCCCTGAGCGCGTCGAGCAGACTGCGAACCTGAGTCTGGCGACCTATCTCCCCGATGACCTGGATGGCCTCGACTACATTCCCTATGGCATGGAGGACACCGTGCGCAACTTCAGGAATCGTAAGGCGCGCCTGGCTGCCAGGGAGAAGAGGCGGGCTTTGTCCGAGCGCGGGTAGCACCTCACTCTTCATGGTGTATCTGTGGGTAGACCAGGGCGCAACGTCTTGGGATGAGGCTTTCCGGCGGCTCTGACAGCGAGCGTGTCAGGCGTTGCTATACATGTGCAAAACCCCGCCGCGGCCATCTTGGCTACGATATCGGCATTGCTGACATGTCGGTCGGACGGGGGTGGCTGAGGACATGGTATCCGCTGCTTCGGATTACATCGAGAGCCTCAAGATCATGGACAACGAGTTCATGGCGCGGTTTTTCGACGGGCAGAACGAGTGCGTTCAGCATCTGATTGGCACGGGTGCTGGGCAGAGACGATCTCGAGGTGTCGAGCTGTCGGACGCTGTTTGCGCTGCCAAGCCTGACCGGCCGTTATGCTCCGATACCGGGCGGATGCGTAGTACACTGTTCGCCAAGAGGGCACGCTATCTCAAGGGAAGTGAGAGGGAGGCTGTTGCCATGAACGAGTACAAGGAGCGCATCCTGCGCGAGGCGCGAGAAGAAGAAGGAGTGCGCTCTGTCGCGCAACGAATGATCGAGCTGGGCTCCATCCCTGTGACGACCATCGCCGAGGTGCTCGGCTGGCCCATCTCCGAGGTCGAGCGTATTGCCAGGCAGATGCAGGGCCCCGACTGCCGGCCCGCCATCTCATAGAAGGAAGACCAACGCATATGCATCGGATCATGTTCGTCTGCCACGGCAACATCTGCCGTTCGCCCATGGCTGAGTTTGTCATGCGCGACCTTGTCATGAAAGCGGGCCGCGCCAACGAGTTCCGCATCGCGTCGTGCGCCACGACCAACGAGGAAATCGGCAATCCCGTGCATCCCGGCACGCAGCGCATGCTGGCTGCGCACGGCATTGCCTGCGTGGGGAAGAGCGCCAGCCAGGCGCGTCGGGATGACTACAAGAAGTGGGACGTGTTCGTCGTGATGGACGACGAAAACGTGCGTGATCTACGTCGGCTCTTTCGCGACGACCCCGAGGGCAAGATTCGCAAGCTCATGGAGTTTGTTGACGACTCGTCATCGGCGAGTGGCATGGGAGGAGAGTTCGTGCCGGGCAGGGCAGCCCGCTCGGCTCGAGACGTCGCCGACCCTTGGTACACGGGTGACTTCGAGACGACGTGGGATGACGTGTATGCGGGATGCCAGGGTCTGCTTGCCGCGCTTGCCTGACAAAGCGCAGGCGCGGCAAGCAGGGTCGGGCCGGCAGGTCGTTGGGCGCGAAGCGCTGTGAGGCGCGCCAAGCGTGGGATACGCCGTTAGACGCAGGTCCAGCCACCGTCGCAGGTGATGATGGAGCCGGTGACGTACGTTGACTCGTCGGCGGCGAGGTAGACGATCGAGCTATCGAGCTCGCCCTCGCGGCCAGGGCGACCCATGGGCGTGCGGGCCTTGATGAAGCCACCCATCGCCTCCATTGCCTCGGGGCTGTTTGCCTGCGAAGGGAAGAAGCCGGGGCACAGCGCGTTGACCGTCACACCGGTCGTTGCCCACTCCGCGGCGGCCTGACGCGTGAGGTTGATGACGCCGCCCTTCGCGGTGGCGTAGTCGGCGACGGGCAGCTCGGGAAGCCCACCCTTGCCCAGGATCGAGGCGATGTTGATGATGCGGCCGTAGCCGGCCTTAACCATCTCGCGGCCAAACTCCCGCATGCAGAAGAACACGCCGTCCAGGTCGAGGGCGAGCGAGGCGCGCCAGTCCTCGTCGCTGTAGTCGACGATTGCGCCAGGGCGCCCGCCGCCCGCGTTGTTCACGAGGATGTCGACGTGACCGTACTCGGACATGACGGCCTCAACGGCGGCTTTGACGCTGTCCGACTTGGTGACGTCGCAGGTGACGGGCAGGCACTTCACGCCAAGAGCCCTGATCTCCCCGGCGACCTCCTCGAGCTTTTCGAGACGGCGTGCGAGAATGGCGATATCCGCGCCCTGACGCGCAAGCGCGAGGGCAAACTGACGACCGAGGCCACCCGAGGCGCCGGTGACCACTGCAACCCTACCGTGAAGATCGAACATCGAAGACTCCTTTCGCAGGGGACGGAAAGCTTGCTTGGAGATCTGACGTGCTGATCTGACGGCACGATACTCCGTGGCGTCAATCGCAAGCGTAGCCTGTGAAGGGGGTTGCCGTCTGAACGTTTCGTATGGATCTTCAGGCGGTAGATTGTGCGGGCTGACATGCAGTGAGCTATCTCATCGCATGACGGTTTGATACGGGGATGATTATGTTGTATAATTCTTCGTAATTTATAACGAGGAATTGGAGTGTTGACATGCCTGCAATCATGCCAGTGTCTGATTTGAGAAATTATTCGAGCGTGCTGGAGGCCGTGCGTCCGGGTTCTCCGGTTTTCTTAACGCGTAACGGCCGCGGCTGCTACGCTGTGATGGAAATGGATGACTACGACAGTCTTCAGGCGGCAAGGTCGCTTTCCGACGAGCTTGCTCGTGGCCGAGCGTCGGGAGAGGGGAACGGATGGATTCCCGAAGATGAATTGAGGACGGCCTTTGCCTCTAGGGGCTGCGATCAAAATGAGTAGCATTGTCTATTCGCCATTGGCAAAGCTGTTTCGCCTCGATTCATCTGATAGCTCATATAACTAGTAGGAACTTGCTGAAATCGATTCAAGTGATCCGACGCAAAGAATCCTCCGTTCAAGTCATCTAGAGCTTCCCAATGGGGGAGAGATGACCTAAGCGGAGGATTCTTTTGCTTGCAAGTTTCGTGGGGCTGAGAACTTGCGAAATCCCGGGGTCGTTGGGCGCAGGTGCGTTTGGCAAGCGTGCCGGGCGCGAGGCCGCTTCCCCCTACACCAGCACCCCAATCAGCACCAGGCTTGCGATGTATGCCACAAAGACGGCGATAGCAACGACGTCTACGCCGCGCACCTTGAGGATGTGGTAGTGCGTGCGGCCCTCGCCGCCCACATAGCAGCGTGCCTCCATGGCGTTGGCAAGCTCCTCGGCGTGACGCAGCGCGCTTGCGAACAGCGGGACCAGGATGGGCACGAAGAACTTCACGCGGTCGATGAGCCTGCCGTCATCCAGGCGCGCGCCGCGGGCCGCCTGGGCGGTCATGATGTGGCTCGCCTCGTCGAACAGGGTGGGGACGAAGCGGATGGCGATGGTGTACATCATCGCGAGCTCGTGCACCGGCATGCCCAGGCGCTCGAAGGGCGACAGCATCCGCTCAAGCCCGTCGGTGATCGAGATGGGCGAGGTGACCAGCGAGAACATGACGCCGGCAAGCATGAGCACGAACACGCGAAACGCCATGTAGACGCTTTGGATCAACGCCGCGTCGTGGATGGCAAACGGCCCGATGTGAAACGAGACCTCGCCGGTCTGCACCAGGAAGATGTTGAGGATGGCCGTGAAGATCACGAAGAACCATAGTGGCTTGCAGGCCTGTGCGATCACCTTGAGCGGAACCTTGGAGAACGCCACCATGGCGGCGGCGATCGCGGCCACGGGGATGAGCCCCCACGGCGCCGGGGCAAGGAACACGCTCACCATGAAGACCACCATGAAGGTGAACTTGATGCGCGGGTCCATGCGGTGCAGCGGGGACTTAGCGTTGTAGTAGGAGCCGATGGTTATCGTGGAGCTCATGCCTGGCTCCCTTCCGAGGCGGACGAGGTGGATGCGGGCTCGTGTCCGAGCTTGCGGACGGCGATGGCACGGGCGAGGTCGTCGATCGTCAGCGGGTGGTTCTCGCCGAAGTCCCACCCGCGCTCGGTGAGATCGGCGGCCATGCGCGCGGGCATGGGGACGTCCAGGCCGATGCGGTGCAGCAGCTCGGTGTGGGAGAAGACCGTGGCGGGGTCACCCTCGTCAACGATGCGTCCGTGGTCGAGCACGACGATGCGCTGGGCCGCCTCGGCCACGTCCTCCATGGAGTGCGACACCATGATGATGGTCGTTCCCTGGGCGTGGAGGTGCTTCACGATGTCGAAGACCTCGTGGCGGCCCTGGGGGTCCAGGCCCACCATCGGCTCGTCGAGGGCGAGCACCTTGGGGTGCATGGAGATGATGCCCGCAAGGGCGACGCGGCGCTTCTGGCCGCCTGACAGATCAAAGGGAGAGACCTCGGCGACCGCGTCGTAGTCCAGCCCCACCATGTCCAGGGCCTCACGCACGGCGCGGTCCACCTCCTCGTCAGACATGCCGAGGTTGCGCGGGCCAAAGCCCACGTCCTCGCGCACGGTCTCGGCGAAGAGCTGGTACTCGGGATACTGGGCGACGAAGCCCACCAGGCGGCGCAGCGCCCGGCGCTGCTTCTTGTCAGTGGTCGAGATACCGTCGACGGTCACGGCGCCCTGGCTGGGGAGCTTGGTGCCGTTGCAGTGCTCGGCCAGGGTCGACTTCCCCGATCCCGTGTGCCCGATGATGCCCACGAACTCGCCGTCCTGCACGGTGAGCGAGACGTTGTCCAGGGCGGCACCAAGGACCTCGGTCGTGTAGTGGTAGGTCACGTGGTCAAAGACTAGCGGCATAGTGCGTCCTCCAGCACGTCGAGGTAGGGCGTATCGGGCACGTCCACGCCCAGCTGGCGCAGGCGGTGCGCGAGGCGCATGGCAAAGGGCTGCTCCAGTCCCAGCTCACGCAACTTGTCGCCGTGGGCGAACACCTCGTCGGGCGTGCCGGACAGCACGATCCTGCCCTGCTCCATGACGTGGATGACGTCAGCCTCCAACGCGTCCTCCATGAAGTGGGTGATGTGCACGATGGTCATGCCCTTGTCGTTGAGCTCGCGCATCACGCGGCGCACGCCGCGTCTGCCGCGCGGGTCGAGCATGGCGCACGGCTCGTCAAACACCAGGATGTCGGGCTCCATGGCCAGCATGCCAGCGATGCTGACGCGCTGCTTCTGGCCGCCCGAGAGCTCGGTGGGGTCGGCCTGGGCATAGTCGGTCATGGCCACGGCGGCTAAGGCCTCGTCCACACGCCGCACGATTTCGGGCTGGGGGATCCCCAGGTTCTCCGGGCCAAACGCCACGTCATCGGCGACGATGCTCGTGACCATCTGGTTGTCGGGATTCTGGAATACCATGCCCGCGTGGCGGCGGATCTCGATCTGCTCGTCAAGGTCGGAGGTGTCCATGCCCATGACGGTGACGGTGCCCTCGTCGGGCGTGAGCAGCGCGTTGATGTGGCGGGCAAGCGTCGACTTGCCACTGCCGTTGTGCCCCAGGATCACCACGTAGGCACCCCTCTCGATGGAGAGGCTCACGTGGTTGAGGACGGGATGCTCCCCATCGTAGGAGAAGCTCACGTCGTTGAACTCGATGTCGGCCAATGAGATCGGATCCCCCTTTGTCACACAAGGGCCCGGGGTGCCGAGAAGGCCCCCAGGCTCTTGCGATTACTTGCGTTTGGCGCAGGCCCCACGCCCGCAGCGCGCCGGGTGCATTCTACCCGTTAGACGTGCGCGCGGCTGTCGCGGTTCTTGATGAGGTTGGAGACGGGCTTGTAGATCAGCAGGGTCACGGCCACGTTGATGCCGCACTTGATGAGGTTGAACGGAATCAGGATAGGCAAGACCATGGCAGCGACGGCCTCAACCGTGACGCCAGGCGTGTAGATGGGCGTGATGACGAAGTTCATGGCGATGGCCAGGACGATGAACACCACGGCACCCACGAGCAGCGAGATGACGGCGCCCTTGAAGTTGTGGAAGCGCTTGTAGATGAGGCCGACCACCGGCACCATGCCGGCCATGGCCACCAGCGTGAGCAGGGTGCCCAGTGGGCTCATGATGAGCTTGGGCAGCCAGCTGATGACCTGCACGATGAAGCCGGCGGCCGGGCCGAACATCAGGGCGGAGATCAGCGTCACGATGCCCGACGGGTCGTACTGCAGCCACGGCGCCGGCGGGAAGATCGGGATCTGGATGAAGCTCAGGGCCATGCCCATGGCGCAGAAGATGGCCAGTGTCACGAGCTGGCGCACGTCCCAGTGCGCACGCCTGGCGGCGGCCTTCTTGCTGGTTGTGGGCTTGGGACTTACCTCGCTTGAGCCGAGGCTCTCCTTGACGGTGGCGCCGGTGGTCTTGGTGGTCGGTGCGTCGTGCGTGCGGTCGATACTGTCGCTCATGCTTTCCCCTTTGCACAAGTGGCCCCGCGGGGCCGGACAACAGATGCAGGCACGGGGACAAAAAAAGAACCCGTGCCACGACTGCAGCGGGTTCTTCAAGCGCGTCCGAAGATCTTGACGTGCTCTCCGTTACTTTCATCCGGACTATAACCGTCGGCCCCGGATTCTAACCGGGTCGGCCAGCAAGGTGCGCTGGTTCGCGGGCTCGGGCCTCGTTTGTGGACCCATACCGCCGGTGAGGAATCTCGCCTCGCCCCGTAACAGATACGCAAAACGAAATATACACACTATGTTCGGTACATGCAAGAGAATCGTCAGGTCTTTTTCGCCATGACATCCCTGATGGTTATGATGGTGGCCGTCCGCCATTCCGCAGACGCGACGGATCCCGGGAGGCGGCACCGAGTGACGGCGTTTCGAGGAGGCGTTTTTTGAGAACGAACCCCTGGTTTGCGTTCAACGGGCTCATCAGCACCCACATGATGATCGTGGCACCCCTGTGCGTGCTCGTGGGGGTGCTGTTTCCCGGCCCGTTTGCCTGGATGTCCCCGGCGGTGCCGTGGCTGTTCGCGTTCATGACGTTCCAGAGCTCGATGGGCGCCACCGCGCAGCAGCTGTTCGACGCGGTGCGCCACCCCAAGCTGCTCATCGTCACGCTGCTTATCCTGCTGGTGGGCATGCCCTGCCTTGCTAGGTTGGTGGGCGGCCTTCTGCTGCCTGGCGAACACGACATCCTGCTGGGCGTGGTGCTCGAGTACTGCGTGCCCATGGGGGTGAACGGCCTCATGTGGGTCGAGATCTTCACGGGCAACAAGTCTCTCACGCTGGCCGCGGTCATCATTTCCACGGTGCTCGCGCCCCTTACCATGCCGCTCACCATGGAGCTGCTCATGGGGACGAGCGTGCACGTGGACGTGCTCGGCATGATGGTGGACTTGCTGTTCATGGTGGCGATCCCGGCGGTGCTGGGCATCGCGTGCAACGACCTCTCGCACGGCAAGGCAAACGCCAAGGTGGCCCCGTGGATCGCGCCGCTCTCGAAGGTCTTTCTGATCGCCGTGCTGCTGGCCAACTCCACGCGCATCAGCGACGCGATGCACCACCTCACCCCGACGCTCGTGTTCACGGCGGTGATGATGGCGACGATTAGCACGTTTGGGTATGTCGTGGGTTATGCGGCGGCTCGCCTGCTGCGCAGTGACGTGAGCGACAGCCTCACGATGGGCATTTGCACGGGTGCGCGCAACGTGTCGTCGGGCGCGGTCATCGCGGGCATGTACTTCCCCGACGCGGTGATGTTCCCTGTGATGATGGGCACGCTGTTCCAGCATGTCATCGCGGCGGTGTACGGCGGTGCGATTCGGCGCCTGGAGCGCAGGCATGCAGCGAGGTGAGCCTGGAGCGCGTGCATGCGGTTAGGTGATGTGGCATATGACCGGCGTGACCGGATGTCTGTGGGAGCGCAACCGTCAGTTATGGAGGATATGTGTAACGGAGTCCTAAAAGTAAGCCTTGGTTGACACACGGGATAAAGCTGGTATTCTACGTGGTGTCGAACGAAGTAAGCCAAAGCTAACAAATACTTCTTCGACGCACAACCTCGCCTCCCTCTCCTAGGGGCTCCGGGAAACCGGAGCCCCCTCCCATATCTGGGGGAGAAGGCGGCAGGCGCTTTCCATCTGTGTGATGCACTACAGCAACCTATCCAGCTCCGTTACTAACCGTTGCTTCATCTCTTTCAACTCGATTTCCGAGGGACGATTTTCATCGCTGCACATCTTTTCCCATGGGTACCACCAAACGGGCCCTCAACCGTCGTTTCCGTAACGACCTAGGTCACCGCTGACCCTGGGGAACAAGTGCCAGTGCAAGTGACTGTCGCCGTTGCCGAGCAACTCGCAGTTCATTTTCTCGGCATCGAATGCGCGGGCGACTGCTTCGGTGACGATCGGCATTTCCTCAAGGAACTTGATCTTTGCTTCGTGGTCGAGATGAAACAGCTCGCTGCAGTGTGTCTTGCACAGGAACAGTGTGTAACCCCTGAAATGCTGATTGTCGCCCAAGACCACATAGCCGGTTTCGAGCTCCCTTACGAAATAGGGATTATCGCCGGTACGAATCATCTCGATACGATCGCAGATAAGGCACATTTTTGTCTCCGATGTTTGTCTGTCGTTAGTCTTTGCAAGCGCGATCTAATGCTCGCCGGTACCTGCCTGCCCGTTTAGCCGAAAGCTCGCCTTGTGGTAGTCGATGATGCCCTCGCGGCGCATCTTGGCGAGCTCATGGCACAGGGCGCTGCGCTCGACACACAGGTAGTCTGCGAGCTGCTGCCTGTCAAAGGGAATCGTAAAGCTGCGCGACCCCGCCTGGCGTGACTGCGCGGAAAGGTAGCTCAGCACGCGCTCGCGTATGGTGCGGGGCGTGATGTCGACGATCTTACGGCTGAGCTTGAGGTTCTTTGAGGCAAGGGCGCCCAGCAGATTCTCGATGAGCCTGCTGTGAAACGAGCAGGACGAGGGGCAGGTACGCAGCACGCGCCGGGTGTCCATGAACAGCACGCAGCACGGCTCGGCCGCCACCACGTCCACACCCAGCGTGGCGCCCGGGATGCATGCGTACGCCTCGGCGAACGTCTCGCCAAACGAGGCACGTGCCATGATGCTGCGCGTGCCCCAGGCGTCGGTCCGCTCGATGCGCACGCTTCCCTCGAGCACCAGGCCGATCGCCCGCACTTGGTCACCCTCCCTGAGCACGAACTCGCCCTGGTCGAAGGTTCGCCTGCGCGCGTCTAGGCAGGCGAGCATGGTGGAGATGTCCTCGGCGAGGATGCCACGGAACAGAGGGGTCCCCGCGAGGACCGAGTAGTCGGGCGAAGAGGCCCCCGGCTTGCCGGCGATCTGCCCGGCGGCGTGCGTGTGGGCCGACCCTGCATTGATGCCACTCACGTCGAACCCCTTTCGTCGCCCTGCTGCCGGTGATGGTGTCTGCGCCTTCCCCTTTTGTCCCCATTTTTGCGCGCCGTGATCCTTGGGGAGGATCTATCTCTGCGATCCTGTAAAGCCGCATCAACAAAAACGGCGCCGCGCGTCACGGAACGCCCGAGGTGTGCCGGTCGATAGGGCGCTCGGTCTCGCTGGCACGGCATCGCACTCGACTCGAATTAGAGACAAAATCCTTTACCTGCTATTTCTCTGTAACGCCTTGCTGCGGCTCGATGCAAGCAAAGATGCATGGGGCCCGTAATGAAGAACGAGTGGCACACTTCGGGGGATCTGTGACAGCTGGAGTCGATTTGAGTCATACGGGTGTTTCGAGCAGTCGCGTTTGAGGGGTCGAGACAGCCGCTTGGCCTGTGAAATGAAGAGTGCAGTGTAGGGCGCGGAGGCGGTGATCTCGAAATTTCGGCTTATGTTGTAGATACAACAGAATGTTTCGAAAGACTTCTTTACACTTGCGCCAAGCGCAGCGCACGGGGGCCGCAGCCCAGATGTGCCCGTGGTGGATGCGCGGCACGTTCAGACGAGAGGGGAGAGACGTGAGCCGGACAATCATCAGGATCGACGAGGACCTCTGTAACGGGTGCGGGGCGTGCGCGCTGGCGTGCCATGAGGGCGCCATCGCCATGGTCAATGGCAAGGCGCGCCTCGTTCGCGAGGACTACTGCGACGGGCTGGGCGACTGCCTGCCCGCCTGCCCCGTCGGGGCGATCTCGTTTGTCGAGGCCAATGGCGCGCCGGCGGTGCCCGTGGGCCCGTCTGCGCCTACGTCTGTCTCCGCTGTTAGCGGAGGCTGCCCGTCGGCGGCCCCGCTTGTGTTTGGCCAGTGGCAGGCGGGTGACAATTCGCAGGCGTCCCTCTCCTCTCAGATCGACGGCGGACCACGGGCGGGCCTCGCTCCTCGGGCCGATGGCGTGCGAGGCGGTGACGTCCCGCACCCGCGACACGGCTCGGCGCTGACCCAATGGCCATGCCAGATCAGGCTGGTGCCGACCAACGCCCCGTTCTTTGAGGGGGCCGACGTGCTCATCGCCGCGGACTGCACGGCGTTTGCCTGCGCGACCCTGCACGATGACCTCATGGCCGGCCGCGTCACCCTCATCGGCTGTCCCAAGCTCGACGCAACCGACTATGCCGTGAAGCTGGGCGAGATCCTGCGCGCCAACGATGTGCGCAGCCTCACGGTGGCGCGCATGGACGTCCCCTGCTGTGGCGGGCTGGTCTCGGCCGTCGGGCGGGCGATCGCGGCGAGCGGCAAGGACGTCCCCCTCTCGGTGGTCGTGATAGGCCGTGACGGGAGCGTCGCGCGGTAGTGGCGCCGCGGCCGGGGCGGGGTCGGACGGGCGCGAAGGGCGCTGGAAGGTTCCGCGGCGCTAGCGTGTGGCGCTGGCACGCGGCGCTGGCGCATGGTATTGGCATACGGTGCTGGCACGCGGCACTGGCATGTTGACGGAAAACGAATTCGCAAGACTCGGCAGATCTAGGAAACGGGAGGCACAACGAATGACTACCCAGGACAAGTGCGGATCGTGCAACATAACGGCAGGCGACTCACGGGCTGCTGGCGTCAGCCCTGAACTCGGGGCCTGGCGAGAGGCTGACGCCAAGCAGGCGCAGCCGATGTTCTGCTTCCAGTGCCAGCAGACAAGAGGGTGCGTGGCCTGCACCGGCGCTGCGGGGGTGTGCGGCAAGTCCGCCGAGGTCTCCAACCTCGAGGACGAACTCACCGGTGCCCTGGTGGGGCTGGCCGTGACCGCACAGGCATGTCAGGCGCGGCCCACGGCGGCGGTGGCGCAGCTGGTGGAGAACGCGCTGTTCGCTACGCTCACCAACGTGTGCTTTGACGGTCAGCGCGTGCGCAGCCTCATCGAAGACGCCCACGTTGCGGCTGACGAGATGGCGCGCTCCGCCGGCAAGAGCCGCCAAGCCGACTACGACATGGCGCGGCTGTGGGGCGCACAGCAGGACGTTCGCTCGCTCAAGTCCCTCATCCTCTTTGGCATGCGCGGCGTTGCCGCATACGCCTACCACGCCCGCGCGCTTGGTCGCACCGACGAGTCGATCGACGCCTATCTCCTCCGAGGCCTTGCCACGCTTGCCGACGAGCGCGCCGGCGTCGACGAGCTCCTGCCCGTGGTGCTGGAGTGTGGCGCGGTCAACTTCACCTGCATGAAGCTGCTCGACGAGGGCAACGTCTCCTCGTTTGGCGTCCCGACGCCCGCGACCGTTGAGCTGGGCGTGGAGCCCGGACCCTTCATCGTGGTGACCGGACACGACCTGCACGACCTGGAGCAGCTGCTCGAGCAGACCGACGGGCGCGGCGTGAACGTCTACACCCACGGCGAGATGCTGCCGGCCCACGCCTATCCGCAGCTGGCACGCCACCCGCAGCTCAAGGGCAACTTCGGCACCGCCTGGCAGAACCAGCGCATCGAGTTCGACGGCATCCCTGCGCCCGTGCTCTTCACCACCAACTGCCTGATGCCGCCCAAGGCAAGCTATGCCGACCGCGTGTACGTGACCGGCCCGGTTGCCTACCCCGACGCCATCCGTGTGCCGCGGGGGCCCGACGGTCGCAAGGACTTCTCCGGGCTGATCGACCGCGCGATCGAGCTGGGCGGCTACGACGAGTTCCGGCCTCAGTCGGGCGTGAACGGTGGCACGCGCGTCACCACGGGCTTCGGCCACGACGCGATCCTGGGTGTGGCCGATAAGGTCATCGAGGCCGTCAAGGCCGGTGCGGTCAAGCACATCTTCCTGGTGGGAGGCTGCGATGGCGCGCAGCCCGGTCGCAGCTACTTCACCGACTTCGTGAAGGCGGCGCCGGCCGACTCGCTCATCCTGACGCTGGCCTGCGGCAAGTACCGCTTCAACGACCTTGGCCTAGGGACCATCGGCGGGCTGCCGCGCCTGCTGGACATGGGGCAGTGCAACGACGCCTACGGCGCGCTCGTGGTGGCCATGGCGCTGGCCGACGCGTTTGGCTGCGGGGTGAACGACCTGCCGCTGACGCTGGTGCTCTCCTGGTACGAGCAGAAGGCGGTCTCCATCCTGCTGACCCTGCTGAACCTCGGCATCAAGGGCATCTACCTCGGCCCGACCCTCCCGGCGTTCGTCTCGCCGGCCGTGCTCGACGTACTCGTGGGCGCCTACGACATCCACCCCACGACCACGCCCGAGGCCGACCTGAAGGCGATTCTGGGCTAGGCCATGCGCTTGCTGGCCGGCGGCGCTACGCCCTCGTGACGGCATAGCGCCGCCGGCTGCGGTGCGACCAGCGCTCCATGGCGCGGGCCACCGACTGCTCCTCCCAGTGCCAGTCGGGGTGGGGCTGATCGCCATCAGGGGACGCGCTACTTGCTGACGCGGCGTCTGCGGGCCCCGTGTCCGCAGACGCAGGCGCGGCGAGGTCCTCGGCGCGCCCTGCGCCGGCGCGTGCGGTGTCGAAGACGCGCCAGAAGCTGGTGTACTCCCCGCTGTCGACGTCGTACTTGAGCACGGGGACCACATGGCTTAGATGAACGGCCCCGTCTATGTAGTAGTGGCTCGCCCCGTCCCAGTAGACGCTGTGGAAGAGCGGGTCCTTGGCGATCTGTGCCGTGCTGATGTGCCCGGCGACCACGTCCTTGTAGAAGTGCCCGCGCGAGGGTGGGTACTTGTTGGCGAACCACATGGCGGGCGTCCTCTGCTCCCAGCGCGTGCCGGCGGCCTCCTGCACGCCGGCATGCACGAAGATCTGTCGCTCGGTCTCGAAGTGGTAGGGCAGGCCGACGAGCCACTCGACAAGCTCTGCGTGGTTGTCTCGCAGGTATGAGCGGGCAAGGCCGCAGGCGACGCGGTAGGCGGGGTCGTCCGTGCGGATGTCCTGCATCTCCTGGGCACTGCGCCCGTGCACGAGCGTCTCCATCACCTGCTCGTACTGCTCGGGGGCAAGCAGGCTGCGCAGGGTGGCGTCGGTTTTGGGGGATCCCAGCCAGGCGGGGCCGGCTTCGCGTCCGTCCAGCCAGCCCGCCATCCGCTCCTCGTGGTTGCCCTTGATGGCCACCACGCGCCCGGGATGCTCGTCGCACAGGCGTTTGACCAGCCGAAGGACCTCCAGGCTGTCGGATGCGCCGTCGATGAAGTCGCCAAGAAAGACGAGCATGTTGTCGCGCCCCGTCTCGGGGGAGAGGTCGACGTTTTCCAGGGCCTGCCTGGTCGCCTCGATGTTGCCGTGCATGTCACTCATGGCATAGATGTACACGGCCGGATCCTCTCTCGCGGTGCCGCCAGTGCCGTCGCTCGCCTGACGTCCAACATGTGGCGTTCGGCGCCTGATGTGTGACGCCGAACGTCACACATACGTGGTATCACAGATGTGCGCCCGTGTGGGTTACGTGTTCGTAAAACGCATCGTCTTGGGCGCCTGACGGCGGCGCGGGAACCATGCGGGAGGGGTTTGGGGACGCCGGGCAAGGCGTCAAGGCGACGCTTCAGGCCGTCTGTGGCCACTCGTGCGCCAAAATCCTTCTGCGATGGACAAACATCACGGTTGTGAGGGACTTTGTTCTTCCGGCGGTTTTGCCTGCTGTCTATTGGCTTTGCGTTGCTGCAGGTCAGGGGCTTATCGAAAATCTTGCCTAGGCCACGCGTGCGATGACAACGCATGTGCTGCCAGCTTTTGCGACCGCCACTCCCTCACAGCCGAAAACTCTGTCCATCGGAGGCGATTTTTCGCGCGCGGGACGTCGGGGTGGTGGATTGTCGATGGGGGAATGAAGAAAGAGAACGGCGGGCGCCCGATACGAGCGCCCGCCGCCTTTGTGCTGATCAGGCCTTTTTATGCTGCGGCCACCCTGAGCCTGTTCTTAGGCCTGCGCGCGTTGTTCGCGCGATGCCTGCCTGCGCCCTACGCGAGGTCGCCAGCGAGCAGGCGAACGACGTGACGGCCCTGGGTCAGGGTGCGGCCGGCGGCGGCACCGATGAGGTACTCGGGGTAATTGCCGCTGAAGTAGCTGCCCGAGCAGTCACCGATGGCGTAGAGGCCCTCGATGGGCTTGCTGGACGCGTCGATGACCTGGCAGTCCTCGTTGATGCGCAGGCCGCCGCAGGTGGTCAGCAGCGAGCCGCCGAACCAGCCACCGTAGAACGGAGCGGTGCGCAGCTCGGAGAGGCGGTAGGCCTCCTTGCCAAAGTCCTCGTCCTTCTGGTTGTCGAAGAAGCCGTTGTAGCGCTCGACCTCGGCCAGGAAGTTGTCCTTGGCGTCGCCCTCGAAGCCCAGGCTGTCGGCGAGCTCCTCGATGGTGTCGCACTTGAAGATCAGGCCCTGCTCGATCTCGGCGGCCATGATCTCGTCGAGGGAGGCGTCGCCGCCGAACATCATCTGCGTGATCTTGGAGCAGCCGGCGGTGGCGAAGCGGGCCACGTCCTCCTTGGCGTTGGCGTCAAAGATCATCGCCCACACGCCGCCCTCGTGCTGGTTGGCGGCGAAGCAGGTGAAGTCGTAGGGGCAGCTCTCGTTGCAGAAGCGCTTGCCGTCGCGGCAGACCTTCATGAAGGGCTGGCTGCCGGGGTTGAACTGGCCGACGGTGCCGGGGAACTGGTTGTCCTCGTTGTAGCCGCAGTCGACGCCGGGGGCCACCAGGCCGCGGTTGAAGATCATGGGTGCGGGCTCGGTGTCCATGCTGGCGCCTGCCCACAGGGCGGCCTTGATGCCCATGCCGCGATCCTTGGGGCTGTAGCTCACGGCGGTGCAGCACTTCACGGCGTTGGGGTCAAGGGCGAGCATCATGTCGGGGTTGCCCGGATAGCCGCCGGTTGCCAGGATCACGCTGTTGGCGTTGATCTGGACGTTGCCGTTGTCGGTGGCGAAGATGGCGCCGGTGACCTTGCCGTCGGCGTGGACCAGCTTCAGCAGGTCGTAGTACCACAGCATGCGATCGGCCGCGCCGGCGTCCTCGAGGTAGGACAGCAGGATGGCGTTGCGGTCGTTGGACGCGCCGGACTCGGGATCGGCGGCGTTGTACTGGTGCTGCATGGGCGGGATGTAGCAGCCGGTCTTCCAGGTGGGGTCGATCTCCGGGCCCATCTCGGCGTCGACGGCGCAGACGAGGCCGGCGGGCTCCAGGATGGAGTCGAGCCAGTCGATCATCTCGGCAGACTCGTCGATCCACATCTTCTGGAGGCGCTGGTTGCACTTGAACGAGGCGTAGCGGGCGAGCTCGTACTGCACGCGCTCCACGTCCACGGAGGTGCCGGTCTCCTCGGTGTGCTTGGAGTTGATGGCGCCGATCCAGTAGCGGGTGTCGCCGGGGGTGTCGTAGGACTCGGCGACTAGGAAGTCAACGCCCAGGTCGCTGGCGGTGGCGGCGGCGACCATACCGCCGTTGCCGGCGCCGATGATCAGGACGTCGCACTCCTTGGTCTCGACGATCTCGCCATCCTCGGGCTCCTCGCCCAGCCATGCGGGTACGCTCGTGGCGGGGGCGGCTGCCTCGTCGGCCAGGGCGACGCCCATGCCGGCGACGGCGGCGACGCCGGCTGCCGCGGCGGTGCCGCCAAGGAACGAGCGACGGGAGATGTTCGAAGCTGTGGTCATTACGGGTTCCTCCTTTGTGTGGCGAGGGGCCTTGTGCCTCTCGTCTTGATTGTCGTGCGGGGCTTTCTCGCTTGCTCGCGAGGCCTGCTTGCGAGGTCTGCTCACGAACTGTCTGCCGGCTCGTTGTTGAGCTGGCGGTGTGCCCGCACCGGAACGTTGTCTATCATCGACCCAAAGTTGCGCTACCGATACACCCTGGCGGTATGCATTGCTATAATGGCTGGTAGGACATGGGATACACCCCAGTGGTATGTACTGACAAAACCAGCAGAAGCATGGGCGAGCGAGGGGGGCGCAGCATGAGCGTGGATTCGGACAGCTCCTCCTCGTTGCGCACGTGCGTGATGGTGTGTCTGGCGGTGTCGCTGGGGGCCGTCTCGGTCTGGCTTCTTAACGTCACCGCCTACCCGAGCTTCAATGATTTCTTTCCCGGCGCCCGGGATGTTGCGACGACCTTCTCGGGGGTCTGTGCGCTTCTCTTCTCGGTAATTGCCGCAAGAAGACCCCTTCTGTTTACGGGAGTCGCGACGTTTGTGGCTGGCATGGTGATGACCGTGCTGGGCTCCTCCGGAGTGTTCCTCGGCTCTTGGCTGCAAAGCGCCGTCTTGGCTTCGCTGTTCGCGTGTCTCAGGTCGGCCGGTGCGCTTGTGTGCTTTGCGTACATGAGCCTTGCGCTCATGAGGCTGGGACCGCAGCGCTGTGTCATGGTGCTCGTGTGCGCCTATCTGGTGAAGTATGTGTTTGTCGGGTTGCTCATGCTTGCCCCGCCCGTCGTGCTGGTCGTTGCCTTCGTCCTGACGCAGGCCGTGGAGATGGCCCTGATATATGCATGCGCCAGGGAGTCCCTCGTGGTGCTGCGCCGGACGGGATCACAGGCAGACCTCAGCGTGACCAATCCGTTGTCCTTCCTGCCGCCTACCAGTGGGCTGTTCGTTGCCATACTGCTGTTTCAGGCGGCGCTTGGCTTCGCAATAACCTACGGGTCGGTGGAAAGCTTTCCGCAGCCTATCATCCTGGCCGTGGTTGCGGTGGCTGGCCTGGCTATCGTGACGTTTGTGCGTAGGGGAATCTTGCTGGACGCGCTCTACTCCATGGCGTTCGTGCTTGTTCTCGCTGGTCTGCTCATGGTGCCCACCATTCAGATTGGCATGCTTGGTAGCGGGTCCCTCGGCACCCTTGTCGGCTCCGCGTCAAATGCCCTTTTGCAGGCCGGGTCGGAGATCATCAACATCGCCGTGTGGCTGCTCGCTGCGGCCATCGGAAGACGCAACCTGGCCGGTGCCCTACCAACTGCATTCGTAATAAGCGGTGTGGGCGGCATCGGCGTGGAGATCGGCGCAGCGTCGGGCAACTTGCAGAATGCCCTGTCGGCGTCCCACCCTGAGCTGGCGGTTCTGTTTCCCATAGCAATTGCCTTCGCGTTTGCCGTCTACAACTTCTTCTTGGCGCGCTCGTTTAGCTTCGACGCCACGGTGAGGGGCCTGCAGCCGATCGCCCCGGTGAAGGAGCTCGACGAGCGAGATGGTGACAGGGGCTCACAGGTTGACCGACGCTGCCGGGAGCTGACGGAGGCTAACCACCTTACCGAGCGAGAGTCGCAGGTGTTGGCCCTGCTCGCCCGTGGGCGCAACGCGGCGTACATTCAGGAGAGCCTCTCGCTTTCGCGCAACACCATCAAGTCCTACGTGGCGCGCGTGTACGGCAAGCTGGGCGTGCACTCCCACCAGGAGGTCATCGACCTGGTGGAGCAGGGCCTCGAGGCTGACGGGCGCTAGGGGTGCCGGGGCGTGTCGCCGGAACCGGATCGAAGGCGCGAAACGCGTTCGGGGCAACTATCCGGACACTTTTTGCCTCGTGAGGCCTCAAAAATGACCGGATAGTTGCCCTCGTCGATGTTTTGCCGTTTGATGATACTCATTGGACAGGCTATTCTTGGACTCATGACAAATGGTTGTAAGGGCAACGGTCCTGACCGTAGGCTGACCAGGCTGCCAAGGGCTGCAGTCGCGAATTGCGTGGGATACGTTGTAATTGGCCGTTAAGCTGGGTACAATGAAAGTGCCGAGAGTCACGGCTCAAAGAATATGGCTCACGTGTACGTGTAACCTCCGCGGGCGACGGGGTGCGCAGGCGTAGAATATCGCCCACCTGTTGCGGGATCCGCTTCTGCGGGTCCCGCCTTACTAGGGGGTCAGATGAAAGTCATCTCCGTCTCCGACGAGTACCTTGATCGTTTCGCAGAGGGTGACAGGGAATTCATGCAAAAGCGCGGCCGCCCCTGCCTTCTCGTTGTTCGACTGAAGTTTAGAGGCAGGCGCCGAGATTTTGCGATCCCGTTTCGTTCGAATATCGCCCCCAATGTTCCGAAGAGCCAGTATTTTGCGTTGCCTCCTCGTCCCACCACGAGACCACGTCATCGGCATGGGATTCATTACATCAAGATGTTCCCGATAGAAAAGCGGTTTCAGCGGCGCTTTCGTACCGAGGGAAATCCTTACTATCAAATGATCCTCTCGATCATCGATGAACATGAGCAGGAGATCGTTGCTGCATGCCAGGATTATCTTGAGCGTTACGAGCGTGATGGAAAGCCTCGCTTTGCCGTTGATATCGACCGACTGATTGGCCTACTCGAGCAGGAAGGGCGAACGTAGATAATACGAGAGGAATGGCACGGGAGCAAATATGCACTTGAAGGCGCGAAGCGCGTTCGGGGCAACTATCCGGACACTTTTTGCCTCGTGAGGCCTCAAAAATGACCGGATAGTTGCCCTCGTCGATGTTTTGCCGATGTCTTGCCAGGCAGCAGCCTTTCGACGGCTTTTTCGATGCCGCTAGACATCCCTGGCCGATTCCCTTGTCGGACGCCCCACCAAGCGCCCCAGCAAAAAGGCCGCTCGGCGCTGGCAATCGCTTGCCAGGTGCCGGGCGGCCTCGGTTGCTTCCTATTGCCTACGCTCGTCCGCGCCGGCTCTTGCCTGCGCAGTCTTACCGTGCGGTCTTGTCGTGCGCAGCCTTGTGGCCTTGTGGCGCGTGGCCCTACAGCGCGCGACCGGCGTCGTTGCCGCCGCGGATCGCCAGCGCGATGTTGAACGGCTGGCTGCAGTCGCCGATGGCGTAGGTCTCGGCCACGGAGATCTCGTCAAGCAGGCCGGTGTTGGGCAGCATGTCGGCGGCGTTCACGATGGAGTCGCACGGCACGGTGTACTCAACGCCGCCCGCCTCCGCGGAGGTGAAGGTCAGCTGACCGTCGGCGGCACCAGTGATGGCGGCGCCGGTGTACACCTGCATGCCCAGGGCGTAGAGGGCCGTGGTCATGAAGCGCATGGCGTGCTGGGACTGCTGCATGTCCAGGTCGCTCGCAGGGCTGGGGGTGACCATGGTGACGTGCTTCTTGTGCACCATCAGCCACAGGGCGGTGTCGAACGCCTGGGCGTTGGAGCCCCACACCACCACATTGTCGCCCAGGTCCTCGAACATGAAGCTGTCGATCGGCACCACGGTGGCGCCGTCAACGGCCAGCTCGTCGCGCAGGCCGCCGCAGGCAAGAACCACGGCGTCGGGGGCCTCGGAGGCCACCAGGTCGGCGGTCACCTCGGTCTCGGTTACCACGGTCACGCCGGAGAGCTCCAGCTGGTGCTGCAGGTAGCTGTTCAGGTCGTCGAGGTTCTCGTGCGGGCCCTTGACGGCGCTGGCAAAGGTGAGCAGGCCGCCGAGCATACCGTTCTTCTCGTAGAGCGTCACGTTGTGGCCGCGCTGCGCGGCGATGCGGGCGGCCTCCATGCCGGCGGGGCCACCGCCGACGACCATGACGTTCTTGGGAGTCTCGGCAGGCGGCAGCTCGTAGGTGGCCGGGCCGTTCTCGGTCATGACGCGCTGGGTGAGGGCGTTCACGCGGCAGTAGCCGAGCTGGCGGTTGAGCTCGTTGGAGCCGATGTGGCAGTGCATGCAGCGGGTGCACGGCGCGATCTCGTCGATGCGGCCCTCGCGCAGCTTGTTGACGTACTCGGTGTCAACGGTGAGCGGGCGGGTCATCAGGAAGAAGTCGGCCTGGCCGTCCTCGATGGCGGCGTTGAAGAAGTCCGGGGCGTGCGCCGGGTCCATGTAGGTCACGGTGCCGCAGGGGATGGTGAGCGACTCCTTGTACTGCTTCACCACGTTGAGCAGCATGCCGGCGCCCGAGTGGTTGCCGATGAGCTTGCCCTGCCAGTGCTTGGTGAAGTCGTACTGGGTGCCGTAACCCGTGGCGCCCTCGACGCCGTTGAGGATGAAGTACATGTCGCTGCCGAACTGGCAGGGGTGGTTGCCCAGCGGGCCCAGGCGCAGGTGCATGGAGTCGGCACCGGCGGCCTCGAACAGCTTGGCCATGCCAACGCCCTCCTCGACCGTGGTGACCTTGTTGCGGCCGGCGGTCAGGGTGTTGTCGAGGTTCATGAGGGTGGCGTTGTTGTCCAGGTTGTCCTGGTCCTCGATGCAGTTGATGAGGATCTGGACGGCTAGCTCGTCACCGAACTCGGCCTTGACCATCTCGATCCACTCGGTCACGAAGCGAGCGCGGTTCTCCAGGGTGGCAAAGCCGTAGTCGTCGGTGCGGGTGTTGTAGAAGCGGCTGAGGAACTGCTCGCCCTGGTTGAAGCCGGCGGCGTTCATCTCGATGGCCTCGAAGCCCATCTGGTGCAGGCCACGGGCGATGGCCAGGCCGTTCTGCTGGATGGCGTGGATCTGGTCCACGGTCATGGCGTCCTCGGCCACGCTCGTGCCCATGGGGGCCCACTGGTAGCCCATGTGCGCGCCGTACTCGGCCACAGCGGAGGTGAGGCGCTGGCCAAACTCCAGGGCCTCGGGCGTGATCTCGCCGGTCTCGGGGTCGGGCTCCAGGGCGCCCACGTTCTCCATCCAGATCATCTCGACGCCGCCCTTGGCGAAGTTGAGGTAGTACTCGAAGAGCTCGTCGGTGAGGCCGGCGAGGTAGGTGGCCGAGCCGGCGGCCGACTTCACCATGCGGTGGTGCAGCTCGATCTTGCCCAGGTTCCAGGTGGAGAACAGGGCCGAGGAGGAGAAGTCCTCGATCGAGTTGGTGCGGTAGCTGTAGTCCTGCGGGTTGATCGAGGCGGTGTAGAGCAGGCCGTCGGTGGAAGCGTCGGCGGCGTTGTCGTCGAGAACCTCGCCGGGCTCGGCGGCCTCGGCCTCGTCGCTTGCGGCCTCCTCGGCCACGGCGCTGCCGGCGAGCAGGCTGGCCGCGGTGGCGGTGGCGCCCAGGGCGGCGGCGCCGCTCACGAAGCCGCGACGCGTCAGGTTGGCGGGACATGCGGTGCTGGTGTTGTGCATTCTCCCTCATCCTCTCATATTGACGTGTGCGCATGCGAGGTGGCGGGCGAGTGGGCTAGGACCGGCCGGCCGAACGTCCGGGGCCCGAGTCGGGCTCGAGGCCCGGGCTGGCCGGCTCGAGCTGGTGCTCGTGACCGCCTGCCGCCGCACATGCGTGTCAGGGTGCATGATGGCGCACGGGGCCGCGCCTGTCATGCCCAACCAAGTGTGATGCCGCCAAAAACGCGCTGACGAACCGTCGCGGCTCGTGCGTCGCAGCGGCCAAAGGGGTCACCCTCCGTTGGGTATGGACAGGGGAGGAGAGGGGCTTTACCTGCGGGTTTTCAGCTAAGGATGGCGTTCCCTGGAGTTGCCGTGATCGACGGGCCGGTCGAGCAGGGCGAGCGCCTCCTGCTTGGAGTGCACGTCGAGCTTGCGGTAGATGTTCTTGCGGTGCGTGCGCACGGTGTTGTCCGACAGACCCAGCTCGGCGGCGATGGTGGGCGAGTCCTTGCCCACGAACGTGAGCGCCAGGATCTCCTCCTCGCGCGGGGAGAGCCCGAAGCGCGCGGCCAGGCCATGGGCGTCGCGCGCGGCGATGTCGAGCATGTCGAGCGGCTGGGCCTGGGCGGTAGCCTGCACGCCGCCGGCTGCGGGCTGCTGGCCGGCCACCTGCGCCGCCGCACCGCCCGCGCTACTTTCGCTGCTCCTGCCTTTCAAGGCTGCCTGCGGGGCGTTGCGCCGGCGCGCCTGTATGACGAGCGGAATGGACAGGGCGTAGATGCACACCACCACGGCCAGGGCGTAGACAGACAGGCCCTCGCCGCTGATGGTCCTGATGAGCAGGCTCGCCGTGGTGCCCAGGCCGAGCAGCACGTAGGCAACCCCGGACAGAAGCGCGTAGACGGCCACCGGGTCCTGCCCGCGGGCCTGCGCCTCCTGCGCGCTGTGGACTACGGCCACCATGAGGGAGAGCTCAAAGAAGAAGAACGCGAAGCTGGAGAACGCCGCCGTGATGTCGTTGGGCAGCGCGGCGAACACCACCATGCTGGTGGCGATGACGGGAAAGCCCACCTGGTAGAACCGCTCGGGCGAGAAGCGCCGCCCCAGCACGCGCCACACCACGATGAGCACGATGGCGATGCCCAGAACGCACAGCGCCGACTCTACTGCCACCGTGATGCGGCTGATCCCCGCGTACAGCGTGGTGCTGCGCGAGATGCCGGCCACAAATCCCAGCGACCCTAGGCACGACAGGGTGGCGCCCCACCCGGCAAACGCGCCACGCAGCGAGGTGGGGGAGGGGGAAGTGCTTGCGCGCACGGGGGAGAGGTGAGGCGATGGCGAAGGCTGCGCAGACGGGCTGTCGGCATCGCTGTCCGCTGTGCCCGTCCTCATCCTCCAGAGTAGGACGAACGAGAGGCAGCATAGCAAGGCCACCACGACGTAGGCTGCCACGCGTGGCAGGACGATGAGGAGCAAGGAGACGAGCGAGAAGGCAACGCATGCGGCGAGCACCACGTTGATGAGGCGGCCCGACTCTATGGAGCAGAGAGCTCGCTGCCACGCCAGGATGCCGAGCGCAAGCCCCACCCCCACGACGGCCGAGACCAAGGCAAGCAGGGCGCTCGATGTGCTGGCATGCCACATCAGGTGCCCGAGCGACGCCAGTCCCAGCAGCGCGAGGCCGGCCGCCACCGGCACGAGAGCCTTGCGGGAAAATAGCCTGCCGGTTAGTCCGCCTGCCAATGTACCAACCGGATCGTCTGCGACTCGGCTATCCTGATTGCCATATCCCTGTTGTGTTGATACCTGACCCTGCCATGCCAGCGCGCAGATGACGGGCGCGATCCCGAGCACGAACGCGCTTGGGATACTGTATGCGGTGTGGATCTGGTTCCACGTGTATGACGAGAACCCCGAGAACGCCCCGCCCCACAGCAGGAAGTCCATCACCACCAGAAAGCATGCGAACCCGACAACTGGTCGCGCGATGCCCCGCACGTGGTCCTTGACGCTTATGTGAGGCGTCTGCATGTCCATAATCCTGGTCGCGCCCGCCAATCGTCGCCGCGAAACTGCATGGGGCTAGTGTACTCGAGAATGGGGCGATGGGTGCACATGATGTGCGAGAAGCATGTGTGTGCCAGCAACAAGGAAACTCCCGAAACGCGTAATCACCGGCTTTGAGGTGCCTCGTTTCATCGTCAAATGATTATTTGGCTGCACAGGCAGCTCGACCCCCGAGACGTCGATCTCACCAGACATGAGCCTGGGAAGAAGGGCGTCCCGAAGAGTCGCCAATCTTCTCGATTGAACTTTGCTGGCGATACGCTGGTCGACGATCGGCTGCATTAGCTGCGTTAGCTCTTCGAGTTGCTTGGCTGGTGGTAGGAGGACTTCAGAATCGGCCAATGCGCCTCGCTTTATGTGGCCCATTGTCGTTGCACGGTCTTTTGCCAGCATAATGAATCGATTCATATGACGTTTGGTCCAAAGGTAGTAAAGCCAACTAGGATATTTCTCCGAGGTGACTTTAAAAAGGTGCTGGTTGAGGCCAGCTTCGCCTCCTGCCCAGAAATCTAGCAGGAGTGTTCCTGACCATGAGAATACAAGGTCTCCGTCATGGATTGTGACACTTTCGTCAATCTCGCTCGTACAGCGCTCGGAATCCGCACTGCACATCCCCTGACCCAACTCCTTAATTTTAAGCACGGGCAGCCCAGGATCACCTGGTGCTGGACGGAATTTCTGCATCGCCAAGCCATTCTTATAGTTTGCAATATCCAACAGCGAAACACGCGCCCAATTGGTATCGGCTGATGCGAGTATGTGTGCGAACAGGGCATCGAGCAGTTGCTCCAAATAATCATTTGTCGCTCATGATCACGTTTCGAAAGTCGAGAAGAGGCTGATAGAAAGTGCTATTCAATCCTTTGTCGTCGTTCATGTCTGGATGTTCAGAGACGAAGCGCTTAACACCTTCACTCATGAGGCGAATGAAACGTTGCAGATCGAGATTGATCTGTCGGAATGCTTGACCATCAATGCCGTACCATGTCTCTCCCACATGGTCACATTCGCAGACGTCAGGGTCGAAGAGTCTGAATTGTATGAGGTCGAGAACGGTTTTTCCCTTGTCGATGTGTGGCGCATTTGACCCCTCATGAAGATAAACGCAACGCAGCTGATAACAGTCTGCGCCGGTGAAATAGCATCGGAGTTGGCTGGTACAGTCAGGGTCAGAACTGTGCTTGTTGTATTCTGCAGGCTCGACGTATGAGGGCGACACATATTCATCAAACCAGCTCTCATATCTCTCGCGCGAGCCTTTGCCTGGGCTTATGCGTCCGCCGCAGACGTCGGGAATCGTTAAGGCAAGTGAGATGGCGGAGAGGTAGGCGCCGGCATCAAATGCTCTCACGGCGTCTTCCATCCTTGCAGAGATTGATGTTTCATGCCGTATCGGTAAGCTCATGACCCACCTTTCTTTCGTATAAATTAAAAATGTTGCCTTGAGTCATCCTAGTAGCCGGAGGAATCGAATGGAATCCTTAATCAACACAATACTATCCCAAATGCAGGCAATCCTTTCTGGTAACCAGCTAAGACGCTTGGCAATAGTTCTTCGTGAGGCTCTTACGCCGGCTTTGCAAGATGACTCTCAACTTCTGTCGCTTTTTCTCACTGCCAAGCAAGTCGAAGGCTGCTCTTCACGGACGATTGCATACTACGAGAGTACTATATCTAGCATGCTTGACACGGTTGCGAAGCCCTGCACGAAGATCGAGAGTGATGATCTGCGGCAATACCTCAACGAATACGAAACGAGGAGAGGGGCGGGTAAGGTCACAATAGACAACATCCGTCGAATTCTTTCGAGTTTCTTCTCTTGGCTTGAGGATGAGGACTACATTGTAAAGAGCCCGGTACGACGCATACGTCGTGTGAAGACTGCAACCATCGCAAAGGCGGTACTGAGCGACGAAGAGTTGGAGGCGCTTCGCGATTGTTGCCCAACCATGCGGGATCTTGCGCTCGTTGACATGCTTGCCTCGACGGGAATGCGCGTGGGAGAGTTGGTTCATTTGAACATCTCCGATGTGGATTTGCAGGGACGTGAGTGCATCGTCACAGGTAAGGGTAACAAGCAGCGTCCCGTGTACTTCGATGCTCGGGCGAAACTGCACCTCAAGGCATATCTCGATAGCAGGACGGATAACTGCCCGGCGCTTTTTGTATCGCTTGACAAGAATGCCGAGCGCCTAGGGATCGGCGGTGTGGAGTCTCGCTTGAGGGGGCTCGGAAAGGCGTGTGGCATACCCCGGGTGCATCCCCACAAGTTCCGCCGCACGCTTGCTACCCATGCAATCGACAAGGGCATGCCGATCGAGCAGGTGCAAAAGCTCCTCGGGCATGCGAGAATAGACACAACGATGCATTATGCCTTGGTGAACCAGAACAACGTCAAGGCTTCACATAGGAGGTATTTGGAGTGAGTTGGAAGAAAACCGTTCTTGGAAAAGTTACCGACCTGAAGCGAGGTTTTGATCTTCCAAACAGCAAGCGTATTAAAGGTTCGATCCCTGTATATTCGTCATCCGGTTTGTCGGGAACTCATAATGTCGCGGCAGTTAGTGCGCCCTGTGTTATTACGGGCCGATACGGAACTATTGGGGAGGTCTTCTTTTCCGATGTGCCATGCTGGCCACTTAACACGGTCCTTTACTCTACTGAGTTTTTCGGAAATTGCCCCAAATTTATCTACTATCTACTTAAGACGGTTTCTTGGAAAGATTTTATAACTGCAAGTGCAGTGCCTGGAATTAATAGGAACCACATCAATCTCTGTCCGGTTGCTATACCAGACAGAGATACTCAAGAGACTGTGGCAGCAATACTAGATTCGTTGGACAAGAAGATCACTCTCAATCAGAAGACAAATGATTATTTGGCAGAAATGGCAGACGCCCTGTTTACGAACGCTTTTGGCAAACTTGAAGATAATGCAACATTGTCCGATGTCGCAGACATCACAATGGGCCAATCTCCTGCAGGAACATCTTACAATGAAAATGGGGAAGGGATCGTCTTTTATCAGGGTCGTGGTGAATTTGGCTGGCGCTATCCCTCTCGGAAGCTGTATACAACTGAGCCAAGGCGCATGGCGAAAGCGGGAGACGTACTCTTGAGCGTCCGTGCTCCAGTTGGCGATCTGAATGTTGCATATGAGGATTGCTGTATTGGTCGAGGTCTCGCTGCCATTAGCTGCAAATATCCCTCGTACTGCCTGTATCTCATGAGATCACTTAGAAAGAAGTTTGCTATATATAATGGCGAGGGCACAGTGTTTGGATCTATCAACGCTGAGGCGTTGAGAAGCTTGAAGATTGCACTCCCGGGAGAAGATGCCATGGATGCTTTTGAACAACAATCTTCGTTTATTGACTCACAAATTCGGTGCAATGAAGCAGAAAACAGAAATCTATCTCAGTTGCGCGATGCATTACTGCCAAAGCTGATGTCTGGTGATATAGATTGTGCCAGAAACGCTTTTTCTAAGTTATAGGGGTTGTCAATGGGGTTTACGTATATGGTTCCAGCGTATTTCAAGCAGCGAGCAATTCAATATCTGAGACAAGAGATCTCAGCTTCTGATTTAGTGCAAGCGTTTGAGCAATGTGAATATGAATACGATGACCTTGGAAATGCATATTATGCCGGTATGCGACACACGCCTTGGGATTCCCATGCTGTTGACTTATCGTTCTTTGGCCCAAGTGAATGCGTACATATATTGGATAAAAATAGAAAGCTTGTAGAATCTGCTGTTAAGAAAGCATTACATACTACTGAAACTGGTTTTATCCTGCACAAACTCTTCTTTCTTGAAGATGATATTTCCGGAAACACTAATTTCAAGTCCAACGAGGAGAGGATTAACGCAGACCTGGAGATGGCACGTTGCGTGCTTAATGACCTTATTAAAGCCGGCGAACGCCTAAGCGTGAATCCAATGTATACACGAAAAACACCCGAAGACAACATTAATGACTGGATACGCGACGCTCTGTCCTTCATTGGCTACTCCGAAACGAAAGATCAGACGCGACATGGCTTGTCCTCCAGCGGTTCTTCTTCCGGAGAGGTTGATATCTTGCTTTGTAAAGACAGACGGGAAGTTGCAATTATAGAAGGATTAAAGCTAACAAACATTGACAGATCTTATATCGATAGGCATATTATCAAAGCAATCATTAACTACAATCCATTAGGTACTGCAGTTTTTATTGTCGTATATGTTTCAACAAACGATTTCGCTACATTCTGGGAACGATCTCTGACGTACTTGCGGGAATATGATTATCGAATGCAGGTAAAAAGGCCCTTAACGAACGAGCCCAATCCAAACGCAGCAAGTAGAGTTGCATTCGCAGTGCTCTCGCGTGACGGCTATGATTTTCCATTTTACTTTGTTGCCATAAAGCTCATGAAGTAAGGTCATCACGCCGCCAAATAATCATTTGTGCGCTGATTGAGGGTGATTTTGTCCTGGAGAGGCCGGACTACTTCCAAAACCCTGTACTGCTGCTCAAGATTGGGCAATTCGATACGAAGCTTCTTGAAGGTTGAGGTTGGCCTGCTAAGAGCTGGCACACCTGTCTGCACCTTGTTACTGAGCAGCTTCCATTTCCCAAGCGGAGTATGAAAGTAATACACAAGGTATTCAGGCAGAACCTTGGTCGTGTCACATTTCAAGCGAAACTGGCTCTGCGAAATGATATAGTGCTCGTATTGAGAATCGGCGGGAATGTAAGCAATCTGCCCAAGAGTCCCTCTATGTGTAACAATGATGTCACCACGTGATGCAAGCGAGTTGCCGAGACTTTTGGCCTTCTCTTCTGTTACGTAGCGTAAGCCAAGATCATTTGTACTGTATCCCGTCAGGTTTGATCCGTTGAAGACTGGTATGCCATCGGATACAAAGCAATCTGTCCTGATATTTGAGCCAAACGGGCCCATGGCGATCTCGATTATGACATCCTCAATTGCTGTTTCAATAAACGACTCTTTATATCCCATACCCGATCATCTCCAGGTTCTTCTTGATCTGCTCTTGTAGACGGTCGGACTCCTCGAAGCACTTTTTAAGCTCGCTGGTTAGCCGTGCCATCTTTTCCTCGAATGGCTCGCCGTCATCCTCTTCCTCTTTGATGCCCACGTAGCGCCCCGGTGTGAGTATGTAGTCCTGCCTGACGATGTCCTCGTTGCTCGCTACGGCGCAGAAGCCCTTCTCATCCTCTAGCCCGCCCTTACGGAATGCGTCGAATGCCTCAGCTACTTTGGCAATGTCTTCATCGGTGAACTCGCGAAGGCGCCGGCTCACCATCGTACCCATCTCACGGGCATCAATGAAGAGGGTCTTCTTTTCGCGACCGGGCTCTTTGCTGATGATCCAGAGACTCACCGGGATGCCGGTGCTGTAAAAGAGGCGGTCAGGCATGGCGACGATGCCCTCCACGAGCCCCGCATCTACGATGGCTTTGCGGATCTCCCCCTCGTTGTTCTGTTGCGAGGAAAGCGAACCGTTTGCGAGCACCATGCCCATGCGGCCGCCCTCGGCGAGGTGGTGGATCATATGCTGCATCCAGGCGAAGTTGGCGTTGCTCGCAGGCGGTGTTCCGAAATCCCATCTCGGGTCATCCGCGAGTTGCTCGCCGCCCCAGTCCGAATCGTTGAACGGCGGGTTGGCAAGGATGAAGTCGAACCGCTTGTCTTTGTGCAGGTCGTTGAAGAACGTGTCCGCGTTGGACGGTCCTAGATCAGCGTCGATGCCTCGGATTGCGAGGTTCATCATTGCCATCTTCCACGTGGTAGGGTTGCTTTCCTGTCCGAAGATGGACAGGTCGTTAATGTTGCCCTGATGGCGGCGAACGAACTCGGCGGATTGCACGAACATGCCACCCGAGCCACAGCAGGGGTCATACACCCTGCCGTGGTAGGGCTGGATGATTTCAACGAGCGTGCGCACCACGCAGGCGGGCGTGTAGAACTCGCCGGCATTCTTGCCCTCTGCTTCGGCAAACTTGGCAAGACAGTACTCATAGGTGCGGCCCAGAATGTCACGCGTATCGCCCTTCTCGGCCATCTGTACGTTGGTGAAGAGGTCAACCACCTCGCCAAGACGACGCTTATCCAGCTCCTGCCGAGCGAAGTTCTTCGGAAGGATCCCTTTAAGTCGGTCGTTCTCCGCCTCGATGAGGCGCATGGCGTTGTCGATGACCTTGCCGATTTCGGGCGTGTGGGCGGCGGAGGCTATCGTGTCCCAGCGCGCCTCGCGAGGCACCCAGAAGATGTTCTTGTAGGTGTACTCGTCACGATCTTCCTCGAAGCCTTCGCCTTCGTCAATGAGCTCCTGGTGGCGCTGGTCGAATTTGTCCGAGATGTACTTGAGGAAGATGAGCCCAAGCACTACGTTCTTGTATTCGGAGGCATCGATATTGCCGCGCAGTTTGTCCGCCGCGCGCCAAATCTGCTCCTCAAAGCCTATTTCCGCCGTGTTATCCTTCTTCTTGCGAGCCATGTTCGTCAGCCCTCCACCTTTGTGTCTGCCCAGAGTTCACACTGTGCCATGACGGTTTCCATGGCCTCTTCGGCTCCCTCGGGCGGGTACTTGTACTTACGCAGCAGACGCTTGATCGATCGCCGCATGCCGGCGCGGGCGCTTTCCTTGCGCTGCCAGTCAATCGTAGAATTCCTCCTGAGCGTTTCGGTCAGCTCATGTGTGATTGAGACGAGCTGGTCGTTGTCGTAAAAGTCCTTCACGGCCTCTGGCTTGGTGATTGCGTCATAGAATGCCATCTCCTCGTCCGTGAGACCGAGCTTCTTTGCTTCGCTGCTGTCCGCCATCATCTCGCGGGCCATGTTCAGCAGTTCTTCGATGACCTCGGCGTTGGTGAGCATGCCGTTGAGGTAGCTGTTAACGGTTCGTTGCAAAAGCTCGCTGAATTTCTGAGACTTCACGATGCTTGTGCGCTGGTAGGACTTGACCTGCTCTTTGATGAGGCGCTTCAGGGTCTCTACCGCGATGTTCTTCTCACGCATGCGGGCGACTTCCTCCAGGAAGGACTCGTCGAACAGCGATATCTCAACACTGTCCTTCTCGAAGAGGTCTATGACGCCGTCGGCCTTCACGGTCTGCTCGAGGATTGAGGTGACGCGACGGTTAAGCTCCGCGTAAGACATGCCGCCACCACCGCTGCCCGAGCGCCCTTGTATGCGCAGCAGCTGCACGCGAAGCACGCTGATGAACGCGGCCTCGTGCTGGTCCCGCTCACCAACCATGCTCTTGCACAGACTGAGTGCCTGGTTCATAAGCTGGGCCTGCTTGATCAGGTCCTCCGTGAGATCGGCACGCTTTGGGTCGAGCAACCAGTTGACCCCGTCTGTGATGCAACTTGCCAGCTCCTGCTTGCTTGCAGAGAAGATTCGATTCTGGTAGCCGAAGCCGTAAAGAAGGTCGCGGCACACCTCCAGCTTCTCTCGGAATTTCGGGTGCGCTGTCTTGGCAACGTCCATGTCTCCGTAGTTGCGCCGGTCGCGCGCCGTGTAGTCTTTCATTGCTCGCTTGAGTGCCCCTGCGATACCAATGTAGTCGACGATGAGGCCTCCCTCTTTGCCGGGGTAGACGCGGTTTACGCGCGCCACGGCCTGCATGAGGTTATGGCCCTTCATGGGTTTGAAGACATACATGGTGGAGAGGCTCGGCACGTCAAATCCGGTGAGCCACATGTCAACCACTATGGCGATCTTCAGAGGGTCGTCGTCGTTCTTAAAACGACGCTCCATCTCCTTCTTGTGCGTTGCTCCGCCGCAGACATCGAACCATTCCTCAGGATCCTGGTTCGACATGGTCATGACCACGCCCACCTTGCTCTCCCATTCAGGGCGCAGCGCGAGCAGTTTGTAATAGATCTTCATGGCGATGGGGCGCGAATAGGCCACAATCATGGCTTTGCCCGTGAGCACGTCGGCTCGGTTCTCCTCGTAATGCTCTACGATGTCTTGGCACAGTGCCTCAATGGTCTCCGGTGTGCCGAATATTGCATCGAGCCCTCCCAGCTCGTGCTTGCTCCGCTCGACGCTGGCACCATCTGCTCCGTCGGCATACTCGGCGTACACCGCGTCGAGGCGGGAAAGTGCCTCCTGGTCGAGATGCAGGGCGACGACCCTGCTCTCGTAGAAGACGGGGCGCGTCGCGTTGTCCTCTACGGCTTGTGTCATATCGTATACGTCGATGTAATCGCCGAATACCTCGCGAGTGTTCTTGTCCTCGGTAGCGATGGGCGTGCCCGTGAAGCCGATGTAGCTTGCGTTGGGCAGAGCCCTGCGCATCATGCGCGCGGCACCTACGCTTACTTTGCCATGTTCGTCCATTCGCTCGGCGAGTCCGTACTGGCCGCGGTGCGCCTCGTCGACCATCACGATCACGTTGCGTCGGTCGCACAGCGGCTCGTCGCCGTCAGTGAACTTCTGCATGGTGGTGAAGACGATGCCATTGGCCTCGCGACCGACGAGCAAGTCTTTGAGGTTCTGACGCGACTTTGCTTTGACAGGCTCTTGACGTAGGAACCCCTTGCAGCGCCCGAACTGGGCATACAGCTGGTCGTCGAGGTCGTTGCGGTCCGTTATGACCACGATGGTTGGGCTGTCCAGCCGCTGCTGCACAAGGTGTGCAAAGAAGACCATAGACAAAGACTTGCCCGATCCTTGCGTGTGCCAGAAGACGCCGATTTTTCCGTTGCCGGCCACTGCTTCAACCGCACGTTCAACCGCCTTGCGAACGGCAAAGTATTGATGGTAACCGGCGAGGATCTTTACGATCTTGTCTGAAGAGTCATTGAAGCATATGAAGTTGCGCACGATGTCGATGAGGCGCTCTTTTGGGAGCATCCCGTCGAGCATAGTCTTCCAGTCGGCGTGTTCGGTCTCCGAGTAGTTGCCGTTGATGCTCTTCCATGCGACGTAGCGATCTTCATTTGCCGTGATGGTTCCTACGCGTGTTTCGGTCAGGTCGCTCATGACGCAGAAGGCGTTCGGTACAAAGAGCGACGGGATGTGCTTCATGTAGTTGCGAAGCTGCTTGTATGCGTCCGATGCGTCGGTCTCCTCGCGCGAGGGGCTCTTGAGCTCGAAGATCACGAGCGGCATGCCGTTCACAAACACGATGAGGTCGGGACGTTTCTCCGAGTATTCAACGAAGGTCCACTGGTTGACTACGTGGAAGCTGTTGTTCAAGGGATGCTCGTAGTCAATGAGGTAGACGATATCATCGCGTTCCTCTTTCCCATCGAAGTAGCGAACCTCGATACCAGACTGGAGGTAGTCGGCAAAGACTTCGTTTTTCTGGTAGAGAGACGTGCCCTCGACATTTGAGATCTTTAGAATTGCCTGCTCAATTGCGTTGGCAGGAAGTTTAGGGTTGACGCGTCTTAGGCTGCTCTGGAGAATCCCGGGTAGAAACACGTCCCGGTAGTCGGGCGTTGACCTCTCGACGTCAGGCCCATGCAGGAACTCGTAGCCAAGGTCGTCGTGCAGGTGCTCGATGATCGCCTGCTCGTAGAAGTCCTCATTCATCGGCATTGCCGAGTCTGTGTATCCAGCTGGTATGTAAGCATCGACCATGAGCTGCCCATTCCCATTTGTGACGCTGAATGCAAACAGCTGTTGAATCCGGAGCTGGGTTCGCGAGAGCTTCCTGGCTCCGTTTCCGAGGCAAGGGGCCCAAAGTGCTTCGGAGGCAATCTGTCCACATTCTGACATAGGACATACACAATAACTGGCAACATTCTAACAAAGTGGGGCAAGGAGAGTTTGAGCGGTTGTTTAATGTGCGTCTTGGCTTGATAATAAAACCTGCAAGATGGTGGACAATGGGTTTAGGACCAGCTTGTGGTGGAGGCATGCATGTCAAAGTATCTGTTTTAGGCACTACTTGTTTTGGGTGATTGAACGATTCTGCCATTGACCGTGACGGTCAATTTGTATGCACGCGTGAGATCTATGGGAGGATGCCATGGGTGCTTGGATGATTCGCGCGGGACGTGGGGGCGTATATGCCACTGACTGGCTTGAGAGGGGCATGATCGGCATCGGGTGGGACTTCGGGGGTGCTGACATTTCTTCCATGTCTCGTTGTCAGATTCGCGTTGCCTATGAAGAAGCACACCCCGGTGAGAGCCGGTCAAAAATCTCCGCTGCCGTTGGCCAGGTTTGTCGCTTTGCACATGACCTGTCAAAGGGTCAGACGGTTGTCATGTATGACCCGCAGTCGCGTCTGTATCACGTTGGGCGCGTGACGGGGGATTGCACGCCTGAAAATGAGATTGACGGCGTGACATACACACGTAGCGTCGGCTGGGATAGCGAGGCGTCTCGTGATGCCCTCTCTTCGTCATCCAGAAACTCGCTCGGCTCCATCTCTACGATATTCGCTGTGTCTGACGAAGTCATGGCCGACATAGAGAAGGCGGCGTCGTCGCTGTCGGACGGAGCTCTCCCTGATACCGATAGCCCTGAGGCGGATAACGACGAGGACGCCCGCTATGCGACGTATGACGACGGTATCGAGCGCATAAAGGATCGCGTAAACGCCCTGAGCTGGCAGGATATGGAGCAGCTGACGGCAGGGCTTCTGAGGTCCATGGGTTATCGTGCCTGCGTGACTTCAAGGGGTTCGGATGGCGGCAGGGACGTGATGGCGTCCCCCGATGCCCTTGGGTTTGAGTCACCGAGAATCGTCGCCGAAGTCAAGCATCGCAAGGGCAAGGTAGACGCCCCCCAAGTCCGCGCGTTCATCGGTGGCCTACGCTCGACGGACTGCGGCCTGTACGTGAGCACTGGCGGCTTTACGCTCGAGGCGCGTTACGAGGCCGACCGCGCCAACGTCCCGGTAAAGCTTCTTGATCTCGATGGCTTTGTTCGCCTGTATGTTGAGTCGTACGACCATGCCGACGGGGACACGCGTGCCCTGTTGCCGCTGGTCCGCATCTGGTGGCCAGCATAAATCCACCTGCCCGCTCGGGCTGACGTGGGGATGCGCGGACGTCGGCGGGCTATGCAGGATCGCTATCCGATGCGACCTCGTCGTCGGCGTCGTACATTTCACGCCAGGCCATAACGTAGCCGTAGACGGTCTCGGGGTATACGTACAGATACCGTCGTAGCACGCGTTTGTACATGGCGAGCATCTTGCTGGCGCCTGCAAAGTCGAGCATTCCGTCAAGCAGGTGACTGAGTTCGGATCGGGAAAGGTTTCCCGCGCATGCCTGCTCGACCATGGGGGCATAGGCTGCGCATGCTTTTTCGTGTAGGGCGCGAATTTCCTTTGCGAGGGGAAGCACCGACCGGGTTAGCGCTTCCAATGCTCGGTTGTCCTCGCTCAGCCTATCTCTGTTGCCCATTTTGACCAGATGGGGCATCTTTCCCAGCCTCCTGTAAAACCCATGCGCTCTTGGTCTCGTAGGGATAGGGTGCCAACCAGACCAAGCAGTTGACTGTGCCAGCTCGTTTCTAGTGCAATGCACTCAAGCAAGTGACTCAGCATCATGTTTCTTAAATCTATGCCAGTATCCGCTTAGGCGATAATAGCCAACGCTCTGTAGGCGAGAGATGAGTGCATCTCGATCTGCGATCATGCCACGCTCTTGCATTAGCAGGTCGGCCTGCTCGTCGAAAGCGAGAAACGGTTTGGCATATTCCATGGCTTTCCGATCCCCCAAGAACGACAAAACCCGCTAGTGTGCATGTCAAAAGACAGAGGCCAAGCGAGCTTACTGAATTCATGATACCACGCTCTCTTTGATTCTACTCCCTCGTCTGGCATATATGTCAGAAAGATCCGAAGATCCGAAGCAAAGCGCCCCGGTTTGCGTCAGGGCTGATCATGAGAGTCCCAAATGAGGACGGCGTGGAACGATCCTAGCGACGTGGCGTGTTCATGGCTTGGCGTTTCCTGCGATTTCCCCGTCGATCTCCCGGATCTTGTCTAGCACGTAGCCCATATAGGGATTGGTATTACCCGCCTTGTACAGTGCGTACGACTCGCAGCTGTACTCGGCATCATGTGGCTGCACGTAGGCTATGCCGAAGCTTATGCCGTCGGGCGAGAAGCCGTTTGATCCTCTGCCGGCGGTCAGCATGAGGGAGTTCTCGCCGCAGACCGAGTAGTAGCCAATCGTGGTCTCGCAGTACACAACGGAGAAGGTCGCGGGGATCTTCTCGCGCTCGAGAAGCTCCGTCACGGCGCGTGCCACGGCCCCGTTTGATGCGAACGAGGGGATTGCGATCGGGAATTGAGCGATGTCTCGCAGGGAAGGCTCCGACTCCTCAAGCAGAGGGTGTCCTTCCCTCACCGCAAACGCCAGAGGGAAGCGGACCGATTCGAGCGGCGTGGACTCAAGCCCTTCGACCCCTTCGAAGGCGCTTCCGTTCTTTGTGATGTAGTGACGAAAGCCGATGTCGATCTTGTCCCCTAGCAGCAGCGAGATGTCATCCTCGTTGGTAGTTACCCAGTTGAGCTCGATGTTCTGGCGTTCGTCCACCATGACCTTGGTGAGCCCCGAGGCTATCTTGGCAAACGTGTTGGTGCCATACCTGCGCAGGCGTATCTCGCCAGCCGGGTGGGAGGACACCTCTTTGATCAGGCGGCTCATCTTGTCGTACTCGTTGAGGATCGTGCCGGAGTATCGCAGCAGCACCTTTCCGGCCGGCGTGGGGGTTATGGGTGTGGTGCGATGAATGAGCTCGCACCCCAGCTCTTTTTCCAGACTGACGATGCGCTTGCTCACCGTCTGCTGGGAGAGGAAGCCCCGGCGCGCTGCCTCGGTGATGCTTGCGTAGAGCAGGACGTTTTCGAACGTGCGCAGCATCTCTATGTCCAACGTTTCCTCCCCGTGGTCGCGTTGCTTGATTGTCCCCTTGATGATGAGCCGTGTTGATAGTACCAGTCTCTCGTCATGTCCGTGGCGAAGGAGCTAGGCAAAGTTGGCATGTGTGTCCTGGGAACTCAAAGGCCGGCCTTCGGCCCACGTGGTTGGCGTGGATTCCGAGGGCCGGCCATGGGTTCTGAGTCACAGGCACCGAGGCTTCGAATGGCACAAGGCCACGGGTGACGCTTACTTCACCTGGCTCAGGGCGTCCTCGACGGCCGAGACCAGACCGATGCCCGTGCGAGTTGCGCCGGTGGTGATGTCAATGTCCGTGCCGTTTGCGGCGACGATGGCAGCAGGCATCTCCTCAAGGCCGCGCGCGACTGCGGACAGGCCGGTCGTCTCGTACTGCTCGAGGATCTCGACGTCGGCGATCGCATCCCCGTCCATGGTCACGCGCACCACCATAGGCACCTGGCCCTTGCCCTTGCCGCGGCCGATGTACTGGTTCTCGCCGCACTCGTATACGGTTTCCTCGGCCGGCTCGGGCTGGAATCCCTCGCCAGACAGCAGGCTGTCCTGCAGCACGTCGTCCTTGGCCGCACAGGCGTTGCGCCCGGCGATGCGGCCCATGGCCAGGGCGCCGCCGAAGTTATTGCCCGCCTGGTAGAGGTTGCTCCAGATGTCACCGAGCTCGCCAGCCTCGAAGAGATGCGGGATGGGTTCGCCGCTGGGCGTGAGCACCTCGCACTTGGGGTTCTTGACGGGGCCACCCTGAGTGTTGGTGGTGATGGGGGCCATGCGCATGGCGTAGTAGGGCGCGGTGCGCAGGGCGACGAGCTGGCTCGTGCGGTGGTAGACCGGGTCATATCCGGCATCGCAGAAGCCGTTGTAGTCATCGACCGTGGTGGCGAGCATGGCGGCGGCATTCTCGTCCATGCCCAGGATCCCAGCGAGCTCCTCGAGCGTGTCCGCCTTCTGGATCCAGCCGTGCTCGATCTCCCAGGCAAGGTCGTCAGAGAGCTGCGAGCCAATCTGCCCCTGATCGAGGATTCCCTGGTCGAACAGATAGTAGTACTTGCAGGGGAGGAACGGCGCGATGTACTCGCCGGCATAGAGGACCTTACCGTGGTAGGATGCCCCGTCGTAGACGCGCGAGCCGTCGGTGCCGACGTAGATTCCCTTGGCGGCGCCATAGGTGAGCGAGCAGAACTGCGGGGTCTTTGCCTCCTCGTTGTAGAACTCGTAGTTCTGGGTGGCGCTGTTGCTCATGTGCCACAGATCTGCGCCCACCTCGAGAGCCATCTTGATGCCGTCGCCCTCGTTCCAGTATGCGCAGCCCAGAGAGGGCCAGAACTCGTGCTGGAAGTAGTGTTGCTGCATTTCGGGATTGTTCTCGAATCCGCCGCAGGCGAGCACCACGCCGTTCTTGGCGCGGACCTTGATCTCCTGACCGGCCACTTCGGCGACTACGCCGTGAATGATCTTGGTTGCCAGGTCCTGGATGAGATGCGTGGCGGGCGCCTCGTACCACACGTCGATCATGTCGGAGCGGCTCAGCACGTTGTCGCGGATGAGGTTGTAGGCCATGCCGCCGCCACCGGCCTGCTCGCCCTCGCGAAAGCCGCTCACGCCGTCGACCGTGAGCTCGTGATAGGCGTCAGAGCCGGGGAAGTCGGGGAAGTCGTAATAGCAGTCGGTGATGGTGAGGTTGGGCGCGCCGAGCTTCTCGAGCCAGTCCCAGTTCTCGTGAATGGCGTCGACGTAGACCTCGAGCATCTCGTCAGAGGGGGTCGCCCAGTCGCCGCGCAGCAGCTTGAAGAAGTCCAGGCACTCCTGGCGCGTCTCGGTCTCGGAGTAGGCGATCCACTGGAAGCAGACCGAGGAGTTGCCGCCGCAGTATGCCTCGGGCGCCTTTTCCAGGACGAGGACCTTCGCTCCCGCGTCCGCCGCCTCGATAGATGCAGCGCAGCCAGCGCCGCCCAGACCGATGACCACGACGTCGTACTCGGCATCCCACTCGACGGTCTGCTCGAATGCCTCGCCGTCCTCGGCCGCGCGCGCTGCCCACGGGCTGAGCATGCCGCTCGCAGCGATCCCGGTCCCCGCCAGTGCCGCTGCTCCCGCCACGAACCCGCGACGATCAACGAGATGCGCGCTGCTATCCTGCTTTGCCATGCTAAACGCTCCCTTCGAATTGCCTGCCTCCTTGCGCTGGGCCTCTTTTTGGCTCTTCGAAATTTCTAGTGGGTAGCACTTCTGCAGCCGAGTGACTGCGACATCCCCGAGCGGTATCATCTTGCCGACGGACGGAG
>CAWVLT010000024.1:0-22575 GCA_963930185.1 Coriobacteriia bacterium | reverse complement strand
CACGGCCGCTGCGGCCCGGCCGCTGCGGTACCATGCCCCTCCGGGGCCCATCTAAAGCCCCCGGCTATGCCGGGGGATTGGTTACTTTGACCAGATCCCGTCTGCCATATGCGAATCCGTCGGGGGACAGGCTTCCCCGATTCCATGTGGACACCGTTATGTTGGGAATGGTGATCGCATGCGTCACGGTAAGAGAGTATACTGTAACCATATTTTCCTTGTTAGAAACTAGGAAAATATGCCTCGATGCGACTGCCGTTCTACTTGCTTGATCTTGGCCTTTGGGAGGTCGCATCTCAAGCGCACGTCAGACATGTTGATGCGAGAGGGGAACGAAATGGCAGAGACAACTGGTACGAGTCGTCGTGGATTCATGAAGGCCACTATCGGCGGCGCAGCTGCCCTGGCGGCGCTGAGCGGCCTTCGTGTCGCGAATGCAGCGGAGGAGTCGCAGACCTCGAGTGAGTCGTCGTTTACCAACGACATCTTCTCTGGTCAGGCTAACGCTCGCCAGATAGCCGATGACCTGTGGTGGGTCGGCGCAAGCGACAAGCGCCTCGCCCTGTTCGAGAACGCCTACCCGCTCGAGCATGGCGTTGCCTACAACTCCTACCTGCTGCTTGACGAGCAGGTCGTGCTGATCGACACGGTCGACCGCTCCGTCACCGGCCAGTTCTTCGAGAACCTCGAGGCCGTGCTTGCTGGTCGCAAGATCGACTACCTGGTCGTGAACCACATGGAGCCCGACCACAGCTCCGCCATCTCGCAGGTTCTCTCGCGCTTCCCCGAGGCAACCGTGGTCACCACTGCTGCCGCGGCTGCGCTTATCCAGCAGTTCTTCGGCCTGGACATCTCAAACCGCAGCATCATCGCCGCCGAGGGCGACACCCTCACCATCGGCAAGCACACCCTTGCGTTTGTTGAGGCCCCCATGGTTCACTGGCCCGAGGTCATGATGACCTTCGACGCGACCAACGGCGTGCTGTTCTCGGCCGACGCCTTCGGCACGTTCAACGCGCTTGACGGCAATATCTACGCCGACCAGGTCAACTTCACGCAGGACGAGCAGTGGCTCGCCGAGGCACGTCGCTATTACTGCAACATCGTGGGCAAGTACGGCCAGAACGTGCAGGACGTGCTGGCCAAGGCCTCCACGCTCGACATTTCGATGTTCTGCTCCACGCACGGCCCCATCTGGCGCCAGGATCTAGACTGGATTCTCGACAAGTACAGCAAGTGGAGCAGCTACACGCCCGAAGATGACGCGGTGGCCATCTTCTATGGCTCCATCTACGGCGGCACCGAGAACGCGGCCAATATCCTGGCCGCCAAGCTCTCTGACGCCGGCGTATCCAACGTCAAGGTGTACGACGTCTCCAAGACCCACGTGAGCTGGCTCATCGCCGAGGCGTTCCGCTGCAGCCACCTGGTGTTTGCCAGCGCCACCTACAACATGGGCATCTTCACCAACATGAAGAACTTCCTGAACGACCTGGTTGCCCACAACATGCAGAACCGTCACGTGTCGTTCATCGAGAACGGCTCGTGGTCGCCGGCAGCCGGCCAGCTCATGAAGGACATCGTTGCCCAGATGCCCAACATGACCGAGGTCGGCACCATGGTGACGCTGCGTTCCACCACCAGCGAGGCCAACGTGGGCGAGCTCGAGACCATGGCGCAGGCCATCGCCGCATCCCTTGCCGGTGATGACTCCGCTGCGGCCGCCGTCGAGGCGTCGGGTGACAATGCAGACGTCTCCGCCGGCACCGTCGGCGGCGCCGAGGGCGACCAGACGCAGCAGGCTGCGCCTGCCGAGGGTTCCTCCGACGGCGAGGCTGCTGCCTCCGACTCCGCCGACGCCGCCTCTACGGGCACCACGCGCAAGTGGCGCTGCAAGGTGTGTGGCCACATCTATGAGGGAGAGGAGCTCCCGGCCGACTACGTGTGCCCCATCTGCGGCGTGGGCGCCGACCAGTTCGAGGAGATCACCGAGTAGGATATCAAGACCTGCCATGTCGCCGGGGTGCTCCTGGTGGCGGCTGTCGGTCTGAACGTCACAGGGGAGGCCCGTCTCAAGGCGAGACCGGCCTCCCTTTGCGTTGCTGCTCGGATTCTTCGTTGACGTGAATGGTGTGATCTGATATTCATGCAGACGCAACGGGGGTGCCGGATGCCGATGGACGGCTGTGCGCCTCTCACGCATCGAACACGGTAGGGCAACAACCGAGGGAGGAAAGAGCCATGGGCTTCTTCTCGAGTTTTCGCGACGCCATGAATGATGACGAGGGATCTCTCTACGAGGTGGCGGGCGAGAAGGTGAGCTGCCACCACTGCGGCGGCATGACGTTCGACAGGGCAAAGGGCCGCCTCAATGCCGCCGGCCTCACGTTTCAGGATTCAAGCCTGACCAGCAGTCCGGTGAACATGCTTGTCTGCACGAATTGCGGCCACATCGAGTGGTTCCTGGGTGAGGTCGAGGAGATCTAGGGCCCTGACGCGCCTCCAGTCGCGAGTGCTGTCTGGTGGGGTGTCAGCCAGCACTCTGGCGTACGTTGTTTGATAGCGCATCTGACAGGATTTCACTGCGATGCGCTACATCCCCGCGAAGCCCGTCTGGCGCAGCGCCTCGTACAGCACTATGGCCACCGCGTTGGACAGGTTGAGCGAGCTGATGCGAAAGTCATCTGGCTCGATGAAGTTGCCGCAGATATCCTGATGGCACAGGGGAGAGGCATTGGCGCCGGCGCCGGTTGGGCCTGCCGCGTCGCCGGTTGGCCTTGCGTTGGGTCCCTGCTGGTGCAGGTGTCTCTCCTGTGCTCGCCATGCCTCGTTGTTGTCGAGCGTCGTGGCGTCGGGGAGCATGGGAATGCGCTCGCAGCAGTCGGGCATCTCGGCGAGCAGCTCCTCGGGGATACCGGTGCTCTCCTTACCGAAGACCAGGTAGTCACCGTCCTTATAGCATGCTTCGGCGTAGGTCTTGCGAGCCTTCTTCGTAAGGAGGTGCAGACCTGCGCGGGGCGCTGGAAAGGCTTGTGACATGGGTTCTGCGCTGGTGTTCCCATTGTCTTCGCGCCGCGCCTCCCTCTCGTCAAGCCTGTTGCGTGCGAGGAAATCGGCCCAGCTGTCGTAGACGTGCACGTCGAGGTTTCCCCAATAGCCCATGCCGGCGCGCCTGAGCATGTGGTCGCTCAGCTCGAACCCCAGCGGGCGGATCAGGTGCAGCCGCGATCCCGTGACCACGCAGGTGCGGCCGATGTTTCCGGTATTGGCCGGTATCTCCGGTTCGAAAAGCACAACGTTGAACATTTTCTACTCCCTGGCCTCGCCGCGCGCTCCCGACGCCCGGTCCGAAGCCGCCGCATCCGATTCGGCGGGCACAGTGCCCACGAGGAGCGTGGCGTCGGTGCTGATGAACCCAAGTCCCTCCGTGTCGACCTCGCTGATGTCCACCCCAAAGAGCAAAGGCGTCATGCGCAGCAGGTCGGCGAGCCTGTCCTTTTCGATCGGGCCCTGCCGACACGCCCCGATGCGCCGGACTAGGTCGAAGTTCTCGGCGAAATGGTCAATCACGCGCTGATTGGAGTAATCCTCGTGTGCAAGGCTTCCTCCCACGCGCTCGCGAAGCTCCTGCAGGTGGCGCGGCCCCGGCACGACCTTGATGAGCGTGCCGTCGGCGGTGAGCACGCGCCTGAACTCGGCGTAGTTGGCCGGCGCGAACGCGTTGATGAGGCAGTTGACGCTGTGGTCGGCAAAGGGAAGGTGGGCGATGTCGCCGACGATCCAGCAGATGTCGCCCCCTCCGCGCGCGGCGACGTGGATGGCGTCCTTGGAGAAGTCAAGGCCGACAAAGCTGCAGTCGGCCCAGGTCTCGTTGGTGTCTATCGCGCAGCCTACGTGCTCGCGCATGGTGCGGGTGAAGTACCCCTCGCCGCAGCCGGCGTCCAGCACGAGCCAGCGCTGCCCACTGCCCTGGGGCTGCCCGCCCGTCCCCGTGCCAACGCTCGTGATGAGGGCCATCTCGAGCTCGCCGAGCAGCATGTCCACGACGGGATAGTAGAGCCCTGCTTCCATGACGCGCCGACGGCACTCGAACGACTCGAGATCGTAGTGGTCGACGGGTTTGGCGTCGGGAACGAAGTTCACCGAACCCTTGGACGAGACGTTATAGCAGTGCCCACCCTCGCAGCGTAGGGCCGTTTCTTCGAGGTGCATTGCCTTGCCACATCGGGGACAGCGCAGCGCGTCTTCGATGCCGGCGAAGTTCCGGATGCGTCCGTTCGACATGGCGTGTCCTCCCCACTCCTGTCGCCGCACGTGCCTGGAAGAGCGTAGCCCGTGGCGACTTCCGATGCTGCTGAGATAGGCGATGCATTCAGTATGCCACGAAACACGCCGAGCGTGTATCGACGCGATGTGTGGAGCGATATGCGTAAAGCGAAGCCCGGTGCAGCTTAGCTCGGGGGAATGAGCTGCACCGGGCTTGTTCATGACAGATGACACTTCGGTTCTACGGGGCTTGCCGTCGCGTTCTCGCTTGGACGATCCCTACAGCACGAGCGACGGGGCCGAGTAGACGCGCGCCTGATACTCGCGGTCGAGTGCGTAGAGCCCCTTGGGGTCACCGCCGAACAGCTTGTAGTTATCGATCATGGTGCGGGCGTTGTCCTCCTCCTCGCCCTGTTCCTTCACGAACCAGTCGAGCATCTGCATGGTACGGAAGTCGCGGATGTCGTAGGCGGCGGCATAGATGTCGTTGATGAGCGAGGTCACGTACTTCTCGTGCTCAAGTGCCGCCTCGAGCGGCTCGAGGTCGTTGGCAAAGGTTTTGTCGGGCTGGGCGATGGCCTTCATGACGACGGGCTCGCCCTCGTTGATGAGGTACTGGCGGAACAGCATGGCGTGGTCGCGTTCCTCCTGGGCCTGGATCACGTACCAGTTGGCGAAGCCCTTGAGGCCGCGCTGCTCGTAGTAGTCGGCAAAGGTGAGGTAGAGGTAGGCCGAGTAGAACTCCTTGTTGATCTGGTCGTTCAGCAGCTCGTAGACCTTCTTGTCCATGGGGAGACTCCTTTCCTTGCAGTTGACATGCATATCCCTGATCAATCGATGGCGCACGTCGCTGTACACTCCTGATACGTGTTGATTATACCCGGCGACGGAATGTGATAAAAAGTAAGGGCGGGCGTACCTTGGATATAACACCTGGGCAAGTGACGAACCGAGAGGCGTGACAGTCTTCTTGGTACCTGGGTGGTCGGTGACTTGTAACTACTGGCCGAGTGGGTGCTGGGCAATGGAGGGGCGGACGTTGGATTCACTGACCGTGTGGGAAAGCATCGCCTCCGCGATGATGGACTGGTCGGGCGTCATCTTATTTGCCGTGACAGCAGTTCTTGTTTTGGCTCTCTTTGGGATATGGAGACGCTACGGGAAAGAGTTCCCTGCTGAATCGACGGGCACCGCCTGCCATAAAGTGCCCAGCTCGGATCATCCGGCTGTTCTTGGGTATCTTTGGAACGATGGGACCCTTAAGAACCGCGACATGGACGCCTCGGTGCTTCGTCTCATATGCCAGGGCGTCGTGACGATCGAGCGCGTGCCGATGACTGCGCATGCCAAGGGGCGGGGGCGTGCCAAGCGACTTGCCGAGCATGACTACAGGCTGACACTGACCGAGCTTGTGTATGACGTTGAGGACGACATAGATCTGGCGACGCTGTTTCTGCTGTTCGAGACGGCTGGCGTGCCTGTCGATGGGGCTTCGTGCGATGAGGAGGAGCGGGGCGGTCTGGTACCGGGCATGAGTATGCTGATCTCCGACGTTGCTGAGTGTGCGCGCCAAGACGCGCCGGGGTTTTATCGGCGGCACAAGGATTGGGAAAGCCTCGTGACGCGTAGGGCGAAGGAACGGGGCTTCTTTGATGAGGACACCAAGCGGGTTGGCCTGTACGTACGCTTTGGCGGGACTGTCATCATCATAATCGCATGCGTGTTGCTCTTCCTTCCCCTCTTTGTTTCAAAGCCCGGCATAGTCGCCCTCGGCGTCACCGGCCTCGTTTGGCGTGCGGTGGGTAAGCGCATGAGGCGCCGGTCATCCGAGGGCAATGAGATATATGCCAAGCTCGTCGGATTGCGGGCATGGTTGCGTGACATCCCCAAGCTCAAGGAAGCCGACATGGCCGACGTGAGCGACTGGGGGGAGCTGCTCGTCATCTCAGTGACGCTTGGGGTTTCTACGCGGGTGACAGCGTGGATGAGGAAAATCGACATATCGGGTATCTCGGGGGGAGAAGCTGGGCCCACGGGTGACATGATGGCTTCTTACCTGCTATGGAATGGTTCGGGCGGGGCCGGTGACGGGGCCGGCAAGATGTTTGACTCTACGATGAACGATGCCAGGACGGAGGTGTGGCGCGCTGTGGGCGAATCTGACGCCAAGGTGATCGATGGGGACTATGATGACCTGGGCGGCGGCTTTGGAAGCGGGTTCGGGGGAGACTTCTCCTCCTCGAGCGACGGAGATAGCGACTCTGACTCCGGGGGTGACGGCGGAGACGGCGGGGACTGATACTCCTGCCCTTAGGTGTGAGCGACATGCAGACGACCCAAGCGGCAGGGCTTACCCAACGCGTTCTCGTGAGGTGCCACTCGATGATGTCTGCCGGGGCAAGCTGACATCCAACGCGGTCGATAATTCGACTGAGACGATAGGTCTGGCGGATGATGGAGGTGGGAATCATGGAGGGAGCGAACTTGGCAAATAATGCCGAGCTGCCCGCCCGCACAGAATCGGTGCGTCCATGCGTGCGCGTCGCCGCAGCCGTTATCTTGCGGGAAGGCACCTTGCCTTGCGAGATTCTCGCAACCCAGCGCGGCTATGGCGAATACAAAGACTGGTGGGAGTTTCCTGGTGGCAAGATCAAGGAAGGCGAGGCCCCTGCCCAAGCATGCGCTCGCGAGATCCGGGAGGAGCTGGGCGTCGAGCTTACTGACATCAGGTTATTGATGACGGTCGAATACGACTATCCTACGTTTCACCTCTCGATGGACTGCTTCACCTGCCGTGTGGCGCCGGGGCAGCGGATTTGCCTGCTCGAACATGAGGCCATGAGATGGTTGGGCATCAACGAGCTGCGCGAGGTCAGATGGCTTCCCGCTGACGTCGAGGTCGTGGAACGGATGATGCGCTATGTACCATAAGGGCCCGCTGACTAATATCTGACACATCTGATTTCGCAATTCTTATCCATCGTTATCGCTTCGTTAGATCTGCCCCTCATGCTGGATCCCGTACGCGGAAGCCGCCGGCGATAGTGCCGGATTACGTGACGGGAGGTAGGCATGAAACGCGGGTTGGAATGTTCTGGCGTCGGTCGTGCTGACTGCATGCTCGAGACGCACGGTCTCACCAAGTGTTTTGGCAGGGGAGCGAACGCCCATATTGCCGTGGAGGACGTGAACCTTCACGTGCGGCGCGGGCGCGTGTATGGCCTGCTCGGGCCGAACGGGGCGGGCAAGTCCACCACGCTCAAGATGATCTGTGGGATGCTCAGGCCAACGTCGGGCCAGATCCTCTTTGACGGACACCCATGGCAAAGAGACGACCTGTATTCGATAGGCTCTCTTATCGAATCCACGCCGCTCTACCCCAACCTGAGTGCCCGGGAGAACCTTCGCGTGCGCACCACACTGCTGGGGCTGCCCGACTCTCGCATCGCCGAGGTGCTGCGCATCGTCGGCCTCGAAGGTACTGGATCAAAGCGCGTCGGCCAGTTCTCGATGGGCATGAAGCAGCGCTTGGGAATCGCGCTGGCCCTGCTCGCGTGTCCTCGGCTGCTCATTCTGGACGAGCCGACCAACGGCCTCGATCCCATTGGTATAGAGGATCTGCGCGGGCTCATCAGGTCGTTTGCCGAAGGAGGCATCACGGTCCTCGTGTCGAGCCACATTCTGGGTGAGGTGCAGCACACGGCCGACGACATCGGCATCATCTACAACGGCCGCCTTGCCTACGAGGACGAACTTCACCCGGGCGAGGATCTCGAGAAGCTGTTCATGGACGTGTGCCGCGCGGGCGCGCGAGAGGGGAGGGCGGCATGAGTGACGTTCGTGGTACGTTTCTCCCGGCCCTGCGCTCGGAGATCCAGAAGTCCCGCCACGGGGCGCCGCTGCGCCTTGCCCTCATCATGGCGATTCCGTTTCCGCTGCTCGGTGGTCTGATGCCGGCGCTTGCCAACCCGGCGGGCACGCTTTCCTTCTCGTCGTGGAACTACTGGTACTCGCTGCTCATGGCCGTCATGATCTCCCTTTCCTCCGCCTGCGTCGCGCAGGCCGACGCACGGCTGAAGAACCGCAACCTCGTTGCGACGGGGGTGCCTGCCGGCAGCATGTGGTGGGCCAAGGTGACGTGGGGCGTCGCGCTCCTGCTGCTGTCAAACCTCGTCGTATGCGCCCTGTACTTCGTGGCGACCCTCATCTGTCCCGCGGATGCGCCGAACCTGGCCGACATGCTTGCGGTCGTCCTGGTCACCACAGTCGCCAGCTCGTGGATGGTGCCGGCAACGATGCTCTTGACGGCGCGCATGGGCATGCTCGCGGGCATCTTCGTTCCGCTTGCGCTGCAGATCGTCTGCTGCTTTGCTTGGTCGTTCGTCCCGTTCTGGCCGGCGTTTCCCCCTGCCGCGACGATGATCATCCCCACGGCGTTTCTGCCCGTGCTGCCCAGTGGCGAGCCCTTGGGCGCGGACGTGGTACTGGCTGGCTCGCTAGGGACCTTCGACTGGATGTCCGCCGTGGCGTTGGCGATCGCAGTGGCGCTTTTCGTGGTGCTGACGACCATCGGCGCTGTGTGGCTTTCGAGGGCGGAGGAGCGGTCATGACGGGATTTCGTGATAAGGGTGCTGCAGGACGCATGCCCCGCGTGACGCTGGGCAGGGCGCTGCATGCCGAGACGCTGCGCCTGAGGCGCTCGCCTCTGGTCGCGCTGCACATTATCTGTGGGATCGTCGCCGGCCTTGCGTGCGGGGCGTACTTCTCCGTGGCTGCGTGGAACCCGTCTCTTGGCGCTGACGCCTACGTGCAGCTGCTCGGCGCGATGATGCCGCTCATGGTGAGCATCGTGTGCGGGCTTGACATCGACGCCGAGCGCGAGGTCGGTGCCATGGGCAACCTGCTTGCCACGCCTGCCCGGCGCACGCGCCTGACCGCACGGCTCGTCATCCTACTTTTGATGGGAATGGCGGCGCTGCTGATCGCCATCTTCGTGTTCGGTGCCGTGCTGCTCGCGGCGGGAAGGCTGACCCTTCCGCTGTGGGCGCTCACCGCCTGCGTGCCTGGCCTGGTTGTCGGAAGCATCGCGGTCTATGCGATCTGCCTGGCACTTGCGCTGAGATTCGGCCGCAACGCCACCATCGCCGTGGGCGCGGTCGGGCTCATCCTGTCATTCTTCGCAGTCGGCGGGCTTGCCCACGGCCTCATGACGGGTCAGCTCACCGCCGCCTCCGGTGGAATCCTGGGCGTGGTTCCCCTGACATGGCCCACACGCATGGGGTCTCTCTTCATCGAGCTTGGGATTGCTCGTGCGGTGCTCGACGCGCCGGCGGTCGCGCAGGTTACGGGCGCGCTCCTGCAGACGGGGCTGCTCTGCGTCGCTGGCGCGCTGGTCGGCGTGATGGCGATGCTGGCGTGGTTTGGCTGCTTCGAGGATAGGAGAAGAGATGCGTGAGGGACGTGGCGCGGGGGTGGTTGGGCCAAAGACACCGGCATGGCGGGCATGGCGCGTTGTGTGGGCGCTTCTGTGCGCCTTGGTCGCGCTTGCGTGCCTGGCAAGTGCGACGGGGTGTGCGAACAGCGGCATGATGGCAGTCGCGAAGTCGGTCTTTAACCGCGTGGCGCCAGTGCCCGAGCAGATCGTGTACGCACGGACCCCACAGCCAGACGATTACGGCGGGTCGTATGCGGATGCCACCGGGTCGGGCGCTAACTATGTGTATGATCTTGATGCCGTGACAGCGGCAGGCGACCCCTTGCACGTGCAGATCATCTCGTTTGGAGGTAAGGCATCTGGCGTAGGATTTCTCGAGATCAAGGCAAAAGGCGACTCGGGCGTCTATTATTGGGCTGTTGATGAGGGTGAGATTCCACAGGAGGCCCGCGAGGCACTTGGGGAGGTGTGAGGTGTGGCCCACTTGCTGGCGATCGATGACGAGCAGGCCATACTCGACGCCCTGAGCCGCATACTGTCGCGCGATGGACATGAGGTTACGTGCCTTGTCGACTCGCTGCAGGCGGAGCGGGTGGACTTGGCGCCGTACGATCTTATCATCTGCGACGTCATGATGCCCGGACTCGATGGCTTTGAGCTGGTGCGACGGATCCGCCCGACCTTCGACGGGCCGATCCTGTTCTTGACGGCCAAGGTTGCCGAGGACGACGCCGTCATGGGATACGGCCTTGGGGCGGACGACTATATCCGCAAGCCCTTCGGTGCCGCCGAGCTCAGGGCCAAGGTTGCCGCGCATCTCAGGCGCGAGCGACGGGAGCACACCCACGCGCTGGGCTTCGGCAACATCCGTTTTGACCTGAATGCCCGGCAGACGTTCGTGGGCGAGCATGTGGTGCCGCTCACGCCGACTGAATATGAGATCTGTGAGCTTCTGGCCCGCCGCCGCGGGCAGGTGCTCTCGCGCGCCCAGATCCGCGAGGCAGCCTTGGGGTGGGAGAGTGACGCCGACGACACGGCGATCTCCATGCACATGAGCCGCGCCCGCAAGAAGTTCGCCGCGCTCGGCTCCGACCCAATCGCCACGGTGTGGGGGATGGGATACAAATGGCAGGTCTAGGGATGGGGCGCATGGCGGACAAAACAACAGGCCAGGCGAAAGGCCGGACACCGGTAGCTGCGGCGCCGCTGCCCGCGCCGCTTGCATCTGCTTCTGCGGGCGCCCGCCGTGGCATGCCTCTCTCCGTCGTCATCGTGCGCTATTTCGCGTACCTTGCCGTGGCGCTGTGCCTCGTGTGGTTTGTCACATTTGCCCTGTTCAGCTGGATGATGCGCCTAGGCTTCGTCTATTCGGCGAACTACGGGTCTGGCAACGTCGGCGCCACGGTCGACTCCATCCGCGCCGCCTCATCGTTCAGCGAGGACGTGGTGCCGACCGCCTATCGCTACGTGTTGGTAGACGCTGACGGCACGGTGCTCGAAAGCGACCTCGCCGGCGAGCGCCTGGACGTCGCTCTGGATGTGGCGCGCGACCTGATGCAGGGCGCTGGCGATGCAGGGCAGGGGACTGTCGCGCCGCAAACTGGCTCCGAGATGGCCGAGTCGCACGACGGCGCGAACCCGAGTGCCGAGCCGGCACTGGTGACGGGGAGCGGTGGCGCCACCTATGCGGTGTTCGATCTGGCCGATGGCACCACGTGTGTTCTCGTGAGCACGTACATGCCCCAGTTCGTCTCCCGCGACCTGCGCGACGCGCTTCCGAACCCGCAGAACATGATGCTCGCCGCAGGTGGTCTTGCCAGTATCATGGCCGTCGCGTTGGTGGCTCGCCGAGCTGGCCGCGTCATTGCTCGCAAGATGGGGCCCCTTACCGAAGCGGCGGGGCGCGTTGCCTGTGGTGACCTTGACTTTGCGGTGGGCACGAGCAACGTGCGCGAGATAAACGATGTGCTTGCTGCCATGGAGCGTATGCGGGCGTCTCTGGCCGAGTCACTCGACGCCCGCTGGCGTGCCGAGCAGGCGCAGCGCGACCAAATAGCAGCGCTCGCGCACGATCTTAAGACGCCCCTCACGGTGGTGCGCGCCAACGCCGAATACGTCGCTGAGGAAGCGCGCGACATGGCCGGCCTTGCCTCTTCGCCGTTTTATTTGCCCACGCCTGAGTCAAACTGCGCATCACCGGGACATGACCCAACGCCTGCGACCGGCCCGCTTGGCGACAGGCTCGCCGACATCGCAGCCGCCGCAGACGACGCCGCCTGCGGCACCGAGCGCCTTGACGCGTACGTGCGCCTGCTCATCGAGGTGTCGCGCGGCGAGGCCATGGTCGGCGAGCTCGTGCCCGTCGAGGCGACGACGCTTGCCGATGAGGTGCGTGCCGCAGCCGAACCCCTCATGCGTGCGGCCAAGGTGCGATTGGACTTCGAGCAGCATGTGGCGTCGTGCACTGTTTGCGCCGATCTCCCCTCACTTGTCCGTGCCGTCATGAACGTCGTCTCAAACGCTTGCGATCATGCGCCTGCAGGTGGCATGGTTGGGATCATGTTCCAGATGCAGCGTGGTAGAACCGTCAGCGCAGATGGGCCTGCTGGTGACACAACGCCAGCGGGTGATACGATACCTACGGATGACGCGGCAGGTGCCGTGGCGGGTGGCGGGCATCTCGTGATTACGGTGGAGGATGATGGTCCCGGCTTTTCTCCCAAAGCCCTCGAGCACGGCTGCGAGAGGTTCTTCAGGGGAGACGCGGCACGCTCGGGCGCGGCGTTGGGCAAGCACTATGGCATAGGCCTGGCAAGCGCCAGCGACATCATCCGTGCGCACGGCGGCAATATCGAACTGGCGAATCGCCTCGATGCCCGAGGCGTGGTGACCGGCGCGCGGGTGACGATGCGCGTGCCGGTCATCAGGTAATAAGCCTTCCACAGAAGCTACGTGCGTCTATGCTGGGTACTGATGAGCGTGTGAAGGCACGCTTATCACGCGTGATTATGACATCGACATTTATCAGCTCGGCCGTTGCTCGGATCCTAGATAGTCGAGGATGATGCTGGAGTCGAGAAGCGTCCTACCTAAAGTGTCTCATTCTCTCTTTTCCGAGAATGTCCTTGTCAGATACTCTCTCATCCCACGTGGGCTCAGATTTTGTGTCCCTTTCAATCGAGCGTGTAAGTGCTCGTAGTTTTTCGAGTCGTTTATAACGTTGATTAGATTGCATGTCAGAGCTGGCGACGCCTATGTCATCCTTCATGGTCTGCCCTTCTCGAAATCTCTGCCTTTGCCTGAGTAATTGAGCCCTATCTTTGTTGCCAGCTCCTGGCGAGAATGCACATTACATTTTGCATAAATGTGCTGGACATGCGTGTTGATCGTCGGTCGTGAGACGTTGAGCCGTCGTGCTATCCCGGCATTGTCGAGATCGGTCATGAGCAGCGCGAGGACCTCCGCCTCTCGTGCGGTTAGATCAAACTGGACAACGGCTTCCGAGTAGCGTTGGCGATCAAGACCGTCGAGGGCGCCAAGCTGCTTTTGCTTGTCGAATGACAGGCCAGTATAGCGGGCTTCCTGGATAGGAACGCAGATGACGAACGTGGCCATGACCAGGGTTATGAGGATAAGGCAGAGGTGGCTGGCATCGAGCCCCTGTAGCGCGAACGTCGATGCAATCATTGCCATGGCGATGCCGACCATTTGCCCGGAGCGTGCCCTGAACGCGCGCCTGCCGTCATATGACATGTCAGCCCTTAGCATCAAGAGGCCAAACAACAGCATTGCCCAGTCGAGAAAAGTGAGGGCAAACGAGCACAGTACGACAACGGCGATGACGTGGCTTCCGAAGGCGCAGGCAAGTGAGGCAACCCCAATCACGGGGAGTGCTATCCTGAAGGCAAATGTTAGGGATATAACTTTAGATAGCTTATAAAATAAAATATAAATAATGCTTGCTATAATAATTGATAATGAAAAATAAAGCAAATGATTGTCTTGATAAGATATCAGTACGTTATCTGAGAAACCACTGCTTTTGGTCGCGCAGAGAATAAGCATTGCTCCGGTAAAAACCGAAACCGCCAGCGCTATCGTCGCGCGCCATCTATCGATAGTCCTCGGTGTGCCAAGGATATCTGAGACGGACTGGGACTCCTGGGGTATCGTCGTGGGCACATTTTTGGCTGCGTTATGGACAAGAAAGGCTGCCCCAAGGCCCATGGCGACGATAAGAATGCAAGCGGCAGCACTGCTTTCTAAGGCAGACAAAAGGATGGTCAGGCACGAGCCAATAGGACAGGCCGAACAGAAGATGAAGCCAATGTCCCTTGAACTCGGAAGCGTGAGGTGATGGGTCAGGTGAACCATGGAGAGGGTTACCCCTGCACCCATGATCGCAGAACCCACGCATGACAAGACGAGCGCGATGGTTTGGTGTGAAGCTGTCTGGGCTGGCAGGCATAGGCTCGTGCCGTAGATGCAAAACGAACCCAACACGATCAGCAGGGTTGATGTCGACAGGGAGACAAAGCAGGAGCTTTTAGTGTCTGCCCGATGGCTTCGTGTCATGTTGTCGAGGTTGAAAGTTAGGACCATGCTGAGCAGCGAGACCGCCACGATGACAGGGCTTGTGGCAAATGCCCTGCCTGCACCCATATTGACCACGCCAAGCAACATGGGAATATGGGCGAGTGCCTGAAGGATTCCCAAGGCACACGAGTACTCAACGAGCCAGATCATCTCTCGCCTCTTCGAAAGGAAGCGCATCACCTTGCTGGTAATACCTCTCGCCTGAATATGCATGGAATCCCCCATTTGTCATCATTAGGACATAATGATATTCGAGATGACAAAAAGTTGCCGAAAATCATCCGACCTCATGTTCTTGGTTTCCGTAGAGTTTGAGACAGACCACATGCCACCGGTGTCTCGTGCGGATGGGCTTAGCGGTTCCGTGTCGGCATGCATGTCTGAGCAAGCGGCTCATGTCGTCTCAAACGAGTAGATGAGTGCAACGTTCGGAGAAAGGGGCAAAAATGACTGAGAAGATCACCAGGCGCGGCCTCGTCGCGGGAACTGCTGCCCTCGCTGGTGCGGCGGCTCTTGCAGGTGCCACGAGCATGGCCATCGCAGAGGAAGACACGGCCGAGGCAACCTCGAGCGACTGGCTGGGCGCTGCTCCCGAGATCGACGAGGCAAGTGTCGCAGAGACTCTGGACTGCGAGATTCTGGTCATCGGTGGTGGCCAGTCCGGCTCGCCGTGCGCCAGCTTTGCGGCGATGAACGGGGCCAACGTCCTGTGGATCGAGGCAAACGAGAATCCGGTGTACATGCGCTCGTCTGCCATTTCGGGCATCAACACCAAGTATCAGCAGGAGGTTGGTGTCGAGATCAATCCCGAGGACATCCTCAACGACGTGACCCACTATGCACTCAACCAGTGCAGCATGAAGCTGTGGCGCGACTGGGTCGACCATTCCGCAGAGGTCGTTGAGTGGTTTGGCGGTGAGGTCGAGAAGTCTGGCCAGCGCATCATGCTCGAGTACACCATGCCGCCCGAGGAGACTCGCTACAAGATGTGGCCGACCGGTCATGGCACCGCAACCACCGACGAGTTCCCGGACAACCCGAACGACCCGAGTCCCTGTGGTGGTAATGAGGGTGCCGTGTGGGAGGTCATCAAGGCTGATTTTGAGGCTGCCGGCGGCACCTACCGCAACAACACCCGCATGGTGTGCCTCATCAAGGACGGCGACGCCGTGACTGGTGCGTATGCCACCAACGCCGAGGGCGAATACATCCGCATCAACGCCTCCAAGGGCGTGGTCGTTGCTACCGGTGGCTACGTCAACAACAAGGAGATGTACACCGCGCTGCAGCATGGCCTGGAGAAGAGCCTGTCGGGCAACCTGAACTTCGGCACTGCGCATGGTGACGGTATCAAGGCCTGCCTGTGGGCCGGCGCCCATATGGACCACTTCCCCACCACGATGATCTTTGACCGTGGCGTGGTCAAGCCTGGCTACGAGCTCGGTGGCGTGTTCGACGGTGGCGAATTCTCGCACTTCACCTTCGCCACCCAGTCGTTCCTCAAGGTCAACTGCTACGGCAAGCGCATCTGCAACGAGTCGAGCCCCTATGACTTCATCGTCCATGCCTCCCAGCAGTTCCCGGATCACGCCTGGTATCCCATCTGGGATTCCAGCTGGCGCGAGGACGTGCAGCGCTTCATGACCATTGGCTGCTCCACGCTGTTCGCCCGCGAGGGCTCCAACCATCATCCCGAGGGACTTGATGGCGTTGAGTCCCAGATGGAGAGCATGGTCGAGAGCGGCTTCATCATCAAGGCCGACACGCTTGAGGAGCTTGCCGAGGGCCTGGGCTTTGACGTCGACACGTTCGTCGCCGAGGTCGAGAAGTACAACGGCTGGGCTGCCGATGGGTATGACGGCGAGTTCGGCAAGGATCCGTTCCGCCTGAGCGCCATCGACGAGCCTCCGTTCTATGGCATGAAGATGGGCGGCGAGTCCCTCTGCACGCTCGATGGCATCGTGATCAACGATGACTATCAGGCGCTTGATGAGGCTGGTCAGCCCATCGAGGGACTGTACGTCATCGGTAACGACTCGGGCTGCTGCTATGCGCACACCTACCCGAACTTCGGCGCCGGCACCAACGCCGGTCGCTGCGCCACCGCCGGCATGCTCGTCGGTAAAGCGCTCGCTGCGAAGTAGGATAGCCATCGTTTGATGAGTGGCCCGTAGAAGCATGATGGGTAGCTAACATACCATCATGCAAAAAAGGAGGAGCAGGTGATTGCTTGCTCCTCCTGCTATTGGTAGTCCCTATCCTAGGCTAATCAACCTTCCCAACGGTCTCATGACCTAGAGGACTCTGCCTCCGTTACGACTGCAACGTCCTTCCCGCAGAACGCGATACCATACCGGATGCGTCCATTCGGCTGCTCTGAGTCATAACCGGTTCTTCCACGTCATCAGTGGTGAGATAGCCGGCGAGGTAGGTGTCGAGCGGGGTGTCGACACCTAGGTTGTTGAGGTCGGAGAAGATCGATTCTTTGGCGATGCTGGACGCCGGTGAGGCAGGCAAAGTCCAACGCCGCTCCACCATCCCTGAGGGCGCCGGTAAGCCATCCCTTCATGAACGAGACGATCGAGTTTATCGGCGCGCGAAAGTAACGCCTATGCCACAGTGCCCCGTTTCGGTTTTCCGCCCCGTTTGGCAGTGTTAAGATGGCACCGGACCGAGGGCTTGAGACGGCCTCGGCCATGCCTGTCGCCGCCCTGCGCGCGACGCCATGCGATGGCACACGACCGACGGAAGGACTGACCGCACATGACACCGATCAACGCTACGCTGCCGTCCGGACGGCGCGTCTGGACGCGCCGCGAGGTGCTTGCCTTGGGTGGCGCGGCCCTTCTGGCCGCCGGGTTCGCCGATGCGGGGATGTCCGGCGGTCGCGGGGCATTCGCTGGGGAGGCTGTGGAGCCTGCCGATTCCGCCGCCCAGCCGGCCCCCTCTTCGGACGGGCAGTCATGCCTGTACGCGTTCCCTGACCGCTTGAGCGGTCTGTGGGGGTTCGTCGACGCCGCGGGCACCGTCGTCATCGCGTCTGCGTTTTCGGCCGTCGCGAGCGAGCCGGGTTCCACGATGGGTGTGTGCCCTCCCGTGCCCATTGGTATGGGAGGCGCCGCCAAGGCTGCTGACACCGAGCTGAGCGCGGCCATCGGCGTCCCGGGCGGTGTGTTCTGGGGCAACCTCATGGCCGTCCAGGACGCCGCGAGTGGCCTGTGGGGCTATGTCGATCGTACGGGCGCCTGGGCAATCCAGCCCGCCTACGCCGCGGCGTGCACCTTCAACGAGGGTATGGCCGTGGTGCTGGGGCAGGACGGCCTGTATTCCTACATCCACGAGGATGGCTCGGTGGCCTTCACCCTTGCCGAGGCGATCTACGCCACCTGCTTCAGCGACGGCCTCGCCTTTGTGCAGGGCAACAAGGCCGATGACGGCTGGGGCTGCATTGACGTGAACGGCCAGTGGGCGCTCGACTCGGCGGCCGACGCCACGGCACCCTACTGCTACGGGCGCTACATCGTCTTCCACGAGGGGCTGGGGGCCGTCGGCAGAAGTTTCGTTGACGTGACGGGCGCGACGATCGTCGACTTCGGTGCCGACTTCTACAACGGGCTTTCCATCGGGTCCGATGACGTCGAGGGATCCTGCTATCGCGCCGGCAAGGTCGCCCTGGGCGGCTGGGTGTGGGACCAGACCGGCTGGGCGGTGGGCACCGGCGAGGAGTCGGTTGACCCCGCCGGCGGCAGCGACCTTGAATGGATGTGGGACGCCATGGGGCTCGACAAGGGGAGCGACCAGTTCGACGGCGGCCCCGCGCCCTTCGCGACCGAACGCTTCGCGGGCTATTCGGAGGGCCTTTACGCCGCCCCCGACGGCAGGACCGGCTTCGCAGGCTATGCGAACGAGCAGGCCGCCTGGGCGGTCTCGCCGCGCTTCGGCGACGCCAAGCCTATGGGCGGTGGCTACGCCTTCGCCTCGGATGCGGCGACGGGCGACTATGGTATCGTAGACGCGTCGGGCTCCTGGGTCGTCGCTCCGTGCTATTCCGGCGCCGGTTGCAGTGCGGGGAGCTTTGCGTCGAGCTTTTACGGCGGGGTCGGCTATGTGCATGTGTTGAATGGCAGCGGTGCCGCCGACGTTGACCTCTGCGGCTGGGTGAATACCGCGGGGACGTGGGTGCGCAGCTGGCCGACGTATTACAGCGACTCCGCGGAGCCGACCGCGACCGAGGGGCTTGCCGAGGACCCTTGGGGCCGCTGGTCGGGCGTCGAGGTCGCCTTCGACGAGGCGACGCAGACTTGCACGGCGAGCGCGCCGGTAGCGTCGCCGGGCTGGTTCGAGACGATCTCGGGCGAGCCGGTGACCTACACCTACGCCTATCGCGACGGCGCGTGGATCCCCACCGGGGCAGACGAGTCGGCCCTGGCGGCAACCTATGAGAACCTCGTGGGCACCTACGAGCTCGACGGGTCGCAGGAGGACCTGGGCGGCGGGGCACTGACCTCGCTGACCGTGGGCTCGGTCGATGCCGAGGGCAACGTGACGGCCACCTTTGCGTGGAAGAGCGTCTACGATGGGGAGATTGAGCGTACGGCGACCCTTGCGGGCAAGGCCGTGCCGTCGACCACGATGGATGGCACGCGCCGCGTGACGGTTACGCTCACCGGCACGACCGACTCCTACGGCGGCATGGCGGCATGCAGCTTCTATGCCGAGCACCGCGTGGACGGCTCCTACGAGGACGGCACGCGCAGCATCGTCTACAAGGCGGGCCTGTATGCCAACGTCCCCAGGGCTGACGACCAGAACTACCAAGGCTATTCCTGCGGCGGCACCCTCGTGATGCCGCAGGCGCGCTCGGCGACGCTGTAGCGTGGTCGAGCGGGGCGCCCCGACGTGCGGAGGGGCGCCCCGGGCGTTTTTGCAGACGTGGAGGCGGGTTGGGACTTGAAAATGCTATAGCAGATGTGGCGAAAATCACCCAGCGATTTGATTGAAAAAACTATAGCGCTAATACGGAAATTTCCACAGCAAACACCCCGAATTTGCCATAATGCGGTGGTCGAGCTTCCAGATGGCCGGTGGGGTGCGTTCGAGATTAAACTGGGCGCCAGCCAGATAGATGCCGCAGCGGAGTCTCTCGTCCGCATGAAAGAGGTGATCGAGGCCGAGCCTAACGCCAAGGCGCCGTCTGTGCTCGCTGTGATCTGCGGACTGACGTCTTTTGCCTATACCCGCTCCGATGGCGTCATGGTGATTCCGATAACCGCTTTGCGAAATTAGGCCTGGCTCCAATTCGCCTGCCCGTCCACGAGAAACCACAGTCAACCGTTCTCTTGCTCGCCGGCTAGTGGGCGTTTCTTCTGGCCTTGTCCGCTCTCCTTATCCACCAGGTCGATCACGTCCTGCTGCGAGTGCACGTCCATCTTGCGGTACAGGCTCTTTATGTGACTCTTGACGGTCTCGTCGCCAATTGCCAGCTCGTTTGCGATGTACGCGCGGTTACGGCCCTTTGCGAGCAGGAAGAACACCTCGATCTCGCGCGGCGAGAGCCTGAAGCGCCGCGCCAGCCTGGTCGCGGCGTCATCGAGCTCGGTATGGGGGCTCGTGGCCTCGACGGGCTTCACGAACTCCCATCCCGGGCCCGATCCCTTGCCGCCAAAGGCGAAGAGCGCCACAAGCAGGATGACAAAGACGATCGCCGCTGAGAGCATGGCCTTGTTCAGGTCGTCGACCAGGAGCCCGGTCGCGAAGCCGGCCGCAACCGACCCCACGAGCTGCCCGAGCTGGATCGAGAACATGCCGCAGGTCACGACCCAGGCAACGGGAACGTTCCCACGCTGTGCCAGGATGGGCCACGTCGCCCACAGCACGATGTAGAAGTACTGGTAGCCGCACTGGTGGACGGCGGTTCCGATGACCGAGTACGGCTCGTGCATCGGCAGGAACAGAAAGCCGGCCGCCATGAGGGGCAGCGCGACCTGGTAGGTGAGGTGGTCAAAGTCCATCTTGAAGATGCCGGATGTCACGTAGAGGGCAAGCGTCCCCACGACGATGGCAACGATGTTCAGCATATCGCGCACGCCGATCCACTCCGCGCTCAGCGGGGTCATGAGTCCCTTCATGGCGCCGAACGAAAGCCCGAAGAACAGCGCGACCACCATCATGCGCAGCGGCGGCCTGCCCTTGACCAGGACGTTGCGGGCGCTGCGGGCAAGCCGGGGCATCCCCTGGCGCAGGTGCATGTAGAACATGATGTTGACGAGTGGCAGAATGGCGACGATGACCTGCGCGGCCTCAACTGGCAGCAGTGTCATGGGAATGTAGAGCACGGCCGCTATGAGCAATGCCAGCACGCTGAACACGATGGTCTGCATCGAGCCGATGCTCGTGAGCTGCTCGGCCCAGAGCACCACGACGGCCCCGCTGCCGACGCCTGTCAGGACCGAGCCTATTAGGTAGAGCACCCCCGCGCTGCCGGGAGACAGCTCGAGGACCATCTGGCAGAGCAGAATCGTGCCCGCGAAGGTGAGCCCGGCGGCGACCCACGGGAGCCCCCTCACGTCTGCGAGGGGGTTGCGGAATCGCGCGAGCAGCATCAGGATGCCTATGGTGCACACGTTGGCCGCCAGCGAGACGAGCCAGAGGGGCTCGAGCGATGTCGCCGAGAAATGCTCGAGTGACCCCGCGGCCAAGGGGATGGAGCCATAGAACATCGAGCTCCAGAACACGCACCAGATCCAGAGCCAGTGCGTCGCAAACCCCACGACGTCTGGTGCGCGCCAGTAATCGAGCTTGAACCTTGCTCCCATGCTTCTCCCCGTCCTTGACAAACCGGCGACTCGTCGTTCTTTCCCTGCGCATATTATCCTCCCCCGGGCCGGGGGAAGGGCATGATTTTCACCCCGATTCCCCTTGGGTGAGGGAAGCGTGCCGTCTTTGCGCACGGCAGAATCGAATCAGCGCCTGCAAGGGACAGGCCAACTACCGGAAGGTTCGACCGCGGGGCCATCAAAGATGGCCGTGCGCGGCCGGACAGCGAAGAAGACGGAGGGTACCATGAGCAACATCTCCAGGCGTCAGTTTGTCGAGGCCGGCGGCACCGCTCTGGTCGCCGGCGCGGCCGTTGCCGGCATGGCTGGCATGACCACCGCCGCCGTGGCCGAGGAGGCCCAGCCCGGCACCGCCACGAGCATGCCCGTCGGCCCTAACGGCCAGGCTGCCGGCCCCGACGCCGCTGGTCTGCACAGCTGGGAGATCGCTCCCGATCCCATTCCCGAGGACCAGATCTCGGGCACCGAGGACTGGGACGTCGTCGTGATCGGCGCCGGCCTGGGTGGCTGCTGTGCCTCCATCGCCGCCCTCGAGGAGGGTGCCAAGGTCGTCACCATCGACAAGACCAACGGCGCCGCTCCCGTCGGCCGTGGCGTGCACATCGCCGGCTTCCACACCAAGATCCAGCAGAAGCTCGTCGACGAGGGCATTCTCGAGGAGCCCGACTACAACAACGTCGTCCGTCGTTGGATCAACTGGGCCCAGGGCCGCGTGAAGGAGCCCCTGCTGTGGGAGTTCGCTCACAAGAGCGGCGCCTGCTTCGACTGGCTGTACGACCTCGTCACGCCCAAGAACATGGAGGCCCTGCTGTGGGGCGGCTACTATCACGGCCCGGACTACACCGAGTACCCCGTGACCCACATCTTCTATCAGGCCGACAAGTACGAGGAGACCATCAACTTCACGTTCTATGAGGGCGCTGGCGTGGGCGATGTGTACGGCAACGCCGCCCTCATGCCTGTGGTGTACGAGGTCGTGGCTGACAAGGGCGGCGAGATCCGCTGGGAGACCAAGTGCGAGCGCCTGGTTCGCGACGGCGACGGCCCCGTCACTGGCTGCATCGTCTCCAACGCCGACGGCACCTACACGCAGTACAACGCCAAGTCGGTCGTCATCGCCGCCGGCGACTACGCCGCCGACCCCGACATGCTCAACTACTACTCGCCCATGACCGCCTATGCCATGGACGCCCGCTGGTACATGCCGCCGGACTGCGACACCGGTGACATGCACAAGCAGGCCATCTGGATCGGCGCCGCCATGCAGAAGTCCGAGCCTCACGCTGCCGTCATGCACCTTGACTTCGGCGCCGCCAGCTACGGCTTCCTCCATGTCAACTGGGAGGGCAAGCGCTTCAAGAACGAGGACGTCAACACCCAGTCCAAGAGCGTCACCAAGGCCCTGCAGACCCACAAGGAGGCCTTCTGCATCTACGACTCGCA
>CAWVLT010000023.1:0-7538 GCA_963930185.1 Coriobacteriia bacterium | reverse complement strand
CATGGTAGCGGTGACTGGATTCGAACCAGTGACAGCACGGGTATGAACCGTGTGCTCTGACCAACTGAGCTACACCGCCACTTAATGTGGAATTGCATTTGGTTGACCGAAGAAGGATGGAGCCTGCGACCGGACTTGAACCGGTGACCTCCTCGTTACCAACGAGGTGCTCTACCGACTGAGCTACACAGGCACGTGGTGGGAGCGTAAGGATTCGAACCTTAGTAGGCATAGCCAACGGGTTTACAGCCCGTCCCCATTAACCACTCGGGCACACTCCCTTGTCTTCGTTTCTCAAATGCAACACCTCGTGGAGCTGCTGTTTTGCTGTCTCCAGCTCAACAGCAAAGGGCATATTACGCTATGCAAGCCCCCGTGTCAAACACTTCTTTTGAAGCATTTCCAGCTCACTCTTTCCACACAACTTGCGACTTGACATCGTATGGATGCAAGCGCACGCGATGCGCGATCGAGCGCTGGAGCCGACGGCGAGAGTCGAACTCGCAACCTACCGCTTACAAGGCGGTTGCTCTGCCATTGAGCTACGTCGGCGTCACGGCGATCCGGGCCCATGCCCGGCGCATACGATAGCAGCCCGCGCGGCCGGCGGCGGCCCGGCTCGCCCGATTCCCAATTCTTACACACAGGCCCGCCCGCCCCGGTCGGCACGCCCGCCGTGGCACGGCCTACGCGGTCGCGGGCGCCTCTCCCCCGAACAGCAGCGCGCACGCGACCAGCGCAGCCACCACGACTAGCGCGAGCACGGCCGCCGTGCCCACGGTCTTCCTGTCGGCGTTCTTCGCGCTCGCAAAGAACGCGAGCATGGGGATGAACGCCACGCTCGTCATGATGACGCCGACCTTCGACGCCCCCGCGCTCACGCCGGCCGCCCCCGCCTGGAAAGCGCGGCGCGCCGCCTTCTTCCACAGCGAGGCGGCGACGAGCACCAGGACCAGGTCGAGCACGAGCGCGACCGCCACGACGAGCCACGCGGGCAGCTCAACCCCGGGGATGGCGATCACGCCGGTGGCGTACAGGACGCACGACGCCTCGAGCGCGAGCCCCACGAGCCACAGCACCCAGGCGCCCACGCGCGGGCCCAGCGCGCTCGGCGGCTTCTCGAAGTCCGTGCGGTGCTGGTCCTGGCGCTTCGACCAGGACTCGCGTCCCGCTCCCCCGTCCTTGTCCTCACCCATGAGGCAACCTCCGTTTCGTTACGATTTCTGCCGGCCCGGGGCCTCGCCCCGCGCCATCTCCCACAGCCGCCTGCGCACGTCGCTCGGCACGCGGTCGGCGAGCGTCGCCTTGCGGTACTGCGGCTGCTCGTTCATCTCCTCGATGTGCCTGTTCATGACGGCCGTCTCCTCCGCGAACATGCGCGAGGAGAGGCGCGCCACGCCCTGCCCGTACACCGTGCTCTGCACGAGCTGATCAGAGGTCACCACGATCATACGCCTCCCCTGCCGCCTGCCCTCGCTCACGAGGCGCTCGATCACCGCGTCGGCCTCCTCGTCGGGCTCGGAGAACACGACGCGCACGCCGGCGACGGCTAGCTGCGGCCGCTCGGGATCGGGGTTGCCGAACGCGTCGAAGACGATCGTCGCCTCGTAGCGCCCCTTGGCGTAGGCGGCCACGTCGGCGATCAGCGCCTGGCGCGCCCGCACGTACACGTCGTGCAGCGTGGGGTCGAGGATCTCCTCGTCGACCAGCAGGCTGTACCTGCGGCACGTGCGGATCGCGTTGTACCCGTCGACGACCAGGCCGGGGAGCCTGCGGCTCATCGAGCGGGCCCCGCCTTGCGCGCGCGGGCCTCCTGCCTCGCCGTGCACTGGCGCATCCACTCGTAGCAGATGGCCGTGGTGGCCTGGGCGACGTTGAGCGAGCCGACCTTGCCGTGCTGGGGCAGCGCCACGAGGAAGTCGCACGTCTGGCGCACCAGCCGCGACATGCCCGAGCCCTCCGATCCGGCGACCAGCGCTATGCGCCCGCACAGCGGCGCGTGCCAGATGTCCTGCTGGGCGTGCTCGGAGGCGCCCGCCACCCAGAACCCCGCCTGCTTGAGCGTCTCGAGGGCGGATACCAGGTTGGGCACGCGGGCGATGGGCAGGTGCAGGGCGGCGCCGGCCGAGGTCTTGTAGACGCCCACGCCGACCTGGGCGGCGCGCTTGGCCGGTATGACGACGCCGTCGGCGCCGACCACCTCGGCCGTGCGGATGACGGCGCCCAGGTTGCCCTCGTCGGTGATGTGGTCGAGCACGAGCACGAGCGAGTTCTCCTTGCCGGCGCCCACGCGCGCTATGTCCATGAGGTCGGCGTAGCGGTAGGGCGGCACCTCGCACACGATGCCCTGGTGCGCCCCGTGCGAGGAGCCCTCGGCGGAGATGCGGTCGAGCACGCCGCGCTCCACGCGCTCCACGCGCGCGCCGCTCTCCCTCAGCTTGCCGAGCAGGCGCTCAAGGGCCGCGTCGGGCCCCTCGTGTGCCTCCCTGCCCCGGTCGCGCCCGCGCCGGCCACCCTGCTGGCGGCCGCGGTCCGCCTTCTCGGTGCCTTGGGCGCCTGACGCCGAGCGCTCCGGCGGCGTCATCTGCACGAGCACGCGCCTGATGGGCACGCCGGCCCGCAGGGCCTCCTCGACCGCGCGGCGTCCTTCGATGTAGTCGGCCATGCCTTGGCCCCTTCTTCTCGTGGGCCCTGGCTCCCATGCGGGAGTCAGGGCCCGGATGAACGTCTCCGCCTGTCGGCACCCGCGGCGCTAGGCCCTGCGGATGCGCGTGCCCTGCGCCGTGTCCTCGATGAGAAGCCCCAGCGCGGTGAGCTCGTCGCGGATCGCGTCGGCGCGACCCCAGTCCTTGGCGGCGCGCGCCTGGGCGCGGGCGTCCAGGATGGCCTGCGCCGCCTCGTCCACGTCGTCGCCCCCGTATCCCACCAGGCCCTGCGCCACGCCCACCAGGGCCAGCGGCAGGTCGCTTTGCCTCACGGGCAGCTCGATGCCCAGGATCGCGAACGCCCCCAGGATCGAGGCGGCGCAGGCCGTGGCCGCCTCGGGGTCGGCCGCGCCCTCGCAGCGCTCGAGGTACTGGTTGGCCTCGCTCACCAGGGCGAAGTAGGCCGCCAGCGCCTCGGCAGTGTTGAAGTCGTCGTTCATGGCCTCCTCGAAGGCGGCGCTGGCGCGCTCGGTGGCCGCGACGAGGCCCGCCGCGAGCTGCGCGCCGGGCTCGGCGCCCTGGGGCACGTGACCGGCCGCCCAGCGCAGGTTCTCCACTGCCGTGGCGATGCGCGAAAGCGAGCTCTCGGCGCCCTGCAGGCGCTCGAAGGAGAAGTCGAGCGGCGAGCGGTAGTGCGTCTGCAGCATGAGCAGGCGCAGGGCGGCGGCGCTGTGCTTGTCGAGGACCTCCTTGAGCGTGAAGAAGTTGCCCAGGGACTTGGACATCTTCTCGCCCTCGATCAGCAGCATCCCCGTGTGCATCCAGTGGTTGGCGAAGTCGCCGCCCCAGCAGCACTCGGCCTGCGCCGCCTCGTTCTCGTGATGGGGAAACGCCAGGTCGCTGCCGCCGCCGTGGATGTCGATGGGTGTGCCCAGGTAGCGGTGCACCATGGCGGCGCACTCGCTGTGCCACCCCGGGCGGCCCGGCCCCCAGGGCGAGTCCCACGTGGGCTCGCCGGGCTTGGCGGCCTTCCACAGCGCGAAGTCGAGCGGGTCGCGCTTGAGCTCGCCCGCCTCGATGCGCGCGCCGGCGAGCAGGCTGTCCACGTCGCGGCCCGACACGTGGCCGTAGCGGGCGTCGGAGCGCACCGAGAAGTAGACGTCGCCGTTGTCCGCGGCGTAGGCGTGCCCGCCCTCGACGAGGCCCTTGATCATGCCGATCATGGGGCCGATCTCCTTGGTGGCGCGCGGGCGGATGTCGGGGTCGATCACGTTGAACCGGCGCATCTGCTCGATGAACGCCTCGGAGCACTCGCCGGCGACCTCCTCGGCCGTGCGGCCCTGCTCCTGGGCGCGGCGGATGATCTTGTCGTCCACGTCGGTAAGGTTCTGGACGAACGTCACCTCGTAGCCGCTCGCGACGAGCCAGCGGCGTATGACGTCGAAGGCCAGAAACGTGCGCGCGTTGCCGATGTGGATCTGATCGTAGACGGTGGGGCCACACACGTACATGCGGACCTTGCCGGGCTCAAGGGGCTCGAAGTCCACCTTGGCGCGAGCCGACGAGTCGTATATCTTCATGCAAGCCCTCCTTCGGGCGCCTCATGTTCGCTGTCCTTGCCCTGCATCAGCACGACCGCCCAGGCGGCGATGCCCTCCTCGCGCCCCACGAAGCCCAGGCGCTCGGTGGTGGTCGCCTTCAGCCCGACGCACTGCGCGTCGACCCCAAGGGCCCGCGCGAGGCGGGCGCGCATCTCGTCGCGATACGGCGAGATCTTGGGTGCCTGGGCGGCGATGGTACAGTCGCAGTCGATCAGCTCGAACCCCCACGCGCGGGCGAGCTCCATCACGCGCGCGAGCAGCACCAGCGAGTCGGCCCCCTCGAAGGCAGGGTCGTCGTCGGGGAACAGCTTGCCGATGTCGCCGCCGCGTATCGCGCCCAGGATGGCGTCGGCCAGGGCGTGGGTCACCACGTCGGCGTCGGAGTGGCCGAGCAGGCCGCGCTCGCAGGGGATGTCGACGCCGCCCAGGACGAGGCGGCGGCCCCGCGCGAAGGCGTGCACGTCAAAGCCGTGCCCTATGCGCAGGCCCATCAGCGACCGTCCCCCTCCGGGCCGCCGGCCTCGGGCGCGTCGGTGATGCCGTAGCGCTGGCGCAGCGAGGCCACGACCTGGGCGACGTCCTCGGGAACCGTGAGCTTGATGTTGTCGCGCGGGCAGCTCACGAGCAGCACGCGGCCTCCCACGCGCTCAACCAGCGAGGAGTCGTCGGTGCCAATGAAGCCCTCCTCCATGGCGGCGATGTGCGCCTGGCGCAGAATGTCGGCCCTGAAGACCTGGGGGGTCTGCGCGATCCAGAACATGGAGCGGTCGGGCGTGCCCACCACGGCGTCGCCGTCGATCACCTTGAGGGTGTCGATGGCGGGATGCCCGCACACCACGCCGTCGGCGTCGATGGTGCCCTTGAGCATGTTGATCGCGTGGGTCACGGTGTCGGGAAGTATCAGGGGCCGGGCGCCGTCGTGCATCACGATGATGCCGTACTCGTCCGGCACGGCCTCCACGCCGTTCATGGCCGACTCCTGGCGAAGCTCGCCAGCCGCGACGAAGTCGACCGGCGTGACCAGGCCGAAGGGCTCGACCGCCACGCGGCGGTACTCCTCGATGCGCTCGGCCGGGCAGCAGACGATGATGCGGCCGATCTGGTCGACCGTGTCGAACGCCTGCAGGCACCAGGTGAGCAGCGGCCGGCCCAGGATGGGCATGAGCTGCTTGCCCCCGGGGTATCCCAAGCGCTCGCCGTGACCGCCGGCGACCACCACGGCGCAGGCGGCCGGGCGCTTGGCCACGCGGCCCTCGCCCAGGGCGGCCACGCGGGTCGCCTCGCGGCCGCGCGCGCCCGGCGCGCCGTGGACGGCCTCGGCTATCGCCGCCGGCTCGAGCACGGTATCCACGAACTTGGCAGAGCTGTTGTCATCGATGGCGGACATGCGCGTCTCCCCTAGCCCTTCTTCCCCCACAAACGATACAGACTGTCCACGAGAATCGGCGGGTTGTTGACACCCATGTCCCCAAGCCTCTCGGGATCGTGCTTGACGTCGTCCATGAGCGCCGGCAGGCTGCCGTACTCACTGACGATGTGCTCGACGGCGTCGTTGGGGACGGCCGTCGACCGCGACAGCGTCCTCAGACCCAGCGGGGTGAGCACGCTGTCCTCGTCGAGATCATCATAGCCAAGAATGCGCGCGATGCGCTTGGGAGATGCCATCTCCCGCGGCGTGAGCGCGGCAAATTCCCGGCGAATGCGCTGGGCCTCCTCCTCGGAGGACGTGGACGCGTAGTCGCGGATGGCGAGGATGAACTCCTCGTCCATGCCGCCGGCGAGCTGCTCGAGCTGCACGCGGACGAGCTTGCCGTTGGTGCCCAGCTGGGGCACCAGCTCGGAAAGCTCGTCGGCCGCCTGGAGGAGCAGCTGGAAGCCGCCGTAGATGCGCGCGATGTCGGCCAGCGTCACGAAGTTGTCGAACTCCAGCCGCGTGAGGCGCGACAGCAGCACGTCAAGGGAGTTGCGGCTCGTCTGCAGGGCAACCACCAGCTGGTTGACCTCGTAGCCGAGCTCGGAGGTGCCCTTGAGCTGCACGCTGCGGCCGCGCACGTAGAGGTTCACGACCTGGCGGCGCTCCGAGACCGAGATCACGATGGAGTCGGTCCCCATGCTCATGCGCGCCGCCGTGCGGTGGCGCATGCCCGTCTCGGAGGTCGGGAGCGACGGGTCGGGGTTGAGGTGGAAGTTGGCGCGCAGGATGGTGGTGAGGTCGCCGTCGATGACGATGGCACCGTCCATCTTGGAGAGCTCGAACAGTCGGTTTGCGGTGAACGCGATGTTGAGCGGAAAGCCGTCGTTGCCGGAGGCCAGCACGCGCTCGGAGTCGCCGATGCAGATCAGCGCGCCGAGGTGACCGGCGAGTATCATGTCCAGCGCGCTTCGCAGGGCAGTGCCAGGTGCCGTCAGCCGGATGGCGTCGTCGATGCGCTCCTGGACTTCCTGCTTGTTCATGCCGCTCCCCTTTCGCATTACCCTACCCACGCGCACGCCGTGCCCGCCGCGCCGCCAGACACCCATATAGTACCGGAAGTTGCCGCACCGCGGCGCATGGGAAGCACCTTACGTCGCAGATGCGGCAACTTTTTTGGCACCCGCTAGTCGCCCACGCCCACCTCGCCGACCACCGGGGAGGACGCGAGCCTGCCGCGCGGGGGCCGGGCGATGCGGCCCTCGCCGGCAAGGCTCTCGCGGCGCCGGGGTGCGGGGACCTCGCCCATGCCGGGCTCGAAGGTGAGCTTGCCGTCCCTCTCGTCGACCTGGATGATGGAGCCGGCACGCCACACGCCCCGCAGGACGTCCTCGGAGATGGGGTCCTCCAGCAGGTTCTGGATCGCGCGGCGCAGGGGCCGCGCGCCGTAGGCGACGTCAGTGCCCTCGCGGGCGAGCAGCTTCTTGGCCGCGTCGGTGAGCTCGATGCTCATGCCCTGGGCGACCAGGCGCTCGCGCAGGTCGGCGATCAGTAGGTCGATGATCGACATGAGCTGCTCGTCGGTGAGCGACTTGAAGACGATGATGTCGTCGATGCGGTTGAGGAACTCGGGCTTGAAGAGCTTCTTGACCTCGTTCATGACGTTGCGGTGGATCTCGGCGTCGTCCAGGCCGCCGCCCTCGCGGGCCACGGAGAAGCCCAGCGGGGTGGTGCGGGCGATCTCGCGCGCGCCGATGTTGCTCGTCATGATGATGACGGTGTTGCGGAAGTCCACCTTGCGACCCTGGCCATCGGTGAGGCGACCCTCCTCCAGGATCTGGAGCAGGATGTTGAACAGGTCGGGGTGAGCCTTCTCGATCT
>CAWVLT010000022.1:0-3542 GCA_963930185.1 Coriobacteriia bacterium | reverse complement strand
GCGGCGCAGGGCCTCCTTGATGGCCATGGAGCCGGCGATCTTGAAGGCGGCCTCGGAGGAGTCGACCTCGTGGTAGGAGCCGTCGATCAGCTCGACCTTGACGTCGACCGTCGGGAAGCCGGCGATGACGCCGCTCTCCAGGGCCTCCTGGATGCCCTTGTCCACCGAGGGGATGAACTCCTTGGGGATGACGCCGCCGACGATCTGGTTATCGAACTGATAGCCGGTGCCGGCGGGCAGAGGCTCCATGTTGATGACGCAGTGACCGTACTGGCCGTGACCACCGGTCTGGCGGACGAACTTGCCCTCGACGTTGGAGACTGCCTTGCCGGCGGTCTCGCGGTAGGCGACCTGGGGCTTGCCCACGTTTGCGTCAACCTTGAACTCGCGCAGCAGGCGGTCGACGATGATCTCGAGGTGCAGCTCGCCCATGCCGGCGATGATGGTCTGGCCGGTCTCGGGGTCGGTGTGGACCTTGAAGGTCGGGTCCTCCTCGGCGAGCTTCATCAGCGCGACCTCGAGCTTGGACTGCTCATCCTTGCTCTTGGGCTCGACGGCGACGTCGATGACGGGCTCGGGGAAGACCATCGACTCCAGGACGATGGGGTTACTCTCGTCGCACAGGGTGTCACCGGTGGTCGTATTCTTCAGGCCCACGGCCGCCACGATGTCACCGGCGGAGCAGGAGTCGCGGTCGATGCGCTCGTTGGCGTTCATCTCGAGGATGCGGCCGATGCGCTCGCGCGAGCCCTTGGTGGAGTTGGCGACGTAGGAGCCGTTCTCCAGGGAGCCCGAGTACACGCGGAAGTAGGTGAGCTTGCCGACGTAGGGGTCGGTCTGGATCTTGAACGCAAGCGCCGCGAAGGGCTCCTTGGCGCTGGAGGAGCGCTCCAGGTCGTCGCCCGACTTGGGGTCGGTGCCCTTGACGGGCGGGCAGTCCAGCGGGCTAGGCAGGTAGTCCACGACGGCGTCGAGGAGCTCCTGGACGCCCTTGTTCTTGTAGGACGAGCCGACCAGGACCGGGTGGAGCTTGCAGGCGATGGTGCCCTTGCGGATGGCCGCCTTGAGCTTCTCCACCGGGATCTCCTGCTCCTCCAGGATCATCTCCATGAGCTCGTCGTCAAAGTTGGCGGCTTCGTCGAGCAGCTCCTGGTGGTGCAGGGCGGCGTCCTCGGCGAACTCGGCGGGGATCTCGGCCATGGCCTCGGGATAGGTCATGCCCTTGTCGTCGGCCTTGAAGTCCCATGCGGTCATGGTGACCAGGTCGATCAGACCCCAGAAGTTGTCCTCGGAGCCCATGGGCATCTGGATGGCGATCGCCGGGGCGTCGAGACGCTCGTGCATCGACTCGATGGCAGCCCAGAAGTCGGCACCGATGCGGTCGTACTTGTTCATGTAGGCGATGCGGGGGACGCCATAGCCCTCTGCCTGGCGCCACACCGTCTCGGACTGGGGCTGGACGCCCGCGACCGAGTCGAACACCGCCACGGCGCCGTCAAGGACGCGCAGGGAGCGCTCAACCTCGACGGTGAAGTCCACGTGGCCGGGAGTGTCGATGATCTGGATGCGATAGTCCTTGTCGTCCTTCTTCCAGTAGCAGGTGGTGGCGGCGGACTGGATGGTAACGCCGCGCTCCTGCTCCTGGATCATCCAGTCCATCTTGGCAGCGCCGTCGTGGACCTCGCCGATCTTGTGGGTCTTGCCGGTGTAGTACAGGATGCGCTCGGTCGTCGTGGTCTTACCCGCGTCGATGTGCGCCATAATGCCGATATTACGAGTATCGGCAAGATTTTGCTTCTTGGTGGCCATTCACTCTCTCCTCGTAGTATCGAGATGATGTACGTCAGTCACGTGCGGCGCCCGCCGGCGCCGCAGGCACTTGGCTACCAGCGATAGTGCGAGAAGGCGCGGTTGGCCTCGGCCATCTTGTACAGGTCCTCGCGACGCTTCACGGAGGCGCCCACGCCGTTGGAGGCGTCGAGGATCTCGTTGGCCAGACGCTCGGTCATGGTCTTCTCCTTGCGGGCACGCGAGAAGTTGACGATCCAGCGGATGGCAAGGGCGGTGGCGCGGCGGGAGTTGACCTCCATGGGCACCTGATAGGTGGCGCCGCCCACGCGCTTGGACTTGGTCTCAAGGGTGGGGCGCACGTTGTCCATGGCCTTGCGGAACGTGGCCACGGGATCGCCGCCGGACTTCTCGGCGACGATGTCGAAGGCGCCGTAGACGATGCGCTCGGCAAGCGACTTCTTGCCATCGAGCATCACCTTGTTGATGAGCTGGGTGACAAGACGGTTGTTGTAGACGAAGTCCGGTGCGACCTCGCGACGAACAGCTCCAGTACGACGAGACATGTAGTGACTCTCCTCAGCGGTCGATGCCCGGGCTCACCTGCGAGCCAGGCGTGTCCTTATCTGGCTAAATCCTACTTCGGGCGCTTGGCACCGTAGCGCGAGCGGGCCTTCTTGCGGTTGGCGACGGCTGCGCAGTCGTAGGCGCCACGGATGATCTTGTAACGCACGCCAGGCAGGTCGCGGACACGGCCGCCACGGATGAGCACGATGGAGTGCTCCTGCAGGTTGTGGCCCTCGCCGGGGATGTACGCGGTGGTCTCGATGCCATTCACCAGGCGCACACGGGCAACCTTACGAAGGGCCGAGTTCGGCTTCTTGGGGCTGGTGGTGTAGACGCGGGTGCAGACGGCGCGCTTCTGGGGGTTGCCCTTCAGTGCGGCGTTCTTGCTCTTCGAAGCGACCTTCTTGCGTCCCTGGCGAACGAGCTGGTTGATCGTAGGCAAAGCTCTGCTCCTTCAAAACTCGTGAACCGATGCGAAATGACTCCGGCCTAGCAGCGGTACCGGAGCCAGGCGCGAGGAAGAAGATTACTCTCCTCCCCCGCAGTTGTCAAAACGCCACGGAGCCGGGCGTATCCATATCTCGCCGCCTGAACCGTTTATCAAATACGCAGCTCAGGGGCTTGATAATGAAAACCTCCCGCCGTGGCGCTGCAAAGTGCGCCCCGCCTCCATGCGAATTCCACAGAGACGGGGCGCACGAAATGCCAAATCGTGAGGACTACTCCTCCAGGAAGGCCGAGGCCGTGGCGCCTGCGCCCACGCCCTCCTCGTCCTCCTCGTCATCGGAGGACGAGTCCGCCTGGTTGCGGGTCTCGTTGAGCAGCTCGTCAAGGGACTCGTAGTCCTCGTTGATGACGTCGCTGCTCGCCTCGGAGGAAGACCCGCCGATCATCTCGTCGTCATAGCGGTGCGTCGGCGAGATCGAGGTGCCCAGCAGGATGTCGTCGCCGTCGGGCGAGAACACCATCTCGAGCAGCTGCGAGATGTCCTCGTCGTCGGCCACGCTCTCGTCGGGCTCGAGGATGTAGAGCAGATCCCTCGCCTCGAGGCCGTCGCGCAGCTCCTCGATGGCCTTGGCGCCGATGCCGTCGATGCGCAGCAGGTCGTCCTCGGTCTTGCCGATGAGGTCGCCCACCGTCTCGATGCCCACCTCGCTGAACTTGTTGGTCCAGCGCTGCGAGACGCC
>CAWVLT010000021.1:0-6675 GCA_963930185.1 Coriobacteriia bacterium | reverse complement strand
CCCCCCCCCGCCGCTTTTTGCCTGCATATGTCTACGCACCTGCGACTCACGCAAGCGCCTTGCGCGCCCGTGAGCTACGCGGCCATGACCTACGCGCCCAGGCGCTCGCTCAGCTCGAGCCACTCCTCCTCGAGGGCGTCCACCTGCGCCTGGATCTCGTCAACCCTCTCCTGCTGCTTGCCCAGCGCCACGAAGTCGGTGGGTTCGATCTCCAGCAGCATCGCGCGGGCCTGCTCCAGCTTGGCGCGCGTGGAGTCGAGCTTGCGCTCCACCGAGGCGAGCTGCTTCTTGAGCTGGTACTCCTCCTGCCGGGTGAGGCCGCCCTGCCCGACGTCCGCGACGTCGCCGCCGTCCGCCTCGCCCGCACCGCCGCGCACGCTGCCCGGCATGCCGGCGGACACCGCCTGCCCGCGCTGGGCGTCGCGCTCCTCCACCAGACGCAGGAACTCGTCCACACCGCCCGGCAGGTGCCGGACCTTGCCGTCGATGAGGGCGAACTGGTGGTCGGTCACGCGCTCCATGAGGTAGCGGTCGTGGCTCACCAGGATGAGCGTGCCGGGCCAGCCGTCGAGCAAATCCTCCATCACGGCGAGCATGTCGGTGTCCATGTCGTTGCCGGGCTCGTCGAGGATCAGGACGTTGGGCTCGCTGAGCAGCACGAGCATGAGCTGCAGCCGCCGACGCTGCCCGCCCGACAGCTCCTCGACGCGCGTGAGCTTCTGTCTGGGGTCGAACCCCAGGCGCTCGAGCAGCTGAGAGGGCGTCACCTCCTTGCCGTCGATCACGTAGCGGGACTTGCACTGCCCCAGCACCTCGAGCACCGTCTCGCCGGCGTGCGCCATGAGCTCGTCGAGGCGCTGCGAGAGCACGGCGAACCTGACGGTCGCGCCGATCTTGACGGTGCCGGCCGTGGGCGGCAGGCTGCCGTCGATGACGCGCAGCAGCGTGGACTTGCCCGCGCCGTTCTCCCCCACGATGCCATAGCGGTCGCCCGGGCCGATGGACCACGTGAGATGGTCGAGCACGAGGTTGTCGCCCAGCAGCTCCGAGACGTCCTTGAGGTCGACGACCTGCTTGCCCAGCCTGCTCACGGCCAGGCGCTTGAGCTCGAGCTCGTTTCTCATGGGAGGCACGTCGGCGATGAGGGCGCGCGCCGCCTCCACGCGGAACTTGGGCTTGGTCGAGCGCGCCTGGGCGCCCCGCGAGAGCCACGCGAGCTCCTTGCGCATGAGGTTCTGCCTGCGCTCCTCGGTCGCCGCCGCCTGGCGATCGCGCTCCACGCGCTGCAGGATGTAGGCGGAGTAGCCGCCCTCGAAGGGGTCGGCGCGCCCATCATGCACCTCCCACATGGACAGGCACACCTCGTCGAGGAACCAGCGGTCGTGCGTCACCACCAGAAGCGCGCCCTGGCCCTTGGGCCAGCGGGTCTTGAGATGGTTGGCGAGCCAGTTGATGGCGCGCACGTCCAGGTGGTTGGTGGGCTCGTCGAGCATGAGCACGTCCCAGTCGCCGATGAGCAGCCGGGCCAGGTCCACGCGCCGGCGCTGGCCGCCGGACAGCTCGCCTATCAGGGCATCCCAGGGGATGTCCTCGATGAGCGCGTGGATGATCTCACGCGTGCGGGGGTTGGCGGCCCACTCGTGGGTAGGGACGTCCCCCACCACCTGGCTGCCCACCGTTGCGGCGTCGTCCAGCGAGTCGCTCTGCCCCAGAAAGCCCACCGTCAGCGAACGGCGCGCGGTGATCTGGCCATCGTCCGGCTCGAGCTCCCCCGCGAGCAGGCGCAGCAGCGTGGACTTGCCGTCGCCGTTGCGACCCACCACGCCGATGCGGTCACCCTCGGCCACGCCCAACGTCACCGAGTCGAACACCTTGCGCGTGGGGTACTCCAGGGCGAGGCTCTCGCAGCCTACAAGGATCGCCATTGGTTGCACACGACCTTTCCTGTCGAATCATCACTCACGAGCAGCCATGGTATCACCGAATGCGGCGCCAGGGCACCTGCTCTCAGGAAACCAGTTGTTCGAGAATCCCTCGGAGCGCCGATTCATCACGCTCCGACAACCTTCCGATTTTTCCGACAGTGCCAATGTAGTCGGGAGGAATCTCGGCAATACGATCTGCACGCGCAATCGAAGGCTTATCGAGGCCGGCTTCCTTCCAGTCTCGAAGGAGATAGTCATGCTCGAGGTGTAACCTATTCGTCGAACTCGTCACCATCATGACAAGGGAACCGTCCTCGTGCAGACCAACAATGATGACAGGCCGATATTTATACCCCTGCCCACCATCGAAGTTGAAGCGAGCATGCCAGACTTCCCAAAGCTGCGGAGTAGCGGCGCGCCCCGACGCCTCGCTACTCATCGTCATCCCAATCAGCAGGTAGTATCGCTAGGCCGTCAGCATCTAGAGGCGCCTTGTAGGCCACCTCGCTCAGTCGTGAATAAGACGGGGACTCAACACGCATCGCAAATGGCAGGCCACCAACCTCAACAGACTTGATAAGAAAAGCATTGATGGCGTCAGAAAGCGACAGCCCCCATCGCGCGTAAATTCGAGCTGCCTCGGCCTTTGTCCTAGAGTTCGTACGATACTTTCCCTCTGCGTCACGCAATATCGCCGTTGTCATGACAACCTCCCAACCGTCTGCTCACCCACAGTGTACCCGAACAGGGACATAAAGGAACATGACAAGGTCGTCCGACCTCGCGGCTTTCGTTAAGATTCGATCCCATCTCCAGCATGAGCAAGGCGTAGCTAAAAAAACCGACAGATTTCGAAATGGGTGCAAGGAATGGCACACCTCGTCCGTATTCATGGTGAAGGGCACGAGAGGAAGCCCGGGAGAATCGGAAGGGAGACGGTTATGGCTACGCTGACTATCAAGAGGACGAGGGCCATGCTGGTCGCTGCCGCGCTGGCCGGCATGCTCGCCATGGGCGGCACGGGTCTGGCATTCGGCGCCGAGGCGAACACTGACGCCGCCGAGAGCAGTGCCCTGGAGGCCGCCAGCGTCAGGATCGCCACCGTGGCGAGCCGCTGGGCCTCGGCACACTGCGGCTACGTCGACGCTGACGGCGACGGCGTCTGCGACAACTACGAGAACGGCACGGGTAGCCAGGGCTACGGCGCTGGCAGTGGTGGCGGCTACGGCTTCGTTGACGCCGACGGTGACGGGGTGTGCGACAACTGGGCCGAGGCCTGGTGCGGCTGCGGCCAGGGCTTTGTCGACGAGAATGGCGACGGGGTGTGCGACAACTGGGCCGGCACGTGGTCCGGCGGCGGCCAGGGTGGCTACGGCGCCGGTTACGTAGACACTGACGGCGACGGCATCTGCGACAACTGGGAGAACGGGACCGGCTGTGGCTGCGGCTACTGCAACGGTGCCGGCCAGGGCGCGGGCGGCGGCTACGGATATGTCGACGCTGACGGCGACGGGGTGTGCGACAACTACGAGAACGGCACGGGTGGCCAGGGCTACGGCTACGGCGCGGGCAATGGCGGCGGAGGCGGCTATGTCGACGCCGACGGCGACGGGGTGTGCGACAACTGGGGCACCGGGACTGGCGGTGGCCAGGGCTACGGCGCCGGTAACGGAGGCGGCATGGGCTACGGGCAGGGCAACGGCTATGGCGCCGGCCAGGGCAGCGGCCAGGGTTATGGCGCCGGCAACGGAGGCGGCATGGGTCGCGGCGCACGCGGTCGCTAAACCTGCTACCATGTAGGCCGGATGAGCTGGCCAGCTCGTCGCAACCGACGAGGCCCGCCGCCCATCCGGCCATGAGCCGCAAGGGAGCCGGGCATGAGAGACGAGCCGGGGCATGAGAGACGATGCGACGATAGAGCGCGCGATCCGCGAGCATGGAGACGTCATCTGGCGCGTCTGCCTCATGCGCATGGGCCAGCGCGCCGACGCCCAGGACGCCTTTCAGGAGACGTTTCTCAAGTACGCCACGCACGATGACGTAGCCTTCGACAGCGCCGAGCACGAGCGCGCCTGGCTTATCCGCGTGGCCACCAACCACTGCCTCGACGTCCTGCGCTCAGCGGGATACGCCACGACGAGCATGGACGAGGAGATCGAGCGCACGCCGAGCATAGAGCCGCGCACCCAGGGCGACGAGGCGATCGACCCCGAGCTCTGGGACGTCACGCGCGCCCTCGACCAGCTGCCCGGCAACCAGCGGCAGGCGATATACCTCACGGTATGCGAGGGCTATCCGGCCACCGACGTCTCCCACATGATGGGCGTGCCGACAAACACCGTCTATTCGTGGGTGGCGCGCGCCAAGAAGAAGCTCAAGGAGGTTCTCGGATGAGCCGCCAGCACAGGGACATAGAGCGACTCCTCGGACAGACCCTCCCCCGTGAGCGCATGCCCGAGGGCCTTGCCGCCCAGACCATGGACTTCATCCGTCAGGCGCGCCAGCGGCAGGCCGAAGAGCAGGCCGACGAGCAGTCTGCGGAGCCCTCCGCGGCGGCCGACAACGTGATCCCCTTCGAGCGAGCCAGAGCCGACCGCCCCCAGACGCAGGTGACCCAGGCGCAGACGTCCCAAGCGCAGGCGATGCAGGTACATGCCGGCGTCACCCGACGCCGGCGCCGCCTTCCCCGTCGCAGGGTCGTCCAGCTCCTCGCCGCCTGCCTGGTTGCGGCCTCGCTCACCGTGGGAACGCTCGCGGTGGCCAGCGAGACCGCGCAGGTGGAGGTCGGCGGCACCTCGTCGATAGAGCTCGGCCTCAACCGGCTGGGTGTCGTGGTGCGCGTGGACGCGTCAGACCCCGACCTCGACTCCCAGGCCGAGAGTCTGGGCCTCGTGGGAAAGAGCTGCACCGAGGCGCTCGAGATCATCTCGGCCGACGCCGACCTGCAGCAGACCATGGCCGACGAGGGGATGCTCGTCATCAACGTGAGCAGCTCGAGCGACTCCCAGCAGCAGGGCGTCCTGTCGCAGTGCGAGACCGCGAGCGAGTCGTTCTCCTGCGAGACCACCTGCATGGCCTCGCGGGCGAGCCTGCACGACGAGGCGGCCGCCAACGGCATGGGTGCGGCGCGCTACAGCGTGTACCTGCAGATCGCCCAGATCGACCCCAGCGTCACCGTCGAGCAGTGCCAGGACATGAGCATGCGCCAGCTGCGCGACCTGCTCGCACAGGTGCAGGCGCAGGCCAACGCGGCGGGCAACTCCGAAAACAGCGGCAACTTGGCATCCAGCAACGGCGAGGACGGCACGGACACGGGCGCCGCCAGCAGCTCGGCCGACGTATCGGGCGCGGCGGACACAACGGACACGGCCACCTCCTCGACCGCGGACGCGACGGCCCTCTCGGAGGAGGCGGGGTCCGGCCACGGAATGGGCAAGGGTATGGGCGGCGGCATGGGCCACGGCGCAGGTCGTGGGCAGGGCAACGGCAGTGGCCATGGTGGAATGGGCATGGGGATGGGGCGCGGCAACGGCATGGGTCACGGAAGCGGCATGGGCATGGGTGCGGCGGGACAGAGCCAGGCCGACAGTGCCACCCGGTCGTAGTGCAACAAGCTATGACGGCCGGCAGACAGCCCGCGCGCCAGGGCCTCCGGCTTAAGACCGACCCGGCGCCCTACACCATCAGGAACATCATCGCCACGATCATGCCCATGCCGAGCAGGTCGATCGGAACGAAGGTGGTACCGAGCCACGCCGCGCTCAGGACGCTCGCCGTGATGGGCTCGGTGGAGGCGAACAGGCCGGCGAGCATGCTGCCAACCAGCTTCACGCCATGCAAGAACAGCAGGTAAGAGGCCGTGGTCCCTATCAGGATGATGCCCACCACGGCGGCAACGCCGCCCGCGTCGAGCGACACGGACATCTCCCAAGGACGAAACGCCACCCACGTGCACGCAGCGCCGATCACCATGGCGAGGCCCGTCACGGTGATGCTGCCGTACTGGCTGAGCGGCTTTGCCGGCAGAAGCGCGTAGAGGGCAGCCGCCACGGCCGTCGCCAGACCCCACGCCAGGCCCTGCGGCGTGATGGCAAGCGAGGTGAACGAGCCGTGCGTGGCGATGAGGAAGGTGCCGGCCACGGCGAGGGCGACGCCGACGACCTCCTTCTTCGTGGGCTTTCGTCGCAGCTGAATGCACACGACAACCAGGATGATGAGCAGGTTGAGCGCCTGCAGCACCGTGGCCGTGCCGGCGTTGGAGGCGTTGATGGCGTTGAGGTAGCACGCCATGCACAGCGTGACGCCCATGATGGAGAAGACGGCGATCTGCCACATCCCCCGCGGGCTCGTGACCGCCCGACGCAGGCTCGCCCGGTCAAAGGCAAGCGCCAGGATCATGAACACGACGGCTGCTCCCGCCAAGCGCACGCACACCACCCAGCGCGGGTCCACGCCGTAGTTGGTGAAGAGGAACTGTGCACACGCGCCGGAGAACCCCCAGCCCACGCCGCCGAGAATGGTGCAGAGAATGCCCAAGCCCAACTTATTGCCCGTCACCTTTGACGACGAGCTCGCCGATACCGGATCCACCTACGCCCTGCCTCTCTGACTAACAAAAACCAGCCAGAGCATGGTAGAGCGAATGCGGGAAAAATGCACGTGTTACATAACAAAAAGCCGCACAGAAGCCAAACACGCAAGTCGATGCAGCCACCCTGACTCCCTCGCCGAAAAAAGGGGTCGCGGGGGG
>CAWVLT010000020.1:0-52299 GCA_963930185.1 Coriobacteriia bacterium | reverse complement strand
CGCAGCCTGCTCACCATCCTCGGCATCGTCATCGGCATCGCCGCCGTCATCGCCATGACCTCGCTCATCGGCGGCGTGCGAAACTCGCTCATCTCGGGCCTCGGCCTGAACGCCGCACGCACCGTCCAGATCTCGTGCAGCTACCCCATGGATACCGACGACGTCGCCGACATCGCCCGGCTCATGCCCGAATACGAGGCACTCGAGGGGTCGGCCTACGGCTACACCCAGGCGCAGGGATCGAACTGTACGGTCGACGCGAACATCCGCGGCGCGGACTCCGCCTACCTGGAGATGACCGGCGAGGTCAAGCTCGCCGAGGGTCGCATGTTCACCTCGGCCGAGGAGCAGGCGGCCGCCCGCGTCATCATCCTCGACAAGTCGGGAGTGCAGGCGTTCTTCGGCACCCCGGACGCCCAGGTCGTGGGCAAGTCGATCAGGCTCGGCAGCCACGACTACCAGATCGTGGGCGTCGACGAAAAGATGCCCGCGAGCTCGACGGGCACCGAGAACGTCTACATCAGCGTCTACACACCGCTGCAGACCTGCCTCGATGACTTCAGCATGGGCTACCCCTATCTGTCGACCGTAACCGGTCTGGCGCGCGAGGGCACCGACATGGACGCCATCGTGGAGACGACCATGCAACAGGTCGCGAAGGTGATGGGAATCGATGAGGAGAACATTGCCGACAACGTGTACGTCTACTCCATGAAGTCGACGGTGGACACCATGAGCGGGTTCATGAACTCGTTCTCCCTCATCATGGGCGCCGTCGCCGGCATCTCGCTTCTGGTGGGCGGCATCGGCATCATGAACATGATGCTCACGAACGTGACCGAGCGCATCCGCGAGATCGGCGTGCGCCGCGCGCTCGGGGCCACGCGCCGCGACATCACGCTGCAGTTCCTCATGGAGTCCGCCGTGGTCTGCGTGGCCGGCGGCATCCTGGGCACCGTCATCGGCTATCTGCTCTCCTGGGGACTCTCCGCCATCGCCTCGGCACTCGGGCTGCTCGGCAGCATGGGCATGACGACACCGGGGGCCACGGCAACGTTGACGCCCCAGATCTCTCCCGAGGCCATCGCAGCCGCCGTGGGGCTGAGCATCGCCATCGGCCTCATCTTCGGCTGGTATCCGGCGCGCCGCGCCGCGAAGCTCGACCCTGTGGAGTGCCTGCGCTCGCTGTAGGAGAGCCGAAATGCCTAACGGCGGGCCTGTCCCGGGGCAATCGCCCTGACAGGCCCGCCGCCTCATTTTGGCCACAGATAGCGTTACAGATAGCGGAAGAGGAAACCGCTCACCGTCTCCCAGTAGCGACCGGGGTCGCTATGGGAGCTGGCCCCGTGTCCCGCGCCCTCGAAGGAGACCTTCTCCTTCACCTCGCTCGCGCAGGCATCATAGAGCTCATCGAGCATCCGATACGGCACGAACGTGTCGGCGGTCCCATGGATGAACAGCATCGGGACGCGTGCCCGGCGCAGGCGGTCGACCGCGCTCGCCTCCCTGAACCCGTAGCCCGCCCGCGCGCGACAGACTGCGTCGGCGGCATCCAGCAGCGGGTGGACCGGCAGGTGCATGAGGTCGCCCATCTGCTGGGCAAGCTCGTCCCACACGCTCGTGTAGCCGCAGTCCTCCACGATGCAGCGGACCTGTGGGGGCAGATCGAGGCCCGAGGCCATCATGACCTCGGCAGCACCCATCGACACGCCGTAGAGCGCGATTTTCGCCTCGGGGTCGAACGTGACGATCATCTGGATCCACCGCATCAGGTCGAAGGCATCGAGCCACCCCATGCCGACATACCGGTCGCGGTTGCGCTCGTGCCCGCGCGCCGCCGGCAGGATGACCGAGAACCCGGCACGATGCGCCAGCATCGCCTCGCCCGCCAGATCGGAGGGCTGCCCGCTGTAGCCATGGCACAAGATGAGGTAGCGATGCGCGGTGTCGGGGCTCTCCGGCGAGCGGCGGCCGTCATCTGAGGGCACCACGCCCGGGCCCCAGATGCGCCAGCCATGGAGCACCCCGCCGTCTCGCGCCGCCTCGACCGTCGCGTCGCGACGCGCCTCGAGAAACCACGCGCGCGCCTCCTGGCGAAACGGGTCCTGAGCGTATGCCCCCACGTCGAGCCCGCTCCCCTCACCCGAGTTGATGCGCGCCATGATAGAGCGCTTGGAGGAGGGGTTCAGGGCGAAATCGAACAGCGCGTTGCCCACGGCCGTGAGCCCGGCGCCACCGAGGGCCGCGGCGCCTGCGGCAATGGCTCCAACTATCTGAATCATCGGGATCGGACCTTTCGGAATCTTGTGCCGGAAGCGCACCGGCGATATCTGGGTGGGCGGGACGCGCTGCATATGCGCGACCCGCATGGGGATGAAAGCGGTGCGGACCGCAGGTTTTCGCAGGCGGAACCGCCGCTGCAAGGCACATGCACGCAACCGACGGCAAAGGGCGCCGACAGCACGCCGGAGCGAGCGCGCTCGCAGGTATCCGGCACGACGCCTGTGTACCCGCCACCTTGGCGATCACCCGCCTAGCGCCTGTCGGCAGACGGCGGACGACGCTTCGCAAGCGATGCCGGCGAGACCGTGATGCCGCCCTCCGCCTTGCGCACGCGGGTCCCCCGATGCCGCGCGCGGACCTCGGAGGGCTTCGGCGCAGCGGAGGTGGAGCCGTGCTCGATGGCCGCGCTCTCCGCGTGCTCGAGCGCGACGGTCTCCGCCGCCGACGCTGCCGCGGCCACCTGGGCGGGCGAGGAGTCGTGGCGACGGCCGCGCCCGAAGCGCGCGATGGCCCGGTCCCAGCGGTCGTGGATACTCGCGTTGTGGGAGCTCTTGAGACCGAGCAGCGGGGCTGCCAGGATCGTCGGGGCGATAAAGGTGATGAGGCGCCACAGCAGGTAGCCCGCCGTCGCGGCGCTGCCGAAGAAGTGGCCGAGGAACAGCGCGAAACCGCCCTCGGCGCCACCCGTGCCGCCCGGCAGCGGGACGGCGGAGGACAGCAGCTGGACGAAGGCGCTCGCGGCCATGACCGAGAAGAAGTCGACGTCATGGTGGCCGAACGCCAGCATGAGGAAGTAGGGCACCAGATAGAAGAAGGCGAGCTGCATCATGGTGATCACCACGGTGAGCGCCATGGAGCTCACGTGCCCCGCCGCGAGCTTGAACTTGACGGAAAAGGACATGACCTCGGTGTTCACGAACTCATGCCAGCGCGCGCACTTCTCGTGCGCCACGCCGGCGCGCTCCAGCACGCGGATGATCCAATGGGCGACGCGCATCACCATGCGCGGCATGAGCGCGATGGCGAAGATGCCGAGCAGGATGCATACGTGCCCACCGAAGCTGAACACGCTGATGAGCGTGATATCACCGTACTGCTTGGCGAAAAACGGCATGCGGGCGATCATGAGGATCGCGCCCCAGGCGACGAGGCCGAACTGGTAGACGATGAAACGGGTGAACTGGATGGCGCCCGCCTCGCCCACGTTCTGACCGGCCTTCGTCAGGCGGTAGATCTGCGCCGGTGTGGAACCCATCATCATGGGCGTGAGGTTGCCGAAGAAGATGCCGCTCGCCTCGACGGAGATAAGGTCCCTGATGCCCACCGGGCTCACCGGATCGAGCCATACGGCGATGGCGTAGGCGGCGATACCGAAGATGAGATAGAGCACCATGCTCACGCAGGCCACGACGACCCAGCCTGTCTGGACGTTGCTCAAGGCGTCCCAGAACTGGGCAACCTGCCCGGTCACGACCAGATAGATAACGTAGGCCACGAGCACGAGACCGATAAAGATGGCGCCGCGACGCGCGCCCTTGTGGTCGTCGCCACCGGACGGCTGCGCCACGACCTTCGGATTCGCCGTGCTCTTATTCGTGGAATCAGCCATGGTCCCCCTCGATCACTATCGCGCTGGACATCAAGCCGTCGCGTCCATCTATTGTAGGGCTCACGTTGCCTGCGGTCGTTGCCCCTATGGACCCCGAGAAGAAATCCAGACGTATCACGTGTCTCCATCGGGGACACCTCGATATAGCAAAAGAGCTCCCGAAGGAGCTCATGTAAGTTCTTGGTAGCCCGTACCAGATTCGAACTGGTGATCTCCGCCTTGAGAGGGCGGCGTCCTAAACCGCTAGACGAACGGGCCATATGAGGTGGATGGCTGGGATAGAGGGAGTCGAACCCCCATTGACGGAACCAGAATCCGCTGTTCTGCCATTGAACTATATCCCAATGCGATCCCGCGGCGTTGCCTTGGTTCCGCTGCTGTGCTCAACGCGGGAATGAATACTACACGGCCGTGCGAGACTTGTCAAACACTTTTTCGAACTAGTCCAGAATTGTGAAGACGTCTTCAAAACTCTGGCGCGACTTGGTCACCGGGAAGTGGCTCGGATCACGGTAGCCGAACTGCGCCATGACGCAGACGCCGAACTCCTCGGGATCCATCAGGCCGCGTCGAACCAGCAGCTCGTTGACCTTGTCCATGGGGAATCCCTCCACGGGCGTGGCGTCGACGCGCAGCATGGCGGCGGCGGTGAGCATGTTGGCGAGCATGATGTAGCACTGGCGGCACGACCAGTCGAAGAGAGCCTCGGGCGTGGTGAGGTGAAAGTCCTGCGACTGGAACCTGGCGAGGTTGAGGCGCCGCTCGCCCTTGGCCTGCTCGTCGAGCTTCTGCACGTGATTGAGGATGCGACTCACGTGAGGGGTGAAGGCACCCATGCGCCTGCGGGCGAGGATGATCACCGTGCGCGAGGCTCCCCTCTTCATGCCCCAGCATGTCTGCAGCAGCTCGTCCATCAGATCGCCGTTCTCAACGACAAGGACGTGCCAGGGCTCCAGACCAAAGGAGCTGGGCGACAGTCGCCCGGCCTCGCAGATGGTGCGGAAGTCCTCGTCGCTCACCTGGCGGGTGGGGTCGTAGCGCTTGCACGCCATGCGCCACCTCATCGCGTCGAGGATCTGATCGCGAGGGGTCAGCCCGCAGGGCGAATCGCTTGTGCTCATGGTAGGTCCTCCGTTCCTCGTATGTATGCACGCACGCATGCACACACGCATGCACGCATAAGCGCGCATGCACGCGCGCGACTTGCTCTCGTAGACATGATACTCCCCCGTACGGCGGCGCGCCGTGCGCGAGGGCCCGTCACGAGACGGAGGTTCCGTGACACATGATATAATCATATCATCTTGCTATGTTGACTGCGGCGCGTCGTGGTATACGTCCCTTGTGGCTGTGGAAGCGCAGTGGGCTTTCAGGCAAAAAAGTGGGGCGACTCGTGCCGCAAGCGCACACGGGACGCCATTACGGGGTATCATTCGTGCGTTTAGTGCGTCTTGCGTTTCGTGCGTTTGGGGGCGGCGTCACAAAGGACTCGCCGACCGGCCTTCGGACTTTCGGGCCTCGGGGTCCCGGGGTCTCGCGACTTTCGGACGCCACAGGGAGTTAGCCAGCGATAAGCGCGGGCAGGCCTCCCGGGAGCATCGCTCGCCAGCTCATCGCCCAGTGCGGAGCGGCGCTGCCCCGGAGACGCCATGCCATCGCGAAAGGAGTGTTCATGTCAGAGCTTCTCTGCGTCAGCGGCCTGTCCGCTGGGATCGAGAACAAGCCCATCCTGCATGACGTGAGCCTGACCGTCGAGAGCGGCCAGACGTGCGTCCTGATGGGCCCCAACGGTGCCGGCAAGTCCACGCTGGGCCACGTCATCATGGGCGACCCGCAGTATTCGGTCACGAGCGGCTCCATCAGCTTCGAGGGCCAGGACATCGTCGCCGAGTCGGCCGACAAGCGCTCCGTCCGCGGCATCTTCCTCTCCTACCAGGCCCCCGTGGAGATCCCCGGCGTGCCGCTCTACAGCTTCCTGCGCACCATCTGCCAGAAGCGCCCCGAGCTCAAGATGACCTCGCGCCAGTTCCGTCAGCGCGTGGGCGAGGCGTGCGAGCAACTGGGCATGGACTCCTCCTACCTCACGCGCGACCTCAACGTGGGCTTCTCGGGCGGCGAGAAGAAGAAGGTCGAGATGCTGCAGCTCCTGCTTCTCCGGCCTAAGCTCGCCATCATGGACGAGACCGACTCGGGCCTTGACGTCGACGCGCTGTCCATCGTGTCGCGCGGCATCGAGGCGTACCGCGAGAGCTGCGACGGCGCCCTCATCATCATCACGCACAACACGCGCATCCTCGAGCAGCTCAGCGTCGACCGCGTCCACGTTATGGTCAAGGGTCACCTGGTTGCCAGCGGCCCCGCCGATCTCATCGACCAGATCGACCGCGAGGGCTTCGCACGCTACGAGGGCAAGCTCACCCAGGTGCAGGACGGTGATCGCGCATGAGCGAGGTCGCCGAGAGCCTGGTGAGCGACGTCGACCGCAGCCTCTACGACTTCGTGAAGCCCGAGGAGGGCTACGAGCGCTTCGAGGACGGCCTCTCGCGCGAGATCGTGGAGGAGATCTCACGCAAGAAGGATGAGCCGGACTGGATGCTCCAGATGCGCCTTGAGTGCCTGGAGCTCTACGAGCGCATGGAGATGCCGCCCAACTGGGGCCCCTCCATCGAGGGCCTGGACATGAGCAACATCTCCTCGTACGTGAGCCCCAAGACCAAGCAGACCAACAGCTGGGACGACGTCCCGCAGGACATCAAGGACACCTTCGAGCGCCTGGGCATCCCCGAGGCCGAGCGCACCAGCCTCGCCGGCGTGGGCGCCCAGTACGACTCGGAGATCGTCTACCACAACATGCGCGAGGAGGTGGCCAAGCAGGGCGTGGTGTACTCCACGATCGAGGACGCCCTGCACGACGGCTACGAGGACATAATCCGCGAGCACTTCGGCACGCTGATCACCCCGCGCGACCACAAGTTCGCCGCGCTGCACTACGCCGTGTGGAGCGGCGGGTCGTTCGTGTACGTGCCGGCAGGCGTGTCTCTGGACTACCCGCTGCAGAGCTACTTCCGTCTGAACGCCGCCGGCGCGGGCCAGTTCGAACACACGCTTATCATCCTGGAGCCCGGCGCTGACCTGCACTTCATCGAGGGATGCTCGGCGCCCAAGTACAACGTGGCCAACCTGCACGCCGGCGCCGTCGAGCTATTCGTGGGCAAGGGCGCGCACCTGCGCTACTCCACGGTGGAGAACTGGTCCAAGAACATGTACAACCTCAACACCAAGCGCGCGAAGGTGCAGGAGGACGGCAAGATCGAGTGGGTGTCGGGATCGTTTGGCAGCCACGTGAGCTACCTGTACCCGATGTCGATCCTGGCGGGCGCGCGCTCGAGCAGCGAGTACACCGGCATAACCTTCGCCGGCGCCACGCAGAACCTGGACACCGGCTGCAAGACGGTGCTCGACGCCCCCGACACGCGCGCCATGGTGAGCGCCAAGTCGCTGTCCAAGTCGGGCGGCGTCTCGACGTTCCGCAGCTCGGTGGTGGTGACCGAGCGCGCCGAGAACGCCAAGGTGAGCGTGTCGTGCGCCTCGCTCATGCTTGACGACCAGAGCAGAAGCGACACCATCCCCGCCATGGACGTGCGCTGCAAGAGCGCCAACGTGGGGCACGAGGCCACCATCGGCCGCATCTCTGACGAGACGATCATGTACCTGATGAGCCGCGGCATCCCCGAGGACGAGGCCCGCACGATCGTGGTGAACGGCTTTGCCAACCCCGTCTCCAAGGAGCTGCCCCTGGAGTACGCCGTGGAGATGAACAACCTCATCAAGCTCGAGATGGAAGGGGCGATCGGCTAATGGAGGGCACGAAGGGCATCACGCTCGCCGGGATCAACACGCCGGCCTCCCCCACCTGGAACCGCCTGAGCATCAACGGCCGCGACCTCGTCGTGCCCGCTGCCGACCTCGTGGAGGTCGCGGACGACCCCTGTATGGAGAGCGGCCTGGGACATGACGCGCTCTCGTGGATCCGCGCGAGCGCCACCGCGTGCCGCGAGATCGAGGTGGCCGCCCGCGAGACGCTCGACGAGCCTCTGGAGGTGCGCGTCGACGGCGCGGCGGGCCAGGTCGCGCTCACGAGCGTGACGCTGGGCGAAGGCAGCCGCGCGCATGTGTGCGTGGTCGCCGCCAGCGGCAAGGACGGATCGGCGGGGCTCGACGAGACCGGTGCGGGCGAACCTGTGACGTGCGCGAGCCGCCTCGAGCTCGGCCTTGAGACCGGCGCGCACGCGGACGTGCACGTGATCTGCTCGCTTCCCGACGCCTGTCGCTACCTCGACGACATGGCCGTGCGCGTGGGCGACGGCGCGAGCGTGCGCATTACCTACCACCTGCTGGGTGCCGGCGAGACCTTCGTGGGCATGCGCGTCGACTGCGTGGGCTATCGCTCCAGCTGCGCCGTCGACGTGCACTACCTGGGTCGCGGTGAGCAGGTGCTTGACATGAACCACCACATCGCGCTGTGCGGGCGCAAGACGCGCTGCGACTTCGACGCCTACGGCGTGCTGGGCGGCACGAGCTCCAAGACCCTGCGCGACACCATCGACCTCGTGCACGGTTGTAAGGGCGCGGCCGGTCGCGAGCAGGAGACGGTGCTTCTGGCCAACCAGGGCGTCACCAACAAGTCGCTGCCGGTGGTGCTGTGCGACGAGGACGACGTCGCCGGCGACCACGGCGCAACGATCGGCGCGGTGAGCCCCGAGCAGCTGGCCTACCTCACCATGCGCGGCCTCACCGAGCAGGAGGTCGAGGCGCTCTTCGCGCGCTCGGTGCTCGACAGCGCGCTGTCCTGCGCGCCCACCGAGCACGCCCGCGCGGTGGTGGTCGACGCGATCGGCCGCATCCTGGGCGAGCAGGAGGCCCGCGAGTCGACAGAGATCCTGCCCGCCGCAGCCGCGGGCAGCGAGGAGGAGTAGCCATGGCAGCATGCGCCCCCACGCCCGATCCCAGCATCGTGGAGAACCCCTACAAGGCGGACTTCCCGCTGCTGGCGGCAAACCCCGACATCGCCTTCCTCGACAGCGCCGCCACCAGCCAGCGCCCCGCCTGCGTGCTCGACGCGCAGCGCACGTTCTACGAGACGATGAACTCCAACCCGCTGCGCGGCCTGTACGATCTGTCGATCCGCGCGACGCAGGCCATCGAGGACGTGCGCGCCCACGTGGCGCGCTTCCTGGGCGGCGCCGACGCCAACGAGGTCGTCTTCACGCGCAACGCCACCGAGTCGCTCAACCTGGCGGCCAAGACGCTGGGCCCGGCGCTGCTCGAGCCGGGTGACGAAGTGGTCATCTCCATCATGGAGCACCACTCCAACCTCATCCCCTGGCAGCAGGTGTGCCGCGCGGCCGGCGCGAGTCTGGTGTATTTGCGCCCCGACGAGCAGGGCGTCATCACGCCCCAGGAGATCGAGGGCAAGATCGGCCCGCGCACCCGCATCGTCTCGATCACCCACGTCTCCAACGTGCTGGGCGTGATCAACCCCGTGCGTGCGATCGCCGACCGGGCGCATGCCATGGGCGCGCTCGTGGTGGTGGACGGCGCCCAGTCGGTGCCGCACATGCAGGTCGACGTCAGCGAGCTGGGATGCGACCTGTTCGCCTTCTCGGCCCACAAGCTCATGGGCCCGCTGGGCGTGGGCGTGCTGTGGGGCCGGCGCGAGGTGCTCGAGAGCATGCCGCCGTTCCTCACGGGCGGCGAGATGATCGACTCGGTGAGCGAGCAGGACGCCGTGTGGGCACCGCTGCCCGAGAAGTTCGAGGCGGGCACGCAGGACGCCGCCGGCATCTACGCCCTGGGCGCGGCCCTGGACTACGTGGAGGGCATCGGGTACGAGGCGATCGAGCGCCGTGAGCGCGAGCTGGTGCGCTACCTGCACGAAAGCCTGGCCGCCCTGCCCTACCTGGAGCTCATCGGCCCGAGCGACCCGGCGCGCCACGTGGGCGTCGTCTCGTTCAACGTGCGCGACATACACCCCCACGACGTGGCGAGCCTGCTCGACACGCGCGGCGTGTGCGTGCGCGCCGGCCATCACTGCGCGCAGCCCCTCCTGAGCTGGATGGGCCTGCAGACGTGCAACCGCGCGTCGCTCGCACTGTACAACGACGCCGCCGACGTCGACAAGCTCGTCGACGGCCTGAGATTCGTGTGGAGCGTGTTCCATGGCAATGACTGACCTGTACTCCGCCGCGCTCATCGAGCACAACGCCAACCCCGACTACAAGTACGAGATGGAGAACGCCACCTGCGAGCACGAGGGCGTCAACCCCACCTGCGGTGACGAGCTCAAGCTCCAGGTGCGCCTGGGCGAGGACGGCACGATTGCCGAGGCGTCGTTCACCGGGCACGGCTGCGCCGTCTCCCAGGCGTCGGCCGACATGATGGCCGACGCCGTGATCGGCCTCACCCCGCGCGAGGCGCGTGACATGTGCCACCTGTTCGGCAGGATGGTGCGCGGCGAGGAGAGCGACCCTGAGGCCCTCGAGGAGCTGGGCGACGCCTGCTGCCTGCAGTCGGTGAGCCACATGCCCTCGCGCGTGAAGTGCGCGGAGCTGGCGTGGCGCACCCTCGACGAGATGCTCGGGGCGCACGACGGCGAGTAGCCAACACGTATGCGATGCAAAGGCCCGTCGGGGACGCGACGCCGCGCGCCGCACCCGGCGGGCCCTTCTCGTCAGCGACAGGCGTCGCGGGTGAGCTCGGCGAGCAGGGCCTCGCGCTCGTTGGGAACGCGCCCGTCCACGACCTTGGAGAGCAGGGTGCGCAGCTCGTGGCCGACCTCAGGGCCGCGCGGGAACCCCGCGGCGATCACGTCGGCGCCGCCGATCTCAAGGTCGCGCACCCGGAAGGCCTGCCCCTCCTCAAGCACCACGGCGAGCTGCTCGCGCACGCGCGCCAGCTCGTTCATGCGGCTCTCGATGGCCTTGGGAGCGTGGGCGAGCGTGTCGACGCGCTTGATCTGGAGCAGCTCCTCCATCAGCTGCTCGGTGATGGCGTCCGAGCCCGCGTAGGCCCGCGACAGGCGGGCGAGCATGCGGCGCACCCCGCGCGTCGTGGGGTCGATGCGATGGTCGTGCACCCGGATGAGCAGGCAGGCGTGGTCGATGTCGAGCGAGCGCCACCGCAGGCGGCGGAACAGCCCGCGGGCGATGCGCGAGCCCATCTCCTCGTGCTCGTAGAAGTGGCCGTGGCCGGCCTCGTCGAGCGTGAAGCAGCGCGGCTTGCCGATGTCGTGGAGCAGGGTCACGTGCCGCACGATGCTCGAGGCGTCAGGCTCGAGCAACTCAAGGGCGTGCAAGCAGTGCTCCCACACGTCGTAGCAGTGCCACTTGCTGCGCTGATCGAAGCCCACCATGGGGGCGATCTCGGGCGCCACGCGCTCGATGAGGGCCACGTGAGTGCGCAGCACGTCGACGGCGTGCGCCCCGCACACGATGCCGTCGTACTCCACGGCGATGCGCTCCTCGGATATGCGCTCGAGCTCGTCGGCGCAGGCGTAGAGGGCCGACAGCGTGGCGGGCTCGATGGCAAACCCCAGCTTCGAGGCGAAGCGCAGGGCGCGCAGGATGCGCAGGCCGTCCTCGGAGAAGCGCAAGCGGGGCTCCCCCACCGCGCGAATGATCCCGCCGGCCAGGTCGTCGCGCCCGCCATAGGGGTCCACCAGGCCGCGACGGGGGTTCCACGCCATGGCGTTGACGGTGAAGTCGCGTCGCGCGAGGTCCTCCTCGACCGTGCTCACAAACCTCACCTGGTCGGGGTGGCGCCCGTCGCTATATGCGCCGTCGCTGCGAAACGTCGTGACCTCGATGGGGTTGCCCTCCACGAACACGGTGACCGTGCCGTGGCGCGCGCCCGTCTCCACGACGGGGCACCCGGCGGCGGCGAACAGGTCCCTGACCTGCTCCCAGGGGGCGTCGGTGGTCATGTCGACGTCATGGGAGGGACGGCCGAGCAGCGCGTCGCGCACAAAGCCACCCACCAGGTAGGCCTGCCGGCCGTGGGACTGCAGCGCCTCGAGGGCGGACAGCGCCCATGCCGGCACGCACCCCTGCTCGTCAAGCGGGCTTGGGACCCGCGCTTCGTCCGTGACATCCACAGGACCCGCGTGCGCGGACGAGACTCTGACCTGCTGCGTTGACATGGCACCTCCCTCCCCTCGGCTCGACGTCCCCGACGTCCAAGCGCGCGACGCGCATCCTATCCGCTACATGGTACCCAAAGTTTAGGGCGCGCGACGCGTCAAGCCCGCTCACGGTTCATATCTGCCCGCTTGCGGCGCACCTGTCACGCTTTTGCGCTGTCTTTGCGGCAGGCTCCCCCTTTGCCGCGCGCTCTGCCATAATCTGAGGTGTTCGTACAGGACAACATATGACAACCTAGGAGGTTCGACATGGCAAGCGACCCGTCCCTGTTCACCCCCGTGCCGGCGTCGACCAACGACTTTCCCCGCGACGCGGCCTACGTGGTGGCCAAGAACGCCGTCACGTCCAACGGCATCAACAAGAGCGCCCGCGTCCCCGAGCGCGTGGCCAAGGCGACCTGCGCCTTCAGCGTCCAGGTGACCCCGCAGGGCGAGATCACCAACCAGAAGAGCTCGGGCCGCTGCTGGATGTTCGCCGCGCTCAACGTCATGCGCCGCGAGGTCATGGTCAAGCAGAACCTCGAGACCTTCGAGCTCTCGCAGAGCTACCCGCTGTTCTGGGACAAGCTGGAGCGCTCCAACTGGTTCCTCTGCAACGTGGTCGACATGCTCGACGAGCCCCTGGAGGGCCGCGAGATGGCCTACCTGCTCGCCGACCCGCTGTGCGACGGCGGCCAGTGGGACATGTTCGTGTCGCTGGTGCGCAAGTACGGCGTGGTGCCCAAGGAGGCCATGCCCGAGACCGCCTGCTCCTCGGCCACCCGCGAGATGGACACCTACCTCACCAAGCTGCTGCGCGCCGACGCCGCCGAGCTTCGCCGCGCGCACGAGGCCGGCGCGTCGCTCGACGAGGTGCGCGGCCGCATCCCCGCGATGATGACCGCCGTGCGCCGCATCCTGTGCACCTGCCTGGGCGAGCCGCCCGCGACCTTTGACTTCCGCGCGCGCACCAAGGGCGACAAGCCCCAGACCGTCGAGGAGCTGGGCATCACCCCGCAGGAGTTCTACGCCAAGTACGTGGGCATGGACCTCGACCAGTACGTGAGCGTCATCAGCGCCAACACCGCCGACAAGCCCTTCGGCCACACCTACACGGTGGAGCGTCTGGGCAACGTGGCCGAGGACGGCCAGGTGAAGTACCTCAACCTGCCCATCGAGCGCCTCAAGGAGCTGGCCCTGGCCCAGCTGCGCGACAACCGCCCCGTGTGGTTCGGCAGCGACGTGGGACAGTACAGCGTGCGCGAGGACGGCATCCTGGACCCCAGCGCCCTTGACGTGGACACGCTGCTGGGCACCCCGGTGGACATGGACCGCGCCACGCGCCTGGACTACGGCGACTCGTGCATGACCCACGCCATGGTGCTGCAGGGCGTCGACCTGGACGCCGAGGGCAAGACCACCCAGTGGCGCGTGGAGAACAGCTGGGGCAAGGACTTCGGCAAGGACGGCTTCTACATCATGGACGACTCGTGGTTTGACGAGTTCGTCTACCAGATCGTCGTCGACAAGAAGTACCTGACCGCAGACGAGCTGGCCGCCTGGGCGACCGAGCCCGTCAGTCTGCGTCCGTGGGACCCCATGGGCACGCTGGCCCTGGCCCGCTAGGGCAATCCGGATAAGCGCCGTGCTGCGCTGCGCGGGGGCTCACGTGGCCAAGCACGCTTCGGCCCCCCGCGCGCCTTGCACGGCATCTCCCCGGATCGCCCCAGCCTGCATGCACGCAGCTGCCCGATGCCGGGCCTCCATACGAAGAAGGGAAGCGCATCCTTATGGATCAGGACATCACGCAGGCGCAGCTCGCCTCGTTCTCGGAGGACCTCGCCGCCTGGGGCCCCTACGTCGTGGCCCGCAACGCCGCCACCTCGGCCGGCGTGCGCGCCGCCATGCGCAGCCCGCTGCCCTACCGGCTCTACCACGACACCTACTCGGTGAGCCTCTCCCCCACCGGCGAGGTCACCAACCAGCGCAAGAGCGGTCGCTGCTGGGCGTTCGCCGCGCTCAACGTGCTGCGCGACCGCATGATGAGCGAGCTGGGCACCACGAGCTTCGAGCTCTCGCAGGTCTACATCCAGTTCTACGACAAGCTCGAGAAGGCCAACCTGTTCCTGGAGGAGGTCATCCGCACCGCCGACCTGCCGCTTGACGACCGCGTCCTGCAGATGCGCCTGGAGGCCCCCGTGCCCGACGGCGGCTGGTGGGACATGGCGGTGGCCCTCATCGAGAAGTACGGCGTGGTGCCCAAGCAGTGCATGCCCGACACGGCAAACGCCTGCGCGACCTCCGACATGAACGACATGCTCTTCCGCAAGATGCGCCGCGACGCGATAGAGCTGCGCGAGGCCATCGCCGCAGGTGCCACGGCTCAGGAGATCGGCGACAAGAAACAGGCCATGCTCAGCGAGGTGTACCGCATGCTGTGCGTGGCGCTGGGCGAGCCGCCCGCGACCTTTGACTTCGAGTACGTGGCCGACGCCCGCCCCGAGGCCGGCGCATCGGGTGAGGACGCCTGCGCGGACAAGGACGCCTCGCCCGAGGCGCTCGCCGCCCGCAAGGCCGCCCGCGCCTGCGACGGGCGCTTCGTGCGCCTGAGCGGCCTCACGCCCAAGGGGTTCCTGGAGCGCTACGCCCACGTGAACCTGCACGACTACGTGAGCCTGGGCAACATCCCCGGCGAGAGCCGCCCCTATGGCTCGATCCTGCAGCTGCAGCACTGGGGGTCGGTCGCCGGCGTGCCCATCCGCATCCTCAACGAGCCCATCGAGGTGCTCAAGGCCGGCGTCATCGAGCAGCTCAAGGCCGGACATCCCGCGTGGTTTGCCTGCGACGTGCTCAAGAATATGGACCGCGACGACGCCACGGGCCTGCTCGACACGCAGACCTTTGACCCGCAGTCGCTGTTCGGGGTGGACTTCGAGATCGAGAAGGCCCAGGCCTTCGACACCTGCGAGGTCTCGCTCAACCACGCCATGACGTTCCAGGGCGTGAACCTTGCCGACGACGGCTCTCCCAGCGCATGGCGCGTGGAGAACAGCTGGGGCAAGGAGCACTGCCACGACGGCTACTTCATCATGACCGATCGGTTCTTCAACGCCTACGTGGGCCAGGTCATCGTGCACCGCGACTACCTGCCCGCCGAGATCGTAAAGGCCTGGGATAGCGCCGACACGCCCGTCATCGAGACGAACCCCTGGTCGCCGATGTTCGGCATGAGCGACTAGGACGACGAGAGCGCCGGAGGCGCCAAGGACGCAGGAGCGTCTGAGCGCCGGAGCACCAAGAATGCCGGAGCACCAAGAATGCCGGAGCACCAAGAACGCCGGGCGCTATTGACCCGTTTGCGCACGACTAACCTGGAGGAGCAATGCTGACCAGCACCAACGTACCGATCGCCGAGCTCACCACCATCCGCGTGGGCGGGTGCGCGCGCAGGCTGGTGGAGACGGACGACGCGCAGGAGCTCTGCGACGTGGTTCGCACCACCGACGAGGCGCGTACGCCGCTGTTCGTGCTCGGCGGCGGGTCGAACGTGCTGGTGAGCGACAGGGGCTTCCCCGGGGTGGTCGTGCGCCCGCGCAACGCCCGGATCGAGATGCTCGGGCAGGCCGGGCCCGACGAAGCGCACGAGGTGCTTGTGCGCTGCGAGGCCGGTGCCGCCTGGGATGACGTGGTGGCGTTCGCCGTGAGCGAGGGCCTTGAGGGGATCGAGGCCCTCGCCGGCGTGCCGGGCATGATCGGCTCGGCCTGCATGCAGAACATCGGCGCCTACGGCCAGGAGATGGGCAGCGCCCTGGTCAGCGCCACGCTGATGGACCGCGCGACCGGCGAGATGCGTGTCTGGCATGCCGACGAGCTGGGTCTGGGCTATCGCACCTCCATGCTGCGGCGCAGCATGGAGGGACGCGGCGAGGGCGCCGGGTGCGGCTCGTCGCGCGGCAGCTCGGGCCAGCCCGCGCGAGCGTGGTTCCCCTCCCCACGCTGGATCGTGCTGGACGCCACGCTCGGCCTGCGCCGCAGCGACGTCGGCACCCTCGGGCACTCCCAGCTCGCCCATGCGCTTGGCGTGGAGGTGGGCACGAGCATGCCCGTCGCCCAGATACGCCAGACCGTGCTTGAGGTACGTGCCAAGAAGGCCATGCTTGCCGAGGGGCTGTGCGATGCGGCGGACGCGCACGACTACGACCGCTGGAGCACCGGCTCGTTCTTCATGAACCCCGTGCTGAGCGAGGAGGCGGCTGAGACGCTGCCCGCCGACGCCCCGCGCTACCCCGCCACCGGCGGCGTCAAGACCTCGGCGGCCTGGCTCATCGAGCACGCCGGATTCCCGCGCGGCTTTGGCGTACACGGTGCGGACAGCCGTGCGACGCTCTCGACCAGGCACTGCCTTGCGCTCACCAACCGCGGGCACGCGATGGCCGCCGATGTGATCGAGCTCGCCCGCCACGTGCGCGACGGCGTGCGCGAGGCCTTCGGCGTGACGCTCGTAGCCGAGACCGTGCTCGTTGGGTGCGAGATCTAAATCTAAGGTCAGCAGCCCACCCATCGCTGCGCGCCCAGCAGTCTGCTCCGCTAAAAAACGTTGAGTTAGGACTGGTGGAGTCTAGGTAGAGGCGTACTACGAAGTTATTGATCCGTATCACCGCTGGTAAATGATTCGGGATTGTTCGCTTACCCGTATTGTTGCTTGCCCACCTGCCTGCAAGTCATCCTAAAGTCGCATTTTTTAGCACAAATGACTCGACTCCGCGCAGCAGGCACCCAACGCATCGCTCACTGCACCGCGATCTGCGCAGCGCACGGCACGTCGAGTCGGGCATATCGTGCTCAGCACATCACGCAACACTCGTCGTACGTCGCCAAGCCAGGAGCATCGCGCCCCTACTTTGACTCGCGGCTCCCATCGAGGAAGATCTTGCGAGTCACGAAGTTGTAGACCATGACGATGGCAGTGACCACGATCTTGGTGATGCGGTAGTCGATACCCATTAGGCTCTGGCCCACCCACATGAGCAGGTCGTTGAGCCCCAGGCCCACCACCGAGAGCACGATGAAGATCACGAACTCGCGCGTGCGGCTCATGCCCTCCTTGTGCGCGAACACGAAGCGCATCGAGGCAAGGTAGTTGAAGATGACCGACACCACGAAGGAGATGGTGGTGCTGAGCAGGTAGTTCACGCCAAAGGCCTCAGTGAGCAGGATCATGAGGCCGTAATCTATGACGAAGGCGATGACGCCCACCACGCCGAATCCCGCCAGCTGCCCGAGCAGTCCGGGTCGCGTTCCGTCGTCCTTCATGATGCCTCCCTTGCCCGCCATGGCGCATCCTCTCTTCTCGCTGGCATATGCAACTAGAACCTGCAGAACATGGGCTCGTCAAGCGTCACGTGCGCACGACCGCCGGACATCTCGCCGAGGTCACTGACAAAGCCCGGCTCCTCCCCCGCTCGGAACAGCACCGCAAGGGTCACCTGGTCGGTGAAGGAGGTCTCGCCGAGCTTGCCGCCCGCCGCTGCCGCGAGGTGACACACGCGGTCGTACAGCCCGTACTCGATGGCCACGCGCACGAGCCGGCACTGCGTGTACTCGACAGGCTCGGCGGCAGCCAGCGCCTGCTGGGCGGCCGACGTGTAGGCGCGCACGAGCCCGCCGGCGCCGAGCAGCACCCCGCCAAAGTAGCGCGTGGTCACGACGGCAAGGTCGACCAGGCCGCTGTGACGCAGGACCTCCAGGGTGGGAAGTCCCGCCGTCTTCTGGGGCTCGCCGTCATCCGAGCAGCGCTCGCGCCCGTCGCGCAGCAGGTAGGCCCACACGTTGTGCCGGGCCTTGGGGTTGTCGCGGCGGATCTCCTCCAGCGTGGCGAAGGCCTCCTCTTCGCTGGTCACCGGGTAGGCGACGGCTATGAACTCGCTGCGCTCCACGACGACGGAGGCCTGGGCGCGGGCGGCTATCGTCCTGTACGAGTCGGGCTGGGCCACGACGCACCTCCCTGGTCTGCGAAGCCTCATAGCAAAAGGGATCGGAGGGGCAAGGCCCCTTCCGATCCCGCTCAAACACACGTGCCTTACACGACCCGAAGGCCGCAGGCGGCGCCGGCCGCACACGGCGTCACGGCAGACCGCACACGGCGGCGTGGCGGATCGAACCACCCGAGGCTACACGCGGGAGACGTACTTGCCGCCCTCGCGGGTGTCGACCTTGATGACGTCGCCGATGTTGAGGAACATGGGCACCTGGATGGTGGCGCCGGTCGCGATCTTGGCGGGCTTGGTGCCGGCCTGGACGGTGTCGCCCTTGAAGCCGGGCTCGGTCTCGGCGATCTCGACCTCGATGAACATCGGGGGCTGGACGGCGTAGAGGTTGCCGTTGGCGTACTGCATCAGGCAGGTGTCGTTCTCCTTGAGGAACATCCAGCTCTCGCCCACCAGCTCGGAGGCTACGGGAATCTGGTCGTAGGTCTCGTTGTCCATGAACCAGTAGATGTCGCCCTCCTGATAGAGGTACTGCATCTCCTTGGTCTCGATGCGCACGTCCTCGAACTTCTTACCCGCGTTGAAGGTGAGCTCGTTGGTGCGGCCGGTGCGCAGGTCGCGGATCTTGGTGCGCACGAAGGCGCCGCCCTTGCCGGGCTTGACGTGCTGGAACTCGACGATGACGTAGTCTTTGCCGTCGATCTGGATGCCCATGCCGTTCTTGAAGTCTGCAGTGCTGATGGTGGTCACGAAGGTACCTTTCACTCGAGATCGTGCGCGCGCCGTGCAATCGGATCACCGTGCAATCGGATCAACGACGTGCGCGACGCAAAGTCCAATGGCTGATTCTACCGCACAACGCGCCCGCTCGCATGGAGGGCGCATGGAAGCGGCAAACCGCCAAGCATGGCACGCATGCATAGCCGAACTGGCCGTGCCGCGCGGGCGCGCCGCCCTACTCGCCGACGACGACCAGCTCGTGGGTGGAGGCGGTGAACACGTCAAAGCCGTCCTGCGTCACCACGCCGAAGTCCTCCAGGCGAACGCCGCCGAAGCCCGGCAGGTACACGCCCGGCTCCACCGTGATCACGTGGCCAGGCTCGATACGGTGCGCGTCGAGGCGGCTGAAGCGCGGCTCCTCGTGAATCTCGATGCCCACGCCATGCCCCAGGCCATGCTTGAAGTAGTCGCCGTAGCCCGCCTCGGAGATGAGGCGCACGGCGAGCTCGTGGATCTCGCGCCCGATGACGCCGGGCCGGATGGCGGCCTCGCAGGCCTCGTTCACCCTGCGCACGAGGTCGTAGATCTCGCGCTGCTTGTCGCTGGGCTGACCCACCACCACGGTGCGCGTCATGTCGCTCTTGTAGTCGTTGAGCCCGGCGCCGTAGTCGAACAGCACGAAGTCGCCCCTCTGCACCACGCGCGAGCCGGGCTGCGCGTGGGGGTTGGCGGAGTTGGGGCCCGAGGCGACGATCGTCTCGAAGGCCAGCGAGTCGGCCCCGTTGGCGAGCATGAAGCTCTCGAGCTCGGCGCGAAGCTGCAGTTCGGTGAGGCCGGGGCGCACGAACTCGCACATGTGCTCGAAGGCCTTGTCGGTGATGGCCTGCGCGGCCCTCATCGCCTCCACCTCGTCGGCGTCCTTGACGGCGCGCATCTCGATGACGTCGCCGTGCAGCTGGGGCAGCAGGCACGCCACCGAGGCGTCCTGCAGAGCGCGCTCCAGGCCGTTGAGGAAGCTGAGCTGGTTGGTGTCCTCGATCGCCACGACGCGGGAGCGGGTGCTCGCCACCATCGAGGCGACCCACTGCGCGGCGCCCACCATGTCCATGTCAATCTGCCAGGGCGTGTCGGGCCCCAGGCGGGTGAGGAACGAGTTGTGGTAGCGCGAGTCGGTGTGCAGCCACAGGCCGTCCGCCGTGACGAACGCCGTGTGCGCCTGCTCGAAGTCAAAGACGCGCTCGGCGCCGGTGAGCCAGCGCAGGTCGGGGTTGTTGCGCAGCACCACCGCGTCGTAGCCGCGCTGTGCCATGAGCTCGCGCAGGCGCGCGACGCGCCCTGCCGCAGTGTCAAGTGCCATACTAGTTGCTTCCTTTCACGAGAGGTTCTGGTGAGTCAGCTTGCGTACAGTGAAGTGTCAGGCGGGCGCCCTGCGGACGGGTGCGCCGGCGGGAGGCCTCAGAGCAGGCCCTCGTCGTAGAGCTTCTCCCCCACCGCATAGGCCACGTCGGTGAACGACATGCCCCGGATGTCGAGCGTGTAGTCGGCGGCCTGCAGATACAGGGGCCGACGGTGCGAGAGCAGCCTTGCCGCCTCCTCGTAGGTGCCCAGGTCGGGCCTGATCTCGGGGTGCGTAATGTGCGAGAGCGCCTCGTCCAGGTCGAGGTCGAGGAATACGACCTTGCCCATCTCGCGCATGAGGCGCACGCTTTCGGGCCGCTCCACGATGCCGCCGCCGCACGAGACAAGGCAACTCTTCTCCGCGGCCAGGCTGCGCAGGATCTGTACCTCCAGGTCGCGAAAGCCCTGCTCCCCCACGCGCTCGAACAGCTTGGAGACCGAGGCATGCTCGCGATGGACCACCATGCGGTCCGTGTCCAGGTGCCGGCGGTTGAACAGTCGGCCGAGGTTTCTGGCCACCGTTGACTTGCCGGCGCCCAGAAAGCCGATAAAGAAGATATGATCACACCCCGCATGGCGCGTGTAGCCAGCAGGCGCGCTGTCTGATGAGGGCATGCTCACCGTCCGCTTGGTTGTATCACCGGGCGTCACGGCCCGTCTCACGTAGTTTTCAGCCTCTCATTCTAGCACCGATGCGGGCGGTTGGCACCCCGTCAAACAAGAAGAGAGAGAACAAGGCACGCGCAGCCCGCAAGGCCCAGATAGGGGCCGAACGCGAACTCGTGCTGGCGGCGCACAAGCGCTACGGCAGAGGCGAGCAGGCAGGAGACGGCGAGGACGGCGACGATTCCCGCGCCCACCCACAGGGCAAGGGCGGCGATGAGCTTGATGTCCCCCATGCCCAGGCCGGGCGCGCCGCGCAGCCTGCGCCAGGCCAGCTCGAGCGCGAGCAGGGCGAGCAGGGCGCCTGCCGCCCATGCCAGCCGCTCGCCCACCCCGCCAAGCGGGGGCGGGGCAGTCGGGAGCAGCAGGGCCTGGACGGCCATCTGCACGGCCGCGCAGATGGCCACGCCCAGGGTGCAGGCGTTGGGGATGCGCCGCTCGCAAGCGTCGATCCACGACCCCCACGCGATAAAGCCGCAGGCAGGAAGTGCCAGGGCACAGGTGACGATGAGGGCGGGGCCCGGCACGGGAGCGGCGCCTAGCTATCGTCGCGGGCGGGCGCGGGCCCTACGGCCCGCGCGTCCTCGTCGACGTCGGCCGGACGGCCCTGCGGTGCCAGGCCGCGCAGGACACGCGCCTCGAACTTGCGGAGCACCAGGGTGTGCGCGAGGTCGACCTCGGTCTGCGGCTGCACGAGCACCGACTCGATCCCCGCCAGGCGCGCGCCCAGCACGTCGGTGAACACCTGGTCGCCGACGAGCAGCGCCTGCTGCCTGCGGACGCCGATCTTGCGCAGGGCGTGACGCAGGGCGAAGGGCAGCGGCTTTGCCGCACGGGACACGAGGTCCGCGCCGATCGCCTCGGCGTCGGGCCGCACGTTGCGCGCCCAGTTGTTGGAGACCAGGCACAGCGCGAAGCCCATGGCGCGGGCGTCGGCCACCCAGGCGCGCACGTCATCGGGCATCGTGCGGGTGTCGCGCGGGACGAGCGTGTTGTCGCGGTCGAGCAGAAGGCCGCGCTTGCCCGCCGCCCACAGGGCGCCCAGGTCAAGTGCGGTCACGCTCGTCAGGTACCTATCGGGACGAAGCAGGGACATGGCTAGAACCCCATGGCCTCGTTGTAGGCGTTGAACGCCGCCCAGAACTCGTCCTCGGTGTTGCAGAAGGTGTGCGTGCCGTCGAGCGCCGGCGAGGCGACGTAGTACAGGTACGCGGCCTCCTGGTCGGGAGCGGCAGCGGCCTGCAGCGCCGCTAGGGACGGCGAGCAGATGGGCCCGGGCGGAAGACCGAGGTTGGTGTAGGTGTTGTACGGGGAGTCAACTGTGAGGTCGTCGTTGGTGAGCAGGCGATCCTCGCCGATGGCGTAGTTGATGGCCGCGTCGATCTGCAGGTACATGCCGGCGGAGATGCGGTTGTACACCACGGCGGAGACGAGCGCGCGCTCGCTAGGGACGGCCGTCTCGCGTTCGATGAGGCTGGCGAGCACCACGACCTGGCTCAGGTTGAGCGTCACCCCGCCCTTGGAGGCACCGCTCAGGTCGAGCGAGGCGGTCTGCGTCTGGAACTGCGTCAGCATGGCGCGGATGACCGTGTCGGCGCTCACGCCCTCCTCGAAGGTGTAGGTGAGCGGGAAGAGGTAGCCCTCGAGCGAGTCGTTGTACGCGCCGGAGAGGAAGGGGTAGTCGGTGACGTAGTTGGACGCCTTGGCCTGCGCCATGAAGTCGTCGACCGAGATGCCCAGGGTCTCCTGGACGCGCTGCGCGATCTGGTTGAGCGTGAAGCCCTCGGGGATGGTGAGCGTGACGCCGGCGTTGGGCCCCGCGACGAGCTGGTTGATGACCTGCTCGTAGCTCATGCCGCGCTCGAACTCGTAGGCGCCCGCCTTGAGGCTGCTGCTGGCGTCGCCGGCGGACTGCATGGTGTTGAGGAACTCCGTCGTGCTCTCGATCACGCCCGCCTGCTGGAGCAGCTGGGCGATGTCGCCGGCCCCGTAGGCGTTGGGGATCGTGACGCTGATGACGGACGACTCGGGCTCCTCGACGGTCGTCGCGCTGATGTTGCGCATCGCGAGTGTGACGGCAACGGCGACGACGACCACCACCCCCACCACAGCTGCGATGCCGATGAGGCGCGCCCTGCCGGAGCTGACGCTTCTGTGGGCGGCGTGTGCGGAGGCGGGCGAGCCATACTTGTTCATGGAGGTAGCGCCCTGCGAAAACGCGGGATCCCCACCCTGCTCCTCGTCGCGAAGCTGGCTCGGATCGATCGGCTTGAGACTCATCTGTCTCCTATCGTCGGGCAGGGGCGACTGCCATCAAGCCACGCCTGCAGGAAAAGCGACGCCGCGACGCAGTCGATCTTGCCGCGCATCTGTCGCTCGGACATGCCCTGCTCGTGCAAGATGCGCTTTGCCTGTGTCGACGAAAGTCGCTCGTCGGCAAACGCAAGCTCGAGGCCGCAGGCGTCGGCGATCTTGTGGGCGATCTCCACCACGCGACGCGCCTGCGGCCCCTCCTCCCCTGACATCGTGAGCGGGCGGCCGACAAGCAGAAGATCGGGTTCGTGATCCTCGATGACAAGCCTGAACGGCCGCGCCAGCGACTCAACCTCGGTGGCGGGGAGCACGCACAGCGGGACGGCCACCCTATGGGTGGTCTCGCCGAAGGCGATCCCCACGCGCCTCTCCCCTATGTCAAGGGCGAGCACTCTCATTATTCTAGCAGTTCGCGCCGCTGAACAGCGCGCGAGCCTGCGCGAGCGCCTCGTCGAGGCCGTCGGCGTTCTTGCCGCCGGCCTGGGCCATCTGCGGACGTCCGCCGCCGCCGCCGCGGATCGCGCCGGCGATGGACTTGATCACCTTGCCGGCGTCGAAGCCCGCCTCGACGGCCGCGTCGGTGCCGGCCGCCAGAAGCAGCGGCGAGCCCGCCTCGGTGCGCGAGCCCAGGACGCACGCGCTCGTCTCGCCGAGCTTGCCGCGCACCAGGTCCCACTCGCCGCGCAGGCCCTCGGCATCCAGCCCGTCGATGCGGGCCACCACCAGGGAGAACCCGGCGTCGATGACGTCGTTGAGCACGGCGTCGACCTTCTCGGCCGCAGCGGCCTGGCGGGCCTTCTTCTCGGCGTCCTCGAGGGCCTTGACGCTCGCCACGAGGTCGCCCGCCTTGCGGGCCACGTCGCGCGCGGGCACCTTGAGGGCCTCGGCCGCCTCGTGCAGCCAGCCCTCCTGCTCGTTGAGGTAGGCCAGGGCGTCGAAGCTCGTGAGGGCCTCGATGCGGCGGACGTTGGCGGCCACGGAGCCCTCGGAGACAATCTTGAGCAGGCCGATCTCGGAGGTGTGGCGCACGTGGGTGCCGCCGCACAGCTCGCGCGAGAAGCCCTCGACGTCCACGACGCGCACCCGGTCACCGTACTTCTCGCCGAACAGCGCCATGGCGCCGGAGGCGCGGGCCTCGTCGATGCCGCACTCGCGGGTGCTCACCGGCAGGTCGGCCATGATGCGCTCGTTGCACAGGCGCTCGATCTGCTCGAGCTCGGCGCGGGTGAGCGGCTGGAAGTGGGTGAAGTCGAAGCGCAGGCGCCCCGGCTCCACGAGCGAGCCGGCCTGGTTGACGTGCGTGCCCAGGACCTGGCGCAGCGCGGCGTGCAGGATGTGGGTGGCCGTGTGGTTGCGGCGGATGCGCTCGCGGCGCATATGGTCGACGGTGGCCGTGCAGTCGTCGCCCACGCGGACGGTGCCCGTGAGCACGGTGCAGTGGTGCACCGAGAGGGTCTTCTCGGCGAAGGTGGTGTCGCTCACCTGGAGCTTGAAGCCGTCGCCCTCGATGACGCCGGCGTCGCCCACCTGGCCGCCCTTCTCGCCGTAGAACGGCGTGCGGGGAAGCAGCACATCGACCTTCTCGCCCGCCGTGGCCTCGTCGACCGTCTGCTCGTCGCGGACCAGGGCGCGGATCTGCGTGTCGATGGAGTCCTGGTCGTAGCCCACGAATTCGTCGGCGCCGAACTTGTCGGACAGGGCCACCCATACGGTGTCGAACTTGCTCCAGGCGACGTCCTTCACCTGGGAGCGGGCGCGCTCGCGCTGCGCCTGCATCTCGCGCTCGAAGCCCTCGTGGTCGACCTCGTGGCCGGCCGCCTGCGCAACCTCGACCGTCAGGTCGAACGGGAAGCCGTAGGTGTCGTGCAGCTTGAACGCGTCCTCGCCACCCAGGGCCTCGCCCTGCGCAAGGCCGGCGAGCGCCTCCTCCAGGTAGGCCTGGCCGGTGCGCAGCGTGGCGGAGAAGCGCTCCTCCTCGGAGGCGCAGATCCTGCGGATGAGGTCGGCGTTCTCCACGATCTCGGGATAGGCATGGCCCATCTCGGCGATCACGGCGTCGACGTACTCGCCCATGAAGGCGCCCTCGATGCCGAGCATGCGGCCGTGATAGATGGCGCGACGCAGCAGGCGGCGCAGGACGTAGCCGCGGCCCTCGTTGGAGGGCAGGATGCCGTCGCCGATCATGAACGTGACGGCGCGGGAGTGGTCGGCCAGGATGCGCAGCGAGACGTCGGACTTGGCGGCGGCGCCGTAGGCGACGCCCGTCTTGCGCTCGCCCAGCGCGATGAGGCCGCGCAGGACGTCGGACTCGTAGTTGCTCGACTTGCCCTGCATGATGGCCGAGATGCGCTCCAGACCCATGCCCGTGTCGATGTTGCGGTGGGGCAGGTCGGGAAGCGAGCCGTCCTCCTGGCGGTCGTACTGGGTGAACACCAGGTTCCAGAACTCGAGGTAGCGGTCGCAGTCGCAGCCGGGCTTGCAGTCGGGGCTGCCGCAGCCCACCTCGGGGCCCTGGTCATAGTAGATCTCCGAGCACGGGCCGCAGGGACCGGTGGGTCCGGCCGCCCAGAAGTTGTCGTCCTCGCCCAGGCGCGAGATGTGGTCCTCGGCGACGCCCAGCTCGCGCCAGATGTCGTGGGCCTCGTCGTCGTCGGTGAACACGGTGAAGTACAGGCGGTCGAGCGGCAGCCCGAGGTACTTGTCGCTCGTGATGAACTCGAAGGCCCACGCGCAGGCCTGCTGCTTGGTGTAGCCGCCGAACGAGAAGTTGCCGAGCATCTCGAAGAACGAGAGGTGACGGCCGTCCTTGCCGATGGCGTCGATGTCGTTGGTGCGCAGGCACTTCTGGCACGAGCAGGCGCCGATCTCGGCCATGGTCTTCTTGCCGAGGTAGTACTGCTTGAACTGGTTCATGCCGGCATTGGTGAGGAGCAGCGACGGGTCGTCGGGCACCAATGACGAGGATGCCACGCAACGGCAACCCTTTTCCTCGAAGAACTTGAGGAATTGCTCACGAATCTCTGCGGACTTCAACGTACCCTCTCTTTCTTGCCTGCCTACCACCATCGTGCCCCGACACCCGTTGGGTGCCAGGGCACGCACATGAATTCTGGAATGATACTACTCTTATGGGGTGAAATGCGACTGTTTTGGCCGCAAGTGGGCGGAATACTCCACCAAATCACTTATTCTTTGGCACGTTTCCCGGCCTTCTCCCCATCGTGGGGGCCTGTCTCATCCCCCGACGCGCCCTGCGGGACGGGCGCGGGATGTCCCGGCGCCTCGGAGGCGGGGTCACCGGCGGCGTGGTCGTGCCGCTCGCGCTCGTAGGCCTCCACGATGCGGCGCGGCACGCCCTTCTCGCCCTCGATGTCCACACCCAGCGCGTCGCAGGCGGGACGGGGGTTGCCCTCCTCGTCGCAGAACGGCTCGCCCTTGAAGAGCATGCCGTCGCGGCTCATGAGCTGGCGGCCCGTCTTCTTCTCGAAGTAGTACACGAACGTGCCCTTGATGGCGGCCGTGAGCGGCACGGCGGCGATCATGCCCAGGATGCCGCCCAGCGCGCCGCCCGCCGTGAGCGCGGTGAGCACCAGCACCGGGTGCAGGGCCACGGCGGACTGCATGACCTTGGGCGAGATGAGGTTGTCGGTGAACTGCTGGGCCACGACCGACACCACGATGGAGAAGAAGCCCACGGCCGGGCTCACCGACAGGCCCACGATGAAGGCGAAGGCGCCCACCGTCCACGGGCCGATGTAGGGGACGAAGTTCAGCACGCCGGTGAGCACGCCCAGCAGCAGCGAGTACGGCACGCCGAGCAGCCAGAAGCCCAGGCCGGCCAGGCAGCCCGTGCACGTGGAGGTGATGAGCATGCCCTTGAGGTAGCCGGCGAGCGAGCGGCCGAACACCGAGGTGACGATGCGGTAGTCCTCGCCGCGCCTGGGGCCGGCGATGACGGAGAGCTCGCGCTCGATGCGCGGGAAGTCCTTGGCGAGCCAGAAGGACACGACCAGCGACATGAACACCAGGATGAACGAGCTGACCAGCGAGGTCGCGCCCGAGAAGATGCCCGAGGCCGCCGACTGCGCGATGCGCCCGGCGAACTGCTCGGCCTGCGCGTACACGCCGGCGATGGCCTTCTGGACCTGGCCCTCGGGGTTGAGGGCGAGGTACTCGTTGAACTGCTCCCAGAGCTGCTGGATCTCCTTCACGAAGCCGGGCAGCGCCGAGACCAGCCCGGCGATCTGGTCGATGATGGGCGGTAGCAGCACGAGCAGCAGCACCGCGGCGGCCACGATGACCGTGAGCAGGCCGATGACCGTGCCCAGAAGGCGCGGCACCTTGAAGCGGCGCTCCAGGCCGTTGACGATGGGCGCGTAGATGAACGCGAGCACGCCGCCGGTCACGAGCATGTTGATGGCGTCACCGAAGTGGCCGAGCGACCAGCACACGGCGATCACGATGATGCCGATCCCTATGTAGCCCCACACGCGCATGAACCGCGTGTGGTACTTGCGGGCGCGCGCGTTGGCCCCCAGCGAGGCGTCTTGGCTCAGCATGGGCTAGTCCTGACCTCCGTCCACGTCAACCGCAAGGCCCGGGGCGATCTTCTCCTGCATGCGCTTGAGCGTGCGGCGCAGCAGGCGCGACACCTGGACCTGCGAGATGTCGAGCTTCTGGGCTATCTCGGCCTGCGTGAGCCCGTCGATGAAGCGCAGGTGGACGACCTGCTGCTCCTTGGGGGTGAAGTCGCGCAGCACGCGCTCGATGAGGATGCGGTCGTCGGAGGCGTTGAGGTCGGCGTCCTCGCTGGCGTAGCGGTCGATGACCGACACCGCGTCGTCGTCGCCGCTGCCCGCCTCGAGGGGCACCGACGAGTACGCCTCGCCCGACTCCATGGCCTCGAGCACCTCGTCGACCGTCACGCCCAGGTAGTCGGCGATCTCGTCGACCGTCGGCGAGTGCTGCAGCTGCTGGGTCAGCGCGTCGGTGGCCTGGTTGACCTTGGCCGACAGCTCCTGCAGGCGCCGGGGCACGCGCACCGACCAGCCCTTGTCGCGGAAGTGCCGCTTGATCTCGCCCAGGATGGTGGGCGTGGCGTAGGTGGTGAACTCAAGTCCTCGGCTCGGCTCGAAGCGGTCGATGGCCTTGATGAGGCCGATGGTGCCGACCTGCACGAGGTCCTCGAGGGGCTCTCCCCTGTTGTTGAACTTGGCCGCCAGGAAGCGCACCAGGTTGAGGTGGTTCACGATGAGCTGGCTGCGCGCCTCCTCGTCGCCCTCCTCCTTGAACCTGCGGAACAGCTCGCGCGTGCGGGACTTGTCCCACACGAGCTTCTGGCCCTTCTGATCAGAGGACATCGGCATTCCCCATTCGCTTCACCAGGCGCATGCGCGAGCCGGACTCGTCGTTGATGTGGCACTCGTCGCACATGGCGTCGAGAATGAGCGCCGAGTACACCAGCGAGGGCTCGGAGGCGTCCTCGGCCACGTTCTGGTCGCCCAGCTCGAACACCATCTCGAGGGCGTCGTCAGTCAGCGTGAACTCGATGGTCATGGTGTCGCGCACGCCGGTGGCGCACGCGTAGACGAACGCCTCCTCGGCCGCCATGCGCACGTCGTCGACGTCGTCGACGCTCAGGCCCTCGATGGAGGCGATGTTGGCCGCCGTGAGACGCACGACGCGCGCGTAGCGCGCCTGCGGGGGGACCTTCAGGATGGTGGTCTCCCTGCCACGCCCCTTGAGGCTGTCGTCCTGCTGCATACCTACCACTCCTTGAAACGTCGGTTGGGAAAGTCAGGGGGTGCGATCGCGCCAACAGACGCGCCCACGCGTGCTACCTGGCAGAGGCGCCCGGTGCGGCAGCGCCGTCATGCTGCTCGGGGTAGGTGAAGTAGCCACCGTCCGCGGAGATGACGTCGGCGCTCTCCACGTCCACCACGTCGAGGGGCTGTCCGGCGCCGCCCGCCTGCTCGGCGCACTCGCCGCAGCCCAGCGCGTTGCCGGGCTGGTCCTCGCGCTGGCCGCGCGCGCGGCCGAAGCGGCCGCGGACCCGGTCGACGATGCTCGAGGTGGCCGCGCCCACCGCCTGGGTGGCGCTGGAGGCCGAGCCGGTGATGCGCGAGACGTCACCCAGTATGGCGTCGAGCCGCTCGAGGTTCGCCGACAGGTCGTCGACCGCCTTGGCGGTCTTCACGAGCAGCGGGCTCACGTCTGCGGCGGCGGGAGAGGCCTGGGTGACCACCTCGTCGATGTGGGCGATGACCGGCCGGGCCTCCTCGATGGCCTCGCCGGCGCTCTTGATGAGCGGCTCGGCCTGGGTGGTCAGCCTCTCGACGTCGGCATGCACGCCCTCGACGACCTTCTGCGCGGAGTCGATGGCCGGCCGTGCGCGGCGGATGGTGATGGCGAGCTCGGCAACGGCCCAGATGCCGGCGACGACGAGCAGCACGAGTACGATCTGCAGTGCATCCATGGGGTCTCCCCTCGCGGGCGCGGCCGCCCGCCTGTCTCAATAGGTCCGTGACTCTTTCCTGCTTGACGCCGGGCGGCGCGACGGCAGAAAGCCGCGCGCCGTACGTCTCGGTCAACTATACCCCACCGCACGGCCCCTGATCCCCTCGGCCGCGCGTCAACAGCGCGCCCCCACAGCCGTAGGCGAGCCAAGGCGACGCCAGGCGGCTCTGCGCTAGGCCGCGGGCCCGTCCGGCTCGCCCGCCGGGGGCTGCGGCCCCAGCACCTCGGTCGTGGGCTGACGGTCGCGACGCACCGACTCGGTGCGGTAGTGCTCCCAGCCACGCTCGGTGGGGCGATAGAAGCACCCGCGTTCCAGCCCCTCCGGCAGGTAGCGCTGGTCGACCCACGCGCCGGGATAGTCGTGCGGGTAGAGGTAGGTGCCGTAGTCCTCGCTGCCCGGACGGTGCCTGTCGCGCAGGTAGCTGGGAACCTTGCGCGCCGGGGCGCTGCGCACGTCCTGGGTGGCGGCGTTGAGCGCGGCGTAGGAGGCGTTGCTCTTGGGGGCCAGGGCCATGTAGACGGCCGCCTGCGCCAGGTTTATGCGGCACTCGGGCATGCCGATGACCTCAGTTGCCTTGAACGCCGCCTCGGCGACAAGCAGCGCCTGCGGGTCGGCGTTGCCGATGTCCTCCGAGGCCAGGATGAAGATGCGCCGGGCGATGAACTTGGGGTCCTCGCCCCCCGCCAACATGCGCGCAAGCCAGTACACCGCCGCGTCGGGGTCGCTTCCGCGCATCGATTTGATGAAGGCGCTGATCACGTCGTAGTGCTCGTCGCCGCCCTTGTCGTAGCGCTGTGTGCGGCTGGGCGTGGCCTCGCGCACGTCGCCCACGGTGATCGCCACCGGCGCCAGGTCGCCCGCCACGCGTCTGCGCTCGGCGAGCTGGGCCGCGAGCTCCAGGGTCGTGAGGGCGGAACGCGCGTCTCCGCCCGCGAGCAGGCAGATCTGTGCGAGGGCGTCATCAGGCAGCTCGTAGCGCCCGGCCAGGCCCTCGGGGGCGGCCAGGGCGTGTCGCAGGATCGCGGAGATGTCGTCGTCGGTGAGCGAGGAGAGCTCCACCACCCGCGAGCGAGAGAGCAGGGCCTGGTTCACCTCGAAGTACGGGTTCTCCGTGGTGGCGCCCACCAGCACCACCGTGCGGTTCTCCACGGCGTGCAAAAGCGCGTCCTGCTGGCTCTTCGAGAAGCGGTGGATCTCGTCGATGAACAGGATGGTGCGCCGATCGCGCAGCAGCAGTCGCTGCTTGGCGGCGTCGATCTCGCGGCGCAGGTCCTTCACGGTGCCGGTGATGGCCGAGACCTCGACGAACTCCGCGCGCGTGAGGTGCGCGACGATGCGCGCCAGCGTGGTCTTGCCCGTGCCGGCCGGCCCGTAGAGGATGACCGAGGACAGGGCGTCGTGCTCGATGGCGTCGCGCAGCCACGTGCCCGGGCCCACGGCCTTGAGCTGCCCCTGGAACTCGTCGAGCGTCCTGGGGCGCATGCGCACCGCCAGCGGGGCGTTGGCCTCACTCTTCTGCTCGTCGATCCTAGTGAAGAGCGTCTCCATCTAGCGCTCGCCCTCCCCTCTTTGGTGCGACGGCCCAGAGCTTGCGCCCAGCGACTCGCCCGCCAGACGCGGCCGCCCACCCGACGCAGGCGCCAGGCCCTCGAAGTACGAGCGGTTTGGCGTCAGGCCCCGCTCGCCGGGGAACAGCAGCTCGAACAGGGCGACGAAGTAGTTGTCGGTCATGCTGGCCATGTAGTCCACCACGGTCTGGTCCAGGTCGGCCTGCCAGTCGTAGGGCTGGTCGTAGTAGCCGGCGTAGCGCTCGACGGCCCGGATGTGGTGGGCGAAGACCGGCGAGGACTCGTCGCCGGTGACCAGGTCGTCGCGCAGCCGGTCGTACATGCGCGCGAACATCTCGCTGATGACGTCGTCGCACTCGCCCTCGACGGTGGGGCTGCGGTAGATGACCCGGTAGTTCTCGCGCTTGGCGGCCGCCAGCTCTTCGAAGGCACGCTCGCTCATCTCGATGTGGTCCTTGCCGTAGCTGTTCTCGACGATGTCCACCGTGAGGTGCTGCAACGCCCACGCGTTGTAGGCGCCCGACGGGCCCGTCTCGAAGCGATCCTGCGGGCCGAGCAGACCGGCGAGCTCGGCGTCCTGACGATCCTTGCCAACGTAGGCGATGATGTCGGAGATGCGCACCACGCAGCCCTCCAGCGTCATGGGAGCCAGGTGACGGATGGCCTCGTCACCGCGCGCCATGCAGTCCTGGACCACCGCGTCGAACTCGGCGAAGCTCGAGAGCCCCGACGTCCTGAACACGCGCTGCTCGTACTCGCCGTTGTGGCAGATGACGCCGTCCAGGGTCTGCAGGCTCAGGTTGCGCCGGTACAGGCGGTCGAGCACCCGCACGCTGTGGACGTTGTGCCGAAACCAGCGGCCGGTCCGGGCGTGGAACACCTCGTTGAGCCAGCGCTCGCCCGCATGGCCGAAGGGCGTGTGGCCGATGTCGTGGCCCAGGGCGATGGCCTCGATGAGGTCGAGGTTCAGGCCCAGGGCGGCGCCGATGTCGCGGGCCACGCGCGCCACGAGCTGCACGTGCAGGCCGCGACGGGCGATGTCGTCGTTGCTGCGAAACGAGAAGACCTGCGTCTTGCCGGCGTAGCGGTTGTAGGCGGGCAGGTGGATGATCTTCTCGACGTCGCGTACGAAGGCGGGCCGCCACAGCGTGGCGCGGTCGCGCGGGGCGTCGACGCGGCGCATGGCCGACTCGTCGGCGCAGCGCCACGGGTTGAGCCAGTGCGCGGCGCGGTCCTGCCGTATGCGCTGCTGGAGCTGCGGCGAGAGGTCGCCGGGGGCGTCGTACATGCGTGTGCCTCCTGGTCGTGTGAAGCTGGGCGGATGCGCGGTATGCCGGTGGTCCGAAGGCTAGGCGCGCGGCACGCCGGCAGAGACCTCCTCGGGGGTGAGGCGGCGGATCTCACGGTAGTACACCTTCTCGCCCGCGCACTTCTTGCACAGGATGTGGCCGTCGCGCTCAACGTGGCGCCCGTCGTGGACGAGCTCGCCGCACGTCTCGCAGGTCACGCCCTTGCGCTTGCCTCCGGGCAGGTCGGCCTCGGTGAGCTCGGGGATCTCCACCTCGTCGACGTTGAACAGGTCGAAGTCGCTCTTGTCGGCGAAGAAGGCGATGGGGTCCACGCCGTGCGGGCACTTGTTGCCCTGGGGCTGGGAGATGCGAATGGCCCTGCCGGTCGCCATGTCGTAGAACGTGGCCGACATCACGCCGTAGTCGTACCACTTGAGGAGACGGCGCCCCAGGTTGCAGCGGGCCACGGAGATCAGCGCGTCGGTGAGGCAGCGATCGCACTCGGCGAAGGCCACCAGGTCGCGATAGGCGGCAGGGTCATCGATCCCGAAGTACGAAAGCGCAAGGCGCGCCATGCGCACGCCGATGACCTGCCCGGCGCACAGGTGTCCGTGGAACGCCACGGCGCGGTCGAGATCCTCCTCGAAGGTGTTCTTGAGCATGGGGCACTCCTTTGGGCATAGGATATGCGGGCTGGCTCGTCGCCGACGACGCGGGCAGCGCACGCGCACGAGCGAAAGCACGCAGGCGCGAAGGCGCGAAAGTCCAAAGGCGCGAGACCCGCACGTCGGATCACGTTCGTGTCGTATTCTAGCGCGTGAGATGCCCGTTTTGTCGCGACTCACGCGGTGACCACGATTGCGCGCAGGCGAACCCGAACCCACGCAGGCGAACTCTCGCGACGGCACGGCTGACACGCGCCCACAGGGGCAGGATCGCTCGAGTTCCGAAGTCCCCCAGCGGCGCAGCACGCCGCCGAAAACGATGCGTGCAGCGGATTTCGATTTTCATGCCATTTTTTGGACCTGAATTTTCAGAGCAAGTGCAACACCTCTGAGTAGTGCGCCTCATATGGCGTCCGCCAGCCCAGGCGCTTGCGAGGCCTGCGGTTGATCCCATCGTACACCTCCCTGACCCTGTCGTCACCGACGAGGGAGAAGTCGGTGCCCTTGGGGAAGTACTCCCTGACGAGCCCGTTGGTGTTCTCCACGGTGCCCTTCTCCCAGGGGTGGTGCGGGGAGCAGAAGTAGAACTCCGCGCCGGTCGCCTCCGCGACCCGCGCCCAGTCGGCGAACTCCTTGCCCCTGTCGGGCGTCACCGTGAGCGCGGGCTGGCCGGAGAGCGCGGCGACCTCGACGTCGGCGACCGCCGCCTTGGTGTGCGCCGCCGCCAGCCCGCCCGCCAGGAAGCCGTCGCGGCGGTCGACCAGGGTGACCAGGCACGCCCCGCCGCCGCGCCCCACGACGGTGTCGGCCTCCCAGTCCCCCGCCCGCTCGCGGCGGTTCGCCTCCCCGGGGCGCTCGCAGATCTCGTGGGGTATCGGGAACCTCCCGCGCCGCTCCCCCTCGCCGCGGCGGTGGCGGCGCTTGCCGCGGTGCCGCAGGCGGCCCGCCAGGCCGCGCGCCGTGCGCCTCAGCTCGGGGGTGTCAAGCTCGCGGCGCGCGATCGCGCGCCTGATGGTGGACCCGGAGACGGCCTCGCGGCCCCTCTCGAGGGAGATCCTGCCGGCCACCTGCTCCGGCGACCACTGGTCCTCGGGGATCCTCGACTGCACGAGCAGGCGCAGGGCGGGGTCGTCCAGGCGCCTGCGCCTGCGGCAGCGCGCCCTGCGCCCCTCGTAGCGGCGCTGCGCCGTCGACGCGCGGTAGAACTCGCCGGGGCGTCCCCGGCGGCACGAGTTCCTCGCGAGCTCCCTGGACACGGTGGACTTGTCCCTGCCGATCTCCCGGGCGATCTCCCGGACGCTCTTCCCCTCCCGCCGGGCGACCATTATGTCCTCGCGCTCCTCGACGGTGATATGCTCGTAGTGACGGCCCATGGCGGCCTCCTCCGATGTAGTCTGTCGCAAGCTCCATCGTAGCGCTCGCCATGGGTCGCCCCGCTCGGGGGGCGTTGCACTAGCAATGAAAACTCAGGGAGGATATGAATTTCATACAAGATCGATCAGATTGCTGAATTTGGCATGAGTTTCAGATTAGTGTTACGAAATTCGTTTCTACAGTGATTTTCGCAGGTGAATTATGAAGCCGCAACACGCCGTAAGGAACAGGTAGCAAAAACAGCATTGCAAGTTAAACAGTATGAAATACACATCCTCAATTTTTTGGCAAGAAAGGGCAAACGAGGCGCATCACGGTTACACGTCACCTGGCCCCACCGATACTACGCACTGGCATACAACCCCTTCCGGCCAACATGCCGGGCAACACGTCGGCACGTTGGCCGGAAGCATCCGGAGTAGAAGTCCATTCACTGACGAGCCGCTGGTTCGCATGACAAACCGCACGGCATACCGCACGTCATGCCGCGCCGCCTACCGCTCTGGCTCCTCGTCCCACCAGGCTAGCTTAGCGATGTTGGAGCGCACCTTGGCGCAGGTGTTGTGGAAGCTCTCCAGCTCCTGCGAGGTGAAGTCCAGCTCGATGACCTCCTCCACGCCGTTGGCGCCGATGACGCAGGGCAGCGATGTGTAGATTCCGCTTTCGCCATACTGCCCGGTGAGCATGGTCCCGGCGGGGAGGATCGCATGCTCGTTGTGCAGCACGGCGGCGCACAGCCTGGCCGAGGTGTTGGCCACCGCGTACTCCGTGCAGTGCTTGCCCGCCATGGTGACGTACCCGGCGCGTCGCGCCGTCTGCTCCAGGGCTGCCTTATCGAAGGCGAACCGCTCGGGCTGCTCGCACTCGAGCTCCGCGAGGGGCTTGCCACCAAACGTCACGTGAGACCAGCAGGCAAACATGGAGTCGCCGTGCTCGCCGATCATGTAGGCCTGGATGGACTTGGGGTCGTATCCGGTGCGCCGCGCCAGCTCGGAGCGGAAGCGCGCCGAGTCGAGCGCCGTGCCCGAGCCGATCACGCGGCGCGGGTCGCAGCCGGTGAGCTTCTGGATCTCGGTGGCAACGACGTCGCAGGGGTTTGCGATGGTGACCCACACGCCCTCGAAGCCCGCGCGCGCCACGCGACCGGCGAACGTCCGGCACGCGTCGGTGGTGAAGAAGAGCTCGCCGTCGCGTGAGACGGCCGCCAGGGCAACCTTGCCGGCGGCATTCACGATGATGTCGCAGCAAGCGAGCTCCTCGTAGGCGTCCCCGCAGTTCACGATCCTGGTGTTGTACGGCACGTACGAAAGGGAGTCCCCGAGATCCTGCACCTCGGACGTGAGTTTCTGCTGGTCGATGTCGCATAGGTACAGCTCGTCTGCGATGCCCTGCAACAGCAGGCTGTTGGCGACGTGCGCACCCACATGGCCAAGGCCGATGATGCCGATCTTCCTCGTTGAATAGCCGCTCATGCTCGATGCCCCCATCCGCGCGCAGACTCTCCCGCGCGCCCTCGCAAACCGGCACTGACGTACGGCGGCATTGTACCCTTCGATTTTGTGGCATCCTGCGTTTGAGCAGAAACATCAAATGGTGCGTGTCAGATGGAGACAGCTCGCCTCACTACTCCCCCGAGCCCAGCAGTCGCCTGATACCTTCGGACGCTATCTGGTAGATCGAGCGCTCGCGAAACTCCATGCCCGCCTGCTCCATGGCCTCGCGCTGTTTGGGCGTGACGGCAGCGTAAGGGTAGATACCGTAGACGAACGGAAAGAACAGGGTAACGAACGTATCCCTCTCCTGCTCGTCCATGGCGGGCTCGAGCAGATCAAGACAAGCCTGCACCTCGGCAAACGACTGGCCATAGACGCGCTTAAACTCGACGAGTCTCTCGAGTCTGCTGTTCTCCTCGATTTCGTTGAGGTTCGTCGAGATGAGGCGCAGCATGACCCGACGGTCCTCGAGCGTGCGCGCGATGGCGTCGGCCAGCTGGTCGCGCGTGAGCGGACCCGATCCCCGCGCGATGGCCGCGAGCTGCTCGCTCCAGCTCGCGTACTCGCGTTGGAGCAGCGCGAGGAAGATCTCTTCCCGCGTTTGGAAGTAGTTGTAGATCGACGTGCGCGTGCACGAAGTCACCTTGCCGATCTCGCGGATGGTGATGTCCTTGAAGCTCATGGTCTCGTACAGATACGCACAGGCGTCGACGATCTCCTCCCTGCGTGCGTTTGTCAGAGCCTCGGAACCCCTGGGCATGGCCCCTCCTTCTTCACGGGCAAAGACCAATCCCGAGGCCCTGCCTGATCCTCGTGCACATATTTTGACACTATGACAGAATAGATTACGTCAGCGCATGGCAGGTGTCAAGGCACTGCATAGAGTTAACTCCAACTCATCGTCAAGAAAAAGAGGGCGGCGCGGTGCCAAGCGGCTAGGCCCGCTTGAGGCTAGGCCCGTTTGGCGTTGGGATTGCTCGTCCCCGCCAGGGGCTTCTCGCCCGGGCGGGCGACGGGGCCCACCAGCTCGTGGGCGACATAGGGCTCCTCGAGGTAGGCGACCTCCTCGGGCGTCAGGCGAACCTCGAGGGCCGCCACCGCGTCATCGACGCGCCCCGGCTTGGAGCAGCCCACGATGGGCGCTTCGACGCCGCGCGCCCAATGCCAGGCAAGCGCCACCCGCGCCATGGGCACCTCGTGGCGCCGCGCGATCTGGGCGACGCGCTCGACGATGGGCATGTCCTGCTCCCTGGTGGCGTCGTACTTGCTGCGCAGCACGGCGTCGGTCGTCGCGCGCGTCGACGAGGACTCCCAGGTGGGGCGGCACAGGTGTCCCGACGCCATGGGGCTGTAGGGAGTGAGCGCCATGCCGAACTGGCGGCAGATGGGGATCATTTCGCGCTCGCTCTCCCGATAGAGCAGGTTATAGTGGCACTGCATGCTCGTGAACTTGGTCCAGCCGTTGCGCTCGGCGCAGACCTGCATGTTGTGGAGCTGGTAGGCGTACATCTCGCTCGCGCCAAGCGCGCGGGCCTCTCCCGCACGCACCAGCTCGTCGAGCGCCCCCATGGTCTCCTCGATGGGCGTGTCGTAGTCAAAGCGGTGGATGATGTAGAGATCCAGATAGTCGGTGCCCAAGCGAGACAGCGTGCCATCGATCTCGCGCATGATCGCCTCGCGCGAGAGGTGCCCCTCGTTGAAGTACACCTTGCTCGCCAGCACCACCTTGTCGCGGGCCACGCCCAGCTCGCGCAGGGCCGCTCCGATGTACTCCTCGCTCGTTCCGTGCGCGTAGCCGTTGGCGGTGTCGATGAAGTTCACGCCCAGCTCGACGGCCCGCGCGATGACGGCCCGCGTCTCGTCGGGACCGATCGTCCACTGGTGAAAGTCGGCTGATGGCGCCCCGAAGCTCATACCTCCCAGGCACACGCGGGAGACCTGTATTCCCGAATGACCGAGCGCGACGTATTCCACGCGTTCGCTCCTCCCCTTTGCCCATGCGGTGCATCTCACATAAGCCTCAACTTAAACATGATCCTATGACACTATCTATGATGACAATGGAGATGTGTATCTAAAGTTTATCCTTAGAGTGTACGGTCAAAACTGGCAATCCATTCGGATATCTCGTCTGCCGGGGCACCGGCGGAGAACCGCCTGCCGTCCAGCCACGTGCCCGTGTTGCCCGCGAGATCAGCGAGCCTCTGGGCGCTGCCGCCGATGGGCGAGGATCCCGACGTGCAGAACGGGACCACCGTCTTGCCCGTGAAGTCGTTGCCCGAAGCGAAGCCGTCCATCACCCACGAGGCATCGCCCCACCAGATGGGATACCCGAGGAACACGGTGGTGTAGGCGTCGAAGTTCGGAGGCGTTACTGTCTTGAGCTCAACCAAACGGTTAGGGTCATCGCGCTCGATGCTCGTGCGGCTCTGGGCGTCATTGTAGTCCACGTCCTCGGCGGTGTAGGGCACCGTGGGTGTGATGACGAAGACGTCGGCGCCGAGCTGCTCGGCGATAGTCTGCGCGATGCCGGCGGTATTGCCCGTGGCGGAGAAGTAGGCAACCAGGGCCGACGAGCCCGGCGCGGCACCCTGGCCCTTCTGGTCTCCCTGCTGCGAGGAGCCCGCGGCCGCGCCGTCCGCGTCCAGGTCGATCAACTCATAGGTCCGGCTGCCCAGGCCTATCGCCTCGGCATGGTCGAGGGTATACGCGCCGTTGCGGCTCTCGATGCGCTCGATCAGGGGCTGGCCGTCGGGCGCGGCGTACACCAAGTCCACGCAGGCACGGTCGAGGGCGACCGGGTCGAGCGAGGCGAGGATGCCGATGTCGGCCATCTCGGGCTCGGCCGGATGGGAGTCGCAGTCGCAGTCGACCGACAGGCGGTTCATCACGTTGACGTAGCACATGCCGCCGCCCACGCCACCGAAGTGGTCGCTTACCGCCTTGGCGGCCTCGGCCATTGACTCCAGGAAGTCATCCTGCGCGGGATTGCCCCATGAGGTGGTGGAGGTGCCAGCGCTATGAATGAGCATCTTGCCCTCCTGGGAGGCGATGCCGATGGAGCAGTTCTTGATGGCCCCGCCGAAGCCGCCCATCGCGTGTCCCTTGAAGTGCGCAAGCGACACCACGTAGTCGTAGTTGGCGAGGTGCGCGCCCACCAGGTCCTCGGCGAGGTGGCTGCCGCCTCGACCGGCAGGCTCATCGAGCCGTCGGCGTCCATGATGTCCACCGGCGCGATGGCGGAAAAGCCGTGGTCCTCGGCAACCTGCTGGCTGCCCTCGACCGTGGAGCGCGGGCCGCCGTATGCGGTGGTGCACTCGACGATGGTGGCGCCGAGCTGGCCCACCAGGTCGGCGATGAGGTCGGGCTGCAGGAAGTTGTTGCCGCCCGGCTCGCCGGTCGAGAGTTTCACGGCCACGTTGCCCTGCGGCGTCACGCCCAGCGCCTCGAACGCACGCGCGAGAGCGGCCGGCGAGATCTCGCGCGTGAAGTAGACGACGGCTGAACCCTGCCCGCCGTCAGCCGCGGCCGAGGATGCAGTGGCGTCGAGAGCCGCGGAGCCATCCGCCGACATGTCCTGGTCAGGGACGTCCTCGCTCGCGCAGGCGGCAAGAGGGCCGATCAGGGTCGATAGGCCCAGGCTGGCGGTGCCGGCGACAAACGCGCGCCGACCCATCGGGGCTGACAGGGGCTGGGTGGGTTTCATCTGCTGGTTGTCCATGTCTTACGCACCTTTCTCTTGCGAGGACGCCGCCCGCGGCAGCGTGTTAGACGCCGAGGGGGTCTGGCGGCCGACGACCTACTCGGCACTCTCCTTCGCCATGAAGGACAGGCACGGACCGAGCGCCTCGCCCGTGCTCAGGTACTCGTAGCGGGGGAAGTCAAACAGCACGGGGGACATCGTGGCATAGTCGATCTTGCCGCGCTCGTCGAGGAACGTCTCCTCCACGTAGGTCGCGTCGATGCTGCACACAAAGCCCTCGAAGCCAGGCGTCTCGTAGACGTCCTGCACTGCGCACGCCATGGCAAGGGGCGCGTCGCAGATGACGGGGGCACCGTCCTCGACGACCTCGTGGGCGAACAGCCCGGACTTGTCAGCCTTGGCGCCGCTCTTTGAGCCGGCGAGGTCGACGACGGGCAGCATATCGGCACGCACCAGATTGATGGAGAGGCGGCCCGTCTGCTTGATGGCGCCGTTGATGAAGTGCGAGGCCGCCAGGCTCACGAGCACCCGGTCGTGCCCGATGATCCCCATGTGCGCCACGGTCGTCCAGGTGGGCTTGCCGTCGCTCATCGCGCCGATGACGGCGAGCGGCATGGGATACAGGGCGAGGGCCGACCCGATGTTCTTCTTCATAGGCTTGTCCTTTCTTATTCTGACACAGTGACAGTTATTAGTATGCCCTCATTCTGTCACGGTGTCAATATATTTGCCCCTCTCCAAAATCCCGGCATTGCCACTTTTATCATCGACGCCGACGAAAAAGGGGCCGCTCTCCCACGTCGCGCGGAGAGCGGCCCCTCTATCCCGAGGGTTGGCTGGCCTTGTCTTGGAGGGCGTCCGGATCATCCCCCTGCGGCACCGGAGCCTCCTGCGAGCTTGGTCTGAGACGGCCGGCCCTTCGCAGGGCGTCGCGCAGGATCCACTCCACCTGGGCGTTCACGCTGCGGAAGTCGTCGTTGGCCCATCGCTGGACCGCCTCCCAGATCTGCGGGTCGATGCGCAGCGGGTATTGCTTGCGTGCCATCGGCGCCCCGCCTTACTGGTAGATGGTACCCGTGTTCACCACCGGCTGCGCCTCGGAGTCCCCGCAGAGCACCACCAGCAGGTTCGAGACCATGGCCGCCTTGCGATCATCGTCCATGTCGACCACGTTGTTGCGAGCGATCTCGTCAAGCGCCATGCTCACCATGTCCACGGCGCCGCGCACGATCTTGCTGCGGGCGGCGATGATGGCGTCGGCCTGCTGGCGGCGCAGCATGGCCTGGGCGATCTCGGGCGCGTAGGCCAGGTGCGTGAGGCGCGCGTCGTCCACGGCCACACCCGCCACGGCGAGGCGCTCGGAGAGCTCGCGCTTGAGTACGTCACTCACCTCCCCGATGTTGCTGCGCAGCGTGATCTCGTCGGATGCCTCGTCGTCCTCGCCCATGTGGTCGTAGGCGTACAGGCTCGCGACGTGACGCAGTGCCGTCTCGCTCTGGGAGGCCACGAACTTCTCGTAGTCGTCGACGTCAAACACGGCGTGGGCGGTGTCCTCGACGTGCCACACCGTGACGTTGGCGATCTCGATGGGGTTGCCAAGCTTGTCGTTGACCTTGAGGTGCTCGCCGTTGAGCGTGCGGGCGCGCAGCGAGACCTTCTTCTTGTCATAGAACGGGTTCACCCAGTGCAGGCCCTCGTCGACCGTCGTGCCCTTGTAGTTGCCGAATAGCACCAGCACGCGCGCGGTGTTGGGCTGGATCGCCATGAACCCGCAGGCCAGGATGAGCGCGATGACAAGCAGGACGATGCCGCCGGCGACGAGCAGACCCGTCGCCACACCTGGGACGTCGCCTTCGGTGATGCCGGCGACGATGAACGCCGCGATCGAGACGACGAACATGACCAGGCAGAGCAGCAGCATGGGCCAACCGCTCTTGAGATGGACGTGACGTTCCTGCGTGCTGACGACTGATGCACTCGACTTCATGATGATCCCCTTCTCCTCGCGTTCGCCGTATCGCCGTCCCTACCAGGGAGCTATCGGGCTGATGATAGGTAGACCGTACCTCAGCCGGCCAATTCGTCAGACCGGTCTGCCGCCATCCCATGAGGCAATCACCCACGCAGGCTCCGCCTCGCAAGAGTTCATGGCGATTGTGACGAACTCTATCTGATAGCTAGATGATATCACTTTAGTATCTACCATGCAAGATTCGTCTCACGGCTCTGGATACAAAACCCGTCTGAAGGTCAGAGCTGCTAGATAGCCCTTTGTTTGACGGGTGCCAGAACGAGGCGAAGGAATGGCGTGCTGCGCTGGGCGAGTTTTACAGCGGGAAACGTCCCTTTTTTGGAAAGTTTTGGCGGTTAGAAACGAGCTGGAGAGTATTGCTTCCTAGCAGATCGAAGCATAATCCTCAAGATGATCTCAGTTCTTGTATATTGTGCAACGAAAGGTCAATAATATTGAATATAAGCAATCCTAGAGGAATACTATGGTCGTTCCTAACTGGACTTTCTTTCCACCTGGGCCCCGAAACGGTGTGCAAACTGCAGGCAGGTAGGGCATCGCGCACAACGAAGGGGCGCCTCACGCGCCAGGCTTTCATGGCTTCGGCGAGTGAGACGCCCCTTTTTGGGCTGGTTGAGAAATGCGAGTTGAGAAGGTCGAGGCCGGTCAGGAGCATGGGAGCGCTAGGAGCGCTCAACCTCCAGGATGGCGCCCTGAACGCCGTTGGCTTCCAGCGACCCCAGGTCAACGAGGAGGGCCCGGTCGCCCGACACGACGAGCAGAACGTCAAGCGTATTGCCCTTCACGTCCAAGGAGGCGTCAAGCCCATCGCTGGCGCCGCCATCGGCCGTGAGGCGCAGCTCGTAGACACCGACGCCGAACAGCGAGGGGTCGATGCCCACGCCTGCGGCAGCGTCGAGCAGCTCGTCGAGCCCCGTGCCCGCAAGCAAGTCGGAGAGGGACTCGGGAACCTCGGAGCCCAGGTCCTCGATCGCGTAGGTGCCCGTCACGTAGGAGTCGCCCGAGCGGTCGTACTCCCAGGTGAAGGTGCGGTCGCCCTTGAAGGTGACCGTCTGGCCGTCGCCAGAGCGCCAGGCGCCCTCCGCGACCGACTGATCGGTGAGCGAGGCGTCCAAGCTGACGTAGCTCACGCCATGGCGGACGTGCGCTCCACCCCAGGAGACGCAGCTCACCAGCAGGCACACGAGCAGGCTGCCCACCAGCATGCCAACGAGGCACAGCACGATGACGGCCGCCGGATGGCTGCGGCGCGCGGGGCGAGGCGAGGGCGCGCCTGCCTGCAACATCTGGGCTGCAGGGGCAGGCGTCGAGGCCTGCGACGGCGCGCCCCCCGCCTGCAGCGCCTGGGTCGCGGCCGCGGGTGCCGAGGCCTGACCGATGGCTGCGGCCGCGGACGCATCGCTGACGCCGGACGGGGCGATGGCATCAGCGGCGGGCGCCTCGGCTGGGACGGCAGGGGCCTCGCTGGCGGCAGTGGGCGCCGTGACGCCGCCGGCCACGGCGGCATCCGCGGGGGCGGTACCGACAGGCGTCTCGGAGGCGGCTGTGGCACCACCAGAGGGGCTGCCAGCGTCTGCGGAACTACCTGCGTCAGCATTGGCGGCCTCAGATGTGGCCGCGGCACCAGCCCCGCAGCCCCCAGATGCGCCGGCAGATGCGCCGGCTGCCACAGGGGCGGGCAGCGGGTCACCCATGGCGCCCCAGGCGGGCACGTTGAGGCCGGCAGCCCAGTTGCCCAGCGCACGCCAGCACACGGCGCTGATGACCAGGTAGGGAATCTCGACAAGGAACGCCACGACGAGCACGACGGGAAGGGCGACCACGAGGGACCCCACGAGCGTCAGCAGCGTGTAGGCAAACGACTGGGCGTCGCCAAACGAGCCGAGGATCCCCGTGAACGCAGACCAGGCTATCGACACGGAAAGCAGCAGGCCTACCAGACCGACGATCAGCCCGACGAGGGCACTGACGAGCAGATAGAGGCCAAGGGTCCCAAAGAACAGCTTGATGAGCCCCCCGAAGTCGCTGCCCGCCATCCTGAGGCACGCGCCCCACTGCCACGCTGCGCCGAAGCGGTTGTAGATCGACAGGCGCACCAGACCCATGTAATAGATGACCATGAGCAGGACGGTGCCTGCTGTGCCTACGGCAACCAGCACGCCCAGAATCACGTCGTTCCACAGGCCGGGCTGCCAGTGGCCCCACAGTACCCAGGTCAGCACGAGCGCGGCGAGGAAAACGGACAGGATGGCACCGTAGAGTATCGAGGTCACCCAGGCCTTGGCGCCACGCGGCCAGAAGTGGCGATCGCCGCCCGAGAGCACGTGAGCAGGCATGGGCGTCTCCATACCCCACGCAGCCTCGCGCAGCCAGCCCAGGAAGTAGCCAAACGTGACGATCTGCCCCACGACCGGCACCAGCTGGAGCAGGGCGAGCAGACACAGCTTGCCAAACACGTTGCGCGTCGAGCCGAGCGACGCCCACGCCCTTCCGAAGAACCTTCTGTCCGCCATGACAAACGTCCCTTCAGTCGTATGACTCCCCCGGCCCCGCTGCGGTACGACCCACCGTGACGTGGCCAGAACCATGCGCCAGATGTATACAGCATACATATATTCTTTTCACCTAAACGCGCGCAAATCCTCCCCATGCGGGCGCCCTGCACGGAAGACGCAGAAACCCCAAGCCGCCTTCAGGAACGGTGCCGGCTGAATGGTGTCGGCTGAATGGCGCCGGCCGCGGGAGCACAGTCATTTGCGTGCAACGAGGGCCGCGCACGCAACAAGAACCGCGTTCGCGTGAGGAATTGCCGAGCCTCCAGGGCGAATCCGTCCAGATGAGGCCGGAAAGTCAGAATGTGGGCGCCCGACGGCCCCTTTTGGATTACCATGTCCCACGTACATGCGCAGCCCGTCGCCTCGGGGTGCGTCCCATCTAGTCGGGCCAGCCGGCCCTGCACCGCGTTTTGGAGGAGACGAGTACATGCCCAACGTAGGTAGCTTCGAGGAAAGCCTTCGTCGCAGCAACGAGATCAAGGCCGACCTGGCCGTACATCCCGAGAAGTACGTGATGCTCACGGGCGACCGCCCCACCGGACGGCTGCACCTCGGCCACTACTTCGGCACGATCCGCGAGCGCGTCAAGCTGCAGAACATGGGCGTCAGGACGACGATTCTGATCGCCGACTACCAGGTCATCACCGACCGCGACACCACCGAGCACATCCAGGACAACGTCTACAACATGGTGATGGACTACCTGGCCTGCGGCGTCGACCCCGACAAGACCCCGATCTACACGCACTCGGCCATACCCGCCTGCAACCAGCTCATGCTGCCGTTCCTGTCGCTGGTGACCGAAGCCGAGCTGCAGCGCAACCCCACCGTCAAGGCCGAGATGGAGGCGTCTGGCCACGCGCTCACCGGCCTTCTGCTCACCTACCCCATCCACCAGGCGTGCGACATCCTGTTCTGCAAGGGCAACGTGGTGCCCGTGGGCAAGGACCAGCTCCCCCACATCGAGATCACGCGCACCGTGGCCCGGCGCTTCAACGAGCGCTACGGCCACGTGTTCCCCGAGCCCGAGGCGCTGCTCAACGACGCAGTGGAGATCCCCGGCCTTGACGGGCGCAAGATGAGCAAGTCCTACGGCAACGCCATCTCCCTGTCCATGACGCCCGAGGAGACGGCCAAGCGCATCAAGAAGTCGCCGACCGACTCGGAGCGCACCATCACCTTCGACCGCGAGGGGCGCCCCGGCGTCTCGGCCCTGCTGACCACGGCGGCGCTGTGCACCGGCCGCACCGAGCAGGAGATCGCCGATGAGATCGGCTCGGCGGGCGCGGGCGCCCTCAAGGCCTACGTCACCGAGAGCGTGAACGGCTTCCTGGCGCCCATCCGCGAGCAGCGGGCGCGCTACGAGCAGGACCTCGACTACGTGAAGGACGTCCTGCACGAGGGCAACCGCAGGATGAACGAGGTCGCCGACGCCACGCTCGACGAGGTCCGCCAGGCCATGGGCATGGTGTACTAGGCACGGCATGGAAAGCGCGACGAACGACACGGGGGCGACCGCGCGCCCCGCGCCCGCCACGGCGTTCCCCTACGGGGCCGTGCTCAGCGACGTGGACGGCACGCTGCTGCGCTCCACGCACGGGCTCTCGGCGCGCACCGTCCGCGCCGTGCGCGCCCTGGCGGCGGCCGGGGTGCCCTTCGCGCTGGCGACCGGGCGCATGCCCAGCGGCGTCGAGGGCATCGCGGAGCGCCTGGGCGTGCCGACCTACCGCATCTGCTACAGCGGCGCCTACGTCACCGGCCCCGACGGGGCGCAGATCGCCTCGCAGACCCTGCCGCTCGAGGTGGCCCGCGAGGTGCTGGGCGTCATGTCGTCGCTGTGGCCGTGGCTTGCGCCGAGCTACTTCGCGGGCCCCCACTGGTTCGCGGAGGACCCCGGCGCCCCCGACGTCCAGGGCGAGGCGGCCGTCGTGCAGGCGCAGCCCGAGCAGGCGAGCTTCGCCGCGCTGCTCGACGAGGGTCGCGCGCCCAACAAGCTGTTCTGCCGCGTGGCCTCCCACCCCGGGCGCGGCGAGGAGATACGCCGCGTCCTCTCCGCGCGCTTCCCCCAGCTCTGCGTCATCCTCTCCACGAACGGAAAGCTCGTCGAGGTCATACGCTCCGACGTGAGCAAGGCGACCGGCGCCCGGGCGCTGCTCGACGCGCTGGGCGTCCCCATGGGGAGGGCGCTCGCCTTCGGGGACGACGAGAACGACGTCCCGCTGCTCTCGGCCGCAGGGCACGGCGTGGCGATGGGCAACGCCTCGCGGCGCGTGCGGAGCTGCGCCGACGAGGTGGGCCCCACAAACGACGACGACGGGGTCGCCGTCGTGCTCGAGAGGCTGCTCGCCCAGGGGTGAGGGGCGGTCGCGGAGGAAGCCACGGCCGAGAGGCGACGCCTGAAAAACGGTCGGCCCCGAGGCCGAATCGGCGTCTCGGGGCCACATAACCATGAAGCTTCTCTTCACCTTCAGAGTTTTATCGAGGCAAATCCACGCCACGGGGCCACAAAAGCGTGGATTTGCCTCGAAACTTTCGCCAGAAACTCTCATCAGGCTCGCGACGGCGGCCCGCAGGCGCCGAGCGGCGCCGCCCACGGCCTGCGCTCCCCTCCTCCTCCCATCCCGCCCGGCGCCCGATCCAAGGGCGGCCGGGCCGGCGGGCGGTGTCGCGCCCAGGCCGTGCGCCGCCTAGTCGCGCGTCGCGTCCCCCTCGGGGACGGTCTCCTCGGCAGGCCTCTGCTCCTCAGCGGGATGCTGCTCCCCGGCGGGCGGCTGCTCGGCAGGCTTCTGCTCCTCGGCGGGCGCGTCGCTCACGCCGGCCGCCACCTCGGGCGCGTCGGCTGCGGGGGCATCTGCCTGGGGCCCGGCCTCGCCCGGCACGATGAGGCGCAGCGGCTTCTGCTCGAAGGAGCCCGACGAGGGATTGAGGCAGACCTCGAACTCTATCTCGGGGCCGTCCAGCTCGATCTTGCCGTTGAACGCCTTGCGGCTCGGCGCGGTGACCTTGACGTCGAAGCTGCCCTTCGAGGTGCCGATGGTCGCGACGCCGTCCGCCCCGGTGCTCGCGAACTGGGCCTTGCCGCCGTCGGAGGGCTTGAGCTCGACGCGGGCGCTGCGCAGGGGCTTGTCGTTCTTCGCGTCGATGACGTGCGCCTTCACGTTGCACTCGGGGCGCACGCGCGCCACGAAGGAGAACTTGTGCGTGGCCGCCTCATGGGGGACCTCCAGGCCGTCGGGCACGAAGCGCGCCTCCCAGCGGTGGAGCTTGGCCTCGGTCGGGGCCGCAGGCACCACGAGCTTGTCCCACCACAGGGTGTTGCGCGGCGCCTCGGGCTCATGGAGCGTCCCGGAGGCCTGCAGCGCGTTGTCGGCGTCGTAGACCTCGACCCTGCAGCCGCCCAGGTCGCAGCCATCGGAGCAGGAGACGCCCACGCAGACCTCGATGGGCTCGCCGACCCACACCGGCGTGGTGAGGCCCCAGGTGGACACCGAGACGTGATGGGCCTCGACGGTGAGGACGAGCAGCAGGTCCCGGGAGGCGTGCGGGTTGGGGAACGCCGGGCCGCCGTCGTCGGGCAGGGGCATCTCGCGCGGCTCGTAGTGGATCCTGTACTGGTAGTCGCCCGGCTCGCGCGGCATCGTGAGCAGCATGGCCTCGGTGTAGGCGAGCTCCTCCTCCTGACCCGCGAACGTCGAGGCGGCCATCGTCTCGCCCGAGGCGTCGCACACGCTCACGGCGTCACCGACCAGGTCACAGCCGCTCGAGCACTCGCCGAACAGCACGAGCGGCACGGTGTCGCCGACGAAGAGCTGGTCGGGCAGGCCGTCTATGTCGAACGACACCTCGTGGCCCTCGCCCGACTGCTTCGCGGGGATGCGCTCCTCCTTGAGGCCCTTGACATCGATCTGGCCGTCCTGCTGCGTCTCGGACATCTACTTCCTCCTTCATGGGTCAGCCAACGTCGCACCACCATAGGGTACCCAACCAGGCGCGCCCGCAGAACGGCGCGCGTGCTTTTGTGGGGCATTTTTCCCGAAGAACCTACCCGCAGGCCCGCCTGCGCGGCCTCACGCGGTGGCGCCGGCGGGCCCCGCGCCGTCCCCGGGCCCCGGGGCCGCGCCGGTCTCGATGATGCGGGCCAGCGCCTGCTCGTCGAGGACGGGCACCCCCAGCTCCCGGGCCTTCGCCAGCTTGGAGCCGGCGGCCTCGCCGGCCACGACGTAGCTCGTCTTCCTGCTCACCGAGCCGGACACCTTGGCGCCCAGCTCCTTGAGGGCCGCGCCGGCCTGCTCGCGCGACCAGCGCTCGAGCGTGCCCGTGAGCACGAAGGTGAGCCCGGCCAGGGTCTGGGGCCTGCGGGGCTCCACGTCCTCCTCCATGCGCACGCCCACCTTGCGCAGCCGCTCGATGACGGCGAGGTTCTCGGGCACGCGCAGGAAGTCGTACACGCTCTCGGCGATCTCGGGGCCCACGCCGTCGACCTCGGCGATCGTCTGCGCGTCGGCCGCCGCGAGCTGCTGGATCGACCCGAAGCGGCGCACCAGCGTCTCGGCCACCGTCTTCCCCACGTGGCGGATGCCCAGGCCGAAGAGCACCCGGGAGAAGGGCCGCTCGCGCGAGGCCTGGATGTTGGCCACCACCTTCGTGGCGATGGTCGCGCCCACCGTGGCGGGCTCCCCCGCGCGGCGGCTCTCCACCGTGTCCTTGTAGACGCGTCCGGTGGGCTTGCCGTTGCGCAGGATGGGGTCGCCTGCGCGATGGCCGACGACGTCCTTCTCGTAGACGCGCCCGGTGGGCAGTCCCGCGACCTGCTCGACGGTCAGGTCGTAGAAGTCCGAGACGTCGCCCACCAGCCCGGCGTCGATCAGCGCGGCGACGAGCTTCTCCCCCACCAGCTCGATGTCCATGACCGGACGGCTCACCCAGTGGAGCAGGCGCTCGGCCGCCTGGGCGGGGCAGTCGATGGAGACGCAGCGGTACGCCACCTCGTCGCCCTCGCGCACGACGGGGCTGCCGCAGCTCGGACAGCGCTCGGGCATCTCGAAGGGCACGGACCACGCGGGGCGCAGCGACAGGACCGGCCCCACCACCTCGGGGATCACGTCGCCGGCCTTGTGCACGACGATCGTGTCGCCCTCGCGCACGTCCTTGCGGCGGATCTCGTCGATGTTGTGCAGCGTGGCGCGGGCGATGGTGGAGCCGGCCACCACCACCGGGTCGAACTCCGCCACCGGCGTGAGCGCGCCGGTGCGCCCCACCTGGACGGCGATGCGGCGCAGCACCGTCTGCCTCTCCTCGGGGGGGAACTTGAACGCCGTGAAGAAGCGCGGCGCGCGCGCGGTGTAGCCGAGCAGGTGCTGCTGGGCGAAGGAGTTGACCTTGACCACCACGCCGTCGATGTCGTAGTCGAGCCCCACGCGATGGCCCAGGGCCTCCTCGCAGAAGGCGTGCACCTCGGCGGCGTCGTGGCACAGGGTGACGTTGGGGTTCACGTGGAAGCCGGCCGAGCGCAGCCAGCCCAGGAAGTCGCGCTGGTTGTCGACGTCGAGGGAGTCCATGTCGGCCAGGGCGTACATGAAGGTGGCGAGGTCGCGGCTGGCCGTCACGCGGGGGTCCTTCTGGCGAAGCGACCCCGCCGCCGCGTTGCGCGGGTTGGCGAAGGGCCTCGTCCCCTCCTCATCGGCGCGCTCGTTGAGGCGGGCGAACGACTCCTTGGGCATGTAGACCTCGCCGCGCACCTCGATGGTCCGGGAGGGGTCGAGCACGTGGCCCAGGGCCTCGGGCCGCAGGCGCAGCGGTACGTCGCGGATCGTGCGGACGTTGAGGGTCACGTCCTCCCCCACCACGCCGTCGCCGCGGGTCGCCGCGCGCACGAGGGACCCGTCTCGATAGGTGAGCGCGACCCCCAGGCCGTCGATCTTGAGCTCGCAGACGTACGAGGTGGGGGCGCCGAGCTCCCGCTCGACGCGCTCGAGCCACTCGTCGAGCTCGGGGAGGTTCATCACGTCGTCGATGGAGTACATGCGCGCGGCGTGGCGCACCTCGGCGAACTGGCTGGAGACGTAGCCCCCCACGCGCTGGGTGTAGCTGTCGGGCGTCACCAGCTCGGGGTGGGCCGCCTCTATGTCGCGCAGCTCGCGGACCAGGGCGTCGAACTGGGCGTCGGTGATCTCGGGGTCGTCCAGGGCGTAGTAGCGATACGCGTGGTAGTCGAGCAGGTGGCGCAGCTCGGCGGCGCGCTCGGCCGGCGACTTCTCGCCGCGCGACTCGGGCGTGGGCTCGCCCGCCTCGTCGAAGAGGGCGGGGGTCTGCGACTGGGCGTCGTCGGGCGTACGAGAGGGCATGGGCGCTCCTAGCTGGGTCGAAGGGTCTGTCCGAGGCGCGCTCTCGCCCGCCTCGTCGCTCCCGGGGCGCGCCGTGAGCGGGCTGCGGGCCCGTGCGGCGCGCGGGCGCGTGCAGGCCGACATGATAGCGCCTCGGCATGGACGCGCGGTGCGGGAAATGCGCACGCATTGGGGAGACCCGCGGCCGCGCCTGCCCGGACCGCCCGGCCCGCGCGGCGTTCACGCTACGAGGCCGCGCCGCGGGGAGCGGGGTCCGGCCCGCGCTCGACGCCCAGCAGGTCGAACAGCTCCTCGCGGGAGTGCACGCCCAGCTTCTGGTAGATGTGGCCGATGTGCGCCTTGGCCGTGCCGTTGGCGATGAGCAGCTCGCGCTCCACGTCGCCGGCCGTCTTGCGCTCCGCCAGCAGCAGGAGCACCTCCTCCTCGCGCTGCGAGAGGCCCGCCCTGCCCCCCAGCTCCGCGCAGCGCTCGACCAGCGCCGAGCGGCGGGCGGCCTCGTCGAGCCGCCCCTCCTCGCCGGGACGCAGGCGCACGCCCCAGGCCGAGCTCAGGCGCTTCTCGGTGAACACCATGAAGGTGGCAACCAGGACGGCCACCACGATGACCGGCGCCACGGACAGGCCGTGGGCGAGCGCCGCGCTCTCGACGCCCCGCCCGAGCAGCATGGCGACGGCCCGCACGCCCCGCTCGATGCCGAACAGCCACACGGCCCGCACGCCGTAGTGGTAGGAGATCGACCCGATCATCGTCATGACGTAGATCTCGCTCGCGGCGTATCCCAGGTTCGAGCAGGCGCCGGCGAGCTCGCCCCCGAGGAAGCCCAGCGCCGGCAGGATGAGGAACGTCGCCGACAGGAAGGGCAGCCACGTGGCGTAGATGGTGCCGAACTCCACGAAGCGCGGCAGCAGCGCGATGCCCGCGACGACCACCAGCGCGCACGCGACCATCCCCGGCGAGGAGTGCGGGCCCCAGTCCGCGTAGGAGACGACCTCCTGCAGGCCGAAGGCGAAGGCGTAGATCGCCACGACCGCGATGGGCTTCCACGGGAAGGTGAACGAGGCCTGGGCGCGCGGCGGGCGGCGCTCGTCGGAGATGCGCCGGTAGCACTCGCGCAGGCACAGCAGCGAGACGACCGGCAGCAGGCAGACCATGGCCGGCTGCCAGGGCGCCATGAACCCGCGATAGACGTAGACGATGGCGGCGCCCGCGAGCAGCGAGGTGGCGTAGTACAGGCAGATGCGCACCGGCGAGAGGCAGGCGTACAGCTCGCTCCACAGCAGGATCATCACCGCGATGCCCGCCCCGCCCATGATCGCGCAGGGCCACGCGAGCCAGGGCGCCAGCTGCGGGGCGGCCATCGAGAGGAACCCGCCCGCCGTGGCCAGCAGGAGCAGGGCGAGGCTCGCCGGGCACGCGAGGCGGCGCTCGTGCAGGGGTGCGACCCTGCGCGAGAGCGCGGCGAGCGCGAACAGGGAGCAGATCATCGCAAGGTCAAACGCGTTGTGGCCGGCGAAGTGCTGGGTCGGGTAGTCGATGGGGGTGCCCACGAACGCCATCTCGATCCAGGCCCGGTACACGCCCAGGCCAAGGAAGCACAGGGGCACGCGCGG
>CAWVLT010000019.1:0-7544 GCA_963930185.1 Coriobacteriia bacterium | reverse complement strand
CGCCGAAGACTGCCGTCCGTCCCTCCGTCATCGTGCGCCCGCGCGTACCCCCGCCGGGCCCGTGCGGATGCACAATACGCATATGGGAGGGGTCGTGGCGCCGTCGTGCGCCTCGGGCCCCTTTGCTTGGCGCGTGGAGGGAGCCCGAATGGCCGAGAACGTCGCGGAGAAGAGCCGCCACCATCACCTTTTCAAGGACGCCCAGGTCACCTCGGGCGTCATCTGGCAGCAGATGCTGCTCTACGTGCTGCCGCTCATGGGCGGCTCGCTCTTCCAGCAGCTGTACTCCACCATCGACGCCGTCATCCTCGGCCAGTTCGTGAGCTCCACGGCGCTGGGCGCCGTCGACTCGACCTTCGTTGTGGTGCGCCTCTTCGTGAACCTCTTCATCGGCCTCACCACCGGCTGCTCCATCGTGATCGCCCAGCTGTGGGGAGGCCACAGGGACCGCGAGGTGGGCCTTGCCGTGCACACCGGCATCGCCTTCGCCGTGACGGGCGGGGCGCTGCTCACGGTGCTGGGCGTCACGCTGTCGCCCGCCATCCTGCGCCTGCTCGACACCCCTCCCGAGAACTGGGACTACGCGGTCACCTTCATCCGCATCTACTTCTGCGGCATGATCCCCATGCTCACCTACAACATGTGCGCCTCGATCCTGCGTGCCGTGGGTGACTCGCGTCGTCCGTTCTACTTCCTGGTGCTGAGCTGCGTGATCAACATCGTGCTCGACCTGATCTTCGTCCCGCTGCTCGGCTGGGGCGTGGCCGGCACGGCCCTGGCGACCCTGCTCGCACAGGTCTCCTCGGCCGCGTTCACCATGCGCGCCCTCATGCGCGAGACGAGCGCCTATAGGCTCGTGCTGCGCCAGGTGCGATTCCACAAGCCCACGCTCATGCGCATGATCGCGCTGGGCCTTCCCACCGGCATCCAGTCGGCCCTGTACCCCATCAGCAACTCGGTCATCCAGTGGGGCATCAACGGCCTGGGGTCTGAGGCCGTGACCGGCTGGGCGCTCACCGGCAAGATCGACATGTTCATCTGGCTCGTGCTCGACTCGTTCGGCGTCGCCATCACCACCTTCGTCGCGCAGAACTTCGGCGCGGGGCAGTACCGCCGCGCGCGGCGCTGCGTGGTGGTGTGCTGCCTGCTGAGCCTGTCGATGGTGCTGCCGCTCAGCGCCGTCATGTACTTCTTCGGCGGCTACATCGCCCTGCTGTTCACCAGCGACCAGGTGGCCCTTGACGAGTGCCTGCACTTCATCGCGCTGCTCGCGCCGCTGTACTTCACCTTCATCCCCGTGGAGGTGCTCTCGGGCGCCATCCGCGGCACGGGCGAGACGGTCAAGCCGATGATCGTGGTGCTGCTGGGCACGTGCGTGCTGCGCATCGTGTGGATCCTCGCGGTGGTTCCCATCCATCGCGATCCGCTCACGGTCGCGGCGGCGTTCCCCATCTCGTGGGTCATCACCTCGACGGTGTTCATCCTGTACTATCGCTTCGGCGGGTGGAGAAAGCGCCTGTACGTCGAGGAGCCGGCGCAGGCGCAGCAGGCCGAGGCCAGGTAGCGTCGGCCTGCCGCACGCGGCATGGCGCCTGCGCTACCCGAGCAGGTCCACCACGGTGAGGTCGGCTTGGGCCGACTCGATGATCGAGCGGTTCCCGAACACGCAGACGGCGCCGCCGGCCGCCAGCCGGCCCAGGGCGGGCGCCAGAGCGCGCAGCTCGTCGGGCTGGGCGGCGAGCTTCTCGCCGCGCATGCGCTCGCGCCAGCCCGCCTCGCGGCGGGTGAGGAACTCGCTGTCCTGGCGCAGGGCGATGGCGCGGGGCTTCTTGGGCGCGTCGTGGGCCGCCACGGTGCTCACGACGTAGCCGGACATCTCACGCTCGTCAGGCGCGAGGCCGGCGAGCCACTCGGACGCGCCGTCGAAGCGCGCCAGGCTGGCGTCGAGGTTGGGGTCGCGGAAGGTGTAGTAGCCCATCGTCCCGTTGGGCTGGGCCCTGAATCCGCAGCCGTAGGCGCCTCCCTTCACGCGCACCTCGTCCCAGAGGTAACCGTAGTTCAGCGCCCTGGCCGCTACCGACCACGTGCCGTGGTAGTCGAGGCGCGTGGGCTCGTCGTCTGCCGCCTTGGCGACGAAGCACACGTCCGAGGGGATGACGAACGCCTCGTGCAGGGGCGTGGGCTGGGGGATGACGAGCCGCCGCGTCGAGGCGCCCGCCTCGTCGGCGCCGTGCAGACCGAGGTCGCCGGCGACCTCCCAGAAGCGCCGGCGCGCCTGCACGTCGCCGGTGAAGCTGACCAGGCTCCCGTCGGCGCGGAACACCCTGCGGCACAGGTCCTCGAGCGTCGCCTGGAGCGCCTCGGCGCGCTCGTCGAAGTGGTCGAGCAGCTCGCGGGCAAAGCGGTAGTAGTCGACGCTGCCAAAGTGGCTCGCGAGCAGACTCGCGGGGGAGACGTAGGCGCAGGCGCGCCCCAGTGCGAAGGTGTGTCCCGAGCTCACGAACGACTGCTCCATGTTGAGGCGCTGCTGCTGCAGGACGTTGCGGATCTTCTCGTGGTCGGCGAAGCTCGTCGTCGACCAGACCTCGGCGGGTATGAGCGCGGCGTCGGCGACGTTCTCCTCGATGGCGCTCACGCCGACGACGAGCCTCGGGATCGGCTCGAGGGTGATCGTGTCCTGGTGCACTGCCGTGGAGAAGGTGAGGCGGCCCAGGCGCGACTCGATCAGCGTGTCGAGCTCGCTGGCGCTGTGGCGCGCCGTGGCGAGCCTACCGAGCAGCGCCGCGAGAAGCGAGACGTACGGCAGCTCGTCCCACGCAAGCCCGTGCAGGTCGAAGTAGTGGTAGACGTAGACGATGCGCCTGGTGGGCACGTCGTGGTACAGGCACGGCAGGGGAGTCCCCTCGATCAGCTCGCAGCCGGGCTCCGGCCGCCCCTCGCCGATGTCCTGCCTGCGCAGCATCGGCAGCGTGGCCAGCGCCTCGGGAGTGTCCGGCTCTCCCTGCAGGCGGTGCAGCTCCTCGGTGTGCCGCACGATCCCCTCGAGCTCGCCCGGACCCATCGCCGCCCGCGCGGCGTCGAGCGCCCGGGCGAGCGCGGCGTTGGTGGACTGGCCCTCGTCGTCGGTCGGCACGAGCTCGACCTGCGCCTTGTGGGCGCTCTCGAGGATGCCGGTGCGCACGAGGTCCTCGAACAGGCCCTGCTCCATGCCGTCGCGCAAATGGGCCATGCCGTCCTCGAAGCGCAGGTAGTCGCAGGCCATGCCGTCGTCATAGAGCCAGCCGCTCATCGCGCTGATGGCCAGGGCCACCCCGTCGGCCATCCCAAGGTCGCGCTCGCGCAGGGCAAACGAGGTGCTCTCCAGCGTCGCCTCGAGGTTCTCCCGTGGGATGCCGTCGCGCACGAGCCGCGCCAGCTCGGCCTCGAGCGTCTCGCGAAACGCGTCGGCGCGCCCGGGGCGTGCGCCGCGCAGCTCAAACACCACGAAGGGCTGGAGCAGGCCGTCGTAGAGGAAGGCGTCGACGTCGCTGCCCAGGTCTGCGTCGAGCAGCGCGCGCTTGAGCGGCGCCTCGTTGGAGCCCATGAGGGCGTCGAGCAGGACGTTGGCCGCAAGCATGCGCTCGCGCTGCGCATAGGTTCCCAGCACGTAGCCCACCATGACGGTGGCGTTTTCCGGGGAGGTCGCCATGGTACGGACGACCTGCAGGTTCGTCACCGGTTTCTGGGAGGCCAGCGGGTTGGGGCTTCCCTGTGCCGGCTGCGCGCAGGAGAGGTATCGCTCATCAAGAAGCGAGAGCTCATGTTCAATCTCAAGGTCACCATAAAGTATAACTTTAGCGTTTGAGAGATTGTAGTGGCGCGCATGCGTGTCGAGGAATCCCTCGTAGGTGAGCGAGGGGATCGCCCTGGGGTCGCCGCCGCTTTCGAAGCCGTATGCCGTGTCGGGGAACAGCGCCCGCGTGAGCTCCTGCAGGGCGACGTCCTCGGCGTCGGAGAGCGCGCCCTTCATCTCGTTGAACACGACGCCGTTGTAGCGCAGGGGCCCGTCGACGTCGTCCATCTCGTAGTGCCAGCCCTCCTGCTCGAAGATCTCGCGCCGCTGGCGCAGGGCGGGGTTGAGCACGGCGTCCATGTAGACGTCGATGAGGTTGAGCAGATCCTGCTCGTTGGTGCTCGCCACGGGGTACATGGTCTTGTCGGCAAAGGTCATCGCGTTGAGGAACGTCTGCATCGAGGTCTTGAGCAGGCTCACGAACGGCTCCTTGACGGGGTATCGCTGCGACCCGCAGAGCACCGAGTGCTCGAGGATGTGGAACACGCCCGTGTCGTCGGCCGGAGGGGTCAGAAACGAGATGGAGAACGCCTTGTTCTCGTCGTCGTTTGCCAGCCACATGAGCGGGGTGCCACTCGACTGGTGGCGCATGACGTAGGCGCGCCCGTCGATCTCCGGTATGCTCTCGATGCGTTCGACCCTAAAGTTACAGATGATGGTTCCCGGCTGCAGGTCCGCCCTTGCTTCGGCGGTCGGACGGGTGCATCCGGTGTTGGCGCGCGCGGTCATGCGGGCTCCTTTCGAAGTGGTTGTACGCCGTACATCTTCGCATATCGTGCCCTTTGCGTGCCGCTTGGGGCAAAAATGCCCACGAAGGCGCCTTGTGACGCCTCGCTCATCCCGTTTACGTATTACTATGGCAAGGTACTGCAAAGACTTCGTAAGGACATGATAAGGGCGTGTGCCTGAGGAGGGTGCATGGAAGTAGCTCTCGCTGCGGTTCTCGGGAACCCGCTGCTGATTCTCGTGCTGGTGCTCGTGCTCGCCGTCATCGTCGTCAACGGTGCCACCGACGCGGCCAACGCCATCGCCACGGTCATATCGACGCGCTGCATGCGTCCCTGGGCGGCCATCATCATGGCGGCCATCTGCAACTTCCTGGGCCTGCTGGTCATGACGGGCTTCTCCACGGCGGTCGCCGACACCATCTCGGGCATGGTCAACTTCCAGGGGGACAGCCACGCCTCGCTCGTCGCCCTCGCCGCAGCGATGGTCGCCGTGGTGGCCTGGGGCGTCGTGACGTGGATCTTCGGCATCCCCACCTCCCAGTCCCACTCGCTCATCGCCGCGCTCACCGGGGCCGCCATCGCCCTGCAGGGCGGACTTGCCGGCGTCAACGGCGCGGAGTGGGTCAAGGTGATCTACGGCCTGTTCCTCTCCACGATCATGGGCTTCGTCCTGGGCTGGCTCATCGCCCGCGCGTTCTCCCTGGCGTTCAGGGGCGTGGAGCGCCACCACGCCGAGACGTTCTTCGGCGGCGCCCAGATCGCCTCGGCTGCGCTGCTCGCCTTCGTCCACGGCGCGCAGGACGGCCAGAAGTTCATGAGCATCGCGATGCTCGCCCTCACCACCTCGATGGGCCTCAGCGGCCAGGACGTCTCCTACCCGCTGTGGGTCATGCTGTCCTGCTCGCTCACCATGGGCCTGGGCACGGCCATCGGCGGCAAGCGCATCATCAAGTCGGTCGCCATGGAGATGACCAAGCTCGAGAAGTACCAGGGCTTTGCGGCGAGCCTTGCCGCCTCGGTGAGCATCCTCGCCTCCACGCTGTTTGGCCTGCCCGTCTCCACGACGCACACCAAGACCACGGCCATCATGGGCGTGGGGGCCGAGAAGCGCTTCTCCTCGGTCAAGTGGAGCACGGCAAAGGACATGGTCATGACCTGGGTGTTCACCTTCCCGGGATGTGGAATCCTGGGGTTTGTGCTCGCGTGGCTCTTTGAGCTGATCATGTGAGCGACCCGTCGTCCGGCGTCACGGGCCACGTCCCGGGCCGGGCGGCGGGTCGCCTCGTCTGCTGTCGGTTATGCGTCAAGGGGGTTTCTTCTATGGCAAAGAAGCACAGGTTCGACTACTTCGACGCCTTCGTGCGCCAGTGCGAGTTCGCCTGCAAGGAGTCGCAGGCCCTGGTCGACCTCATGGAGGGCTTTCGCCCTGGTGACGAGCAGTGGCTCAAGGAGCAGCTCGAGCACATGCATGCCATCGAGCACGAGGCTGACGACCTGAACCACGAGATCAACAACGTGCTCGCCGGGGAGTTCATGCCCCCGATCGACCGCGAGGACATCTCCAACCTCTCCCAGCTGCTCGACGACGTGACCGACTCGATAGAGGAGGTCGTCCAGCACCTGTACATGTACAACCTCAGCGAGCTGCACCCCGGCGCCATCAAGATGGCCCGCATCGTCGATGAGTCGGCGGACGCCCTGCTCGAGGCCATGAAGGCGTTCCGCGAGTTCAAGAAGCCCAAGAAGCTCGAGCGGCTCCTCGAGAGCGTCCAGTCAAAGGAGTCCGAGGGCGACGGGGTGTACGTGGAGTCCAAGCGTGACCTGTTCACCGCGCGGCGTGACGCGCCCGCGTGGTACCTCATCGCGTGGAACAGCATGTTCTCCCACATGGAGGAGTGCTGCGACGCCTGCGAGCACGTGGCCTCGGTGGTCAAGACCATCACCATCAAGAACACGTAGGCCTCACCAGGCCGCGTGCGGACCCGTGCCCGGGTGGGGTTACCAGACGGTTACCGTTGGCTACCGATCTTGTGTACGCCCCTCAGCCGGGGCCGCTTGAGCCCCATGGACGAGTATGATAGGCGATCAGGCCTGAGCTCGGGCGCAGACGCCCGCGGCCGTGGCGTGCGCTGCGCTGTTTACGTACGCGCGCGCCGTCTGTAGGACTGCCGCCCGCACGGCACGGGGCGGCGCAGACACAGTATGGAGGAGAACGGTCCATGACCAGCGTGCTCAACCGACACTCGACCCACGACCACACCTGCGGGGAGCTGCGCTCCTCCGACATCGGCGCCAACGTCACGCTCGACGGCTGGGTGCAGCACCGCCGCGACCACGGCGGCTTCATCTTCGTGGACCTGCGCGACCGCGAGGGCCTCACGCAGTGCACGTTCGACCCCGACCTGTCGGGCGCCGAGACCTTCCACGTGGCGGAGACGATCCGTCCCGAGTGGCCCATCGAGGTGAGCGGCGTCGTGCGCGCCCGCCCCTCCGACATGTTCAACCCCAAGCTCGACACCGGCGAGATCGAGGTCCTCGTCACGAGCATCAAGGTCATCAACAAGGCAAAGACCCCGCCCTTCCAGATCGAGGACGGCATCGAGACGGCCGAGGAGACGCGCCTGCGCTGGCGCTACCTCGACCTGCGCCGTCCCGAGATGCTGAGCAACCTCAAGATCCGCGACAGCTTCACCTGGGCGATGCGCCAGGCGCTCCATGACCGCGGCTTCATGGAGGTCGAGACCCCCGACCTCACCAAGTCCACGCCCGAGGGCGCGCGCGACTTCATCGTGCCCTCGCGCCTGCAGCACGGCTCGTTCTACGCGCTGCCCCAGTCCCCGCAGCTGCTCAAGCAGCTGCTCATGGTGGGCGGCATCGAGCGCTACTACCAGGTGGCGCGCTGCTTCCGCGACGAGGACCTGCGCGCCGACCGCCAGCCCGAGTTTACCCAGGTCGACCTGGAGATGTCGTTCGTGACGATGGAC
>CAWVLT010000018.1:0-3200 GCA_963930185.1 Coriobacteriia bacterium | reverse complement strand
CTCTCCCTGCCGCAGGCCCTGTTCGTGGTTGACACCCGCCGCGAGGAGATCGCCATCCGCGAGGCCAACCGCCTGCACATCCCCGTGGTGGGCCTCATCGACACCAACTCCGACCCCGACGTGGTGGAGTTCGGCGTGCCCGCCAACGACGACGCCATCCGCTCCATCAGCCTGATGACCTCCATCATGGCTGACGCCGTCCTGGCCGGTGCCGGCCAGGCCGAGGTCACCGCGGCCGAGATGGCCGGCGAGCCCGCCGCCGAGGCCGAGAAGGCCGCCGAGCCCGCCGAGGCCCCCGAGGCCGAGAAGCCCCGCGCCATGACGCTGCAGGAGGTCCTGGCCCAGCCGGCCCAGAACTAAGCCGCATCAGGCATGGCGCGCGTCGCCCATGACGCGCGACGACCAACGTAGGTAGCATTCGGCAGGCGCCACCGACCCGTGACGCCTGCCGTCATCGATCAGGAAGGAAGCAGCATGGCAGAGATCACCGCCGCCCTGGTAAAGCAGCTCCGCGAGATGACCGACTCCCCCATGATGGAGTGCAAGAAGGCGCTCGTCGAGGCCGAGGGCGACATCGACAAGGCCGTCGACGTCCTGCGCAAGATCGGCATCGCCAAGTCCGTCAAGAAGGCCGGCCGCGCCACCAACGAGGGCGCCATCGCCGCCTACGTCTCCGACTGCGGCAAGGTCGGCGCCCTGGCCGAGATCAAGTGCGAGACCGACTTCGTGAGCGGCACCGACAAGTTCAAGGCCCTGGTCGCCAAGGTCGCCCAGGCCGTGGCCATCAACGACCCGGCCGACCTCGAGGCCCTCAAGGCGTCCTCCGTGGACGGCCAGACGGTCGAGGAGATCATCACCGAGGGCATCCACAACATGGGCGAGAACATGACCCTGGCCCGCTTCGCCCGCCTGTCCACCACCAGCGGCGGCATCTCGAGCTACATCCACATGGGCGGCAAGATCGGCGTCATCGTGGAGCTTGACTTCGGCAAGGAGGAGACCGGCTCCTCCGAGGCCTTCAAGACCATGGCCCACGACGTGGCCATGCAGGTCGCTGCCTCCCGCCCGCTGTGCGCCAACCGTGAGGAGATGCCCCAGTCGGTGATCGACCACGAGATGGAGATCTACCGCGCCCAGGCCGCCGAGTCCGGCAAGCCCGAGAACATCCAGGAGAAGATGGCCCTCGGCCGCCTGGAGAAGTTCTACAAGGAGTCCACGCTGGTCGACCAGCAGTTCGTCAAGGATCCCGAGCAGACCATCTCCCAGTACGTGGGCTCGGTCGCCAAGCAGCTCGGCGACGAGATCACCATCAAGGGCTTCAAGTCCTTCGTCCTGGGCGAGGACGACGAGTAGGATCGCCCGCAGGTAGCCTCTCGACGCCGTCATGTGCATGCGCATGGCGGCGTCTTGCTATGTCCGGGCGCATTTCACAACCAAAACTCGCACGCCGGGACGGCACGTCCGGCATCTTCTGCTAGAATCAGGCCAACATGGGCCTGAAAGACCAAGGGAGGCGCACGTAGTGAGCGACTACCAGTACAAGCGTGTTCTGCTCAAGCTGTCCGGCGAGGCCCTCATGGGCGACCGCGGCTACGGCATCGACCCCGCCGTGGCCAACCGCATGGCCAGCGAGATCTCTCAGATCGCCCTCAACGGGGTGCAGGTGGCCATCACCGTGGGCGGCGGCAACATCTTCAGGGGCCTCGCGGGCTCGGCCAACGGCATGGAGCGCGCGCAGGCCGACTACATCGGCATGCTCGCCACCGTGATGAACGCCCTGGCGCTGCAGGACGCCTTCGAGCGCAACGGCGTGATGTGCCGCGTCATGAGCGCCATCGAGATGCACCAGGTCTGCGAGACCTACATCCGCCGCCGCGCGATCCGCCACCTCGAGAAGGGGCGCGTGGTCATCTTCGCCGCCGGCACGGGCAACCCCTACTTCACGACCGACACCACCGCGGCGCTGCGCGCCTGCGAGATCGGCGCGGAGTGCCTGCTCAAGGCGACCAAGGTCGACGGCATCTACGACAAGGACCCCAAGACCAACCCCGACGCCCGGCGCTTCGACCGCATCACCTACCTTGACGTCATCGGCAAGGAGCTCCACGTGATGGACTCTACCGCCATCACGCTGTGCAACGACAACAGCATGCCCATCATCGTGTTCAACGCCGAGGTCGACGGCAACATCGACGCGGTGCTGCGCGGCGAGAACGTGGGCACCGTGGTCTACAGAGAGGACAAGAACGATGAGTGACGAGATCCTGAACGAGGCGTCTTCGCGCATGGACAAGGCGATCGAGGCCATGAAGGCCGACTTCACCAAGGTGCGCACCGGCCGCGCCAACCCCGCCATCCTGTCTGACCTGCGCGTCGACTACTACGGCGTGCCCACCCCCGTGCTGCAGATCGCCGGCGTCAAGGCGGTCGACGGCCGCACGCTGGTCATCGACCCGTGGGATAAGGGCAGCCTGCGCGCCATCGAGAAGGCCATCATGGCGTCTGACCTGGGCATCACGCCCACCAACGACGGCGTGGTGATCCGCCTGCCGTTCCCCGCGCCCTCCGAGGAGGGCCGTCGCGAGCTGGTGAAGGAGTGCCGCGAGATCGCCGAGCAGACGCGCGTCTCGGTGCGCAACGCCCGCCGCGACGCCAACGCCAAGTACGAGCGCCTCTCCAAGGACGGCGAGATCTCCGAGGATGACGCGCACCGCGGCCAGGCGGCCGTGCAGAAGGAGACCGACGCCCACATCGCGACGATCGACAAGGTCCTGAAGGACAAAGAGACCGAGGTCATGGAGGTCTAGGTGCCGTCGTTTGACCGCACGGCGTTTGACGCCTACTTCGCGGACGCCCCCTCGTCGAGCCGCTTCGACGAGCTCGACCTGGGGCGCGTCCCGCAGCACATAGCCGTCATCATGGACGGCAACGGGCGCTGGGCCTCGGCGCGGGGCCTCTCGCGCGGGGTCGGCCACGCCGCCGGCGTCGAGGCGCTCAAGGAGGTCATCACGGCCTGCGTGCGCCTGAACGTGGGCGTGCTCACGGCGTACGCCTTCTCCACCGAGAACTGGAACCGCCCCGTTGAGGAGGTCCAGCTGCTCATGTCGCTGTTCGCCTCGACGCTCATCGAGGAGCTGCCTCTGCTGCAGCGCGAGCACGTGCGCCTCAAGTACCTGGGCGACATGGACGAGCTGCCCGAG
>CAWVLT010000017.1:0-14439 GCA_963930185.1 Coriobacteriia bacterium | reverse complement strand
TCCGGGCGGTTGGTGGCCGCGAGGATGACCACGCCCTTGTTGGCGTCGAAGCCGTCCATCTCGGTCAAAAGCTGGTTGAGGGTCTGTTCGCGCTCGTCGTTGCCGCCGATGACGCCGCCATCGCGCTTTTTGCCGATGGTGTCGATCTCGTCGATGAAGACGATGCAGGGGGCCTTCTCCTTGGCCTGCTTGAACAGGTCACGCACCTTTGCGGCGCCGCGGCCCACGAACATCTCCACGAACTCCGAGCCCGAGATCGAGAAGAACGGCACGTGCGCCTCGCCCGCCACGGCCTTGGCCAGCAGCGTCTTGCCGGTGCCGGGAGGTCCCACGAGCAGCGCGCCGCGGGGGAGCTTGGCGCCGATCTCCTCGTAGCGCTCGGGCTTGTCGAGGAAGTCGACGATCTCGGTCAGGGCCTCCTTGGCCTCGTCCTGGCCGGCCACGTCCTCGAAGGTGACGCCGGTCTCCTTCTCGGCCACGATCTTGGCGCCCGAGCGTCCCAGCCCCTGGCCGAAGCCGCCGAAGCTCATTGAGGGGTTGTCGTCGCCCAGCTGCTTCTTGAGCTTGCGGTTCATCCACCAGCCGAAGCCCACGAAGATCAGGATGGGCAGGAACAGCGTGAGCAGGTAGATGAGCATCGTGGCGCCGCCGCTGGAGGTCACGACCTGCGTGCTGGCGGTGGCGCCGGAGTTGTACAGGTTGGGAAGCAGACTGTCGTCACCGGGCCAGTAGGTGGTGGTGAAGTACTGGAGCTGCCCGTCGACCTCGGCCGAGAACGTCATCTCGCCGGTCGACACGTTGTAGTTGAACTCCTTGACCTGCTTGTCGTTGACCATGGTCATCAGGTCGGTGTAGGAGACGCTCGTCACCTTGGGTTGCGCTATGTTGGGCGCGACGATGGTGTTGAGCAGCACGATGACCAGGATGCCCACGATCACGTAGAGGATCATCGTTCTTCGCTTCTTGTTCTCGTTCATCTCCATCGTGGCGGGTGGTCCTTTCTCCTCCTCGTCGCAGTTTGCTGTCGACGTTTGGTCACATGTCGGCTCATGCGAGCTTCTACCCAATGAGCGGGCCCTCGCATCGCGTCCGCGCCCATGTTGGGCAGGTGCACTAATATTATCTTCATCTTGTCTTGAGGTTACCTTAAAAACTCATAGGCGGTATAGTGGTACGTCAGCTTGTGCGTTCGGCTTGTGCGTTTATCTTGCACGTTTAGCTTGCGCGCGTTCAGCTTGCGCGTTCAACGTGCGCACAGACCTTCGTACGCCCGGCACGACGAGCGCGCCCGCCCGGGCGCCTCGAGACTTCCCCTGGAGGACGCGTGACTCACGACACGGACATGATGACCGCCACGACAGGCCAGCCCGCCGCTGGCCAGGAGGGCGGCGCGCGCGGTGCCGCCCTGCCCGTCGCGCCCGTCGCCGGCGTGATCTTCGACTGCGACGGCACCCTCATGGACTCCATGGCCATGTGGCATGGCATGGAGGACGAGCTGGCGGGCCGCGCTGGCCATGCCATCACCGAGGCCGAGCGCGCCATGCTGCACACCCTCACCCTGCCCGAGACGCTCACCTTCTTCCACGGCGAGCTCGGCCTGGGCAAAAGCGAGCAGGACGTCGCCGACATGATGGAGGACTACCTCATGCGCTACTACGCCGAGCGCTCGGTGATGCGCCCCGGCGCCCTCGAGTTCGTGCGCGAGCTACGCGCCCGGGGCATACGCTGCTCCATCGCCTCGTCCACGCCGCACGCCATGCTCGTCGCCGGCTGTGAGCACACCGGGCTGGCGCCGCTCGTGAGCGCGATCGTCTCCACCGACGACGTGGGTGCCTCCAAGCGCGAGCCTGCCGTCTACGACCGCGCCCGTGAGCTCATGGGCACTCCGGTCGCGGCCACCTGGGTATTCGAGGACGCGGCCTACGCGCTGCGCACCCTGGCCTGCACCGACTATCGAACGGTGGGCATCTGGGACCAGGACGAGGCAGGTACCTTCGAGGAGCTTTCCGACCTGGCCGACGTGGCCATCCGCTCCTATGCCGAACTCGACGTCGAGCGTTTTGTCGCGGGAGGGTATGCCCGCAAGGCCGAGCGCGCATAGACGGCCCCGGCCGACAGGCTCCGGCTGGCAGGCCCCGTCTGGCGGACCCTCCTGCTAGCCGGTCGGACGGCCGACCGACGGGGACCTCCCTGGAGGTGCCTCTGCCTCACGGGCTGTGTGGGATATCCGGGGTATCAACGTGGGGGCAACTGCCTCCATCGGGAGGTCGGGAGATCGGGTGCGGGGGTCGATGCACGGCTCCTGTGTCTTTTGACATCGGAATGGGGGCCTTTCGGGAAAGTTTTGGGACTTTGGAACGACCTCTCTGAATGCGTATGATTTCAAGTAAACGATATATGTAAAACAAGTTGCACAATGATTATGCCCTATTTAGTATTATTGTATATAGAAAGACATGTCAGCCGATGCATTGGCATGACAAGTTGGACAACTCGTTCCAAAGTCCGTTTTCTTTCCACGTAGGGCTGCAAACGTGTGCAAAAGCCAATCATTCGCGGATTCCGCCGTGCATCTCGCTCATCTGCGGCCGTCTCTCGGCTCGGGTCACCACGCAGTCGCCAGTCCGCCGTGCCCGCGCCGCGGCTTCGACGCCATCGGCGCGCCATCCGCCGTGGGTGCGCCATCTGCACACTTTGCGTTTTCTGCATGGCAGGCGGCTGTCGCGTGAGGAGGCTGCCGGCCTTGCGTGCTACCCTGTCTTCCAAAGCTGTGATGGGGACGAGTACCCTGGGCAGCGTGGCCCAAGAGAGCGGGGCCGCTGGAAACCCGCGCCACGTCCAGGCGAACATCACCCCGGAGCCGCGGCCCCAAAGCGGGGGAGTTGCGTCCCTCGCGAGTAGACGTCGTCGGAATGACCGCCGTCACAGGTCAGCCGAGTACAGCGGAGTTCCGCTCGCTGGGTGGTTAGCGCGAAGCCTTGTCCGTTCACTTCGCCGCGCGTTCCCCTCGCCACGACCGAGGCGAGGGCTCGCTGGCGGATGTTGAGGCGCTTCGTCCCAGCGCGAGGGGACGGGCGCCTTTTTTGTGCGCCCGATTCGACGGGGCCCGTCGGGCCCGAAGGAGGAGGTCGTACCAGGTGGCAAGTGACTACAAGCACACGATGAACCTGCCCAAGACGGATTTCCCGATGCGCGGCGGCCTTGCGCAGAGCGAGCCGAAGCGCCTGGCCATGTGGCAGGAGAACCACGTCTACGAGCTGCTGCAGAAGAAGAACGAGGGTCACGACAAGTTCGTCCTGCACGACGGACCTCCCTATGCCAACGGCCCCATCCACGTGGGCCATGCCATGAACAAGATCTCCAAGGACATCATCTGCCGCTACTGGTCCATGCAGGGCAGGCAGACGCCCTACGTCCCCGGCTGGGACTGCCACGGCCAGCCCATCGAGCACAAGGTCGAGGAGGCCCTGGGCACCAAGAAGTTCAACGACACGCCGGTCGAGAAGATCCGCGAGATGTGCCGCGAGTTCGCGGTGGAGAACCTCGACCTGCAGCGCGAGGGCTTCAAGCGCCTGGGCGTGCTTGGTGACTGGGACAACCCCTACCTCACGCTCTACCACGAGCACGACGCGGCCGACATCGAGGTCTTCAAGGCCATGTACGACCGCGGCATGGTCTATCGCGGCCGCAAGCCGGTGCACTGGTGCAAGCACTGCCACACTGCCCTGGCCGAGGCCGAGATCGAGTACGCCAACGAGGTGAGCCCCTCGATCTTCGTGCGCTTCGAGATCGTCGAGCCCGTGCCCGGCCTCGAGGGCTTCGACGGCCCGGTTGACTTCGTGATCTGGACCACCACGCCCTGGACCGTCCCGGCCGACCAGGCCGTGGCCCTGAAGGGCGACGCCGAGTACGTGGCCATCGCCCGGGAGGGCCGCGCCGAGATCGTGGTGCGCGAGCTCGCCGAGCGCCTCTGCGAGATCGCCGGCTGGGACCTCGAGCTCGTGTGCGTGGACGGCGGCCAGTGGTCGTGCACCGGCGAGCGCCTCGCGGGCCTGCACTACGCGCACCCCATCTTCGAGGGGGAGCAGGGCGTCTCCATCGTCGCCGACTACGTGGGCACCGACGAGGGCACGGGCATCGTGCACATCGCGCCCGGCCACGGCGCCGACGACTACTACGCCTACGTCAACCAGGTGAGCCAGGACTTCGTCATGCCCATCGACGACGACGGCCGCTTCTACGAGGGCGAGGGCCTGGGCAAGGGCGGTCCCTTCTCGGGCATGGACACCGACGAGGCCAACCCCCACGTCATCGAGTTCCTCCAGCAGCGCGGCACCCTGGTCGCCCAGCGCAAGATCGACCACTCCTACCCGCACTGCTGGCGCTGCAAGCGCCCGACGATCTTCCGCGCGACCGACCAGTGGTTCGTCTCCATGGATAGCACGGGCCTGCGACGGGAGGCGCTCGACGCCATCTACAACCAGGTCACCTGGTACCCCGAGCACGCCAAGAACCGCATCGGGTCCATGGTGGAGGGCCGCCCGGACTGGTGCATCTCGCGCCAGCGCAACTGGGGCGTGCCCATCCCCAGCTTCACCTGCGCCGACTGTGGCGAGAAGGTCATGAACGACGCGACGCTCGACGCGGTGATCGCCCTGTTCAAGGAGAAGGGCTCCGACGCCTGGTTCACCGACGCCCCGGCCGACTACCTGGGCGACGCGTGCACCTGCCCCGCATGCGGCGGGCACAACCTCAGGGCCGACCGCGACATCCTCGACGTGTGGTGGGACTCGGGCGTGTCCTGGAAGGCCGTGTGCGAGGGGCGCGACGAGCTGGAGTACCCCTGCGACATGTACCTCGAGGGCTCCGACCAGCACCGCGGCTGGTTCCAGAGCTCGCTGCTCACCAGCGTGGGCGCCAACGGCTACGCCCCCTACCGCGCGGTGGTCTCCCAGGGCTTCACGCTCGACGGCCAGGGCCGCAAGATGAGCAAGTCGCTGGGCAACGTCGTCGACCCCAACAAGGTGTGCGGCACGCTGGGCGCCGACATCCTGCGCCTGTGGGTGGCCTCCACCGACACGAGCGGCGACGTCTCGATCGACGACGAGATCCTCAAGCGCACGAGTGAGGCCTACCGCCGCTTCCGCAACACGATCCGCTTCCTGCTCTCCGAGCTCTACGACTTCGACCCCGCCTGCGACTCCGTTTCCTTCGACGAGCTGCTGCCCCTCGACAAGATGGCCCTGGCCCGCATGTGCGAGGTGCACGACGCGGTGAGCGAGGCCTACGCGGGATACCGCTTCAACGGCGTGTACCGTGCGCTGTACGAGTACGTGGTGACCGAGCTGTCCAACGTGTACCTGGACGTGCTCAAGGACCGCACGTACTGCGACGCCGCCGACTCGCTGGGCCGTCGCAGCGCGCAGACGGTGCTCGCGCAGATCCTGGCGATGCTCGTGCGCGACCTGCAGCCCATCCTGGCCTTCACCTGCGACGAGGCCATGGAGTACCTGCCCGAGTCCATGAAGGAGGGCCAGCGCTTCGCCGCGCTTCTCTCCTGGTATGAGGCGCCGCTTGCGCCCGAGGTGCGCGCCCCGCTGCTCGGCGTGTACGCCGAGGCCCTGCAGGTGCGCGACGCGGTGACCAAGGCGCTGGAGGAGGCGCGCGCCCAGGGCGTGGTCTCCAAGAGCCAGGAGGCGTTCGTGCGCGTGAGCGCCCCCGCAAAGACGGTGGCCGACCTTAAGGACAGCGGGCTTGACCTCGCCGAGTTCTTCATCGTCGCCGGTGTCGAGCTTTCCTGCGGCGTGGCTGACGACGAGCAGGCGAGCGCCGTCGTCGAGGTGGCGTCTGGCGAGAAGTGCCCCCGCTGCTGGAACGTGCGCGAGCTGGGCGCCGACGGCCTGTGCCCGCGCTGCCACGAGGCAGTCGCCGCCGCCGGAAGCGGCGCGCCGGGCTGCGACTGCGGTCGATGACCAGGCCGCTCGACACGTCAAGGACTGCCCGGGGCGGGCGCGGCCGCACGCTGGCCGCGTTCGCCCTCGTCGTGGCGGTCATCGTCGCGCTTGACCAGCTCGTCAAGCTCTGGGCGCGCGACGCGCTGGCGGCGGGGGAGCAGATCGTGCTCATACCGGGCGTGCTGGGGCTTCGCCTCGTGCGCAACGTGGGCGCAGCCTTCGGGATCCTGGGCGGGCATGTCGAGGCCTTCGTCATCTGCGGCGTGCTCGTGATCGCCGCCTGCCTTGCCTACCTTTTCGTGTCGCGCTCCGTCCGCACCCCCGAGCTGCTCGCGCTCTCGCTGGTGTGCGCCGGGGCCGCCGGGAACATCATCGACCGCGTCGCTCTGGGGTACGTGACCGACATGTTCAAGACCCTGTTCGTGGAGTTCCCGGTCTTCAACGTGGCCGACGTGGCAATCGTGTGCGGATGCGTCCTGTTCGTCGCATGCCAGCTCGTCGGGCCGCGCGCGGCGGTGAACGCAGGCAGCCCAGATGGCCCCGGCGACGGTGCCCACCCGAAGGGAGAGAGCCGATGAGCGACAGCCTAAGCAGCACGTACCGCGTCCTCGTGAGTCAGGAGGACGACGGCCAGCGCCTCGACGCCTTCCTGGGCTCGCAGAGCTCCTCGATGAGCCGCAGCCTCGCCGTCAGGCTCATCGAGGCCGGCGAGGTCACCGTCAACGGCCAGCCCGAGCTCAGCAAGAAGTACCTCGTGCGCGAGGGGGACCGCATCGAGGCGGTCGTGCCGCTTCCTGACGACGACCGCGCCGTGCTCGTGCCCGAGCGCATCCCGCTCGACATCCGCTTCGAGGACGAGCACCTCATCGTGCTCTCCAAGCAGCGCGGCCTGGTGTGCCATCCCTCCCCGGGGCACCCCTCGCACACCCTGGCCAACGCCCTGGTGTTCCACTGCGGCATCGAGCATCTCGGCACCCTGCAGGGGGAGGATCGCCCCGGCATCGTCCACCGCCTGGACCAGGACACCACGGGCCTCATGCTCGCTGCCAAGGACGACCAGACGCAGGCGGCCCTGCAGGACGCGATTCGCCTGCGCTCGGTCGACCGTCGCTACGTGACGCTCGTCCAGGGCTACATCGCCCCCGACACCGGCATCATCGACGCGCCCATCGCCCGCTCTCAGCGCGACCGGCTGCGCATGGCCGTCAGCGAGGACCCCATGGCGCGCCAGAGCGTCACCACCTTCTCGGTCCTCGAGCGCTTCGAGGCCGGCAGGCGCGACGACGGCTACACCCTCCTCGAGTGCAAGCTCTTCACGGGGCGGACCCACCAGATCCGCGTCCACATGGGCTACATCAACCACCCGGTGGTGGGTGACCAGCTCTACGGGCGCGGCACGCCGGGGGCCAACCTCGACCTGGACCGGCAGTTCCTCCACTCGTGGAGCCTTGCGTTTACCCACCCGGCAACGGGCGAGGCCATGAAGTTCATAGACTCTCCGTCCTATGAGCTCCAAGAAGCCTTAGAATCAATCGAGTCACGCTCGATGGGGCGCACCCAGCGCGGTGCGGAGGTGCTTGGCCTTCTCGAGCAGACGGAGCCGTCGTCCCTCTGGTAGAGGGCCACCTCGCGCGGAAAGGTAGTCAGGGCCGTCCCATGGAGATCACCCCCATCCTCGTCTTCAACCTCGCCATCTTCGCGTTCTTCCTGGTGGCCTTCTTCTACCAGCTCGTGTACATCCTGGTGGCCCTGCGCCGCAAGCACGCGCCGTATCGTGAGGCCAGGGAGCTGCACACCTACGCCTTCGTCATCTGCGCGCACAACGAGGGCGTGGTGATCGGCGAGCTCATCGACTCCATCAAGGCCCAGGACTACCCGGCCGAAAAGATCGACACCTACGTGTTCTGCGACAACTGCACCGACGACACGGCCCAGGTGGCTCGCGACCATGGCGCGATCGTCTACGAGCGCCCCGCGGGCGGGCAGGTGGGCAAGAGCTGGGTCATGGACTACGGCCTGACCCGCGTGATGCGCCAGAACCCCGACAAGTACGCCGGGTTCTTCGTGTTCGACGCGGACAACGTGGTCACGCCCACCTACGTGCGCGAAATGAACAACGTCTTTGACGAGGGCAAGTACGCCGCCGTCACGAGCTATCGCAACTCCAAGAACTTCAGCTCGAGTTGGATCTCGCGCGGGTACGGCGTCTGGTTCATGCGCGAGGCTACCTACCTCAACAACGCCCGCATGATCCTGGGCACGTCGTGCGCCATCTCCGGCACCGGCTACCTCATCTCGGCTCGCCTCATCGAGATGATGCGGGGGTGGGACTTCCACCTGCTCACCGAGGACATCCAGTTCTCGATCTTCTGCGCGCTGCACGGGCTGCGCATCGGCTATGCGCACAAAGCGGTGTTCTACGACGAGCAGCCGGTGACCTTCGCGGCCTCGTGGAAGCAGCGCATGCGCTGGACGAAGGGCTTCTACCAGGTGTTCGTCAAGTACGGCCCCTCGCTTATCGGCCTTAAGAACCCCGGCGGCAAGATCGCCCGCAAGGGGCATGGCTTCGCCGTCTACGACATGCTCATGACCATCGCGCCCGCCATGATCCTGACGCTCATTTCCGCCTCGGTCAACGCAATCTACCTCATCATCGGCCTGGTGTTCCCCGACTTCGTGACCACCTCGGAGTCGCAGGCGTGCCTGGGGTCGTTCATCATGACGTTCGTAAGCTTCTACGTCGTGTTCTTCCTGCTCGCGCTCATCACCACCATCACCGAGCGCAAGAACATCCACGACACTAACTGGCACCTGTTCCTGAACCTCTTCACGTTCCCGGTGTTCATGCTGAGCTACGTGCCCATCGCGCTGGCCGCCGCCGTGAAGAAGGTGGACTGGGTGCCCACCAAGCACACGATCTCCAAGTCGCTGAGCGACATCACCTCCGGCGACGCCGCCCAGCGCTAGGCGGTCGTCGGGGGCTCGCGCAGCTCGTGCGACGCATGCTGCTTTTGGCGAGAATGTCATATATACCTGCACAGAATGTGGCCTCTGCATGCCGATGATATGTTCGGCCTGTGGAGGCCACATGCTATAATTGCATGCAAAGGTGGCGTTTGGGGTGCCACCGGTACCGGCCGTGCACGTTCATAGTGAAAGGGGACGCATATGAATGACCTGACTCGCCGTGACCTCCTCAAGAGCGCTGCCCTGGGCAGCGCTGCGGTTGCCGCCCTGGGCGCCGGCGTGGCAATCGCTGACGAGGCTCCCGCCGCCGAGGATGACGCGCTCGCCGGCAAGCACACGTGGGAGGTCAAGCCCGATCCCATCCCCGCCGACCAGATCACCGAGACGATCGACACCGAGATCCTCATCATCGGCGGCGGCTACTCCGGCACCTGCTGCGCCGTCAACGCGGCTCAGAACGGCGCCAAGGTCATCCTCGTCGAGAAGGATGACAAGCTCTACGGCAACGGCGTGGGCGGCACGGGCGCGGTTGGCTCGCGCGCCCTCGACGAGGCCGGCGTCGTCATCGACAAGCCGCTCGAGATGGAGCGCTGGGTCGCCACCTGCGGCAACCGCTGCCGCGAGTCGCTGGTCGGCAAGTGGTTCCGCGAGAGCGAGCGCTGCATGAACTGGCTGCTCGACATGGCCGAGGCGCATGAGATGGGCGTCATGGTGACCGTCGGCTCCCGTTCGGCCATCCACCCCGAGGCGGACTGCTACCACATGCTCTTCGGCGGCCCGCTCTTCGAGGAGCATTCCATGGCCGACGCCGTAGAGTACATGTTCATGGAGGAGGCCCAGGCGGCCGGCGCTGAGTTCGTGTTCGAGATGCCCGCCGTCCAGCTCGTCCAGGACGAGTCGGGTGCCGTGACCGGCGCCATCTGCCAGAACGCCGACGGGCAGTACGTCCAGTACAACGCGAGCAAGGGCGTGGTCCTCGCCACCGGCGACGTGAGCTACAACGACGAGTACCTTGAGGTCTACGCTCCCATCGCCTTCAAGGTCATGATGCGCCTGTGCGGCGACCTGGGCAACACCGGTGACGGCCACAACATGGCCGCCTGGGCCGGCGCCGCGTTCCAGGACGCCCCCTGGCCCACGATGATGCACCCGCAGGCGGCCGCCGGCTTCCATGGCCCGTTCCTGTTCCTCAACCCCGAGGGCAAGCGCTTCATGAACGAGGCCACCTGGGTCCAGGGCAAGTGCGTCGGCGTCATGGTCAATGGCGGCTATGACCATGCGTGGTCGATCTTCGACGCGAACTTCGAGGCTGACAACACCGACAGCCTCCAGTATGGCGGCGGCATGTTCTGGGACAGCTTCCGCGCCGTGGGCACCACCTACGAGGAGGCGTCCGCCTCGCATGCGCAGACGGTCAAGAACGGCGTGACCGAGATCCCCGACTACTACAAGATGGGCGAGACCCTCGAGGAGCTCGTCGCCCAGCTCGACATGCCCGCCGACGTCGCCATGGCGTCGATCGAGCGCTACAACGAGATGTGCGACAAGGGCGAGGACACTGACTTCTTCAAGGAGTCGCACTACCTCTATCCCATCAAGGAGGGCCCCTTCTACGCATGCAAGGTCGGCCCGGGCCTGCTCGCCATCACCGGCGGCGTCCACATCTCGGACAACTTCGAGGTGCTCAAGGCCGACAACACGCCCATCCCCGGTCTGTACGCCATCGGCAACTGCGCCGGCGACATCTACGCCTACGACTATCCGATCAACATCCAGGGCAACTCCCATGGCCGCTGCCTGGTCGAGGGCAAGTGCCTGGGCGAGCAGCTCGCCGGTGTCTATCAGGAGATCTAGGCGCTGAGCCGCGGCTACGTTGCGGCGCACGTCGGTTAGGCACGAGGGGAGGGTCGCCCAGGCGATCCTCCCCTTTATGCATGCGATAGGATGCGCATGCGTCAGGACGTGGGGGAGAGGAGTGGGCCGATGACAGGCGAGGGTCTTGACGCGACCATGGCACGCGAGGGCGGCTGCACGTCTGTCGCGACGTCAGATGAGGATGCGCTGTTCTCACACCTCGAAGAGCTGGTCGGTCGGCTCCCGGCGATGCAGGAGCTCGCGGCCCGCCTATCCCGTGCGCGCGCCGCTCGCGTGGCCATGGACTGCGCGCACGAGCTCGAGGTGAGGCGGCGGTCCCTTGCCGAGGAGGACAGGCTCCTCGATGCCGAGAGGGGTGCGCTGCGTGCGGCCAGGGAGGCTGGCGACGAGCTTGAGGCTGACAGGCACCAGCGCGCGACGCTCTACTACGGCCAGCGTCGCGGACTTAGGGTGGGCCCGGTCGCAAGTGGCGAGGCCGCGCTGGCCAAGGCGTTGAGTGATGGAGGCTTCGAGACGGTCGAGGAGGCGCGGGCCGGCCTCATGGCCGAGGATGAGCTTGGCGCGGGCGAGCGCAGCCTTGCCGACTACCAGGCAGACTATGCGGCCACGCTCGCCGCGTGCGAGGAGATCGAGTCGTCGAGGGGCTAGCGCAGCTCGTGCGCCCCGTAGAAGAACATCGCGAGCGTGCCGGGGCCGGAGTGGGCGCCGATCACCGGGTCGACGTAGGTGATGAGCGGGTAGGGGATGGGGTGGCCGGTGGACTCGAAGTGCGCCGTGACGCTGTCGGCGAGCAGCTTGGCGTCGTCATAGCAGTCGCCGTGCGAGATGTAGACGAGCTGCTCGCCTAGGGGCGCGTCCTCAAGGGAGGACGGCAGGCGCTCGGCTAGCGCCGCGATCGCCTTGCGGCGCCCGCGCACCTTGTCGACGACCTTGAGCGTGCCCGCGTCGTCGACATGCATGACGGGCTTGATGGCAAGCGCCGTGCCGAAGATGGCCGAGACGGCCGACACGCGCCCGCCGCGCTTGAGGAACATCAGGTCGTCGACCGTGAACCAGTGGCAGATGTTGAGGCGATGTTCCAGCGCCCAGGCGTGGCACTGCTCGATGACCGCGCCCGAGTCGCGCAGCCTGGCTATGTAGGTGAGCAGAAGGCCCTGACCGGCGCTGGCGGCAAGGGAGTCCACGCACAGCAGCTTGCGGTCGGGGTACGACTGCGCCAGCTGGTCAAGCGCCGTCGAGACCACCTCGTAGGTGCCCGAGAGCCCCGAGGAGAAGCCTACGTACAGCACGTCTTGGCCCGCCTCGAGCAGCTCGGTGGCCATGCGCACTGCCTCGTTGGCGTCGGCAAGCGACGTCGTGACGACCTTGCCCTCCCTCATCTGGGCGTAGAAGTGCGAGAAGTCCGCCTGGACGCCGTCGGTGAAGCTCGTGTACTCCCGGCCCTCGAGCGTGTAGCGCAGGGGCATCATCGCGAGCTTGTACTCGGCGACGAGGTCGGCGGGCAGATTGCAGCTTGTGTCGGTGAGAATCGCAAAGCTCATGGGGCCCTCCTTGTCGGTGGCCCCGTGCTCGGCGGCCATCGCTGGGTGGATATGTCCGCTTTCATTGTATCAGTTTCAAGAGATGCGTCTTTTCGATCTCAAAGCCGTCCCGATGCATATACAATTCAAAGATCATTGGTCCCAACAGCATGTTTAGCAGGGCAACCCACGCGCACACATGGGTCAGGCAAAGAAAGGAACTTGTAGATGGCGTATATCTATCCCGAGCCCGCTCACACGTTCAGCGAGTACCTGCTCGTTCCCGGTTACACCTCCGAGGAGAACATCCCCGAGAACGTGAGCCTGCAGACGCCGCTCGCCAAGTTCCGTCGTGGCGAGCAGTCGCGTCTGACGCTCAACATCCCCATGGCGTCCGCCATCATGCAGGCCGTTTCCGGCCCCCGTCTCGCCGTGGCCCTCGCCACCGAGGGCGGCATGTCGTTCATCTGCGGCAACCAGACCCCCGAGGACGAGGCTGCCATGATCCGCGAGGTCAAGGCCTACAAGGCCGGCTTCGTGCGCAGCGACTCCAACCTGTCGCCCGAGATGACCCTTGCCGATGTCCTGGAGCTCAAGGAGAAGACCGGCCACTCCACCATGCCCGTCACCGTCGACGGCACGCCCAACAGCCGTCTGGTGGGCATCGTGACCAGCCGCGACTACCGCGTCTCGCGCATGGACCCCTCCACGAAGGTCTCCGAGTTCATGACGCCGCGCGAGAAGCTCATCTGCGGCCCTGCCAACTGCACGCTCTCCGAGGCCAACGACATCATCTGGGATAACAAGCTCAACTCCCTGCCCATCGTCGACGACGAGGGTCGTCTGGTGTACCTGGTGTTCCGCAAGGACTACGACTCCCACAAGGCCAACCCCAACGAGCTGCTCGACATCCACAAGCGCTTCATCGTGGGCGCGGGCATCAACTCGCGCGACTACGCCGAGCGCGTGCCCGTGCTGCTCGAGGCCGGCGCCGATGCCCTGTGCATCGACTCCTCCGAGGGCTACTCGGTGTGGCAGAAGCGCACCCTCGACTGGATCCGCAACAACTACGGCGACGAGGTCATCGTGGGCGCCGGCAACGTCATCAGCGCCGAGGGCTTCCGCTTCCTCGCCGAGGCGGGCGCCGACTTCGTCAAGGTGGGCGTCGGCGGCGGCTCCATCTGCATCACCCGCGAGCAGAAGGGCATCGGCCGCGGCCAGGCCACCGCGCTCATCGAGGTGTGCCGCGAGCGCGACAAGTACTTCGAGGAGACGGGCGTCTACGTGCCGGTGTGCTCTGACGGCGGCATCGTGCACGACTACCACGTCACGCTGGCCCTGGCCATGGGCGCCGACTTCGTCATGCTCGGCCGCTACTTCGCGCGCTTCGACGAGTCGCCCAGCCGCCGCGTGATCGTCAACGGCTCCTACATGAAGGAGTACTGGGGCGAGGGCTCGGCGCGCGCCCGCAACTGGCAGCGCTACGACCTGGGTGGCAAGAAGACGAGCATGTCGTTCGTCGAGGGCGTCGACTCCTACGTGCCCTACGCCGGCTCGCTGAAGGACGGCGTGGCCGCCACGCTCGCCAAGGTGCGCTCCACCATGTGCAACTGCGGCGCGCTTACCATCCCCGAGCTGCAGAGGAACGCCAAGCTCACCCTGGTCTCCGCGACCTCGCTGGTTGAGGGCGGCGCGCATGACGTCCTGCTCAAGAACCCCAACCAGACGGTGACCGACGGCGGCAGCTCCTTCGGCGCCTAGCCCAGGTGCCGCTGCCCGGGGCCTTGCCGCCGCCTGGCGGCGGCGGCCCCGCAGGCCAACACGAACAGGCGCGCGACGGGAGTGCTCTCATCCCGTCGCGCTTTGCGTATTCAGCTCGCGCCCCGCGCGGCTAGGAAGGACACGACCCAATGGCAGACAACGACGTCGAGCGCACTGCCGACGAGCGAATCCCCGTCTATGACGCCCAGGCCATCGAGCTCAAGTGGCAGAAGGCCTGGGAGGAGCAGGACCTCTTCCACACCGACGAGGATCCCGCCAAGCCCAAGAAGTACGTGCTCGAGATGTTCCCGTACCCCTCGGGCGACCTGCACATGGGCCACGCCCGCAACTACACCATCGGC